>CAZIFB010000020.1:67692-75362 GCA_964538915.1 uncultured candidatus Brocadiaceae bacterium | reverse complement strand
GCACGACGGCGCCGGCCTCGTGTGGAACAAGGCGCCGTTCCTGCCCGTGGAAGGCTACTCGTGCTTCCTCTGGGCGATTCTCCTGTGGATCGTCTGGGCCGCGACCGGGGTGGAACCGCCCGACGCTGCGAACCCGCTCTCGATCGTGATCGGCCTGTTGATGCTCGCCGTCGTGGCGCGCTCGGCGTTCCGACTCGTCCGACGCGACGGCGCTCGCGCATCCGACACTCTCGCGCTCGTGACCGTCGCCGTCGTCGTCGGGAACCGCACCTTCCTGCAGTGGCTCTCGAGCGGTCTCGAAACCGCGCTGTTCGACTGCGCGATCGTCGCGTGGACGCTCGGCGCCTTCCGGTCCGGGCCGGAGCGGACGACGCGCTGGCTCGCGGGCTGGAGCGCGTGCGCCGCGACCGCGGCGCTCACGAGGCCCGACGGCCTGCTCGTCGTCGCGGCGACGGGCGCGGCGGCGGCGGTCGCGGCACTGACCCGCGAACGCTCGTGGCGCGCGACGGCTCTCGGCACCGCCCCGCTGCTGACGGTGGTCGCGCACGTGGTCTGGCGGCGGGCCTTCTACGGCGCCTGGCTGCCGAACACGTACTACGCGAAGGTCGGCGCCCCCTGGCCCGACGCAGGCTGGCGCTACTTCTTCTGTTTCGTCGTCGAACACGGAACGTGGACGATCGCGCCGCTCGTCGCCCTGTGGATCGGCGTCGTCGCGCGACACACCGCCCTGCGGGCGCTCGCGGCGAACGTGCCCGCGGTCGCGGCGGTCACGACGACGATCGCGACGGTGGCGTACTACACACTCGCCGTCGGCGGCGACCACTTCGAGTACCGCATCTTCAGCCATCTGGTGCCGCTCTCGACGCTGGCGACCGCCGCGATGGCGCTGCGCTGCGGCCGCGGTGAGAGCCTCGGGTTCGCCGCGGTGTTGACGCTCGGCGCGGCGTCGACGTTCGGCTGGTGGCACCTCGCGACGGTGGTCGAGTATCCGCCGCCGCGCTACGACGCCATGTCGCGGCACGCGCCGGAGTGGCTCCGCCCGATCGTCCGCGTCTACGACCGGCACCAGGCGTGGCTGCAGACGCAGTTCGTCTGCCTGCGCTGTTCGCAGCACGCGACGTCGCTCGCGGGAATGCGGAGCGCGTCGCCGGCGCGCCATCGCACGGCGGCGACGACGGACGACATCCCGGTGCACGACGTCGCGAGCGCCGGCTACATCGCGTGGGCGCTGCCCGACGTCGCGATCCTCGACGCCCACGGACTCAACGACTGGGTCACGGCCCGCTGGCCGATCCGGGCGAAGCAGGCGCTGTTTCCCGCGGCCGCAGCGGTCGGAGCGCTGCAGCAAGCCGACCGCGACGGCGACGGCATCGCGTCGCGCCCCGAGATCGCGACTGCATTCGGCGTCGGCGCCGAAACGGCGCCCGAGCGGACCTGGGGCGTGGACCTCGTGCTGACGATGTTCGCTCGCACGAACCCCGAGGCACTCACGGCGGCGGAGATCGCCGAGTTCGCGGCGTTCTGCGATCGCATCCGCTTCATGGCCCACGAACGTTCCATCCCGCTCGAGTACCGCGACGCCTTCGCGCCGAACGTGACGATCGAAGGCGCACCGGGCGAACGCCACGAGGTCGTGCATCCCCGCGCGACGCCGCTCACGCCGGACCGGGTGCGGACGATCGAGGCCGAGTGGCGCGATCGGGTGCAGAAGGCGGCGCCTCGATGAAGGACTCCCGATCCATCCCGGTCGCACGCGGCGACGAACTCGAAGTGACCGTCGACGCACTCGGTGACGGCCCCGACGGCATCGCGCACGTCGGCGGCTACGTCGTACTCGTTCCCGGCGTCCTGCCGGGCGAACGGGCCCGGGTCCGCATGACGTCCGCGGCCCGGAAGTTCGGACGCGCCGAGCTGCTCGAGGTGATCGAAGCGTCGCCCGACCGCGCCGAGCCCGGTTGCGCACACTTCCTCGCGTGCGGAGGCTGCCACCGCCGCCATCGCCACTACGCCGCGCAGCTCGGCGACAAGCAGGCGCGGCTCGCGCGCGCCGCGAAGTTCGCGATCGGCGACGCGACGATCGACGTGCGCCCGACGATTCCGGCCGTGCCCCCGCACGGCCATCGGCACAAGGTCGTGCTGCATCTGCGCAACACGCGCGACGGCGGACTCGAAGGCTGCTTCCACCGGCTGCGCAGTCCCGAACTCGAAGCGGTGCACGAGTGCCCGGCGAGCGATCCGCTCGCGTGGGACATCGCGACCGAAGCGATCGACGCGTTGTGCGAGCTGCCGCACGGCGCATGGGACCCCGACTTCGCGCCGAACGACCTCCTGCGCTCCGTGCTCGTGCGCACCACGACCGCGGGCCAGGCCCACCTGGTGATCGTCGCGCGACAGCCGTTGGTGCCCGACCTGCATCGGATCCTCGGGCGCCTCCACCGCGCCGGCGCGACGACGATCAGCGTCAACGCGAACGCCGGTGAGTTCTCGCAACTGCTCGGCCCGCGCACGGCGATCGTGTCGGGACCACAGCGCATCGAAGAGCACATCGGCGACGTGCGCTACCTCGTGTCGCCGACCGCGTTCTTCCAGACCTCGCCGCAAGGCGCCGCACATCTCGTGCGACTCGCCGAACAGTGGCTGGCTCCGGGCAAGGACGACGTCGTCGCGGACCTCTACTGCGGCGGCGGGCTGCTGACCCTCCCGCTCGCACGGCGCGCCCGCAGCGCGTTCGGCGTCGAACGCAACCGCGAGTCGATCCAGGACGCGATCGCCGCCGCGACCGCCAACCGCATCACGAATGTTCACTTCCGCAGCGACGACGCCGACGCCTGGCTGGCCGGATGCCGCGCGGGGCGAACCGCGCGCCCCACGCTCGTCGCCATGGATCCGCCGCGCGACGGGCTCGCACCGGGCGTGGTGCGCGAACTCGCGGCACTGCGGCCGCGGCGCATCGCCTACGTCTCGTGCGACCCGGACACTCTGCAGCGCGATCTGCGCGAACTGCACGCCGCGGGCTTCACGGCGCGTTCGATCACCGGCGTCGACATGTTCCCGATGACGAGCCACGTCGAGGCGGTCGCGTGCCTAGAGGCCGCGCGCTGACACGCATCGCCGGCGCTCACGCCGCGCCGCGCCGGAACCGCCACGTCAGCACGAGGCGTTCGCACGTTGCGAGGGCCACGATGGCGAGCAGCAGCCATCCTGCGAACGCAGGCGCGCGCGGAACCTCGTGCCGCACGATCCGGGGCGCCGGCGCCGCGGGCCCGACCACGGGTTCGGTGCCCGCGAGTCCGCGCAGCCACGCCGCGTCGCGCGCGTCGGGCGCCTTCGGGTCCACGACGACGTCCGTCGCGATGAGCATCGGTGCCCACGCGGTCTGCGGGGGCCGCACCGCCGCGATCCACCGCGACAAGCGCGCCGGGAACGCAGGGTCGCGACGGAAATCGGCGGCGGCCGCGCCGAACAGATCCGCGGCGAACGCCGCGACGCGCCCGAGGCCGCGGTTGCCGAACGCGAGCAGCGGCCACCCGACCGGGCCCGCGACGAGCAGCACGCTCGCATCGAGCCTCGCCTCCCCCGCCACCGCGGCGGCCAGCGACGGCCATGGCTCGGGATCCGGCAGCGGCACGAGCAACGGCGACGCAGCCACCGCCCGCACCGGCAGGAGGCCGGGGGCCTTCGGCTGCGCGTCCGGAGTCGGATCCGGGTCGACCGGCGGGTGCGGCGACGGCGCCTGTGTCGCATCCTGCGCCCCGTCGTTCTTCGGCTGCCGCCCGACGCGTTCGAGCGCACGCGTGACCTCGGCACTCACGAAAACGGGCACGACGGCGGGGTCGTCGATCGGAAGGAACTGGCCACCGCCGATGCGGGTGAGCACTTCGGCTTCGCGCTTGAAGGACTGCCCGGTGAACGGGTCGATGATCGAGATCACGGACACGGTCGCCTTCGTCTGCTCGCGCATGTGACGCGCGAGTTCCTGCAGCGGCAACGACTCGTCGACGTCGAACTCGCCGTCAGTGATCACGACGACGTGTTTCACCGAAGCCCGGCTCTCGCGCAGCAGGTCCTCGGCCGCGCGCAGACCGCCGAGCAGAAACGTGCGCTCCGGAGTGTGCGCGAGCTTGTCGATGCCGGCCCGCACGCCGACGAGGTCCGTCGCGTCGGTCAACGGCAGCTCCACGCGCCCCCTGCCCTTGTCGCCGAACGTCACGATCGCCACCGAGTCGCCGGGCCCGAGGGCGAGTGCCGTGCGGAGCGCGCTCGTCTTCGCATAGCTCATCTTCGTGCGCCCGCTCGCGACTTCGTTGCCCATGCTGCCCGAGCGGTCCACCACGAGCACCATCGCGATCGCCCGCTTGTCGACTTCGATCGGTTCCGCGCCGATCCGGTCGGCGGCACCGGTCTCGCCGGTGGGCGGCCGATCCGGCGGCGACGGCGGCGTCGGTTCGGCTCGCTGCACCGGCGGCGGCGCGTCGGCCCCGCCACGGCCTTCCCCGTCGCGCGCCGGACGCTCCTGGTCCCGCGACGGCCGCACGGGCAAAAGGGCTCGCATCGGCTCGTCGGTGGCGCCGAATGCGGGCCCGGTCACGAACAACCCCGTTCCGTCGATCACGCCGGCGACCAGGGCCTGCTGTGCTGCCGCGGGCAACGACCGCCCGAGCACGATCACCGGCGCTTCTCGCCAGTCCGCGGGCAGGTCCCCGCTCTCACGAACGGCGACACCCTGCGCTCGCAGCGCCGCCGCGGCGATGCCGCTCGGATCGATCACGAGCAGCGGCCGTTCGTCGACGACGTCGCAGGCGCCCCGCGCGACGACCCGATGCCCGGCGAACGAGAATGCCACCTCGATCGCGTGGCGCCCCGGAGCGTTCGGGACCATCTCGCACTCGGCGGCACGATCCCCGCCGAGCGTCACCGTTCGCCGCGTTTCGTCGCCTGCCGCGCCGCGCACCACGACATCCGCCGTCGTTCCTGCAGTCAGCCCCGGCAGCTCGACGGCGAACAATGCCGGACGACCGGCGACCAGCGGCGTCGCGGCGCGCACGTCGAGTCGGCCGGCATCGAACGGCAGCGGCTGCTCGGGCACGACGGCGAGCGCGCCGAGGGGCCCCGTTGCCGCGGCCGCACGGGCGCCGGGGCTCCATCGCAAACGAAGATCCTGCGAACGCGGCCCGGCCATGGCCGCCGCGTCGAGCGCGGTGTTCCCGACGTCGCTGCTCGCCAAGGCGACGTCCGCGATGCGCGGCGACGCCTCGTCGAAACGGGCGCCGTCGGGGGCGAGCACTGCGGCCGCGAACGCGAGTAGCACGCACCACGCCGCAACGCGGACGAGCGGCGGCGTCGAACGCACGACGAGCAGGCCCGTAGCCGCTGCCGCGAGTGCACCCACGACGGCGACGATCACGGGCGGCGCCCGCCCGCGAACAGGAACATGGGCGACAGCCAGTCGACGCGGTCCCCGATGTCGCGGCCCTTCCCGAACCCGGCCTCGAGCGTGACCACGTCGCCCGCGCGCACCGCGACGAGCCCCGTGTCACGGACGACGCCGGCGGTGAGTCCCTTGTGCTCGAACTTCACCGTGTCGCCGACGAGCACCCGCACGTCGACGTCCGCCGCGACCCCGAGCTCGGCGGACGAGTCGTCGAGCGCCACGAGCGTCCGGAACTGAGCCGCGCCTTCCGGCACCACGAACGACAAACGGCTCTCCGCCTGCACACCGAGCCCTTTGCCGTGAGTCCGCCCCGCCGCCACCATCGGCGTGCCGACGCAAGACGCGTCGCGCTGCCACGGATGCACGGTGTCGCCGTCGTAGCCGCGCTCGACGACGTTCGATGGTCGCAGGTCGGAGGCGAACATCGCCGGCCCGCCGAACGACAGGCACGCGACGTCCGTGAGTCGCACGTCGAACTGGACGCCGTCGCGTTCGCACTTCACGAGGTCGCCCTCGAACCGCCGCACGACGACGCCCACGCGATCGGCAGCGCGGGTGACGAGATCGACGGACGCCGGTGTCGTTCGCGGCGCGGGGTCCGCGATGCGAAGCGCGACGAACTCGGACAACCCGAACCATCGCGGCGCCGCGGCGCCGTCCGGCTGGAACTTGACGCCCTGCTCACCGAACTGGTGCAACGTGCCCGCGACGAGGTCGAACCCGACCGCAGCGCGCCGGAACAGCGCCTCCCCGACGCCGTCGGGCAGCCGCAGCGCCAGGGGATGCGTCTCGCTGGATCGCGCGAACGCCGCGAGCCGTTCGACGGGAAGGTCGATCCGACCGAGCACGGGCGACACGACCTGCAACCGGTCGCCCCCGCTGTCGCCTCCCGCCAGCGCTCCGCGCACCACTTCGTCGTTCGACAGCCAGGCGGACGGCAGATCGACCGCTCGCGCCGCCACTCCGGCGAGCACGACGACCTCGCTCGCCGCGAACCGGATGCGCTGCCCTTTCGACTGCGCCTCGAGCCCCTGATCCGGCGCCCCCCGAAGGTCGCTCACGACGACCGTCGAGCCGCTGCGCAAAAGCAACTCGACCGCCGGACCCTGCGCGGCCGGCGCGACAGCGAGCGCCGAGAGTGCGGTCATCCCTCGCACCAAGACACTCATGCCAGAATGGCGCGCCGCCTCCACGACCCGCGAGGACCGGCTGTCAGAATGTCGCGCGACACCGCCATCGCACGGTGCCGAGGGACGTCGGGAATGCGCCGCAACCATGTGTCAGTTCCTCGCTTGCACCACCATCTCGACCAGGATCCGACTCGCTTCCAAGCCGGCACCACGTTTGCTTGCCGGCGCGCCCGCTCGGCCGAGCGCAGCGACTTCGTTGCGCCGACCGGGATCCGCGGAGCCGCCTCGACGAGGTGGCCCGCACTGCCACCCCAACGAAGTATCCCAGATTCCTCCCCGAGGTTGTGATGGTCAAACAACTCGTGTTCGAAAACGACGCCCGCGAAGCCGTGCTGCGCGGTGTCACCAAGCTGGCGAAGGCCGTCGTCTCCACTCTCGGTCCCCGCGGTCGCAACGCAGTGCTCGACAAGGGCTGGGGCGGCCCGACGGTGACGAAGGACGGTGTGACCGTCGCCGAGGAGATCGAGCTCCAGGACCGCTACGAGAACATGGGCGCGAAGCTCGTGAAGGAAGCGGCCAGCAAGACCTCGGACACTGCCGGTGACGGCACGACGACCGCGACGCTGCTCGCCCAGGCGATCTGCGAAGAGGGGATGAAGTACCTGACGGCCGGCGCCAACCACGCCGAGCTCATCAAGGGCATCAGGAAGGCCGCCGACGCGATCGTCGACGAGCTGCAACGCATGAAGAAGGTCGTTCCCGGCAACGACCAGAAGGCGATCGTGCAGGTCGCTGCGATCGCGGCGAACAACGACCCCGAGATCGGCAAGATCATCGCGGACGCGATGAAGAAGGTCGGCCAGGACGGCGTCATCACGGTCGAAGAGGGCAAGGGCCTGGAGACCGAAGTGAAGGTCGTCGAAGGCATGCAGTTCGACCGCGGCTACCTGTCGCCGCACTTCGTCACGAATCCCGAGGACATGACCGTCGACCTGCGCGACTGCTACGTCCTCGTGCACGAGGACAAGCTGTCGAACGTTCGCGCGCTGCTGCCTCTTCTCGAGAAACTGAAGGACAGCAACAAGCCGCTGCTGATCATCGCCGAGGAC
>CAZIFB010000020.1:39534-67682 GCA_964538915.1 uncultured candidatus Brocadiaceae bacterium | reverse complement strand
GAAGGCGAAGCACTGGCGACACTCGTGGTCAACAAGCTGCGCGGCGTGCTGAAGGTCTGCGCGGTGAAGGCGCCGGGCTACGGCGATCGCCGCAAGGCCATGCTGCAGGACATCGCGATCCTGTGCGGCGGCGAGGCGATCTTCAAGGACCTCGGCCTCGACCTCGAGAAGGTGCAGCTGCGCCAGCTCGGCGTCGCCAAGAAGGTGCTCATCGACGGCGACAACACGACCATCGTCGAGGGCAAGGGCAAGGCGGCCGACATCAAGGCGCGCGGCGACCAGATCCGCCGCGAGATCGAAGCGACGACTTCGGACTACGACCGCGAGAAGCTCCAGGAGCGCCTGGCCAAGCTCACCGGCGGCATCGCCGAAGTGCGCGTCGGCGCGCACACCGAGACCGAGATGAAGGAGCGCAAGGCTCTCGTCGAGGACGCTCTGCACGCGACCCGCGCCGCGATCGCCGAGGGCATCCTGCCCGGCGGCGGCACCGCGCTGCTGAAGGCGAGCCATGTGCTCGACAAGCTCGACCTTTCGGGCGACGCCGCGTTCGGCGTCGAACTGATGAAGGCCGTCGCGCAGAAGCCCGTCCGCACGATCGCCGAGAACGCCGGCGTCGACGGCGCGATCGTCGCGAAGAAGGTGCTCGCCAACAAGAGCGCCACCTTCGGCTTCAACGCGCTGACGCAGGCCTACGGCGACATGCTCGAGTTCGGGGTCGTCGACCCGACCCGCGTCACGCGCTCGGCGCTGCAGAACGCGGTGTCGGTCGCGACGCTGCTGCTCACGACGGACTGCGTCATCACCGACGCGAAGAAGGACGACGAGAAGGCCGAGGGCGACCACGGCGAGATGTGAGTCCGCCCCTCACCACCCCAACCTGACCACATACCACTGGAGTAGACACACATGGCTTCCCTGCGACCCCTGGACGATCGCGTCGTGCTGAAAGTGCTCGACGCCGAAGAGAAGACCGCCGGCGGCATCCTGCTGCCCGACACCGCGAAGGAAAAGCCGCAGCGCGGCAAGATCACCGCTGTCGGCGACGGCAAGCTCGGCAAGGACGGCAAGCGCATCAAGCCCGACGTGAAGAAGGGCGACGTCGTGCTGTTCGGCAAGTACGCCGGCAGCGACGTGAAGGTCGACGGCGAGGACTACAAGATCCTGCGCGAGAGCGAGATCCTCGCGCGGGTGGAGGGCTGATCCATGGGCAAGCAGATCATGTACGAGGACGCCGCACGTCGTAAGGCGGTCGAAGGCGTCCAGAAGCTCGCGCGCGCGGTCAAGGTCACCCTCGGCCCCGCCGGCAAGAACGTCATCATCGAGAAGTCCTTCGGCGGCCCGCAGGTCACGAAGGACGGCGTCACCGTCGCGAAGGAAGTCGATCTCGAGGATCCCTTCGAGAACATGGGCGCGAAGCTCGTGCGCGAAGTCGCCAGCAAGACGAACGACGTCGCGGGCGACGGCACGACGACGGCCACGGTCCTCGCGGAGGCCATCCTCACGATCGGCCAGCGCTACCTGACGTCGGGTGTCGACCCGAACCACCTCCGTGCGGGCATCGACGCCGCCGTCGCGCACGTCACCGAGAAGCTCGCCGCGATGGCGAAGAAGGTCGACAACAAGAGCCGCGACGCGATCGCGCAGGTCGGCGCGATCTCGGCCAACAACGACGCCGAGATCGGCAACCTGCTCGCCGACGCGATGATGAAGGTCGGCGCCGAGGGCGTCGTCACGGTCGAGGAAGGCAAGAGCGCGACGACGGAGCTCGAGCACGTCGACGGCATGCAGTTCGACAAGGGCTACGTGTCGCCGTACTTCATCACCGATCCGAAGACGATGGAGGCGGTCTACGAGAACGCCGTCATCCTCGTGCACGAGAAGAAGATCTCGAACGTGCGCGAGATGATTCCTCTGCTCGAGCAGGTCTCGCGCAGCGGCAAGCCGCTGTTGATCATCGCCGAGGACGTCGAGTCCGAAGCGCTCGCAGCGCTCGTCGTGAACCGCCTCAAGGGCGTGCTGAACGTCTGCGCCGTCAAGGCGCCCGGCTTCGGCGACCGCCGCAAGGCCATGCTGCAGGATCTCGCGACCCTGACCGGCGGTCAGTGCATCAGCGAGGACCTCGGCATCAAACTCGAGAACGTCACTCTCGAGCAGCTCGGCACCGCGCAGAAGGTGCGCGTGACCAAGGACCACACGACGATCATCGGCGGCAAGGGCCAGAAGTCGGAGATCGAAGCCCGCGCCGACAGCATCCGTTCGCAGATCGAACGGACGACGTCGGACTACGACCGCGAGAAGCTCCAGGAGCGCCTCGCCAAGCTTTGCGGCGGCGTCGCGATCATCCGCGCCGGCGCGATGACCGAAGCCGACATGAAGCAGAAGAAGCAGCGCATCGAGGACGCACTCAATGCGACCCGCGCAGCGGTCGAAGAGGGCATCGTCCCCGGCGGCGGCGTGGCCCTTCTGCGCGCGAGCCGTTCCCTCGAGACGATGAAGGTGAAGGGCGATCAGCAGTTCGGCGTCGAGATCGTGAAGCGCGCGTGCGAAGCGCCGATGCGCCAGATCGCGGAGAACGCGGGCGAACACGGCTCCGTCGTCGTCGACGAGGCCCTGACCCGGAAGGCCAACGAGGGCTTCAACGCCCTCTCCGGCGAATGGGTCGACATGTTCGCCGCCGGCATCGTCGATCCGACGAAGGTCGTGCGCAGCGCGCTGCAGAACGCGGCGAGCATCGCCGGCCTGATGCTGACGACGAACACCATGGTCACCTCCATCAAGGACGAGCAGAAGGCGGTCAGCGGCAGCACGAGCTAGCGGTCGCTCGCAGCCGTTCCGGCTGCGAACGATCCGCGTGATCCCTGCCGACCGGGCCGAGCGACAACGCGGGCGTATCCAGCGATTGGCGGCTCCGTTCGGCGGAGAGGTGTTGGCGCGAAGTTCGACGGGGACGCCGACCGATAGGTTGGTCGTCCCCGCCTTGGTATCGAGAGTTCCGTTCCCAGCGATGGCCCAGAAGCGCGACTACTACGAAGTGCTCGGCGTCGACCGCAAGGCCGACGAGGACACCATCCGGAAGGCGTATCGCAAGCTCGCGCTCGAGAACCACCCCGACCGCAACCCCGGGAACACCGAGGCCGAGCAGCGCTTCAAGGAAGGCGCCGAGGCATACGCGGTCCTCGGCGACGCCGAGAAGCGCCGCCGCTACGACCAGTTCGGGCACGCCGGCGTCGACGGCCCGCAGGGCGGCCAAGGCTTCGCGTCCGCAGAGGACATCTTCGCGGCGTTCGGGGACATGTTCGGCGGCGGCGGTGGCGGCGGCTTCTTCGAACAGTTCTTCGGCGGCGGTCGCCGCGGCCGCGGACGGCGCGGCACGAGCCTCAAGGTCGACCTCGAACTGACGCTCGAAGAGGTCGCAACCGGCGTCAAGAAGACCATCGAGCTGCGGCGCGCCGAGCGGTGCGACGTGTGCGCCGGTTCGGGTGCGCGCCCGGGCACGAAGCCCAAGCGCTGCGGGACGTGCGGCGGGCACGGCCAGGTCGTGCGCTCCCAGGGCTTCTTCCAGCTGCGGCAGACCTGCCCCGCCTGCGAGGGTCAGGGTCAGACCGTCGACGACCCGTGCACGAACTGCCGCGGCCGGGGCTCCGTGCCGAAGGACGCGCCGATCAACCTGACGGTCCCCGCGGGCATCGAGTCGGGCCACACCGAGCGCATCGTCGGGCAGGGCGAGCCGGGCGAAGGCGGCGGCCCGCCGGGCGACCTCGTCGTGGTGCTCCACGTGAAGGAGCACGACGTGTTCACACGGATCGGCGACGACCTGCTGATGCAGTCGCGCATCTCGTTCCGACAGGCCGTGCTCGGGGACGAGATCGAGATCCCCACCATCACCGGCGAAACGGTCAGCATGACCATTCCGGCCGGCACGCAGCCCGGCGAGAAGCTGCGCGTGCGCAACCACGGGCTGCCGCGCAGCGACGGCTATGGCCGCGGCAATCTCGTCGTACAGGTGCAGGTGAACGTGCCGAAGAAGATCTCCGGCGAAATGGAGGAGCTGTTGAACCGGTTCGACGAACTGGACGGCGGCAAGCGAGGCAAGAAGAGCAAGAAGACGATCTTCGAGAAGGTGAAGGACATCTTCTCGTGAGCCACAGGGAGACCCCGTGAACCGAACCGACGAACAACCAGACCCGGTCGAGCCGAACACGCCCGAGGGCGAACCCACGGTGGAGATCCCAGCGCACGAACGCGAAGTGGCCCGGCTCCGCGAGGAGCGCGACCAGTTCGAACAGCAGCTGCAGCGCGCGCTCGCCGACACGGCGAACATCCGCCGACGCCAGAAGCAGGAACTCGACGACGGCAAGCGCCGCGTGCTCGAGGGGTTGACCCAGGAGCTGCTGCCCGTGCTCGACAGTTTCTCGATGGCGCTGCAGGCCTACGACGGCGGCAACAGCGACCCGAAGTCGCTGATCGACGGCATCCGGATGGTGCGCACGCTGCTCACAGGTGCCCTCGAGCGCCACGGCCTCCAGGAGATCCCCGCCGCCGGCCTGCCGTTCGACCCGTCGCGGCACGAGGCGGTCTCCGTCGAAGCCGCGGCCGGCGTGCCCGAGGGACAGGTCGTCCGCGTTCTCCAGGCCGGCTTCCTGCTCGGTGACCGTGTCGTGCGTCACAGCCGCGTCGTCGTCGCGGGCGCCGCGAAGAAGGACTGACCCATGCCCACCTACGAGTACCTCTGCAAGGCCTGCGGCCATCGCTTCGACGAGTTCCAGAGCATGTCGGCGAAGGAGCTGCGGAAGTGCCCCGAGTGCAAGAAGAACGCACTCGACCGCCTGATCGGCGCCGGCTCCGGCGTCATCTTCAAGGGCTCCGGCTTCTACGAGACCGACTACCGCGGCAGCTCCTACTCGAGCGACGCCAAGAAGGACTCCGACGCACCGAGCGGCGGCTGCACGCCGAAGTGCGGCACCAGTGACGCGCCCGCCGGCTGCGCGAAGAAGAAGAAGGACTGAGGAGAACCGTTCTTCGCCTCAGTCCGGGTGCACGGCATCCGGGTTCCAGCACGCGATGCGCGATCCGTTCTGGAACACGTCGAGCACGCCGACGCCGCCGTGCGGAACCTGTAGCGACACGCAGCGCGGCAGGCGCATGCCGAGCATCGCGGCCGCGAACCCCGTCAGGATCGACCCGGGCAGCACGACGGCGACCGACTTGCCCAGCACCGTCGGCATCGCCTCTGTCCACCACCCCAGCATGCGTTCGACGGCGTCACCCAGGCTCTCGCCGCCCGGCGCTTTGCTGTCGCCGAACTCGGCGAAGAACGTGCGCACCGCGCCGTCTTCCTCGCGCATGACGTCGCTCCACGTCCGGCCCTGCCACCGCCCCATCTCCTGATCGCGCAGCCTGCCGTCGAGGCGCGCCTCGAGCCCGTGCGCCTCGGCGACGGCCCGCGCCGGCCCGGCACACTGCGGTTGTGAACTCGAATGCACCCCGGCGATCGCCACGGGTTTCAGCAGCGCGAGCCAGCGCAGCACCTGACCGCGGCCGCGGCGGCTCAGGTCGGCCGGCCCTGCACCGATGGCGCGTTCGGCGTGCGGAGCATCGAGTTCCGGGTGACGGAACATCCAGAGACGGCAGAAGTCGGTCGGATCGGCGAACACGGGGCGGCATCTTCGCGGCGAACGTGCCGTCGGTCCATCGTGGCCCGCTCGGCGCCACGGCAGTAGCCTCCTCCTCGTGACCTTCGCCACGCTGAAGACGGGCATCGACGGCCTCGACGGCATCCTCGCCGGCGGCATCCGGTACCCCGACGACGCCGCGGCGTTCGTCTGCATCGCCGGCGGTCCCGGAACCGGCAAGACGCTGCTCGCCCTCGAGATGATCGTGCGCGCCTGGCTCGACGCGGAGCCCGGGTCGACCTTCCTCTACTACTCGGTCGAGCACTCGCCCGAGAGCATCCACAAGAAGGTCGCTTCGGACTTCGACTGGTTCCGCAGCGGATCCGACGTGGTGGCTCTGCCGCGCGAGGTGCCGGGCAAGCTCGAACTCCGCGCCTCGCACGCGGACGGCGCGAGCCGACTCGTGCTGACCCAGGCCCGCCCGGCCTCGATGCAACAGAAGAGCGCGCGCGGCACCACGGTCGACATCGAGTGGATCCTCGCGGAGATCGAGAACCAGCGCCTCGCCAACCCGGTGCGCCTGGTGGTCATCGACAACGTGGGCCTGCTGCTCACGGATCTCGAGTACTTCGAGAAACGCGCGGCCCTGCTGGAGACGCGCCGCCGCCTGCTCGAACACGGCATCCACGGCGTCTTCGTGATGGAAGAGGCGCACCCGCGCGATCTGCGCCTGCCGTCGGCGGAGGAGTTCTCGACCGACCTGATGCTGCACCTGTCCTTCCACGAGGAAGCGGCGGACTTCAAGGCCCGCGCGATCGAGATCAGCAAGGCCCGTCACCAGTACTACTACCGCGGCATCCACCACTTCTCGATCGCGGGACGCGGCATCACCCGCGACGTGTATCTCGGTGCTCGCAACGAACGCGGGCCGGGCATCCACATCTACCCGTCGGTGGCGGCCCAGTTGTCGATGGCCCGCGACCAGGCGCAGTTCACCGTGCCACCGCGCGGCGACACGCCGATCGACCTCGGCCACCCGGACCTGAACCTCGCGTTCCTGAACGACACCGGGCCATCGCTGCGCTCGTCGACGATGCTGCTGGCCGAACCCGGCACGCGCGCGACGTTCCTGGCCCTGCGCTTCCTCGCCGCCGGACTGCGACGCGGCGAACGGGTGCTCTTCGTGTCGACGCGCGAGGACCGCGACGCGATCCGGCGGATCTGCCAGCGCGAGCCCGTGCTGCGTTCGGTCTGCCTCGACGCGAACGGCAAGTTCGCGCCCGACTTCCGGGTCGTCTACCTCCATCCCGAGTTCATCGCGCCCGGCAAGTTCACGTGGGACCTCGTGCGCCTCTGCCAGGGCGGCCACGGGGGAGGCGCGTCGGGGCCGGTCACGAGGATGGCGTTCGACAACATCTACCGGCTCTCCGACCGCTTCCCCCTGATCACCGAGCAGCGCTTCCTGATCGCCGCGATGCTCGACATGCTGCGCTACGAAGGCATCACGCCGCTGCTGGTCGACATGATCCCGCCGGGCGCCAACCGGGGCCGCGCCGACTTCGATCCGTCGCCGTACCTCGTCGGGTTCGACAACGTACTGCACGTGCACTTCGGCCCGGACGAGGGCGGAGCCCGACCTCATTTCCGCGTGCTCAAGTCGGTCGGCAACGACTACCGCCAGGATCCGATGCCGATCGAGTGGCGCAGGGTGTGAGCCCCCGCGACGCGGGGCGCCACCGAGGCGGACAGGCCCGGCCAGCCCCGTTGCAGCGCCGCCGAACGTCGCCCGGGCCTCAGGCGATGCCGGCGAGCCGCGTGATCACGTCCCTGTAGGTCGCCGGCCGATCCTGCGGCGCGAACTGGAGCATGTCCTCGATCAGTTCGGACAGGGCAACCGGGCACCCGGGCGCGAGTGTCTCCAGCGAACGCATCGCATCGTCCGGTCCGATCCGCCGCACGTCTTCGACGGTCTTCACGGAGAACGGCGATCGCCGGGTCAACGCGAAGAACATCGTCGCGCCGAGCGAGTAGATGTCGGCACGGAAGTCGGTCGACCTGGCAGCGATGGCCTGTTCCGGAGCCATGTAGCCCGGCGTACCGACGACGGCGTCGCGGCCGAGCGCGCTGTGCTTGCCGACGTCGTGGCGCGCGAGCCCGAGGTCGATGATCTTCGCCCCGCCTTCCCGCAGCAGCAGGATGTTCGACGGCTTGACGTCCCGGTGCACGATGCCGCGCCCGAGCGCGGCGTCGAGGCCGGCGCAGATGTCCCGCGCGATGCGCACGGTGGTCGCGACGGACAGCGGACCGGCTCGCCGGACGCGCTTGCTCAACGACTCGCCGTCGACCCACTCGAGCACGATGTAGGTCTGCTCGGTCGAGCGGGTGACGTCGAACACACGGACGACGTTCGGATGATCCAGCTGCGCGGTGTGCCGGGACTCCTCGCACAGGAGGTCGACGAAGCGCGGGTCCTTCTTCAGGAGATGCCGGTGCAGCACCTTCAGCGCGACCTGCTTCTGCAGGATCAGGTGCGTCGCGCGATAGACGGTCGCGAAGGCACCCTGGCCCAGCACCTCTTCGATGCGGTACTTGTCGAGCACCGCGCCCGGCGCGAGCTGACCGGAGGCTCGGCTCGCGTCCCCTCGACCGGGGGTTCCGCCGCCCAGCACGTGCACTGCGACGTTGCCGCGCGCCTTCGCATCGGTCGTGACGAAGAGGCCGTGCGGCAGGTCGCGACTCCAGGTGCCGAGCGTCGCGGCCCAGCCAGGGAACGCGGTGTGCAGAGAGACACGCTCGACCTCGTTCTTCGTCGCGGTCGTCATTTCGCGACCTCGCTGGTCTGTCCCCACGCCTCGACCGCTTCGGCCAGGCACGAACGGAGGTCCGTGCTCCCGTCGTCGAGCGGACGGTGCTTGATCAGGACGTGCGGCTTGCAGCCTGCGGCAGCCCAGGTCTCGTCGAGGAACGCACCGATCCTCGCATTCCCGAGCGCCATCACCAGCCGCGGCTGAAGGTGGGCGACGACGCTGACGAACTCGCCCAGTGCGTGGTGCGGCAGCCCGAGGTGGTCCCCCGCCTGCGGTGAATAGACGGCAAGCGAGACGCGGCGCCGCATGTCGTCGAGCACGAGCGCCGGCATCTCGCAGTCCAGCAGGATGAGGTCCATCGCGACGCCTCGTCCCGCGTCGATCCGCCATTGCAGCACACGCTGGTCCCAGTCCAGGGCGGCGGCGATGTGTTCGTCCCCGAGCGGTGAGGACATTCCTGCCAGCGCCACGACCCCGGCGAGGCGCGGCACGATCAGCAGGCCGAGGCAACGATTGGCGCTCTCGTCTGAGGCCAGGTAATCCCTGAGCTGACCGCGATTCAGGAACCGGAGTTCTCCCAGCGAGAACGGATCCGCGAGAGTCTGAGCGAGGCTCGCAACGCAGTCGGGCTCCGGCTCCATGGCCGGCAGGGCTGCGTGCTCGCCCGCGACGGCCACCGGTTCGACGACCTTCGCGACGTCCGCCGCGGGCTTGCCTCCACCGCCGGCGGGACCGAGCTTGTGCATGTCGAGGAGGCGGGCGCCTTCCATCAGCAGGGACGTCGTCGGGGCCGAGATGGTGCGCGTGACCCGGTCCCCTTGCAGCCCTGGCTGGAACTCGAAGCGTCCCCGCTCCTCGCGCATCAACGCGTAGAACGCCTCGGTGCCGGACAGTGTGCCGAACGAAGCGTCGACGATGCGTCCCTTCTGCAGCTTGATGTCGCCGACGCCGCGCTCCGTCGTGAAGAAGAGCTGACCGTCGCGGTTGCCGATCTCGAGCAGGTGCACGAGGTCCGCGAAGCCGATGCTGCCCAGGTCGCCGGCCAGGCTGTAGCTGCGCTTCATCGCGTCGGCGCGTCGTTCGCGCGAACGCATGATCGCGGCATCCACTCGCGCGAGCAGCTCGGGCAAGGCGTAGGGCTTGACGATGAAGTCCACCGCGCCGGACTGCAGCGCGGACACCAGCACCGAAGCGCGCTTGTCGCGCGTGAGGAAGATCACCGGCAGATCCTTGCCACCCGGCCGCGCACGGATCTGCTTCATCAGGTGGAACGCGTCCCCGTCGACGAGCTCGACCTCCGTGAGGATCAGGTCGACCACGCGCCCGCGCAGGATCTCCAGGGCCCCGGCGCACGAAGCCGCCGACTCGATCTGGAACCGGCTGGCCTTCCCCAGTCCGATCTCCACGAAGCGGCGGTCGGCTGGATCCTTGTCCAGCACGAGCAGCATGCTGCTGACCACCTGGGGACCGGAGGGCTCCATGACTCAGCCCCTGACCGCCTTCCAGTCCTGCTGAGCCCGGACGATCTCCGCATGCGTCAGCAGCGACGAGGCACGCAGCAGGTAGCTGACGCGCGCCGCTTCGTCCGTGCCGTGGATCAACAGGGCCTTGAACACGTTGGGACGCGATGGCGCGATGCGCGCCGGCAGTTCGAGACGCCGACCCGAGGGAATGGCCTCGACCGACAGGATCTCGGCGCACCGGAAGGCGAGAACACCACCTGGGCGTTCGAGTGCCACGATGGCGCGGTCGTCCGACCCCGCACCGAGCAGGGTTCCGAGGTCCCACACGGAGCACGGCGCGTCGCCGATCCGTCCGCGGCCGAGGTGCGCCGCATGCCTTGCGTCGCGACCGCGCAGGTCTTCGACGAGGTCCGGGAACCCGACCTGCCGGACGAATCGCGCCTCGACGCCCATCGTCCACGCGCCGCAGCGCAGGAGCGCGATCTTGTCGCGCAGGGACTGCGCGACTCCCCAGCTCGCGGTCGCGCTCATCGCGCAACCTCCTCGCGCTCCACCACGAGACCGTTCTTGCCTTCCTTGGCGCCCGTGAACTTGAGGATCTGCTCGCGCAGCGTGCTCGGAGTGAACGGCTTGCCGAGGTAGCCGTCGCAGCCGAGCTTCTCGGCCTGCTGGCGGTGCTTGTCGCCCGAACGGCTCGTGACCACCACCACCGGGACGTCCTTGAACGCCGGCACGTAGCGCATCTCGCGCAGCAGTTCGAAGCCGTGCATGCGCGGCATCTCCAGGTCCGTGAAGACCATGTCGATCTGCTGTGTCCGCAGTTTCTCCAGCGCGTCGACTCCGTCGACCGCCAGCACGAGGTCGACTCCGACTTCCGCGAGGAACTTCTCGGCTGCCTTGCGCACCGACAGCGAGTCGTCCGCGTAGAGGACCCGCACCCGTCGGCTGGCTGCGCCGACGCCCTTCTCGCGCGCTTCGGTGTCGCTCGCGCGGTCGCCGCGAGAGCCGCCCGAGTTGTTGCGACCGCTCGAGTGGAACAACCCGCTGACCTCCAGGATCAGGATCAGGTTGCCTTCCCCGTCGACGGTGACCCCGGAGAACATCTGGTGCCCGGTCAACAGGTCACCGAGGCTCTTCACGACGATCTCGTCCTGGCCGATGATCTCGTCGATCCCGATCGCGATCCGGTCGGGTCCGAGCCGCAAGACGAGGCAGTTCTGACTCGGCTTGTCCGCCGTCGGCAGCCCCATCATGCGCGCGAGGTCCCGCACCTCCAGGAACTGATCGTCGAGGCGCAGGCGACGAACGCCGCTCGATTCGTGGTAGCGGACCTCCTCCGCGTCGAGGATGCGCTCGGCGAAGCTGATCGGCAGCGCGAACGTGAGACCGGCGTGCTTCACCAGGAGCGCGCGGTAGATCGCGAGGGTCAGCGGCATCGTGATGCGGAAGGTCGTGCCGCGTCCCGGTTCCGAAATGACGTCGACGACTCCGCTCAGGTTCTCGATCGCACGCCGGACGACGTCGCACCCGACGCCGCGGCCAGAGACCTCGTCCGCCGCGCGCTTCGTCGACAGGCCGCTGACGAAGATCAGGTCGCGAACGCGCGGGTCGTCCTGCGGCGTGTCCGCAGTGATGAGTCCGCGCTCGACGCCGACCCGGTGCAACGCCGCGAAGTCGAGCCCGCGCCCGTCGTCGGTGACCTCGACGACGATCTGCCCGGCCTCCTGGCGAGCAGCCAGGTGGATCGTGCCGACCGCGTCCTTGCCAGCCGCGGTGCGATCTGCCGCCGCCTCGATGCCGTGCGACACGCCGTTCCGCACGAGGTGCAGCAGCGGTGCGAACAGCTGATCCATGATCGCCTTGTCGAGCGTGACGTCCTCGCCTGAGGTACGAACACGAACGTCCTTGCCGAGCCGAGCCGCGGCGTCGCGGACCGGTCGACGGAGCTGCAGGAACAGCTGATCGACCGGGACCATGCGCGCCTCGGTGATCTCGTTCTGCAGGCTCGAGATCAGCGCTCCGAAGCCGTCCGCTCCGGCGTTGAACGACTCGATCTCGCCGTCGATCTGCGACTGGATCGCGGTGATGTCGCTGTCGATCTCCTCGAGGCTGCGCGCGAGGATGTTGATGTCCTCGTAGTGATCCAGCTCGATGTCCGAGAAGCCGAGGTCGCGACTGCCCGCGGCGCGGTTCGGCGACTGCGGTGCCCGCGCGGACGACGTCGAGTCCGTCGTGCGTCTGCGCCGCCCGGCGAGGCCGTGGAACTCGTACTGCTCACGGAACCTGTCGATCGTCGCGAAGAGGCGATTGCGGTTCTTCTTGAGAGCCTTCTGCAGGCGGTTGAACGAGGCGACGGACGAACGCAGCTGCGAACGGTGCACGACCAGCTCGCCGATCAGATCCATCAGGCGATCGAGGCGCTCCGCGGTGACGCGCAGAGTGCCGCGCCCGGACGCGTCGCTCACCGAGCCCTCGGATGTCTTGCTGCCGTTGTCGGTGCGCGAGGCCGCCGTCGTGGCGACACCCGTCGCGCGGTCCGACGGCGCCGCGATCGACGACGCGGCGACCCGCCCACCGCCGTCGATGCGACGACGGACGCGGGGCATCCAATCGGTCACCTTGCCCTTCGCGACTTCGCGCAGGTTCTGCTTCACGCCGTCGAGCGCCTCGAGCATCACCCCGACGATCGAACCGAGCGAAGGCAGCGCCGGGGCCTCGAGCAGGCTCTCGAGCCACGTCTCGACCTGGTGGAGCATCCGCCCGGTCGGCGCGAGCCCCACCGTGTTGCATGCGCCCTTCAGGGTGTGCATGCAGCGGAACGCGTCCTCGAGCCGGCGCTTCGGTTGCTCGGCCCCCTCGAGTTCGAGCGCGATGCGGTCGAGCTGTTCGACCCCTTCCTGGACCTCCATCTGGAAGGCCTCCCAGACGGCGTCGTGCGCCTCGACCGCGACGGACAGCATCTCGTCGCCGCGCGAGTCCTGACCCACGACCTCGGCGGGAGTCCCCTTCGTCTCGGCCATGCCGAGCGCCTTGCGCAGCTCGGCCACGCCGGAGCGGACCAGCAACACGCCGTCGGCCGGCCATTCCCCGGAGTCGCACACGTCGTGCAGCTGGGCCGCCGTGCGGCCGATCGCTTCGCTGCCGTACAGTACCGCCGAGCCCTTCAGCCGGTGGAACAACGCCGCGAGGCTCGTCTGTTCCTGTTCGGCGACGCGGGTCGTGTCCGCCTTGCCGCGCAGCGTCTCTTCCACCGCGTGCACGATCTCAGCAGCCTCTTCCTGGAAGACCTTCGCCAGTTCCGCGCCGGGCGCCGGCCCCTCGGACTTCGCCACCGGCTGCTCGTCCAGTTCGATCTTGCACGAGGCGAGCATGCGCCGCGCATCGGCGCGCAAGTTCGCGACGTCGCTGGCGCTCGCGCGCCGCTTCCGCTCGCCGTACGCCTCGGCGCGGTCCTCGAGCTGGCTCGCGATCTGCGAGAGCGAGACGACGCCAACGGTTCCGGCCGATCCCTTCAGCAGGTGGAACTGCCTCGCCAGGTCGAGCCACGCGACGGTGTCCGCCGGATCCGCTGCGACCCGGGTGAACGAACGTCGCAGGTCCCCGAGACACTGGCGCGCCTCCTCGAGGAAGATCTCGATCAGCTCGGGGTCGACGCCGTCGAGCGTGCCCTGCTGCGTGGGAGCCTCCGAGTTCACGCTGCCGCCGTCACCGAACTCGAACACCTGGGACTCCTCGCCGGCGGGCGCCGGCTCGGCGCCCGCACCCACGACCGAGTCCGCCTGGAACACGTCGTCGCCGAAGTCCGTGGCTTCGGCCTTCGCGGGCGGCGCGTCCTTGGCTACGGGGGAACCACCGCCGAAGTTGAGCGCGGTCTCCAGTGCGGAGATGCGGCTCAGTGCCTCCGGCTTCTGTGCGGCGGATGGGGCATCGAAATCCAACGAGGAGAACTCGTCCTTCGCGCCGCCATCGCCGCCCGCCGCGGCGGAGTCGGCCGCAGGCGCGGCGTCGAACCCGAACGGATCCTCCGCCCGAACCGTCTCCGCGGCGCTCGTTCCCCCGACGAGTCGCGAGCAGATCTCGTCGATGCGCTCGAGTCGCACGACTCGCTGGCCATCCAGGAGCCGCAGTGCGCCGATCAGCGTCTCGACGAAGCGCGCACACTCCGACAGTGCCTTCAGCGACACCATGCCGCTCGATCCGGCGATCGTGTGGTAGCAGTGCTCGACGTCCTCGAGACTGCCGCCGGCCGAACGCGTGGCCGCGAGCCTCTCGGCCACGGCAGCGAGCGGGTCCTGTGACGAAGCGCCGGACGCTTTCGTCTTCGCCTTCGAGGCCTTCGTCGTGGACGGAGGAGCACCGCCGTCCAGGACCTTGCGAACCACGCCGAGCATGCGTTCGCTCTCGGAGACCTGTTGCGCACCCCACTGCAGGGCTTCCGCACGCCGTCCCTCCAGCTCGAGCTGGAGCAGGGTCTCGATCGACGAACACGCCGACTCGACGTGCAGTACGACGCTCGTCTCGAGCGCCTCGAGATCGTTGGCCTCCGCGACGATCTGCGCGAGTTCGCCCCACGCACCGGCCTCCGCGTCGGCGGAGTCCTTCTTCCTCTTCGCGAGGATCGAACCGAGGCCACCCCAGGTGGTGCCGACCGACATCGCGTCCACGACGCGGCGAAGCCCGCTCCTGGCCTCACCGAGACCACGGCGCACGTCCGCCTCGAACACGGCGCGGATGCTGTCCAACGAGAAGCTGTCCACGGTTCCCCCTTCGTTCGTCGTATGCCAAGGCGCGGCGCGCCGATCAGTTCTCTTCGCCGCAGCCCTTGGCTGCCGCGTCATTGTCCTTCCGCAAGCGCAACACCTGCAGACGGTCGATCAGCTCGTCGATGCCGAGCAGGCTGACCACATGGTCGTCCGCCACCGTCAGGAAGCCCGCGATCGCCGGATGCTCGCCGAGGGCATCCGATTCACGGATGTCCTGGCTGTGCACGGGGAACACGGACTCCACGTGATCGATCGCCGCGGCGACGCGCATGCCACCGACCTCCAACACGAGAGCAGTGCCGATTCCCGTCGGCGCCGACTCGCGCTGGATCGCGAGTTCGAGAGCACCCGCGAGGTCCACGACGGCGAGCGCCGCCCCGCGCAGGTTCGTCAGACCCAACACGCTCGGCGGCGCCAACGGCACCCGGACGAGGCGCTCCACCTGGAACACCTCGCCGACCGCGGAGACGTCGAGTCCGAACAGCTGCCCGCCGAGCCGGAACGTGCAACACTGCATGTCCGCGCCGGCGCGGTCGAGCATCAGTCCGGTCCGGCGGGTCTTGGTACCGGAGTCCCGCGAGCCCGCGGAACCGGCGCTCGCAGCCGAGCCACGCGACGCGACGCTACCGACGCTGCCCAGCTGACTCGCCGATGCTCTGGAGACGACACTGTCGCCGTCGTCGTTCCACGCCGATTCCTCGCGCCTCATGGTTCCTCCCTCCGCCGAAGGCGGTTCAGATCAGGTCCTTGATCACCGTGCGCAGCGCCTCGGGCCCGTACGGCTTCACGATGTAGGCCGACGCACCCTGGCGCTTGCCCCAGAACTGGTCCGTCTCGGCGCCCTTCGAAGTGATGAGCACGACCGGGATGCTCGCGGTCGTCGCTTCCTTCTTCAGGGCGCGGCAGGTCGCGAAGCCGTCCTGCTTCGGCATCACCACGTCGAGCAGGATGAGATCCGGCTTCTTCTCCTTCGCCATGGCGAAGCCCTCTTCGCCGTTCGTCGCGAAGAAGACCTCGTTGCCCATGCCCTTGGCGACCTGCGCCGCGAGCTGCCGATCGGTTTCCGTGTCGTCGATGATCAGGATCTTTGCCATGTTTGCCTCGTTTCGTTCGTCGTCCGCACGTCATGCGGAACAGGAGAGCCCAAGAAAAGAATCGATCGCGCTCGTGCGCACCGGCAGGGCCAGTGCCATGTCGGCGCCTGCACCGAGCAGGGCAGCCGCACCGAGCTGTGTGTCGTCGAAGATCGCGGCGAGCGGTACGCGCTCGAGTCCGGCGATCGACCGGACGGCGGCGACACCCTCCGGTGACGTGCTGCGCACCAGCAGGCCGTCGGGGATCGCCTTCGCGGCGGCATCCGCAACTTCGCCTGCCCGCATGCGCACCAGGGTCCACCGTCGCCCGAACCTGGTGAGGTGGTGCGCCAGGTCGACGGGGAACTCGCCTGGCAGGTCGTCGACGAGCCACATCGTCGCACCGCGGTTTCCGCCCACCAGCGCGGACCGCATGCGCAACAGGCCGAGACCCGCGACCGTGTCGAGCACGTTCGCGAACTCGTTCGGCGGGACACCCAGCTCGCGCTCGACGTCGTGCAGGGTGCGGGCGCCGTCCACCAGTCCGAGGAAGCGACGCTCCTGCTCGCGCAGCGGTGTCCCGACGACGCGCGAGCTGAAGCCCGCAGTGCGCTCCGGCACCATGCTCCGCAGCAGTTCCAACGTGCCGGTCGACGCGCGACGGCGATTGGGACACGCCGCCTCGATCTCGGAGCGGAGTTCGCGGACGACCGACGGTTTGATCAGGCGCTTCGCGATCTCGTTCGCGTCGATCGCGGTACCACGCTTCGTCAGCCAGTCGCCGAGCGCCGCGAGGTCGTTTCGGAGGACGCGGAACAGGATCTTCGCGAACGTCGGGTCGTCCAGCCGACCCAGCAGGCCTTCCGCCTGCTGCGTCACGGAGGGGCCGACCGACATCGGCTCCGCGTTGGGTGTGGCGAGGGGCCGCACGGGTGCTTGGCTGCCCTGCGCAGCGAGCAGTGCCTCGAGATCCTGCGGCTTGAACGGCTTGTTCAGGAAGCCGACGACGGCGGGCCGGTTGCCGAGCGTGTGCGTCAGCGACTCTCCCTTGGCCGACATCATCACCACGGGAATGCTCGCCGTCGCCTCGGCCTGCTGGAGCTGGTCGAGCACGTCGCTGCCCTTGCCGTCCGGCAGGACGAAGTCGAGCAGGATCAGGTCCGGCCGCTTCTCCCTGGCCTTCGCGACACCCTCGGTGACGTTGACGGCGAGTTCGGTTTCGAGACCGAGCCCTTGAGCGACCATCGCGACGAGCCGACGGATCGTCAGGCTGTCGTCGCAGACGAGGAGACGCCGGATGCCGCTCATTCGCGTGCCTCCACCAGCAGGATCGCGTTGCTCGACGACATCTGGGTGAACCGCGACTTGAGTTCGCTCGCCCCGAACGCCCCGCCGGCGCGCACCATGCCACGCACGGTGTCGGCGTCGAGCAACCGCACGGCGTCGACGCCGATCGCCGCCAGCAGCAGATCGCCGGGACCTGCCGCGACGCAGTGAGGTTTGCCGGTCGGCAGAGGGCTGACGTTCGGCAGACGCTGCGCAGACAACAGGAACGCCGCGCACTCGTCCCCTGCCGGCAGGTCGACGATCAGTTCGCGCGCTTCGCTGTCGTAGGCGACCACGGCGCCGAGACCGCTGAAGTCGGCCAGCCATTGCCACAACGACCTGTCGTCACCGAGCAGAAGGCGCTCGAACAACGCCACGACGTCGTCGGGCCGGTGTCGCGTCGACTCCGTCGGGAAGAACGCGAAGCAGCCGTCCGCGCGCTTCTCGATCATGTGCAGACGCCCCGCCTCGTCGCCCGGGTGCTCGGGCGACGCACTGAGCACACAGGCCCAGTAGTCGGTCGCCCACCGCTCGCTCATCCTGAACAGGTCGGAGTGGAACGGAACGGCATCCGCCGTCGCGGGCGGGCGACCTCGAACGACGTGTTCGAGGCGCACACGCAGGCGCTCCGTGTCGTGGGGCGGCGCCACGAGGTGGATCCGACCCTGCGCGAGCACCACGTGCCCTCGCACCAAGGGCTCCGAGGCGAGGAGGATGAGCGGAGTCGCCGCGGATGCCGCGCTGAGCAGTTCGGCCGCTTCGACGGGAATCTGACGTTCGCCGCTCCCCAAGGCGGCGACCAGCACCTGCTCGACGCGCTCCTGCGCGTCCAGCACGGAGTAGCCGAGCGTGCGGCACGCCTCGCGCAGCGAGCGCTGTACTTCGGCGTCGAGCCCGTTCGACAACAAGCTGATGTTCGTCATCGATGGTCCCTCACGCGAACTCCGCCCGGAGCCGTTCGGTCGCGACCAGGAAGGTCGGCTCCCCTTGGCGATCTACGTCCAGCCAGCGGAGGTCGCCCACGGGCTCGGGTCGTTGCGGCTCGTAGGTCTGCATGTCGACCACCTCGTCGACCAGAAGGGCCACCTGCGCGACGGCCGCGTCCTTCGTCTGCAGCACGACGACGCGCCGAGGCTCGTCGGACCGCGCCGCTCCGTTGGGTTCGGCCGCCGTGTCCGCGACGAGGATCGCTCCTTCGTCACCGATGGCGACAGCGGACAACCATGCCAGCGAGTCCGGCGGGGGCGCGTACAGCGTCAGCTCGCGTACACCGACCACGTCTGTCGCAGGGACGAGCACGCGTGCGCCGCGCCGCTTGCACAAGAGGTAGGTCGAGGACATGGAGGCGAGTGGTGGTCCGCTTGTTTCGGAACCGCCACCCCGCCGCCCTGAGTCGAAGTTCGTGCGCCGATCCCCGCGCGACCGAACTCCGTTTGATCGCCGGCTGCGTGCACCGACTGAATCAGGACTTCAACCGATGGGTGGTCCGCCTAAAGCCCGCCGCCTCTCCCGCTCGATGCATCCGGGCAGCGATCGTCCAAAGCCACTCGAGCTCCCATGCAAATCAAATCACTGTGCAGTCCCGTGCTGGCCCTGATGCGCCGCATGACGTATGGCCGCCTGTTCACACTGGTCGGCGCACTCCTCGTCGCACCGATGGCCGTCCTGCTCTACCTGCAGGTGTCGGGCACGAACGCACAGGTCGTCTTCAATCAGAAGGAGATCTACGGCGTCGACAACATCGAGCCGGCTCGCTCCCTGATGAGTGATCTGACGATGCGGCGTGTGCAAGTCGCCGCCGCGTCGCAGGGCGTCACCGAGGCCGCCGACCAGGCCAATGCCGCCAAGAGCCGCGTGCGCGAACACCTGAGCGCGCTGCTGCAGACGAGCCAGAGGCTCGCGCACGAGCTGACGGACGCGAACGGCTCCGAGAAGACCGCCGTGCGGGCCAAGGAACTCGCCGCTGCCGTGCTGGGCCTCGACCAGAAGAGCGACCTCGACCCGGCCGCCCTCGACGCCGCACACCAGGAAGTGCTCGGGACGATCAACGACTTCGTCCTCAACTACGTCGCGAACTACTCCAACCTGATCCTCGACCCGGACCTCGACAGCTATTGGCTGATGGACGCCTACACGGGCCGTCTCGCGAGCCTGTCGTCGACCCTGTCGTCGATCAGCACCCGCGTGATGCTGCAGGCCCGGGAAGGCCGCCTCGAGGACAAGCAACGACTGACGCTCGCCGCTGAGATCGAAGCCGCGCGCACGCTCGTCCGCGACCTCCGCACGAACTTCACCACCGCGTTCGACAACACGAAGAGCGCGGATCTCCGCTCCACGCTCGATCCGAAGGTCAGCGGCTCCCTCGGCACCGTGGACGGCTACCTGGGTCTCGTCGAGGCGCAGTTCCTCGGCGCCCAGCAGGCGACGAACTCGACGGCCGACACGTACCACGCGGCAGGCGAAGCGGTCGCCGCGACGCACGAACTCTACCGGGCCGTGGGACCTCAGCTCCACGAGCTGATCCGTCTGCGGGTCGACAGCTACGAGCGCGCTCGTCTCGCGGGCCTGGCGGCCGGCTTCGTCGCCGTGCTGCTCGTCATCTACATCATGCTCGCCTTCTACTTCCAGGTTGCGAGCGAGCTGACCAGCAAGATCCGCGAGGCCGAAGAGCTCCGCAGCAAGGCCGAAGCCGAGAACTCGGCGCTCAACGGCAACATCATGGATCTGCTGACCTTCGTGGCCGACTGCGCCGACGGCGACCTGACGGCCAAGGCGAAGGTCACGGAGGGTGCGCTCGGCAACGTCGCCGACGCGTTGAACCAGATGATGGACAACTGGACCAACGTGCTCGGCACGCTGATCAAGACCATCGAAGAGACGACCTCCGCCGGTCAGAAGATCGGTGCGGCGGCCGAGGGCATGGCCAGCGGCGCGACGCAACAGGTGCAGAAGCTCGAGGGCGCGACGACCGCCGTCCAGCAGATCCGCGGCAACATCACCCACGTCTCCGACAACGCAGCGACCGCGGTGACCGCGGCGTCGCGCACGCAGGAGTCCGCGTTCAACGGCGCGGAGATGGTCCAGAAGATCGCCGAGGAGATGGACACCCTGCGCTCGAACGTGCAGGCCGGTGCCAAGAAGATCAAGAACCTCGGTGACCGCAGCATGGAGATCACGGGCATCGTCGCGACGATCGCCAAGATCTCGGAGCAGACCAACATGCTGGCGCTCAACGCGGCGATCGAAGCCGCGCGAGCCGGCGAACACGGCCGCGGCTTCAGCGTCGTCGCCGAGGAAGTCCGCAAACTCGCCGAACGCACGTCGGCGGCGACCCAGGACATCCGCACGCTGATCTCCAGCATCCAGGCGGAGACCAGCGAATCGGTGGCGGCCATCGAAGAGCAGACTCGCGCAGTCGAACACCACGCCGAGTCGGTGACGCACTCCGGCGAGGTCCTCCAGAAGATCCAGCACGAGTCCACGCAGACCTCGGAGCTCATTGCCGACATGAACCGGACCGCGAAGGACCAGGTGCCGGTCGCGGAGCAAACGCTCCAAAGCATGCTCTCCGTGTCCGAGATCGCGCGGTCGACGCAGAACTCGGCGCACCAGACGCTCGAGCTGAGCCAGGAACTCGGCGAAGCGGCCAACCGCCTCGTCTCCGCCATCAGCTCGTTCAAGATCGCTCGCTGATCGCGAGCGCGTCATCCCCCCGAACCACTCCAAACCGATCGAGGTACTCCGATGCGTTTCCGTCTCGTGTTGACCTGCGCCGCACTCGCGGCACCCGTGATGGCCCAGGAACAGGGCGCCCCCGAGAAGTTCGTCTCCGGGTCGATGGGCGTCGACTTCACGACCGCCTACTTCTTCCGCGGCATCCTGCAGGAGAACCAGGGCGTCATCTCGCAGCCGTGGGTCGAACTCGGCTACAACCTGCACACGGCCGACGAGGGCCTGAAGAGCGTCGACCTCGTGTTCGGCCTCTGGAACAGCCTGCACGACGGCCCGACGGGCGGCGCGGGCGGCATCTGGTACGAGAGCGACTTCTACGCGTCGCTGAACACCCGCCTCGGAGACCGCTTCACGGCCGGCGCGACGTACACCGTCTACCACAGCCCGAACGGCACGTTCGGCACCGTCGAGGAACTCGCGTTCTCCGTCGGCTTCGACGACACGGGCCTCCTGAGCGACAGCCTCGCGCTGAAGCCGAACCTCGTCGTCGCATTCGAAGTCGACGGCCAGGCCGATGCCGGCTCGCACGTCGGCACGTACGGCCAGGTCGGTATCGAGCCCGCGTTCGCGGTCGGCAAGCTCGGCGACCTCGACGTCACGGTGTCGGTGCCGGTGACCGTCGGCCTCAGCCTCTCGGACTACTACGAGTACGGCACGGGCGACGACGACTTCCTCGGCTTCGTGGACATCGGCATCACCGCGAGCTCGCCGCTGCCGTTCCTGCCGTCGCGCCTCGGCCCCTGGTCGGGCACGCTCGCGCTGCACGCGCTGCTGCTCGGCGACAACAACGAGACGGTCAACCACGGCGACGCGAGCGCGTTCGTCCTGTCGTTCGGCCTCTCGACGGCGTTCTGACGAGCGCCGACGTCGCTACGGCGAGTAGAGAACCTCGACCCGCATACGGGCGAGGTTCTCGTACGTACGGTGCCGACGCATGAGCGGCCACCAGTCGTAGAGAAGGAGTTCGAGCGGACGCCACATGGCGACCCAGCCGACGATCAGGAGGCCCTCCTCGAGGAACCGCGTCCAGTCGGCGGCGAACGTGCTGCGCAGGAGTTCGCGCGCGGCCATGCAGGAAGCGAGGAACACGATTCCGATCGCCAGACTGGCCCTGCCCTGCTGGAGCGTGCGCCGCACTTCGAGCCTCGCGAGACCCGCGCGATACGTGAAGTAGTTGAAGATCGCGTTCCGCACGGTGACCTCGGGCTGGTCCCGGTTCTGGCTCTCCGGCAGATGGAGGCGGAACACCAGCGGCTGGTCCGGCGGATACTCCCGCGCCCAGCTGACGATGAAGTCCTCGGCGTCGCGGTCGAGGTCCTTCTCGTGGAACGGCGCGGGATCGAGGGAGTCGAACAGCTGATCGAGCGTGCGCAAGCGCAGTTCGATGCGCGCCGGCTCGCCCCGACCGGCGCCGATCGCCCCCGCCGGCGGACTCATCGCTGCGCCCGATGGCCCTGCACGATCTGCTCGACGACCTGCGGTTCCGCCAGCGTGGTGATGTCCCCGAGTTCGGTGTAGTTGCCCTCGGCGATCTTGCGCAGGATGCGGCGCATGATCTTCCCGCTGCGGGTCTTCGGCAGACCCGGAACGACCTGGATCCGATCGGGCGTCGCGATCGGCGAGATCACCTTGCGCACCTGCTGCTTCAGCACGGCTTCGATCTCGCTCGCCGGCACGCCGTCGGCCGGTTTGCCCGCGATCACGTACGCGTAGATGCCCTGCCCCTTCATGTCGTGCGGGAAGCCCACCACCGCGGCCTCGGCGCAGAACTCGTGCGCGACCAACGCGCTCTCGATCTCGGCGGTGCCGAGACGATGGCCAGCCACGTTCAGCACGTCGTCCACGCGACCGGTGATCCAGTAGTAGCCGTCCTCGTCGCGGCGACACCCGTCGCCCGTGAAGTAGAGCCCCGGGTAGGTCGAGAAGTACGTCTGCTGGAACCGCGCGTGGTCGTTGAGGATCGTGCGCGCCTGCCCTGGCCAGCTGCCTTCGAGGCACAGGTTGCCCGTGACGCCGTTGCCGCCGAGCACCTTGCCCTGGTCGTCGACGATGACCGGGCGCACACCGGGCAACGGAAACGTCGCCGAACCGGGCTTGCACGGCGTCGCACCCGGCAACGCGGAGATCAGGATGCCGCCGGTCTCCGTCTGCCACCACGTGTCCACCACCGCGCAACGCTTCTCACCGACGACGTCGTGGTACCACTGCCACACTTCGGGATTGATCGGCTCTCCCACCGAACCGAGCACACGAATGCTGTCGCGCCGGTGCTTCCGCACGGGCTCGTCACCGAAACGCAGGAGCGCGCGCAGCGCCGTCGGCGCGGTGTAGAAGATCGTCGCCTGGACGTCGTCGACCACCTGCCAGTAGCGGCTCGCATCCGGGTACAGCGGCGTGCTCTCGAACAACACCGTCGTCGCACCGTTCGCGAGGGGTCCGTACACGATGTAGCTGTGGCCGGTGACCCAGCCGACGTCCGCCGCACAGAAGTGCACGTCGCCCGGGTGCCAATCGAAGACCATCTGGTGCGTGTACGAGGCGTAGACGAGGTAGCCGCCGGTCGTGTGCAGTTGCCCCTTCGGCTTGCCCGTCGAACCGGACGTGTAGAGAACGAACAGCGGATCCTCGCTGTCCATCCACTCGACGGGGCTGTACGCGCGCTGCCTGTCCATCTCCTCGACGAGCCACAGGTCGCGTCCTTTCTTCATGTTCACGGTCGCGTCCGTGCGCCGCGCCACGAGCACCGTGTGGACCGCAAGCTCCGCGATGGCCGCGTCGACGGTGTCCTTCAGAGGGATCGTCTTCCCCCCGCGCAGCCCTTCGTTGGCCGTGATGACGACGCGACACTCGGCGTCGGCGATGCGATCGCGCAGCGACTCGGCGGAGAACCCGGCAAACACCACGCTGTGCACGGCACCGATCCGCGCGCACGCGAGCATCGCGTAGACGGCCTCCGGCATCATCGGCAGGTAGATGCAGACGCGGTCACCCTTCTTCACGCCGTGGCGACGCAGCACGTTGGCGAGACGGCCGACCTTCTCGTGCAGCTCTCGGTACGTGATGTGGCGGTAATGGCCAGGCTCGTCGAGGACCCAGAGGATGGCGGTCTGCTCGGGCCGCTCGACCAGGTGGCGGTCGATGCAGTTGAAGCTCGCATTCAGCTTCCCGCCGAGGAACCAGCCGACCTCGGCCCGCGCGAAGTCCTGCTCGAACGCACGCTCGAACGGATGGAACCAGTGCACTCGTTGTGCCTGGCGCCGCCAGAACCCCGAAGTGTCCTGCAGTGACTCCGCGTAGAGCCGCTGGTAGTGCTCGAACGACGTGACGTGCGCACGGCGCACGATGCGGGGCTTGGTCGGGACGAGGGGATCGGCCATGGCAGCCGAGAGTGCATCGCATCATGGCCACCGCCGCAACCACGGACTGGCCGGGCAACCCGCCGCCGCGGCCGGCGCGGATCACATCGCGCGGAGCCAGTGCAGCAGGGTGCGCACCGCCGTGCCTGCGGCGCCGTGTTTGTAGTAGTCCTTCGCGATGCCGCCGTACGCGGTGCCCGCGATGTCGAGGTGCGCCCAAGGTGTGTCGCCGGCGAAGTACGACAGGAACGCGCCGCCGGCGATCGAGCCGTTGCCGTGCTGCCCGCCGTTGATGTTCGCGAGGTCCGCGAACTTGCTCTTCATCTGGTCCTTGTGCACGTCCCAGAGCGGCAGCTGCCACAGGGGTTCGTCGGCCGCCTTGCCCGCCGCCACGAGTGCGTCGATCAGCTTCTGGTCGTTGCCCATGACGCCCGCGACTTCGTGGCCGAGCGCGGTGACGACGGCGCCGGTCAGCGTCGCGAGATCGACGATCTGCTTCGGGGCATGGAACTTCTTCGCGTAGCAGATCGCGTCGGCGAGCACGAGGCGTCCTTCGGCATCCGTGTTGAGGACTTCGATCGTGTGCCCGTCCATCGCGGTGACGACGTCGCCAGGCTTCTGCGCGTCGGGTCCGATGCAGTTCTCGGTCGCAGCGACGAGGCCGACGACGTCGTACTGCAGCGGATGGTCGCCGAGTGCCCCGTTCGCGAGCGCGTGGAACAGCCCGAGGACCGCACCGGCACCGCACATGTCGTAGCGCATCTCGTCCATCTTCGCGGCGGGCTTGATGCTGATGCCGCCGGTGTCGAACGTCAGTCCCTTGCCGATCACGCAGACGGTGCCCTTCCTGCGCGGGGCGCGGTAGCGGAGTTCGAGGAAGCGCGGCGGCTCCGTGCTGCCGCGCGCAACACCGAGCAGCGCCCCCATCCTCCACTTCGCCATCGCACGCTCGTCGAACACACGGACGCGGATCCGCCCGCCTGCGAGCCCGCGAGCGGCCTTGCCCAGGTCGGTCGGGGTGCAGAGGTTCGCGGGCCGGTTCTCCAGATCCCGCGCGAAAACGGTCGCTGCCGCGGCAAGGGAGCCGAGCGACACACCGCGCTGGAACGAGCGTTCGTCCTTCTTGCTGAGGCCGACCGCCACGACGCTGCACGTCGTGGCCCTCGGCTTCTTCCGCTCCTTCCGCGGCGCCTCGTACGAGTACTCGCCGAGCGCGAGCCCTTCGGCGATCGCGCGCCCCGCCGCTTCCCGATCCAGCGACCCGAGGCTCGCGGCGCCGATGACGAGCGAGAACGCCTGGACGCCGAGTTGTGCCGCGGTCGCCTGCGCAACGGCGGCAGCGCGCCGCAGACGCTCCGTGTCGAGGCTCGCGACCTTGCCCAGTCCCACGAAGGCGAGACGACGGCAGCGCGCCTTCGCCGGCTGATGGAAGAGGCTCGTCGCCCGGAACGACGCCTTCAGATCGCCGGTCGCCTTCGCCGCTGCGACCGCAGGCTGCAGTCCGGGGCCGGCGTCGGGATCGACTCCGTCGGCAGCGAGAACGGCGACGAGGTCGCCGCGACTTCCAGCGGCAACGGGCACGGTACGGATCTTCATCGTGCGCTGTTGTAGCTGACGCAACGGTCGCGCACCACGTCGCGGCGCGGGCTCACGTCGACGTCGGACGCGGCAGATCGCCGACCCAACGCACCCGATCTCCGTCGCGCAACTGCTCGAGCTTCCAGATCGGGACCTCGTTCTTCAGGCGGTCCATCAGGAAGCGACACGCGTCGAACGCGGGACCGCGATGGGGCGACGACACGACGACGACGACCGACGCGCTGCCGACGGGCACGTCACCGAGCCGATGCACGACGCGAGCGCGCGTGATCTGGAAGCGGACCAGTGCATCCTCGAAAATCGTGCACATCACCTTCTGCGCCATCTCCGCGTACGCCTCGTAACGCAGCGACACGACCGCCGAGCCTTCGTTCTGGTCGCGGGTCACCCCGGCGAACGTCACGACCGCGCCGTCGCGATCCGTGCGGCACTCGGCCTCCAGCGCCCGCGGATCGACGTCCGCGTGTACGAGGTCGAAGCGGAACAGGTCCGTGGCGCCAGCCCCACCGCTGATCGGCGGGATGAAGGCCACTTCGTCGCCGTCGCGCAGAACCGTGTCGGGGCGGGCGTAGTCGCGGTTCACGGCAAACGCGACGGGAATCCGCGCGAGGGCGGGCGCATTCGCCACGAGTTGTCGCCGAAGTCCGTCGACCGTGGTTCCCGGCGCGACTGCGACCTGCATCGCGTCGGTGCCAAGGACCTCTCGAACCGAGGCGAAGCAGCGCACCGTGACGCGCAGAAGGGGCTCCGTCATCCGGACATTCTGCAGACCACGTAGGCACTGCCGCCAGTCCTGGCTACAGTTCTGCACGCCGCTCGCCCGTCCCCGCGAACGTGCGCCCTCCCGACCGCCTTCCCCGCATGGCACGCATTCCGTACCTCCTCGTCGCCGCTGCTCTCGTCGTCGCACTGCCCGGGCAGAACCCGTGGGTCAAGATCACGCCGACCGTGTCGCCCGGTGCGCGGCGCGCCGGGGCAATGGGTTTCGACGGCAACGGCAACCGGATGATCATCTATGGCGGCCTCACCCAGACGCCATCGCAGATCCTCGGCGAGACGTGGAGCTACAACGGGACGACGTGGCAGCTCCTGACGACCGCCGGCGGCCTGCCCCGCTGGGGCCACCAGATGGTCCGCATCCCGACCCTGAACCGCCTGCTGACGTTCGGCGGCCGTTCCCCGGCGATCACGACGCTCGCGAACGACACCTGGCAGTGGACCGGAACCGTCTGGACGCAAGTAGCCACCGCACACGCTCCGACGCCGCGTTTCCGCTACGGCCTCGCCTACGACACCCTGCGCAACCGCGCGGTGCTCTTCGGTGGCCGCTCGTTGCTCGGATCGATCGCCGACACGTGGGAGTTCGACGGCACGGACTGGACGCAGATCACGACCGCGCACGCGCCGGCACCGCGCGAGGACATGCTGCTCCGGTTCGACGCCGCACTCAACCGCACGATCCTGTACGGCGGTTACGACGCCGATCTCGACATCCTCTACGGCGACACCTGGCAGTTCGACGGCAGCGACTGGAAGCACATCACTCCCGCGACCGGCGCGCCCACGCTCTTCCGCACGTCGTCCGTCTACGACACGAAGCGCAAGCGCATCGTGATGTCGGGCGGCTTCGACGGCACGAACTACACACAGGCGACGTACGAGTTCTCGGGCAGTTCGTGGGACCTCGTCGGTGGCGCCACCGGCACGCCCTTGACCACCGAGTCCTACGGCGCGTTCCACGGACAGAACAACAAGTTCATCGTCTTCGGCGGCGTCGGCACGTCCTTCGGAAACGAGACCTGGGAGTTCACCGGCAAGAACACGGCGATCGCCGGCATGTTCGGCGAAGGCTGCGCGACCTCGGTGGGTGTCGCCGAGGGAACGGCGACGATCCCGGCTACGACCGGGCTCACCTACACGATCACTTGGACCGGCCTGCCGCAGACCACCGCCGCCGTGATCGTGTTCCAGGGGCTTTCGAACCAGAACTACCAGGGCATCCCGCTGCCCGTCGACGCATCGATCCTGGGCCTCGCGGGCTGCACGGTGCTCGTTTCGCCCGACTTCGTCTCTCTCGCGCTCGCTGGTGGCGGCACGACCGACACCACGATGACGCTGCCGAACGACCCGACGCTCGTGAATCTGCCGTTCTACTCGCAGATCCTGATCCCCGACGAGACCGCCGTGAACGGCGTCGGCGGCACGAGTCGCGGCATGCGCGCGATCATCGGCGCGCCGTAGCCGCCCCGCCCTCCGGGCGGCGCGGCTCGGCAGCTCCTGGGAGCTGTCGCAACGCGGATCAACGCTCCGCGCGAGCTACCGCATCCAGCCCGCTGCGACATCTCGAGAAGGGCCCGCCCCGCCTCCGGGCGGCGCGGCTCGGCAGCTCCTGGGAGCTGTCGCAACGCGGATCAACG
>CAZIFB010000020.1:36166-39434 GCA_964538915.1 uncultured candidatus Brocadiaceae bacterium | reverse complement strand
GCGCGAGCTACCGCATCCAGCCCGCTGCGACATCTCGAGAAGGGCCCGCCCCGCCCCCCGGGCGGCGCGGCTCGCGCTACTTCGTGGCGCCAGTGAGGCGGCGCCCCGCTTCCTCGACGTCGCCTTTGCTGCCGAGATAGAGCGGAGTGCGCTGGTGCAGCTTCTCCGGCTGGATGTCGAGAATCCGACGAACGCCGTCCGTCGCGGCACCACCCGCCTTCTCACAGACGAACGCGAGCGGCGCGTTCTCGTAGAGCAGCCGCAGCTTGCCTTCCGGCTTCTTCGCCTCGCCCGGATACATGTAGACACCGCCCTTCAGCAGTGTGCGGTGGAAGTCGCCGACGAGCGCACCCGCGTAGCGCGCCGACCGTTTGCCACAGGTCGTCTCCTGGCGGCGGAACGCGCGCACCATCGCCTGGGTGTTGGCGTCCCACTTGCCCTCGTTCGCCTCGTTCACCGAGTAGGACCCCGCGCCTTCGGGGATCCGCAGGTTCGGGTGCGTGAGGAAGAACGTGCCGATCGAACGATCCAGCGTGAAGCCGTTCACCGGCCCACCCGCGGAGTAGACCAGCATCGTGCACGGTCCGTAGAGCACGTAGCCGGCGGCCACGAGGTCGCGGCCGGGCTGCAGGAAGTCGGCGAGCGTCGCCTTCCCGGCCGTGCTCACGCGGCGGTAGATGCCGAAGATCGTCCCCATCTGACCGGCCACGTCGACGTTGCCCGATCCATCGAGGGGATCGACGGTGATGACGTACTTGCCGTTCTCGCCGCCGGGAAGGAGATGCACGTCCTCCATTTCCTCGCTCGCGATCCCGGCGACCATCGGGATGCTCTCGAAGACCTGCAGCACCGCATCGTTGCTGATGACGTCGAGCGCGCGGACGTCCTCGCCCTGCACGTTCGTGCCGCCCGCGTAGCCGAGCTTGCCGACGAAGCCGGCCCGCATGATCTCGCTCGCGAGCATCCTCGCGACGAGGCTGAAGCGGTTGAGCACGGACGACAGGCCACCGCTCGCATTGTGGCTGGCTTGATCGCGGAAGAACTGTTCGCTGAGGGTGAGGCGCGTGGTCATCGGCGGGGATTCCGGGGGCGGGCATTGGAGCGCGCCTCCACCGCGCTCACAACTTCGGCAGGGTCAATACGGGCTTCGCGACTCCGCGCTCGTACAGGGCCCGGCCACTCAGCGCCGACGCGGGCACGAGGACGACGACCGCCGTGTCGGCATCGCTGCGGGCCACGGGCATCCTCGCGCCGTCGCTCCCGACGCCCTCCAGTGTGGCGCCGCTGCGCGCGGGCCAGAGGACGTAACGGGAACCCGCCGGACCGGCTCCGAGATCGACCGTCGCATCGGCGGGAACCGGGCGATCCCCGCGTCCCTTCCGCCAATAGAGGCGCATGCCGCCGGTGCCATCCGCCGTGAAACGGGCGATCTCGACGAGGTCCCGTTCGGGGTCGAAGCCGTCGCCGAACCACCTTCCGCACGCATGCGCCCGCCGCACGTCTAGCGAGAACTGGCGCGCATCGTCCAACACGAATCGGATCCGCTGTTCGTCGAGCCATTCGCCGAGCCTCCGACCCCGCAACGCGCGGAAGGATCGGGCATCGACGACGCCGTCCAGGTTCACGACCGGAACACGTTCCAGCGGTTCGCTCACCACAGCCGCATGGAACGTCACGATCCCCGAGTTGAAAGAACCCACCCGTTCGCCGGGCGGAAGCACGTCGTGGAGACAGCGCCCCGCGGTCTCCATCTGACGCTGCCCGGAGAGAGGCTCGGGCCCCAGGCGCCGGACATCGGCGATCTGCGCGATGGCCGCGACCAGCAGCAACGTGCGCCAACGGCGGAAGCGTGCCATCGCCGCCGCGGCACCGACCACCAGCGGCGCCACGTAGTAGTCGCGTGGGTACCAGCGGATCGCCCAGTGGAGCGCGACGATTGCCGCGAGCCCGAGCACCAGCGCGGCCAGATCCCTTGGCGCGGGGCGCGGCTTCGTCCTCGGCACCAGGGCGAGGAAGAGCGCCGTCCAACCCGCAGTCGCGAGGTCACGCACACCGACGGCGCATGCGGCTCCGACGGCGAGTGAAGGAAGAGCGCGCAGCGAAGCGGGCCACATGCCGCGCACGACCGCGAACACGGCGAAACCGAGTCCCATCGCCGACGCGGTCGCCCACGGACCGCCGAGGAACACCGGCCTCGCGAACCACCAGACCTGCGCGAGCCACGACCGGAGATCGGGCGACGTGGCGGCGAAGTTCGCATGCCACAACCACGGCATCGGCAAGGCCGAATCCGGCCAGACGCCGCCACCGAGCAACACGTTGGCGGTCCCGAACCCGACGAATGCCGTGATCGGCGCGACGAGAGCACCCACGCCGCCGCGCCACACCGACAACGCGACCACGAGTCCGAAGAGATCGCTGCGCGCGAGCACGGCGAGCAGCGAGACCCCGGTGAAGCGCCGAAGCGATGCACGGCGCGAGAACCACAGCATCTGCGCCAGGAGGCACGCGAGCGCCGTCTCCTGCCCGTTCTGGCTCTCCCGCAACAGCAGAGGGTTGCCGAGCCAGCACAGCGCGATGCAGAGACCGGCCAGGCGATCGCGCGTGGAGAGGTACCAGCCGGCCGCTGCGGCGACGTGGAGCGAGAACCCGATCCACGGGGCAATCGCAGGAAGCGCGGCGGCTCCACCGAGCCACGCGACCGGGACGAGCAGCACCGACCACATGATCTGCACCCCGCTGGTCGTGACTCCGTCGCTCACGACGGGGCCGAGCCCGCGCGCCACATTGGCTGCCCACGTGAACTCGTAGAACGCATCGTCGCGCAGCCGGTCGACGACGTCCGGGACCAGCACGACCCAGCGCTGCAATCCGATGAACGCGGCCGCCACCGACGCCACGAGGGCAGCCACACCGAGGCGGGCAGGCGAAGCGCCGCTCACGGCACTCCACCCGCCGATCGGCACCGCGGCCCCTCCCTCGCGCGAAGCAGACCGAACATGCGCCAGCGGGGAGCCATCTGGTGGCGCAGCATACTCACGAGCGCGGCGGCGACCGCCCGGCGATCGCCGCGCTCATGCGAAGTCCCGTCGAGAGCACGCTCGAGCGGGCCGCCCGTTCCGAACCGGAGCGGCGCGCCTAGGGCGCGCGGCAAGGTCCCGTGCGGAGCGCGCGCGAAGCGGGCGGTCCGCTCAGAACCGGAGCGGCGCGCCGAGGGCGCGCGGCAAGGTCCCGTGCGGAGCGCGCGCGAAGCGGGCGGTCCGCTCAG
>CAZIFB010000020.1:0-36066 GCA_964538915.1 uncultured candidatus Brocadiaceae bacterium | reverse complement strand
AACGACGCGCGGTGCGCGTCCCACATCGACGCGACCCACGGCGACCAGGACTTCGTCCAGCCGCTCGTCTCGACCTGCGTGTAACGATCCATGTAGTCGAACAGCGCGTCGTGGCTCCAGGCCTGCTTGAGGCCCATCATGCGAGCGCACAGCACACCGCCGATCCACGCATTCGCGGTGCAGCAACGGCGGTAGCTGTCGCCGAGCCAGTTCGCGTTGTCCGCGTTGGGCGCATGCACGTGGGCGAAGCCGAACTCGGGCGTGCCGACGTCGGAGCTCGTGTAGCCGCCGTAGCCCCAGTTGACCTGCGTCGCCGAGGTCTGCTGCACGACGAACGTCTGACAGTCCTCACCGAAGTGCGCGGTGTAGGTGCCGTTCAGGTTGCGCACGGACGGGTAGTTCGCGCCGACGGCGAGCATTTCGACGTCGTGCAACAGCGCACCGGCGAACAGGATGGGCAGCTTGCGGCCCGAGTCGTGACCCCCGGTGCCCTCCCACGCGCATCCGTTCTTGACGTTGCCCCAGAAGTCGATGCCGATCTGCACGAGTCGCGTGACGAGCAACTGCTTCTGCTGCAGCGGCAGGTTCACGTTGCACATCAGGGCGGACTCGTTGAAGAGCGTCGTGAAGTCGCGACCGTAGTCGGGCATGTTCTGCACCGGGTGCATGAAGCGCGCAGGCCAGCCCGGCGCGTGGTCCAGCCAGGGACGCTCGAACTTCGCCACCTGCGCCGACATCGACGGCATGCCGGACGAAGCGGTCACCGAGAGCAGCGCACTCCAGTCGATCATCTCGACGTCGTAGCCGACCGAGTGGTCGTTGCCGGCGTACGGCGGACGGAACGAACCGAGCGGCGGCCGCACCGCGAGGCAGGTGAGAACCGAGCACGTCTCGATCTGAGGAATGAACGCGGTGTTCATGTTGCTGATGACCTTCACCAGACTTTGGTTCGGCACCAGCACCAGCGGATTGCCCGGTGCGAGGTTCTTCGCGACGTTCAGCGTGTCGGAGTAGCGGTTCTCGTTGCCCGCACCGTAGAGGCCACGGTCGTACCCCTGCATGTAGGTCGACGGATTCGGATTGATCATCGCGCCGTTGATGACACGAGTGCCGACGGTCGTGCAGACCGGCTGCATGTCGACGAGCGTTACCGGCCCGATGACGAACCAGTCGCCATTGACGAATTGCCCCGCCTCGACCGGCTGCGCGAATTGGAACGTGATGCCGAACTGCGTGATCGACGTCACCGGGCTCGTAGGCGTGGGCAGGGGCGCGACGCGGTTTCGCAGCGCCCTGGAGAGGCCGATTCCGGGGCCGTTGAGACCGGGCTCGGCGAAGAACGCCTGGAAGTAGAGATCACTCGCCGCGAGGATCGGGTCCTCCGGCACGGGGAAACCCGCGGCGACCGTAGGCGTCGTCGTGAAGAAGGGCATCTGGATCAGCGGCGATACCAGCAGCGAGCAGCCGGGCATGTTCACCGGCGCCAGCGAAGCCGGCAGCACGATGCTCCCCCACTCCGTCCGCGAATCCCCGATCATCAGGACCGCCTGCGCAAACGGCGTCAGGTGGTCGATCCGGATCGTCGACCACGAACCCGGCCGCATCGGGGGGAAGATGTCGATCGTCGCTTCCTGACCGCCGTAGCCACCACACCCGGTACCGAACTGCTCGACCACCTGAACCTGCGCAAGGAGCAGAGGAGTGGCGAACAGAGTCGCCAACAGCGAAGCCGTTTTTTGCATTCGCGGCCCCTACGCGGCGCGACTCTGGTGCGGCCAGACTTTCGTTGCCACCGGCACTGCGCCCGCCGACGTGCACAAGCATGCACACGCGCGTGAGCCGGAAGGAAAACTGCTCACATGCGTCCGTGCTGCCTTGCTCGTCGACAGATGCGCGCGGCGACGTGGTACAGGAAGCGCTTCATGTCGCAACCTTGGACAGAAAAGCGCCCGACCGACACCGAACGGATACGCTGAAAAAATCGTGGTTCGCCGCATCGCAATCGAGTTCCTCCGCGCCGCGGGCGGGGCCCCGGAATGAAGCTGCGCGCGACGATCGTCGTCGCGCTGGTGGTCGCCGGCGCCGCGGTGTGGGTTCTGTCGCGGCGCACGCCTGAAGCACCGCCTTCCCCGCCGCCGACCCAGCACCGCGCGGCGGAAGCCGAACCGGAGAACGCCCGCGCGACCTCGCCGGGGGTCTCCACGGCGCAGCGCGAACCCGCGCAGGAGCTGCCAGCGACCATGGCCCTCGCGCCGGCGCAGGGCTGGCGCGGCGTCGTGCTCGACGAGGCGAATCGCCCGCTCGCCGCCGTCGACGTGCACCTGCTCGACAGCCCGTCCAACGACCCGCTGGCCGTCGCCCTGATCGCGGAGAGGCGCCTTTCGCCGGCTCCCTTGGCGTCGACCCGGACGGCCTTGGACGGCACGTTCGCGCTCGGGCTGCCGGTCACGCAGGACCGCGTCTACGAGCTGTTCTTCGTCGCCGCGAACCGCGCTCCGACGCGCGTCACGGGACTGCATCTCCTCGCGGATCAGTGGTTCGACGTGGGCATCGTCGTCGTCGGCAAGGGTGCCGCGCTGCGTGGTCGGGTCGAGATCGCCGGCTCCGGCGCTCCGGTGCCCGGCGCGACGGTCACGATCGAAACCGGCACGACCTTCGTCGATGCCGCCCTGCGTTCACTGCCCGACGGGGAGCGATCGCTGTCGACCACGGTCGACGCGCAGGGTCGCTACGAACTGCTCGTGCCCCGCGTCGGCACCGTGCGCGTCACGGCAGTGGCTCCCGGCTTCGCGCGCATGGTCCGCACGCAGATCGACCTCGGCACCGAGCCGTTGCCCGACGTCGACTTTGCCCTTCCGGCCGGACTCACCATTCGCGGTCGGGTCCACGAGAGGAACGGCGCCGGCGTGGCGTCCGCGCGGATCGAAGCCTGGCCCGAACAGGCCGCCATGCCGCCACTCCTCGCGAGCACCGACGCGGACGGCTGGTTCGTCGTGCAGAACCTGCCGGCCGGCCGATTCCGCCTGCGCGTGTCGGCGCGCTCGTTCGCCGCGGTGGAACGCCTCGAGGTCGAGGCTGGCCGCACCGACCTGCTGATCGCGGTCGCCCGGCGGAGTTCCTTGGGGCTCCGCGTGCTGACTCCGGGCGGCACCGTCGTCCGGGACTACCAACTCGGTGTGCGGCGGTTCCTGGCGGAGCGGGACGGCCACCTCAGCTACGTTCCAGACGTGCCGGACCGACGCATCGCGCTCCGGGGCGAGACGGATCGAACCACGATCGACGATCTGCCGAACGGAACGTTCGTCTGTCAGGTGGCCGCCGAAGGGTTCGCGACGACGTTCTCAGCGCCGGTGGAGTTCGCGATCCCGGAAGGCGGCGACGGGGTCCTGCGCGAACTCGACATGACCTTGTCGAACGGGGCCACGATCCGCGGCCACGTCGTCGATTCCCTCGGCCGGCCGCTCGGAGGGGCGACGGTGACGACCGCGGCAGACGGAGCCGACCCGGACTCGCCTCTGTGGCGCGCGCTCGCGGGCGCAGCCCCCGAGCGGATCACCGTTCGGGGGGCCACGACCGACGCGGACGGCCAGTTCGAACTCCCGCGGCTCTCGTTCGGTCGGTACCAGCTGGAGGTGCGGCACCCCGACGCGTGCCTCGCCCGACAGAACGGCATCCTCCTCGACGCCGAAGGCGCCCGTACCATCGCCCCGATCCGTCTCGAACGGGGCGCCGAGGTCAGCGGGCGCGTCACGATCGCCGGAAGAACCGCACCGCAAGCGAAGATCCTGTTGACGACGCCGTCCAACGCGGCCTTGCGCGGCGGCGGCTTCCGCCTGGAGGCCATAGCCGACGCAGACGGCTTCTTTCGCATGCCTCGACGAGTACCACCCGGTATGTACGAACTCCGCGCTGCGGCGCTCGACACCACCTCGCCCGAGGCGCAGCCTTTCCGGCAGATGCAGCAATTCCAGCGATCCGCGGTTGCCTTGTCCGTCGGCGACGGCCAGGAACGCGTCGAACGCGATCTCGACATCCCGAACGATCACTGACTTTCCCCGTGTCCAACTCCAAGAATCTGGCCCTTCCCCTCGTACTCGTCGCGGCCCTCGCGGGCGGCGGCATCTGGTTCGCAATGCGCGGTGGTGACGAGCCGGCCCCGCCCAAGGTGACGCCGACCACGCAGCAGCCGGAGGTGAAGCCGCCGGCCCCGCCGCCCGAAGTGGTCCGCCCGGCGGAAGCGCCGCAGAGCCAGGGCCCGGACCGCACGGCCGTCAAGGTCGACACCGCATCCGCCGACGCGCCGCAGGGAGTCCGCGGTCGTCTGCTGCTGCCCGACGGACGGCCGGCCGCGGACGTGCCGGTGATGCTGATCACCAACCTGACGAACAACCCGATCGAGGTCTTCTTGATGAACAAGACCTCGAAGTCGACGGCGGCCTCGACGGCTGCGACGGGCACGACGGGCGCGGACGGCTCGTTCGCGCTGGGCATCCGGCAGGTCGGCAAGGCCTACGACCTGCGGATCGTCAGCCCCGAACACCCCGAGAAGAACGTGCCGCAGATCAAGGTGCACGAGGGCGACTGGTTCAACGCGGGTGAAATCCGTCTCGACAACGGCCTCGTCGTGCAGGGGAACGTCGTCGAGGAGGAATCGAAGCTGGGCATCCCGAACGCGACCGTCTACCTGACCAACAGCGCGGTGACGCACTCGATGATCGCGACGCCAGGGCGCGAGAAGGGCATCGCCGTCGTCACCGACGACAAGGGCTTCTACCGCTTCACGACGGCGCCGACGACGGGCCTGATCACACTCACACCCGAGGCAGCCGGCTACGCGGGCTCACCGCTCCCGAATCTGCAGCTGAATCCGCAAGGAGTGAACGAGTTCCAGATCCAGATGGTGCACGGCCAGGCCATCGCCGGCATCGTGGTCGACCCGGACGGCAAGCCCGTCGCGGGCGCGAGCGTCGCAGCGAACGGCCTGAGCCAGAAGACGCCGCAGGTGTCGACGACGACGACGGGCAGCGACGGCGTGTTCCAGTTCCCAGCGCTGCGCGCGGGTCCGTACAGCCTCGTCGCCTCGCTCGCGTCCTACATCGACGGCCGTCAGCAGCCGGTGATGACCGGCGACACCGAAGTGAAGCTCGTGCTCGGCCTTCGTCCGACCGTGAAGCTGCGCGTGCTGACGGCGAACAAAACGCCGGTGAAGTCCTACCGCCTCACGCTGATGCGGTACTTCCCGAACAACCCCACTGGTGTCGGCAAGGTGCTCGACTTCCCCGACCGCAGCGTTACTCCGGGCGACTACCCGTCCGAGTTCGGCGGCGAATGGGCCGCGATCCGGAACGTGCCGGTCGGCGACTACCGTTGGCAGGTACAGGAGGGCTCGCACGCGAAGACACTCTCGCCGCCGTTCACGGTGGTCGAGAACGGGCCGATCGCGGAGGTCACGGCGGAACTCACGCTCGGCGGTGTCATCACGGGCACCGTCGTCGACGACCGAGGCCAGCCCGTCGCCGATGCAATCGTCACGACGGACATGAACAGCGGTCCGGCCGGCGACCTCGGCCTGCTCGAGATCTTCTCGACGATGATCCCCGAGAAGCACACCAAGACCCAGGGGCGCACGGACGCACAGGGCAAGTTCAAGGTCACGAAGCTCTCCTTCGCCGATTACATGGTCCGCGTGTCGCACCCCGACTTCTGCGAGGGCACGGCCGTCGACATCAAGCTCGACACACCGGGCCAGGTCGCCGACGCGGGCGTGATCAAGCTGGCGCGCGGAGCCGTCGTGGAAGGCATCACGCTGGTCGCGGGTCAGCCCGCCGGCCAGGTGAAGGTGCAGGTCTCGGTGCCGATGCCAACGGCCGCGCCGGGACAAACCGGCCCGATCACCGATCCGCGCGCACTCGGCCCGCTGTTCCACGGCGTGGCGATCAGCGACAACGACGGTCGCTTCCGCCTGCTGAAGCGCGTCCCGCCCGGCAACTACAAGGTCACCGCGAGCCGCCAGACCGCGGAGAGTCCGTTCAGCACGATCCTGGACATGAAGAACACCGAACAACAGCTGATGATCCGCGCGGGACAGGATCGCGCCGAAGTGAAGTTCAATCTGCCGGCGCGATAGCCGGCCAGAGGCACGGTAGATTCGGGCGGATGACGAACGGTCCGCACCGCCCGACGAGCTACTGGGACTACATCCGCGTCGAGGAACTGCTGGCGCTGCAGAACGGGACCTCGGCAAGCGAGTCCGATCTCACCGCGGACGAGATCCGCTTCATCGTCATCCATCAGGTCGACGAGTTGTGGTTCAAGGTCGTGCTCGGTGAACTGAAGGCCGCGCGCGACCTCTTCGCCCGGCGCCCGGTCCCGGAGGACGCCCTCGCGGGTGCCGTCGCGAGCCTGCGACGCGTCACGATCTGCTTCGAACTCGCCGCGCAGCACTTCCGGCTGATGGAGACGATGCGGACGCAGGACTACCTGCTGTTCCGCGACAAGCTGAATCCGGCGAGCGGCTTCCAGTCCGCGCAGATGCGCGAGATCGAGATCCTCCTGGGACTGCCGGACGAAGAACGCGTCCCGCTCGGCAACGAGATCAGCTACATGGAGGCGTTGAAGAGCGCCGACGGATCACCGTCCCCCGCGCTCACCCGCGTGCGCCGGCGCCTGGCAGACATGCCGACGATGAAGACCGCCGTCGACGCCTGGCTGCACCGCACGCCGATCGACGGCAGTTCGCCCGATTCACCAGGTGATGCGGCGACCGTCGACCGCTTCGTCGAACGCTTCCTGCAGGGACACGAAGCCCTGTGCCAGCGCGCCCTCGACCACGCGGTGCGCGTCCAGGCCCTGACCCCGGCCGACGAAGAGCGCCTGCGTGCGCGCTACCGCGGCCAGTTGCAGGGCGCGCGCCGGCACCTGGTGGCCGACGACGTCCCCGCCGAGCGACGAAGCTTCGTGCGCCGCCTGCGCGCGGCGATCCTGTTCGTCGACAGCAACCGCACCTTGCCGCTGCTCAGCTGGCCCGGCCAGGTGATCGACGGATTGATCGAGTGCGAGCAGGCGATGCTCGCGTTCCGACAGCGTCACGCCCGCATGGTCGAACGCGTGATCGGCCGGCGGGTCGGCACGGGCGGCAGCGACGGCGTCGCCTACCTCGACCAGACCGCCTTGCGCTACCGCGTCTTCACCGAGATCTGGGCGGCGCGCACTCTGCTGCTGCCGCCGGACCTCTCGCCCGGGGCGACCGACCCGGCCTTCTACGGCCTGGCGCACGAGTGAGCCCGAACGGCGCGGGCTTCACTCCGCGTTGGACTCGCGCAGGTGCTTCTCGAACAGCATCGCCGCCACGCGGATGAGGTCGCGCTCCGTGATGATGCCGACGAGGCGCTGACCCTCCTCGACCACCGGCAGGCTGCCCACCCGGTGGCGCCGCATCAACTCGATCGCCTCGAGCGTGGGAGTGCTCGGAGTGACCGTGATCGGGTCCTTCCGCATGATGTCCTTGACCGCGACCGGCGCACGCTCGACACCGCGCATGCCCTGGCCGACGAGGCGCAACAGCGTGCGGTGCGAAACGAGGCCGACGAGGCGCCCCTCGTTGTCCTCCACCGGCACGTGCCGGATGTGACGCCAGTCCATCAGGCTGGCAGCCAGGTCGACGACGTCCTCCGGATGCACGGTGAACAGATCGGTCGTCATGAACTGGCCGACCTGGACATAGCTCTCCTTCCAGCCCTCGAACTCCCCCGTGTCGGCGAGATCCCACGTGTGCACGGGCTCACCGGCCTGCTGCCGGACCATCATCGCCCGCACGAGAGCGGCCATGCGCTGCTCCTTCGTCCCCTTCTCGCCCATGGCAGCGAGCGAGTCGAGCGTCCAGCGGGCACCGGTCCGGCCCCGCTGGCAGCGCTCCTCGACGATGCCGAGGTAGCGATCGATGTCGGCCGAGTCGAGCTTCGCACTCTGCAGTCCAGCGCGCGCCATCGGCAGGAGCACTTCCTGGATCAACTGCTGCGCGGCGTGTTCGCGACCATGGAACCAGGTGAGGTTCGCCTGCAGTCCGAGGCGGGCGGCCGCGACGAAGTTGCCCTTGGCATCGTCGAACGACATCACCTTGCTGACGTCGTCGAACTCGTGCGAGACCGCGGCCATGAGACCGAAGAAGAACGCTCCGTTCGCGATCTCGTCGACGACGCTCGGCCCGGCCGGGAAGGCTCGGGCCTCGATGCGCAGGTGCGGCTTGCCGTCGCTGACGCCGTAGCACGCGCGGTTCCAGCGATAGACGGTACCGTTGTGCAGACGCAGCGCGGTGAGCGCCGGCACACCGTTGCGATCCAGCACGGCTTCGGGGTTCTCGTCGATGTCCGTCGCGAGCACGACACGGAAGCGGGCGATGTCCTCGCGGAAGATCTCGAGCACCGAGTCGCGCACCCAGCCGTCGCCGAAGTTGACGCGCGGACGCCGACCGCGCAACTGATGCGCCGCGGAACGGGCGTCGACCGACTGCTGGAACAACGCGACACGCGTTTCCCGCCACAGACGGCGCCCGAGCAGGACGGGCGAGTTAGTCGCTGCGGCGAGCACCGGAGCCGTGATCGCCTGCGCCACGTTGTAGAGCTTCGCGAACTCGCGCGGCCCCACCTGGAAGTGGACCTGGAAGCTCGTATTGCACGACTCGAGCATGACGTTGTCGTGCGTCATGTCGAGTTCGTCGACGCCCTTGATGCGGAAGTGGAAGTCGCCGCCTCGCAGTTGCGAGATCGCGTTGTTCAGCGCGAGAAAGCGCGGATTCTGGACCATCGACGCGAGCGTCAGGTCCGAGCGCCGCAGCGTCGGCAGGATGCCCGCGAGCACGATCCCGCCACCCATCTCGGTCGCCGCGTCGCGTGCCGTCCGCAGCAGCCCCTGCAGTTCCTCCTCCATCGCCGACAGGCAGTTGCCGCCGAAGACCTGGGGCTTGAGGTTGCACTCGAGGTTGAACTGCGCGAGCTCGTAGGTGAACTGCGGGTGGTTCAGCCGCTTCATCATCGCCGCGGCGCCGCACCACGCGCGGCCAGCCTTGTCGAGCAGGAACATCTCCTGCTCCGCACCGATTCGGCGGATGCCCTTCTCGAACCTGTCCTCGTCGAGCATTCGCTCCATCGCGTGCACGTCGGCCAGGATGGCCTTCATGAACGCACGGAGTTGGTCTTCGGTGAAACCGCTAGGCAGGTCGTGTCGGCCCATACGATGCGAACAGTCCGGTGAGGTGCGGAACCATACCGTGACAACGAGCCGGGCGCTCGCAACGCCTGTGGAACCGCATCACCGACCGCGAACTCGAACGCTAGCGATCAGCGGACGAAGCCGTTGAACATGATCCGCTTCTCCTTGAGGAGCGGGTGGTTCAACTCGACGACGAGGTCGCCCTTCAACAGGCCCATCGGCGCCTTGTCGGTCACTTCGAGCGACACCACGAGCTTCGCTCCGTCCTTCTTGGACTCCACCTTCAGCACGTCCTCGCTGACGGTGGCCTTCTCGAAGCGGAAGCCGGTCATCGCGAGGTCGGAGCCGTCGTTCGGCTCGAACACCAGCTCCTTCTTGAGGGCGGTGCCCTTGCGGATCATGCCGAGCGTCAGGAATGCGCCCGGCTTGACCTCGAGCGGCCCCTGCACGAACGCCATCACGCGAACCGTGAACGTCGTGTCGCCGCGGATGTCGGTGTGGAACTTCAGGATGCCCCCGCCATTCACCTCGGCGTCGACCGGGCCGTACTTGCCCTTGACGGTCCAGGTCGCGACATCGCCGTTCATCGCCTTGGTCCACGACACGTCGAACGCCTTCCCCGCGTCGTCCATGCGCGTGATGTTCCAGTCCTTGAACATCGGTGACGTCACCGTTGCGGTGAAGTCGCGCGACTCGCTCCAGGTCATCTTGTTGAGGTTGATCTCCTGCGGCGAGATGACGAAGAGCATCGCCCCGTTGGCGTTCCACTTGAGCTTGATCTGCGGCTGACCGGGATCCGTCGTGTGGATGTCCAGCGTCGCCATCTTCGGGCCCGTGTAGTTGGTCATGTCGAGGTGGACCTCGATCTCACCCTCTTCGTTGCCCCCGATTGCCACCGCGGTCACGACTTCGGTGGTCTCCTTGCCATCCGCTCCCTTCATGACGCGCACCAGCGGCGAAGACTGCTTCGGGCGCAGCTCGTAGCGGCGGTCGGCGACCCGGATCGTGGCGTGCAGGCACTGGCAGCTGCCGATCAGGTTCTGCCACTCCACGGCCTTGTCCGTCGGGTTCTTCCACTTGAGCACGCCCGTGGCCTCCCCTTCGCCGAAGTAGGTGCCGAGATCGAGCTCGGTGACGCCGAACCAGGTGTTGCCCGGCATCGTGCCTGGCCTCTGCTGCGGCGTTGCGACCTTGACCGGCTCGGAGACCGGAGCCTTGCTCTCCTGGGCGTTGAGGCAGGCGCCCAGCAAACCGGAAAGGGCGGCGACAACGAACAGACCAGGGATGCTTCGGAGATGCGGCATGGGAATGGGACCTTCGCGCCGCCTCGAGCGGCCTCGTTGCCGGAATGTGGGGCGCAGGAGTATAGCCAGCACTCCGCGCGAAAACTCCCACGTCGCCAGATCCGCTCATCCGTCGCCGCGGCGTGTCCGACGCGGTGCACCCTGGACTCCACGCGATGAGGCCGCACGATGCGCGGCACCCATGCGACCGTGGCTTTCGCTGCTCGTCACCCTGCCCGCGCTTGCGCTGTCCGGCTGCTGCTCGCTGGCGAGATTCTGGTGCGGACCCGACAAGACTCCGTGGGTACAGCAGCGGTTCGACACTCCGCTCGCCGCGGCGCGGACGCTGCTCGAAGCCATCCGCAGGGACGATCCCGAAGTGGTCTACCTGTGCCTCTCCGACGGCTATCGCAAGCGCCTCGGCGTCGACGGCATGACCGCCGTGATCGTGTGGCAGCGGATCCGCGAGCAGAACCCCGGGCTGCACGTCGCCGGCTACGCCACGGTGCCGACCCCGAGGCGCACCGGCGAGGACCGCGCCACCGTCGCCGTCGAGGTGGAGGGCACCACGATCGAGCTCGACTTCGAGCGCCAGTCCTACTGGGAAGTCCGGTACACGTCGGGCGACGGTGTCCCGCTCGAGCAGGGGGGCGCGACGAGCTTCGGGGCCCGGTCCCTGGTTGCGGCCGACCCGGTCCGGCCCGAGGCGGACGATGCGACGACGCGGGTGGTCGTCGGCCCTCTGGTGCTGGTTCACGACCCGGAGGCGCCCATCACGGTCGACGCGCTCGATCACGTCGCCCTGACGCGGCGGTGGAAGGTGAGCGACCTGCGGGTGCGCTGAACGCCGAGGCAGCACGCTCCGCGCGGAGCGACCGTGCGCGCGCGAGACTAGTTGCGCGATCCCGAGCCGACTTCTTCTCGTTCGGCCGTGACCATCGCCGGTCGCACCCCGATCGCAGCGTGCGGACTCGGCGACAGCGACAGCAACTCCGAGACTCTCAAGAACGTGAATCCTTCGCGCTTCAGTTGCAGCAGCGCGTCGAGCTTCGCGAGCACCTGCTGCCCCTCGTCGGGTCGCACGCGGTCGAAGTCGTGCATCAACACGACGCCCCCGCCGTCGCGTCGAAGCGAGTCGACGAGCGCGGTCGGTGCGAGCTTGTCGCTGTCGCGCGCGTCACCGCCATCGTGCGTCCACATCGCGATCGGCGCCCGCCGCCACCACACCCATGCCAGCGACAGCAGGTTCAGCTTGCCGTACGGCGGCCGAAAAAGGATCTCGCGCGGCTGCCGCCCCGTGATGCGGTGCAGCGCCCGCCACCCGTCGATCGTGTCGAGGAGGCCGTCCCATGGCCACGACCAGATGTGGTGCACGTGCGTGGCGCCGTGCGATCCGACCTCGTGCCCTGCTTCGAGGATCCGCGTCACGGTGCGCTCGTTCGCTCGGACTCGCTCCCCGAGCATGAAGAACGATGCGAACACGCCCGCGCGCCCGAGGCGTTCGACGACCAGCGGCGTGAGCAGCTGGCTCGGCCCGTCGTCGAACGAGAGCGCAACGACCCGCCGTTCGCGACACAGCGCGAGCAGTTCCCGCCGACGCGCCTGCAGCACGAGGCGCGGCAACACCACGTGCAGGACTCCCAGCAGCAGGCATCCGCACAGTGCAAGGAAGGTCGGCGACATGGACATCTAGGGACGCCCCGCTCCCGCACAGGAGTGCACGCCGCCGAGTGAACCGGCGCCGCCCGCGCGCCCAGGGCTCGGCGACGGGAGGACCAGACTACCAGCCGGCGAGCCGGCGCGAAGCGCCGGTTTCAACGGATCGACTCGGTACAGCGGACCTGGACCTTGGCACCGCGCGGAAGGATCCGGAACAGCTCCTCGATGTCCGGCGCCAGCATCCGGATGCATCCCGCCGACGACATCGTCCCGATGGTTTCCGGCATCGGCGTCCCGTGCGCGCCGAAGCCCGTGTACCGCTCGTGGCGGAACTTGATGAAGTACTCGCCGAGGATGTTCTTCGGATGCCCGTAGGGGTAGCGCTCCCCGTTCGGGGCGGTCCATTCGGGCCGGGGCTGCTTCTCGGTGACCGTGAATTCGGTGACCGGCGTCTTGTCGTTCTCGCCGTGCCCGACCCAGTACAGGCGCAGCAGATAGTCCCCGACGTACAGCCCCAGTGCGAAACTGCGCTTCTCGAGGACCGCGACGATCGGGTCGATCGGGATCTTGATCTTCTGCTGCGCGCTGATCGCGTTCGGGTTGTGGATCCGGTTCAGCAGCGCCAGCGTGCCGGATTCGACCAAGGCCCCCTGGGCCCGGAACTTGGTGGCGATCGAGGCCAGGGAGTCGCCCCGTTCGATCGTGTAGCTGCGGGCACGGGCGACGTTCGCCGGATCGCACAGCCACCGGTCGACGCGCAGCAAGTGCTGCGCGTACGCCTTGTCCACGAACGCGCGCACCTCGGTGTCGCCCTTCTCGATGCGGCCGCGAACACACAGGCCGAGCAGGTTCGAAGTCGCCGCAATGGACTCCGCGTCGGGCAACAGGAGGGCTGCCGCGAGTACCTTGCCGCACGCCGACCTGCCTTCCGGAGAGTGCAGGCAGCCATTGTCGCTGCCCAGGGCCGCAAACATGGTCGCGAAGTCGTCGGTCGCACCGAGCAGCCCGTCCACCACGCGCTTCCTCTGCTCCCCAAGCCCCTTCGTCGCGAGCAGCTGCCAGGCCAGGGACCGCGAAGCGGCATCGCCGCCGGCAACGCGCGCCATCAGCTCCTCGAGGTCCGCAGGCGCAACTTCGACCGGCACGGGGCGCGCATCGAGGGCCCCGGTCGAGGGCGCGACCGCGGGCGGCGTCGATGGAGCGATCGCGGGTGGCGGCGTCGGCGGAACGTTCGCAGCGCCCCGGCCGAGCACCTGGTCGAGACCCCCGGTCGTTGCGGGCGCCCCGCTCGCCTTCGCATCACCATCGGCGTTCACCGGCGCGCTGCCCCAACGCGAACAGCCCCACCACGCAAACGCGAGAACCAACAGGCCGACGACGAACTGCCGCATGACCATCCACCTCCTCTGTGCGCCCACAGGCGCGCCACCGCCACCGCGTCCCCTGACCAGGAACGCACGCCGGATCACCCGGCGGGACCACGGTAGCGACGGGCGGGAGGAAATCGAGAGGCTCCACTCCACGAGGACCGTCGACGGAGGCCGGTTGAACCCTTGGGTTCAGGTGGGCTCCCCCCGGAGCATTCAGGTGCAGGCCGGCAGCGCCGTGTGGCGCGCCTCCTGCTCCCTCCAACTCCTCGGGGTCGGAGCCCGGAGAATGGTCATCGGTTCAACTTTGTGGCCCGCGTGCAAGCGCGAGAACCGCAGAGCGGAACCTCTCGAAGCGAAGAGTGTAGCGCGGAGGCGCCCACATTCCGCCTGCCCGCCGCCGCTCACTCCCAGCGGTTCTTGGCGATGGCCGCGAGCACGCGCTCGGCGGCAGCCACGGCGGCGACCCCGTCCTCGCCCGGCACGATCGGCGTCGCCCGCTCGCGGCAGCAGCGGAGGAAGTCGACGAGCTCTTCCTGCAGCGGATTGCCTTCGTTGAGTTCGAGCTGCTGGACCTGGAGCAGACCGTCGAACACGAACTTCCACAGGTCGCCGACCTGGCTCTTGTCGATCCGGTCGAGGTCGAGTTTCTCGAAGTCCCAACCGGGCGCCTTCTTCACCAGCATTCCCTGCCCCGTCTGGAAGTCGAGGCTCGCGTAGCCCTCGCGCGAAAACACCCGCATCTTGCGCAGTGGCTTCAAGGCGACGCGGTTCGCAGTGAGGTGCGCGACGGCCCCGTTCGCGAACTTGATGATCGCGGACGCCATGTCCTCGGCCGGCGTGAACACGGCGCCGCCGAAGGCCTCGACGGACACGATCTCGCTGCGCACGAGCGCCAGCACGAGGTCGAGGTCGTGGATCATCAGGTCGAGGACGACGCCGATGTCCGTGCTGCGGAAGGAGAACGGCGCGAGCCGGTGAGACTCGATGTAGCGCGCCTTCATGCCGATGTCGGCGATGCCGCGCAGCGCCGGGTTGAATCGTTCGACGTGGCCGACCTGCAGCACGCGACAGTGTTTCTTCGCGAGATCGACGAGGGCCTGACCGTCCGCCGAGCTGCGTGCGATCGGCTTCTCGACGAGCACGTCGACGCCGTTCTCGAGGAACACGCTCGCGACGTCGCGGTGCAGCTTCGTCGGCACGACCACGGACACCGCGTCGACCTTCCCGAGCAGCTCGCGGTGGTCCGCGAAGCCGGGCACGCCGTGTGTCTGCGCGGCGAACGCGCGCGCGGCATCGTTCGGATCGGCGACCGCGACGAGCTCGCAGTCGAGCGACTTCAAGAGGCGCGCGTGGTGCTTGCCGAGGTGACCCACTCCGACGACGCCGACCCGCAGCCGCTTCGTCACGCGTCCACCAGCGTGAACTTGAGCTCGGCCTCGGCGACGAGGCGGCCCGCCACCTTGCAACGCGCGCGCACGTGGCCGACCTGCGGCTTCGCGCGGATCGTTTCGACCTCGATGCGGAGCTGATCGCCCGGCACGACCGCGCCGCGCAGCTTGACCTTGTCGATGCTCCACAGCACGGCGAGCTTGCCCGTGTTCTCGAGCTTGCGCAGCAGGAGCACACCGGCGAGCTGCGCCATCGCCTCGAGCTGCAGCACCCCCGGCATGATCGGCTGCTCGGGCCAGTGCCCCTGGAAGAACGGCTCGTTGATCGTGACGTTCTTGATCGCGACGGCGCGCTGGAATCCATCGAGCTCGATCACGCGATCGATGAGCAGGAACGGGTAGCGGTGCGGCAGCAGGTTCAGGATCTGCCGGATGTCGAGGCCGGAGTCGCTGACCGCTTCGCCCTGCTCCTGCTCACGCTCGCGCTCCTCGAGGATGCGCTGCACCATCGCCATGTTGAGCCCGTGGCCCGAACGCGTCGCGATGATGTGCGCGTCGAGGTCGACGCCGGCGTTCGCGAGGTCGCCGATCAGGTCCAGGATCTTGTGGCGCGCGAGTTCGTCGTCCCAGCGCAGCGAGTTCTGCTCGGGACCGTTCGGGCCGACCACGAGCGTGTTCTGCGGATTCGCGCCCTTGCCGAGTCCTGCGGCGCGCAGCGCCTCGACTTCGTGCGCGAACACGAACGTGCGCGCCGGCGCGATGTCGCGCTCGAAGTTCTCCGGCGTGAGCTCGAACCCGACGATCTGCTTCGTGCCGAGGGCCGTGCCGTTCACGCGCGGATAGTCGAGGTGGTACTCGATCGTGAGACGACCGGTGCCAGGCAGTGCGACGAGGCTCGCGGTGCCCTCGCGGACGTAGATCGGGTGCTTCACCGACCAGATCGGCCGCGTGGCCCGCATCTCGACGGCGCCGCTCTCGCGCAGCCCGCGGAAGAACTCCGACGCCGCGCCATCGAGGCCCGGCACCTCTTCGCCGTCGATCTCCACCACCGCGTTGTCGATGCCGAGCGCGTAGAGCGCCGCCAGCAGGTGCTCGCAGGTGTAGACCTCCGCGCGTCCGTCCTGGATGCACGTGCGGCGCTGGCGCGCCTTCATGTTGGCGCCGTGGGCCCGGACGACCGGGTGGTCCTCGATGTCGGTGCGGACGAACGACACGCCGGTGCCCGCTTCCGCGGGCCGCACGACGATCTTGATCTCCTTGCCGGAGTGCAGACCGACGCCGCGGTACTCGACCGGGTTCTTCAGCGTGCGCTGCGGGCGCGCCGTCGGCGCCGGAGTCGGCGGAGCGTTGGCGACCACTACTTGCCGTCCTTGCCGCCGTTCTGCGGCGCGGCGGGCGGCGCCTCGCTCGCCGGGTCGAGCGGAACCTGCACGAGCTTGATGAGTGCAGGCGTGAGGTCGAGCTCCTCGGCCGCGAACAGGACCTGCCGCTGCTCGAAGGTGCGCAGGCGGGACACGATGCGCCCCTGCTTGTCGTCGTCGGACGACTTGTCGTCGACGTCGATGCGCAGCACGAGGGACAAACCGCGGTCCTTCGCCAGCTGCTTCACGGCGGCCTCGAGCTCTTCGTAGATCGCGAGTTGCACTTTCGCCTGCTCGGCAAGCATCTCGTCCTTGAGCAGCTGCCCGGTCGCGCGCTTCTGCTGCAACAGGAGGTCGTACTCGAGCTCCTTGCGCCCACGCTCCCGCGACCCTTCCTTCAGATTGGAGATCAGTCCCTTCAGTTCGTTCGCGCGGCGTTCGAGTTCCTTCATCACACCTTCGCGCTCCTGCGCCTCGCGCTGCAGGCGTTCGCGCTCCCGGATGGTGCGCGGATGCAGGTCGAACACGCGGCCGAGGTCCACCACGCCGATCACCATGGCCGGCGGCGTCTTCTTCGCGGCGGCCTCCGCCGGCTGCGCCTCGGGCTTCGGCGGGGTCTTGCCGTCCTGGGCGGGCAGCAGCGGGACCAGCAAGGCGCAGAGAGCGAAGAACGGCGCGCGAAGTCTCATGGCAGACCGCGCACGGTAGCAGGCGCCCCGCCGAAAGGCCACGCACGCGTCGCCGCGGCGACCTTGCTCGGGGGACAGGCGACCGTAGCCTCTGGCGATGCGCCCCGAGGCCGTGCGGATCGATCCGGTGACGCGCGCTCGGCTCGAAGCAGCGGCCGCAGCGGCGCTCCCCGACGAGTTCGTCGCCCTGCTCGGCGGCACCGCGGACGACCGTCGCCCGGACGTCGACACCGTCGTCGCACTCGACGCCCTGGTCGGCCCCGACACGTTCGCCGCAGAGCCAGCCGCGTTCGCACGCGCCGAGGCGGCGATCCGCGCAGCGGGGCGGCATTGGCTCGGCTTCGTGCACAGCCATCCGAACGGCGCCGCGATCCCCTCTCTGCGCGACCGCCGCGACGCATGGCGCAATTGCCTGCAACTCGTCGTCGGCGCGGCGGCGGATCGACCCGTCGTGGTCGCGGCCTACTGGTTCGACCACGACGGCATGCACGCGGTCCCCGTCCTGACGAGGACTCCGGAGGCCGCATCGTGATCGTCGGCATCGGCGTCGACTCCGTTTCGATCGAGCGCCTCGCGGCGACGTGGCGCCGAACGGGCGAACGCTTCGCGCGCCGCATCCTCACCGACGACGAATTCGCGTACTGCAGTTCGAGGCACCGGCCGGCGGAATCGCTGGCGGCGCGCTTCTGCGCGAAGGAAGCGACGATGAAGTGCCTCGGCACGGGTTGGACCGACGGCATCGGTTTTCGGCAGATCGAGGTCCGGCGCGACGAGAACGGCGCAGTGCGGATCGAACTGCACGGCGCCGCCGCCGCACGCGCCGCGGCGCTCGGGATCCGGCGCATGCACGTCAGTCTCACGCACACCGAAGACACCGCGACCGCCTTCGTGGTGGCCGAGAACTGACGCTGCCATCGGCAGTGGTCGCCGCGCGCGTCCCGGGGCGGGACGACGGCGCCCCGGCCGCCGAACGAGTTCGCGGAAGCTGCCGAAGACCACGCGTCGACAGCAAATGTCCGCGCGCATCCACAGCCTTGCCGTCGGCGCCGTCGCCGCCCTCCTGACCCAGGGCTGCGCCGTGGCGCCGGACCCGGGCATGCCGTCGGCAATCCACTTCGTCCGCACGATCGCGCTGCCGGTCGATGTGACGGCCGGCCTCGCCGCCGCAGCGGCGCGACACGCGTTGCCGTTCTCGGATCCCGCGCTGGCCTCGGCCGGCGCGCCGGTCTCCGTCCGCGGCGACGGGTTCGAGATCGCGTACGAGTGCTCGCCCCAAGGATCCTGGATCCCCGTCGCGACCGCGAGGATCCGTTTCGCCGCGAAGCCGGACGGGCTCGACGCCGAGCTGGACGTGCTGTGCGGCGATCGCGTCATGCGATCTCTCGGCAGCGCCGCGTCGGCGAGGCTGATCGTCCGCTGTTCGCCCACGGCCGCAGCGGGTTGTTCCGTCGAAGCGGACCTGCCGTGCCCGATCGCGGATCGCCTCGCCGAGGCGCTGGACCGCGCGTTCGCGCTCGCCGGCGAACCCGACGCACCGGCGCTCGGACTCGGCGAGTCCAACCTGCGCGCCTTCTCGTGCGACCGTCTCCTGCGCGGTGCCGCGAACGATCTGGCGAACGGCCGCCCCCAGCGAGCGGCGGAGCGGCTGCACCTCGCGGCGCGGCTGGCGGACGGTGTGCCCGAGTTCCAGAGGCGCATCGCACTCCTCGCGACCCGCACGGGCGACGGAGCACTCGCCACCGACCACGTACGGCAGGCGATGCTGATCACCCACGACCCGGTCGCGCGCGCGAACTGGGCGCGCCTCGTCTGCGAACCCGACGTCGACGACCGGGTCCTCTGCGCCGACCGCGGCACGGCCGAGTTGCGGCTGCACTCGGCGCGGCGCCTTCGCCCCGCGCCCGCGCGGGACTACGAGACCCTCCGTTCGGTGCACGAGCGGAACGACTGGAGCATGGGTGCACTCGCGTGCGCGTTGCTCGCTCGCGAACACACGTTCGCCGATGGCGCGGCGGTCGCGCCCGGAACCCAGCCGATCGGCAAGCGACCCTTCGATCTCGCGATGCGCTTCGCGGCAGCGCCGCTGATCGCACCGCCGGACGGGCCAACGGTGACGGCCGCGACCGCTCCGCGGTGACACGCCTGCGTCAGAAGCCGGTCGCTCGCACCACGAAACGGTGCACCGCGACTTCCTGCCGGGCGTGGAACGCGACCGCGATCGGCGCCTGCGGATCGACGTCGCGCGACTCGTCGAACACGCTCGTGCCCTCGAGCATCACCTTCACGGCGGCGCGGCGCCGCGTCGCCGAGGGCAACACGTCGATGACGAGGCGGTGCACGGCGCCGGGCACGATCGTGTTCCGCGTCGACCCGAAGGCATCCTGGGCCACGTGGAGGAACGCGCGTTGGGCCAGGTCCTCGCGACGCAGGTCCCCGTCGACGACCGTGCAGAAGAGGCAGTCGTTCGCGGCGATCCAGAGCAGTACGGCGACGCCGCGGAACTCGACGACGTAGAAACGACGCCCGATGGTCGCCGGGGGAACGGCGAAATCGACCTGCAGAGTCGATCGCTGCACCGACGACTCGATACCCGTGTTGCACCGCAGCGCCTGCAGCGGCAACTCGTTCCAGGGCCGGTCGCCGCCGGCGAACTCGAGCACGCCGCCGCGCGCCGACCACCCTTCCCCCGCGCCGCTGCGCAGGACCGCCGCGGGCATCGCGACCTCGGCGGTGATCTCGTCGTTCGCGATCCCGACGCTCACGGCCGATCCGCGCGGCGAACCGCCGACGAGATCGGCCTGCACCGCGCGACGCCGTCGCTCGAGCACGAGCCAGCGTCGGGCCGTGCGGACTTCGCCGCGCTCCAGGTCGGTCCACTCGGCGACCGGGACGCGCGTCTCGCATGCGAGCAGAGCCGCTTCGACCTCGGCCAGGTCGCCGGACCGCACCGCAGCCTCGCGGGCTCGCGTCAGACCCGCGAACAACGCCGGACGATCGATCGACGAGTCCGGCTCTTCACCCCGGAACCGCTGGATGCGCGGCCAGACTTCGCGAACGAGGAACACATCGTCGTCCGCAGAAAGCGTGCGCAGCAACGCTCCGACGCCGGCCAGGTCCTCGGCAACCATCGTCGCGACCGCGGCGCCGGCGGTCCGGTTCCGCGGTGGCAATCCGGCGAGCGGGTCACTGCCCTGCTGACGGAGCTGCAAGAGCAGGTCGCCGAACCGGAACTCGCCGAGCCGCGCGAGCCGGGCGGGTTGGGCGCCGGCACGACACATCAGCCGCAGCGCACCGCCGCTCACCTCGGTGTGGAGCTGCACTGCGGTCACGGCACTCGTCCGTGCGAACGCGATGACCGGCGACGGCGCGCGGGAGATGGCCTGCACCACGGCGATCTCCACGTCACGGGCAGCTTCCAGGACCTCCCGATGGCGTGCCGCTTGGCGGTCGTGGCGAGGCGCGGGCGCAGCGGCCCGCTCGAGCATCGCCAGCGCGTCGTCGGCCCCGCCTACGCAATAGGCCCGCCACGCGAGATCGCAGCGCGCTTCGAACCGCGCCTCCTGCGCGAGCGCCATCGCCGAGGCCACCGCCTGCTGCAGCGCACCGACCTGCTGCTCGACGGAGGGCCACGGATCGTGCCCGACACGGAACCGGGACGCCGCTGGCCAGGCCTGTGCGAGGTCCTGCCGGAAGCGCGCGACCACGGCGGCGATCGTGTCCGGATCGTCGCCCGCGCGGAGCCGTTCGATCTGGGCCGCGCAGACTTCTTCCACCTCGGCGCGCAGCGCGGCTGCGACCCCCGCTTCCGCCGCCTCGATCGCTTCGATCGCGGCCGACTGCGCGCGCTGGTGCATCTCCGTCAAGCGCTGCTTCAGCGCGGGCTGGATGCGTTCGGGCAACGGGAGCCGCACGCCGTCACAGAAGGTGGCGACGGCGTCGGCCCAGAGGCGCGAAGCCCCGGCGAAGTCACCAGCGCGCACGCGCTCCTCCGACCGGGCCGGCACCGTCGCACCCAGGAACCCCTCGAAGCGGACGGCGAGCTCACGGTCGCGCTCGGCGAGTTCGCGATCGATCGCCGCGATCAGTTCGTCGATCCGCACGGTGCGCACCTGCGGCGGCAACTGGCCCAGCACCACCCCCGCACGGTCGCGGAGCACCGGAGCGATGCGCTCGCGCTCGCACCGCTGGCGGTCCGGCCAGACCGAGGAGTCGCGACACCACGCCTGCAGCTCGCCCCAACGGGGCCCGGCGAGTTCGGCGACGGTCGCGTCGACCAGCTGCTGCACCGCTGCTGCCGCGGAGCGTTCGCGCTGGAGCACCTGCGCTTCCGTCCCGAGGGGTGCCGACCCCGAGAGGTTGCGCAGGATCTGCAGCCGCGCCCCCGGCGTCGCCGCCGCCCCGAGGTCGCGATCGAGCTGCACCAGGAACTCGTCCGGTGTCGGCAGCTCGACGTCGGGTCCGCGCATCTGCATGCCGATCCACAGCGCCAGCCCCGCGAGCGCGACGACACCGAGAACGACCGCCAGCATCGTCCAGGCCGTCGAACGGGGGCCGCTCGAGGCGACGAGTCGATCGACGTCGACCTGCGGCGGCAGTGCCCGCTCGATGCGGTCGAGATCGTCGAGCAGTTCGCGCGGGGTCTGGTAGCGGACACGAAGGTCCTTGGCGAGCAGCTTGCGGATCACCAACGAGAGGCCGGGCGACAAGGCCGGGTTGACCTCGTCGGGCGGCACCGGCGACTCGTGCAGGAGCTTCGTGAGCAGCTGTGCCATCGTGTCGCCGCGGAACGGCGGCACGCCGGTCGCCATGTGATAGAGCGTCGCTCCGAGCGAGTACAGGTCGCTGCGGACGTCGACGTCCTGCGGGTTCCGCGCCTGCTCCGGCGAGATGTACTGGGGCGTGCCGACCGTGGCGCCATCGCGCGTCAGGGTCATGTCCGCGGGCCCCTTCGCGAGCCCCATGTCGGTCAGCTTCACGCTTCCGCGCTCGTCGATCAGGATGTTCCCTGGCTTGATGTCGCGATGGATGACGCCGCGCTGGTACGCGTGGTCCAGCGCGAGCGCCACCTGCCGGGCGACGCGCCGCACGTACTCCTCCGCGAACATGCCCCACTCGACGAGCAGCGCGCGCAGCGACTTGCCCTCGACGAACTCCATCACAAAGTAGTGGTAGCCGCCCTGCTCGCCCAGGTCGTAGCCCGTCACGATGTGGGCGTGGTTCAGCGAGGCGACGATGCGCGCCTCGCGGCGGAGGCGATCGACGTAGCGCGTGTCGCGAGCGAGCGACGGCTTCAGCACCTTCAGCGCGACGATGCGGTTCAGCTTCTTGTGCCGCGCCTTGAAGACCGTGCCCATCGCGCCGGCGCCGACCCGGTCGAGGATCTCGTAGTCCGAGAATGGCTGCGCGAAGGTCATCCGGGTCCGCCGGTCGCGTCGATCACGGCGAGTCGTCGTTCGCGGGCGGGGCGCCGGTCGGACGACCGTTCGCGTCGAGTGCGTACTTGTCCAGCTTCCGCTGCAGGGCGAAGCGCGACAACCCCAGCAGATCGGCGGCGCGGCTCTTGTTCGACTGGGCACGATCGAACGACTTCTGGATCTCGCGCGTCTCCAGTTCGCGGACCATGTCGGGCAGCGTCGTCCCACGATCGGCAGGCACACTGCCGTCGTCCGCGAACGAGGACCCCGGCCCCTTTCGCCCCTCGCGTACGTGCTGGCTCAGGTGCGATTCGAGGATCACGCCGTCGCACAGGATCGCGGCCCGCCGGATCTCGTTCTGCAGCTCGCGCACGTTGCCCGGCCAGTCGTACTGGACGAGGCGCTCCATCGCATCGGGACTGACTCGTGTGCGCGTGTGGTTCTCGCGGTGTGCGTCACCGAGGAAGCGCTTCACGAGCTGGGGAATGTCCTCCCGCCGATCGCGCAACGGCGGCAGGTGCACCGGCAGCACGGCGAGGCGGTAGTACAGGTCCTCGCGGAACCCGCCATCGCGCACCATCGTCTCGAGATTGCGGTTCGTCGCGCAGATCAGGCGCACGTCGACTTTGATCGTCTCCCGACCGCCGAGCGGCCGCACTTCGCCTTCCTGCAGGACGCGGAGCAGCTTCTTCTGCAGCTCGAGGGGCATGTCGCCCACTTCGTCGAGGAACAGCACGCCGCCGCTCGCGGACTCCAGCAGACCTTTCTTGCTCGCCGTGGCGCCGGTGAAGGCGCCGCGCACGTAGCCGAAGAGCTCGCTCTCGAGCAGCGCCTCCGGGAGCGCCGCGCAGTTCTCGCTGACGAAGGGTTTCTGCTTTCGCGAGCTGTGCGCGTGGATCGCGCGCGCGACGAGTTCCTTGCCCGTTCCCGAGTCACCCGTGACGAGCACCGGGTCGTCCGTCTCGATGTACTTGTCGAGCAGCGCGAAGACGTTCCGCATCGCGCGACCGTTGCCGACGATCTGCTTGTAGTCGTACTTGCTGCGATTGCTCAGCGTCTGCGTGCTGATCTCCTCTCGGATCTGCGACAGCTCGCTCGACTTCTCCTGCAGCTGGCCCTTCAGCGCCGCATTGAGCTGGTCGACCCGATCGAGCGCGGACTGCAACTCGAGCTGCTTGCCGCGCAGCTGCTCGAGCGTGCGCGCGTTGTGGATCGCCGTGCCGGCGTGATCCGCCAGCGAAAGGAGCAGCGCCTTCTCGCGCTCCTGGAAGACCTGCTGCTGGAGGCGATTGTCGACGTAGAGCACGCCTCCCACCTCGCCCTGGATGCGGATCGGGATGCACAACACCGAGCGCAACCGCAGATCGGCGACCGACTGCAGGTCACGGAAACGGTCGTCTTCCTGCGCATTCGTCGTCAGCTCCGGTACGCCGGTCGCCATCACGCGGTTGGCGATCGTGCGCGAGATCTTGAACTCAGGTGACAGGACCTCTTCCTGCGCGAAATTGCGGGCGACCTCGACCGAGTGCTCGCCGTTCTGGCCGAGGATCAGGAAGCCGCGTTCCGCGCCGCACATCTGGATCGTCGCGTCGACGATCTGCGTCAGGAGCCGCGTCAGGTCCTGCTCCTCGTTGAGCGCCCGAGCGATCTGCAGGAACGCGACGAGATCGTGGCTGCCGCGCGGGTGATCGCCCGGCCGCGTCTCGTCGACCGAGGCGTTCTCGACCGCCGGCAGGCCCAGCGCGATCTCGTAGTTGCCGAGCGCGAACGCTTCGCCGACCTTCAGCTCGGCCCGCAGCACCGGACGTCCCCGCAGCTTCGCGGGGTTCTGCGCGCCGGCGTCGACCAGCGCGAAGGACGCGTCGGCGCGTTCGACACGGCAGTGGATGCGCGACACGAGGCGATCGGGCAGGAACAGGTCGCACTCGCGCGAACGACCGATCGACACCACGTCCTGATGGAACGCGTGGGTCTCGGACTTGCCGTCGCGCGTGACGACCAGCAGGAAAGGGCCTCGACTCATGAGGGGCGGTGCGAACGCAATAGCCGACGGGCGGGCGATCGTAACCACCGCAACCGCAGCACTCGGAGGATCCTACCGCCAGGCCCTCGGGGCGGGCGACCTCACCCGCGCGCGAGAAGACGTTCGCCGGCAGCGACCACCTCTTCGACCGTGATGTCGCGCATGCAGCGGTGATGGCCGAGCGGGCAGACCTTCCGCTGGCACGGCGCACACGGAAGGTCCTTGCGCACGATCTCGGTCCGTTCGAGGCAGTAGCGCGTGTAGTCGAGGTCCGTCGGGCCGAACAGGCAGACGATCGGCCGATCGAACGCGACCGCGATGTGGCGAGGTCCGGTGTCCCCGGTGACCATCAGCGCCCCGCGCCGGATCAACGCCTTCAGCTTGTCGAGCGGCAACACCGGCCTGGAGAGGCAGATCGCACCCCCCTCCTTCGCGATGCGCTCGCCGAGTTCGACTTCGGACGGACCGACCAGGACCAGAGCCCGCATGCCGTGCCGATCCTGGAACGCCCTCGCGACCGCCGCGAACCGTTCGGGCATCCACAGCTTGCTCGCGCCGAAGTTGGCGCCGACGACGAGAAGCAGCAGGCGGTCGTCACGAGCGATACCGTGCGACCGAAGGTGCTCGTCGACCCACGCCTCGTCCTCCGGCGTCACGTCGAGCCGCGGACGCAGGTCGACCGGAGGCAACTCCACGACGTCGAGGAGGTCGCGGTAGTAGATCGGCATCGGCACGGGCTTGCGCTTCGGGCCGAGCCGCCGCGCGAGGAGGCGGCGTTGCATCTCGGCGCGGCGCCCCACGTTCATCAGGAACGGCCGCCCCTGCGTGTAGCCGAGGCGGAGCGGCACGCGCGCGAGGAACGGCGGCAAACCCGTCGCGAGCGAGTTGGGCAGCACGATCGCGAGATCGAAGCGACGCTCGCGCAGGTCGCGCACCTGGCGCCACAACGCACGGAGCCCGGAAGCGCGCGGTGTGTCCACGATCGCGTCGAAGACGTTCGATCCCGACAGCAACGGCCGCAGGTACGGGCGCATTCCGGCGGTGATGTGGGCCGCCGGGAACGCGGCGCGCACACGCGCGAAGGCCGACGTCGCCATCACGAAGTCGCCGAGCCAGTTGGGTGTCCTGAGCCAAATGCGCCGGACGTGCGACAGGTCGTCGGAGCGAGTCATCGACGGCGGTGCATCACGCGGAGCGAAGGCCGGGATCCATGGCGGCGCGCGATCTTCGAGGACTCCGGGGAACTGCGCAATCGCGATTCCCCGCGCAGCCCGGCGAGGCCGATGGTGGCGGGGATCGAGGGCCGTGCTACTGTAGCCGCCCCTGCTTTGCGCCACCGGCGCCGCCAAGAACCATGGCATCACAAGCCACGCTCGATCGTCTCTTCGCCGAATTCGACAACCCGCCCGAGACCGTTTCGGCGATCACGTCCCTCCTCGAAGAGGGTGCGACGCCCGCCTACATCGCGCGCTACCGCCGGTGGACGGTTGGCAACATCGCCGAGGATCGCATCCAGGCGATCGCCGACCGGCTGCACACGCTGACCGAGATCGAACAGCGCCGCGCAGCGATCCTGCAGCAGGCGGAGGAACGGAGTCGGCGCACCCCCGAACTCGAGGCGGTACTCGCCGACTGCGTCGACCAGGACGTGATCGACGACTTCTACCAGTCGATGCGTCCACGCCGCCGCAGCCCGGCGATGCAAGCGGAGGAAAAGGGACTGATGCCCCTCGCGATGGCGATTCAGCACCGCCAACTCGGGGACCAGACGCTGCAGGACGTCGCCAACCAGTATCTCGACGCCGCCAAGGGGCTCCCGACGCCCGAGTCCGTGCTCGAGGGTGTTCTCTTGATCCTCGCGGATCGCATCTCCCACGATCCGACCACGCGCGGCCGATTCCGCGACGAACTGAAGCGGGGCGTATTGCGCGCCCGCGCGGTGAACCCCGACCGCAGCGCGCCTGCGGAACCGAGGCCGCCCGAACAAGCGACGCATGCCGAACACCGGGCCACTGCGGCAGCGGCTCCGAGCGCAGTGGTCGACGCGGAACCGGCGCCCACGGACGGCGAAACCGCGGCGGCCGACGGAACCGCATCGGCACCTGCACCCACTGATTCGCCGGCGGAAGGCACGCCCGTCGAAACGCCTGCCGAGCCGACGCCTGCAGCGGCAGCGAGCCAGCCCCAGAAGAGCCCCGATGGCCGACGCCGGGACATGTTCGACTTCGCGGAGCCGATCGGCCGCATCCCGGCCGGACGCATGCTGGCGCTGCGACGCGCCGAGCGCGAAGGCATTCTTCGCCTCGAGCTGACGCTGCCCGACGGCCGCCATCGCGAACTGCTGCGCGAGCTCCACGCCAAGGACCTCGAGGCCGACGCGCCGCTGCTCGAGTTCTACAACCTCGTGTTCGACCAGGCCGCTGCACAGCTGCAGGAGTACTGCGGCAAGGACGTGCGACGCCGGCTGAAGGAGAAGGCCGACCGCGAGGCCGTTCGAACCTACGGCCGCAACCTGCGCTCGCAGCTGCTGGCGCCACCGTTGGGCCACAAGAAGGTGCTGAGCCTGCGCACGAGCAGCAAGAGCGCATGGGCGGTGCTGCTCGCGGAAGACGGGTCGGTGGCACAGCACAAGACGCTGCCAGCCGAGACCGACGAACAGAGGCAAGGCTCCCTTCAGTGGCTCTGCGAACTGATCCGCACGGAGACCCCGGCGGCAATCGCCGTTCCACACGGCCGGCGGCAGGCGAGCAGCGAACGCCTCGTCGCAGCGCTGAGGAAGGCGCTCGGCGAGACACCGCTCCCGATGGTCGTGCCGGTCGACGAAGCCGCGTCGACGATCTTCGCCACGAGCGCCGCCGGGAAGAAGGCGATCCCCGGCGTCGAAGTGGGCGTTCGCACCGCGATCTCGCTGGGCCGCCGTCTGCAGGACCCGCTGCAGGAACTCGCACGCATGGACGTCCGCACGCTGGGCATCGGCCAGACGCTCGACGACGTGCACCAGGGCATGCTGCAGCGGGAACTCGGTGCAGTCACGGCGAGCTGTCTCGCCCAGGTCGGCTGCGACCTCAACACCGTGACGCAGGACGTGCTCGAGCAACTGCCCGGGCTCGGCTCCGAATCGGCGAAGGCGATCCTCGACCACCGCCGTTCGATCGGCGGTTTCAAGGACCGCGGCGCACTCGCCGGCGTGCCGGGCCTCGCCGCCGGTGCCGTGCGCAACATCGCCGGCTTCGTGCGCATCACGGGCGGAGCCGAGCCGCTCGACGCGACACCGCTGCACCCCGACGACTATGCGATCGCGACCGCAGTGGCCGCGAAGAAGGGCGTCCCGGCGATCGACCTCGTCGGACAGAACCTGCGCGACGTCCCGGTCGACGAATTCGTCGCCGAAGGGACTCCGCGGCAGCGCGTGATCGGAGTGCTTCAGTTGCTCGGCCGCGCGAACGAGGATCCGCGCGGCGAACTCACTCCCACGGGCAACGAAGGAGTGCACTCGATCACCGACCTGCACGCCGACCGCGAACTGCGCGGTCGCGTCGCCAATCTCACCGAGTTCGGCGCGTTCGTCGATCTCGGGATCGGCCAGGACGGACTCGTGCACATCTCGCAGATCCCACCGCACCGGCTGCGGGATCCGAACCAGATGCTGCGCGTCGGCGAGGTCGTGCAGGTCTGGGTGCTACACGTCGACAAGGAGCACTCGAAGATCGCCTTGTCCATGCACAAGCCACGGCACCTCCAGGAAGGGCGCCTGCCGACCCTCGGCGAACGCATGGAGCAGGCGCAAGGGCGCCGGCCGCGCCGCCATCGCGACGGTGACGAGGGCCCGCGCGGCGGCCGTCCGGACGGCGGACGTGGACCGGAACGGCGCGGACCGGCCGAACCCGGCCAGGGCGGCGAGCGCCGTCGGTTCGGAGGACGCGGTGGGCCACGTGGCGGCCCGGGCGAGCGCAACCGCGACGATCGCGGCGGATTCGGTGACCGTGGGTTCGGTGACCGGGGCTTCGGCGAACGGCGAGGCCGCGGCGGCCCGCGTGAGCAGCGTGTCTACACCGTCGAGCCAGCGAAGGAGGTCGTCGAGACGGTCACGCACAAGGGTGAGGTGACGTCGCTCGCGAGCCTGCGCGCGCTGCTCGGCGGCGGCAAGAAGCCCGCCGAACCCGCCCCGCCGCCTGACGAAGGGCAACCGAAGTAGGCCGCTGGTCTCGATGGCCGACGTCTTCGTCGTCGACCGCCGCGCATTCTTCGGCGGTGACTGGCCCCAGGGCTTCATTCCGATCGCGCCCGCGGACGGGGACGCATTCCTGCAGCGCGCCTTCGGGGCGGGCCGATTCGAGCCTCGCGCCACGGCCGAGGAGGAGCCGGCGTGGAAGCAGTGGATACCGTATTGCGTGCTCCGGGCCACCGTCGCGCACGACGACCCGCGCGTCCACGGAGTGTTCGTGGTCCGGAGAACGAAGGGGCAGGGCGAGAGCCGCCTCCACGGCGCGTGGTCGATCGGCATCGGGGGCCATGTCGACGCCGAAGACCGCACCACACGGAAGATCGCCGGCAGCGAGTTCTTCCAGCTGGCCCTGGGGCGTGAACTGCGCGAAGAGCTGGTGGTCCACGCCGCCTCGCCGTCGCCCCGCCTCATCGGCCTGCTGAACGACGACCAGACCCCGGTCGGGGCGGTGCATGCGGGCCTGGTCTATGTTTGGGATCTGGTCGGGTCCCTGGAAGCGGTTCGGAGCCGAGTCGCGGTGCGCGAAACCACCAAGATGCACGGGGGGTTCGGGTCCCTTGTCGAGTTCCAAAAACTGTGGCAAGATCCCGCGAAATTCGAGTCCTGGTCGCAGTTCTTGATTCGCGCCGGTATCGCAGGCGACCTCGCCTGATCGAGCCCGCGATCGAGACGACGACTCGGACGCTGTCGGCCCGATACCACGGGCCTCTCGACGTCGCCCCACCACACACACCAGATCCCGGCCGCCGCGCTGGCCTTCCCCCGCGGTGCCGCCTTGCGTTGGAGAAACCCCGCCATGTCCGACCGGAACACCACCCGCCCCACCCGCGACGAAGTCTACGACCTGCTGATGAACGCCCGCCAGGCTGAGTGGGTCGAGTTGTCTCTCGAAGACGGCCGCGCGCTCGCAGGCGCGATCATCTTCAACGAGTTCAAGGGCACTGGGCGCCTCATCAATGTCGACGAGGAGTTCTCGTTCGATTTCAGTGTCGACCAGGTGGTCGACGTCAAGCTCTAGGCAGCGAGTCCGACGACGTCGCGCCAACCGGCTCTCGCCTCACTGCTCGCGCTCACTGCTCCCGCGCGCCAGCCGCGACTGACGGGGCGTCCCGCCGCGCACGCGTTGCTCTTGCGAGCCGGTTCCGCCGCCATCGCGCACCGAAGGCGCACTGGGAACGCGGCTTGGCTGCCCGTGCGTCCATCGCCGGCGGTCGCATTCCGGCTTTCGATGCAAACCGGGACGCGCCGAAGCGAAAAAGCGCCGCCGACCCCTCGCGGAACCGGCGGCGCAGATCTCCAGACTGATCCGCGGCCGAACAACCGCGCGCAGCGTGAACCGCGCGAACACCGAGGTCCCTCTCGGGAGCAGCCTTCGATCGAACGTCTACCGAAGGAACCAGAGGTGTGACAGTCGCCCGGAAGCGGCACCAGCGACCAGAGTCGGACCGCCCGGGTGCCTAGTCCGAGCGGCCCGTGCTGTCGGTCCCTCCCAACGGCGACCGCCCAACACGCGCCGCACCCTACGCGACGCGACGCACCACGCAAGAGTTTTTACTTCGATCCACCACTGGTTGGATCGACGGGCCCGGCCGGCCCCCACCTGTCACGAGACCCAGCAGCGTTGGGCAACGCGATGCGGAAGGTCGCCCCGTGCCCGAACTCGCTCTCCACCTCGAGCCGGCCGCGATGGCGCTCGACGATGCCGTGGCTGATCGCGAGGCCGAGTCCTGTGCCCTTGTCGACCTCTTTCGTCGTGAAGAACGGATCGAAGACCTTGGCCAGATGCTCGGGGCGAATACCGCTTCCGTGATCGCGGATCGACACGACGACTTCCCCGGGCCCCCGATCGATCCACATCTCCACGCCCGACCCACGCGGCGATGCGTCCTTGGCGTTGAGCAGGATGTTGATCAGGACCTGCAGGAGGTGATTCGCCGATCCGTCGACGACCGCCTCGTTGAGGGCGATCTCGCGCCACGACAACTCGACCTCGGCGGCCTTGAACGGTACACGCACGAGATCGGCCGCTTCGCGACAGAGCACCGCGAGGTCGACCGCCTTTCGTTCGAAGGCAGTCTCGCGGGCGAACGCCAGCAGGCCAGCGGTGATCTGGGCCACGCGCCGCGTGTGCTTCTCGATGACGTCGAGCTCCGTACACAGCGCCTCGGGGGCATCGTGGTCCGCGATGCGGTAGCGCAGGATCTGGACCTTGTTGGCGATGACCCCGATCGGGTTGTTGATCTCGTGGCTGACGCCCGCGGCCAGGGTTCCGATCGACGCGAGCTTCTCGCTGAGGGCGAGGTAACGGCCGAGGCGCATCAGCTCCGACTCGTTCCGCTTCAGTCGCCCCAACACCGTCGAGACGAAGTAGATCGAGAACGCGAGCGTCACGGCGTACGCCAGCACCAGGAGCCAGAAACCGAGAGGCTCGACGGCGTCGAGATCGATGAGGCCGAGATGCAACGAGCGATGCGGCAACCAGCCGAGGCGCTCTGCGGCGCCGAGCAGCACGAGCAGTACGACACTGCACGCAGCCACCGCCACCGCGGCGCCGACCGACAACACCAGCGCAGCGATGAATGCGTGGAACAGGTAGCAGAGGGCGAACGGGTTGGTGATTCCTCCCGTGTGGTGCAGTAGCGCCGTCAGGATCAGCAGATCGACGAGGATCTGCAGATAGACGTGCCGACGCACGGCGTGCACGTTGGCGCGCTCCAGCGCCCGAAAGCGCGCCATGTAGAGCACGTCCACGGCGACCGTCAACGCGGCCAGGGCGTAGAGCGGCATCGGGTCGCTCACGATGTCGAGGACGTGGCTCGCCAGCGCGGTCAGCCACACGACGCCTCCCGCAACCAGGAGCCGCAGGCGGTTGAACCATGTGACTTGCGCCAGAAGCCCGGCGAGTTCACGCGCCTCGTCCGGCAAGGGGGTCGGTGCCGTGGCATTCGTCTCGGCGGTCATTCACGCTCCCGTGAGTCGTACTCGGTGCGCGCGTGGATCCATGCGGCGAACGCGAGGCACACGACCGTCAGAAGTCCGAGATCGAGAATCGGCGAACCCACGAGTTCCGACCTGGGATCGCGTTCGGCCGGCCACAGTGCCTCGGCGAGCCGAGGGTCCGGCTCGACACCGGCGATGACCAGCCTCCGCAGCGGATCGAGGATCGTCAGTCGTCGAAGTCCGGCGGACACGTCGAGGTTGGCAGCGAGCGTCTGCAGTCCGACCACGAAGATGGTCGCCACGACCAACGGCCGGCGGGACCATGCACCCAGGAACGCCGCTACCGCGCAGTACGCGACGCTGCCGACGGCCATGGTCAACGAAAAGGTGCGCAGCAAGGACCATTCGAGCCCGTCGGGCCACAGTCCGGGACGGGCCGCAAGGATCGCGAACAGCAGCGCCACCGCGGCAGCCGAGAACACGGCGGCAACGATCGAGGCGGCGAGCCATTGCCCCAGGAGCAGCGCCGGGCGAGGCACAGGCCGCAAGAACAGATACTGGAAGGTCCGGTCTTCGATCGGGCCATGGACCACCTGGATGCCGACGAAGAGGGCACTCCAGGGCATCAGGACCGTGCCCAGCAACCACCACGCCACGACGCAGAACAACTGCCGCCCCTGCATCTTCCCCGACGCGAGCGCCGCGTGGCCGCCAAACCAGGCCAGCAACGCGAGCGCGAGGTAGGCAAGCGCAACGTAGCGCAGGCGACGGTGAACGACGCGCAGCAACGACTGGCGTACCGACTCGACGGCTGAAGCGATGAATCCGGGACGCGCAGGGATGGTGTTCATCGAACGAGATAGCCGAACACCGACGCGAGGTCGTCGTCGAGGGGAACGATCTCTTGGATGGCGCCCTGCCACGCGGAACCGAGCTGGGTGAGAGCTTCGTAGAAACCCGGCTCGGCGACCACGTCGACGTCGACCGCGTCGCCCCGCACATCGACGCCACCGACCTGCGACCACATCACCAGGCGCGACGCGAGATCGCGGGGAGTCGCGCTTCGAAGCCTGATCCGGTGCGGACGCGACGGCACACGCTCGCGCAGGTCCGCGACCTTCCCTTGCGCCAGCAGTCGCCCCTGATGAACCAGGACAACTCGATCCACGAAGGACTCCAGCTCGGGCAGAACGTGGCTGCTGACCAGGACGCCCACCCCGCGACCGGGAAGTGCCCGGATCGTGTCCGCGAACTCACCCCGAACGACCGGATCCAGTCCGGTCATCGGCTCGTCGAGCAACACCAGCCGCGGAGAATGGGCGAGAGCCTGCGCGAGTCGCACGCGCTGCCGCATGCCCTTGCTGAGTTCCCGGACGTGTCGATCCATGTTCGGCGCGAGGCCGAGATCGGAAAGGGCCTCCCGACTGCGATCCCTCGCTGCTCGGATCGACCAACCGTGGAGTCGCAGCATCCAGGCCACGAACTCGACGGCAGTCAACTCTTCGAAGAGGCGCTCGACGTCCGGGCTGAAGCCGACGACGCAACGAGCTCCCGCCGAGCCGGCCGGAAGGCCACAGACTCGGACCCTGCCCTGACTGGGGCGAAGCAGACCCGCCGACAGCTTCATGAGCGTCGACTTGCCGACCCCATTGCGACCGACGAGGCCAACGATCTCCCGCCCGACGCCGAACGAGACATCGGTCAACGCGGCCACATGGCCGTACCACTTCGTCACCCGGTCGAAGGCGAGCAGCGGGTCATCCGTGCGCACGACCACTTCGGTCATCCAACGGCCTCCGACAATCGCATGCGCCGCTGCGCGAGCGCACCCACGCCGACGAACGCGACCCCGAGCGTGATGACGGCTGTCAGCAGAGAAGCGTCTCGCTGGGGCACCCCGGCAATGGCGCGCGCGAGAACAGCGCCCGCGTTCCAAAGCCCAAGCGACGACAGCCAAGGAGCCGCAAGCAACTTGGCGAAGACGAAGCCAACGGCGTCGGTCCCCACGACCAACGTGCTCCACGCCACCATCGCCACGCTCGGCGTCGCGCACACTGCGGACAGGAACACGCAAATCGCGGTCCAAGTCGCGGTAGCTGTCAACGTGCCGATCAACCCTCTGGCGATGGACGGCGCCAGCTGCAGATACGTTGTCGTATCGTCGGCGAGGAGCGTGGCCACGCACCACAACAGGAACGGCACCCCCGCCGTGATGGTCGCGAAGAGCGCACAGCACCCGGCCCACTTCGCGAACAGGTAACCGATCGGCGTGATCCCGCGGGTCCAATAGAGTTCCAGCGCATTGGTGACGCGGTCCCGGGCGATCGCCCGTGCCGTGACCAACGAGGTCAAGAGCAGCGCGATGACCATGCCCGGCATCACGTCGAGTGCCGGCCGCAAGTAGAAATCGAGGCCCGACGGCTCGAGCACGCCTCGCGCACGTTGCCCCGCGCCGGCTCTGACTCCGCCACCGCCCAGATTCAACACGCCGAACAGCACCAGCAAGATGACCAACCGCACCACACCTGGAAGCAGGCAAACGCAGTACACCGCGACTCCGCCTTTCGTTCGAAAGAGCGTGCGGAACTCGGCGACAGCCAGCGGCCACCAGCGTCGCCACGCGGGTACGACCTCGAAGGCGGACTCGCGATAGTGAAGAGCCCCACTCACGACGCGCTCGCTCCTGCGCGACCGCCGATCGCATGAAAGAAGACATCCTCGAGACTCCGCCGCTTCGCCGCGAGCCCTCGAACGACGCCACCGGCTGCACTGACTGCTGCGAAGAGGCGGGAGGGATCCAATCCCTCTGGCAGAGTCAGGACGTAGGCCCCGCCATCCGCGCGGCGAACCGTCCCCCCAGGGAACCAGGCAGCATCCAAGACGAACGACCCCGGGTCGATTCGCACTTCGTATTCACGACCCGCTCCGCCTGTCAGCTCGTTGAGCCTGCCCTGCGCCACCACACGCCCCCGGTCCAACACGATCACAGAGTCGCAAACGTCCTCGACGTCCTGCAGGATGTGCGTCGAGAACACCACGGACTTCCCGAGATCGCGGCCGAGTTCTCGGACGAGTTCGAGCATCTCCGTGCGGCCCTGTGGGTCGAGCCCATTCGTCGGCTCGTCGAGGAACATCACGGCCGGATCGTGCACCAGCGCCGCGGCGAGCTTCGCCTTCTGACGCATGCCGGCGCTGTAACCGCTGACGGCTCGATACCGCTGCTCCTCGAGGCCAACGAGGTAGAGGACTTCGTGCGCCCGCCGCCAGGCGTCGCGCCTCGGCATGCCCGTCAGCATGCCGAGCATCGCCACCATCTCGAACCCGGTCATCCGCGGAAGGTGCGCATCGCGTTCCGGCATGTAGCCGATCCAACCACGCAACTCGGAGCCACCGAGTCCGGCCGGCAAGTCGAGCACCCGCACCTGGCCGGCCACTGGGCGAACGAGGCCGAGCGAGGCGCGCAAGATCGAACTCTTCCCGGCTCCGTTGCGCCCGAGGAGGCCAACGGTTCCCGACGGTATGTCGACACTCAGGCCGTCCACCGCGACGTGGTTGCCATACGCGATCGTGAGGCCGTCGATTCGAATGCTCATGGCCGTTGCCGCGAGGAACGCTGAGGACCGGCGTTGCGAACCTCGGAAAGCCTCGACCAGCTACGCGCCGCGATGACGACCCGGATACGCGTTCGGCGCTCGGCGAACACGACCTCGCAATCCTCCTCCTGCACCGCGAACGCCCCCCGCATCCAGTCGAGGAAGGGTGTCGACTCTGGGCGCCAAGGGTCGGCGTGAACGACCAGACCATCGGGCTCGACACAAGTCGCGACATGCCGACGCAGCGGTTCGTGATGCAACGGGCGGTAGGAAACGTCCGCCATCACGATCACGTCGAACGAGCCCGAGACCGTCTCCCGCGCCCAATCGACGCGGTGCGTCGCGGCATCCTTCTCCACCGAGTTGCGCACGGCGTTCCACTGAGCAAACGCCAAGGCATCCGCTTCCCGGTCCGCGAAGACCACGCGCGCCCCGTTCGCCGCAGCAGCAACACCGGGAACGCCCAGCCCGCAGCCCAAGTCGAGCACACGCAGCCCACGGCAACCGAGGCGAACCACCGCCCTCGCCGCGGCAACGGCGGCAGGCCACACCTGCATCCAGTATGGCGGTTCCCACGCAGCGTTCCGCCGAGGGGCTTGTCCGCCTGCCCCAGTCCGCGCCCAAGCTCTCGCATCCGGAACGACGAGCGATAGCACGCCCCCTGGAACCGGGACCCTGGCCCGCCGGAGTTCGTAGTGCCGCAGCACCGGATCCTGCTTCGCGGCGGGCACGGTGGCTTCGGACATCGGCGCCAACCCTATCCGGCCGACCACCTCGCAACGAGCGGAGTCCCGGTTCTGCCGCACGCGCCCCCCCGGGGGGGGCATCGCGAACGCTCCGGTATTCCAGTGCCTGGGCATACAAGGCAACGCGGTCCGTTCCCGGGAGGGAAGGGACCGCGTTGAGGAATTGAC
>CAZIFB010000019.1:50189-79629 GCA_964538915.1 uncultured candidatus Brocadiaceae bacterium | reverse complement strand
GTCGGGATGCCCATCGGGTTGCCGTAGTCGCGCACGCCGGCGACGACGCCCTTCAACACGGAGAGAGGATGCAGGCAACCGGCCGGCACCTGGTCGGGGCGCAGGTCGGGCGGCGCGAAGCAGAACACGTCGGTGTTCGCGATCGGGCGCGCCCCGAGGCCGGTGCCGAGCACGTCGCGGATTACGCCGCCGACTCCGGTGCCGGCGCCGCCGAACGGTTCGATCGCCGACGGCCGGTTGTGCGTCTCGACCTTGATGCAGACCGAGTCCTGGTCGTCGAAGCGGATGATGCCTGCGTTGTCGACGAACACGCTGACGCAGAAGTCGCGGTTCAGCGTGTGCGTCACGTGCGCGATCGTGCTCTTCAGGAGGTTCGTGATCGTACGGCCTTCGAACTGCACGTTGCCGGTCAGCGTCTTGTGCTTGCAGTGCTCGCTCCACGTCTGCGCGAGCGTTTCGAGTTCCATTCGCGTCGGTGCGCGACCGAGCTTCTGGAAGTGGCGCTGGATCGCTTCCATCTCGGCGCCGTCGAGCGCCAGTCCGCCGTCCTTCGACAGCTTCTCGAGCCCGGCCCGGTCGAGGTTCGCGAGCGGGATCGCATGCACGGCGAGGTCGGCTTTGCCCGCGGAACCGGGCAGACCGGCCGGCAGCGCGTCGAGCAGCACGTCCTGCACGACGGCGTTCGCGAGCACCTTCTTCGCAGTCGCGAGCAGTGCGGTCGAGTCGACGCGACCGCGCACGTCGTGGACACGGTAGGTCCCCGTTGCGACGTCCGGCAGGCCCATGTCGACGAGAGCCTTCTGGACCGAGTGCGCGACGGGGTCGGTCACGCCAGGACGCGGTACCACGGCGACGAAGTGGCCGCCGGGCGCGGGTCCCTGCATCGGCGCACCGGGCGCGTGGATCACGAAGTCGTCCACGACCGGGTCGCACAGGACCGCACCAGCGAACAGGCGCACCTTCGCTTCGTCGAGTTCGGCGGCGAGGAGGTAGCCGCGCCGGCTGCGCACGCTCTCGATGCCATCGAGGCCAGCGCTGCGGAGGGCGCGCGCCGCGGCGTCGCCCATCGGGTCCTGTTGGTCGGGGCGGACGACGACGTCGATGCGCCAAGCCTGCATGGGCCCACGATGCCGGCCCGGTGGCAACGGTGCAAGCGCGCGCGGTGCCGGCGCGTCATTGCGGCGTCCCGCAGCGCGGGCGGCGGCGTTCACGCACGGGGTAGACTGCCGCGCTCGCTTCTCTACCATCGCCGCGCCAATCGCCCCGCGCCGCCCGGGCCACAGCCCGCCGACACCACCGAGATCCATGCATCGCTGCTTCCAGACCCTCTCCCCGATCGTGTTGTTCGCGGCGTCCGCCGCGGCCCAGTGCCTCGACCTCACGAGCGTCGGCTCGTCGATCGGTTCGGGCGACGAAGTGCTGTTCGCGCCCGTTGCGATGGGGATCACGTTCCCGATGGCAGGCGCGCCGGCGGGTTCGTTCACGCACTGCGCGGTCACGACGAACGGCGTCCTCTACCTGACGAACGGCGCCGCGCCGGTCGGCGGTTCGGCCAGCGCCTACGGCGGCTCCGCGCAGCTGCGTGGCGTCGCCGGCGACTCACCGCGCATCGCGCCGTACTGGAAGAACCTGGTGTGCACCGCGCCGGCTTCGCAAGTCGCGATCGACACCTCGATCGCCGGTCGTTGCGCCGTGACCTGGGTCGCCGCGACCGAGTTCCTCGCCGCACCGACGAAGAGTTTCCGCGCGGAGCTCTTCTCCAGCGGCGTCATCCGCTTCGGCTACTCGCAGGGCATGGGAGTCGACAACGCCACCGCCACGGTCGGTGTGTCCGTCGGCAACGGCATCGCCGACCCGGGCGTCAGCGACCTGTCCAGCGGACCGTCGTCGGCGACAGGCGTCGTCTACCAGCTGTTCGACGCGGCGGTGCCGCTCGACATCACGGGGCGCACGATCCAGTTCACGCCGAGCGGCAGCGGGTACGCGGTCACCGCCGTGTGTGAGCCGGCGTACCACGAGGCGTACGGCGCCGGCTGCTACGGAGTCGCGTCGGAGTCCTTCTACCAGCTGTTCCCGACGGCCGCGGCCGCGTCCGCCGCGCTGAACGGCCAGTCGATGCGGCTCACGCCGACGGCGAACGGCTACACCGCGACGTGGGGCGGTGGCGCCTACGTGGCCCCGATCGTCACCGCGGTCTCGCTGCCGGCGAACGACGACGACCAGACCGCCGTGACGCCGTCGATCCCGCTGCCCGTCCCGGGCGGCTCGGCGTCGACGCTGTGGGTGCACACGAACGGATTCGTCTCGACGGCCGCGACCAACGATTCGGTGTTCGACGACGCCCTTTGGAACCCGCCGACCTTCAGCGACTACTCCCCGACATCGGGCTTCCGCAACGCGCCGGCGACGGCGTTCTGGAGCTGGCACGACTACGTCAGCTCGTCGGGCGCCGGCCGCATCAAGCGGCACGAAGCGGTCGTCGGCCCGGACACGATCCTCTACGTGACCTGGGACGCGGTCGAGAGCTACCCCGCGGCGACGGCGAACCCGAGCACGTTCCAGTTCCAGTTCAACCTGACGACCGGGGCCGTCACCTACGTCTGGCAGAGCATCACGGCGATCGGCACCGGCGGCAGTCCGTTTCTCCCCGAAGGGCACCTCGTCGGGTATTCGCCCGGCGGCTCGTCGCTCGATCCGGGTTCGATCGTGCTCGCGTCGGCGCTGCCGCTCTCGACCGTGCCCGATTTGGCGCCGCTGACGTTGTCCGCTTCGCCGGCGCCGGTCTACACGATCGGCGGCTCCACGGTCCCCGTGACCTGGACCGCGACGAACGTCCCGAGCTTCCTCCCGCCGCTGCCGCTCGGCGTCACGATCCTGATCTTCAGCGTCGCGCCGTTCCCGGGCCTCGACCTCGGCTTCGTCGACATGCCCGGCTGCAACCTCAACGTGGCGTCGCTGGACGTGACGTTGCCGATGACCGGCGGCTCGTCGCCGACCGACTCGGTGACGCTGGCCATCCCGCAGCCGCTCTCGCCCGGTCTCGCGTTCTACGCGCAGGCGCTGTCGCTCTTCCCGCCGAACAGCCTGTCGAACGGCCTGAACGCCTTCGGCGCCGTGATGAGCAACGGCCTGAAGAGTTTCTTCCAGACCTTCTGATCGGACTGCGCGCTTTGCACCGGCGCGGTGGCGAAGCGAGGTGGCGGCGGGGACGTGGGGCGGTCAGGGCAGCGGTTCGTGGTGCCAGCCGAACGCGGCGTACATCGCGAGGAAGCCGAGCACGTAGCCGACGGCGATGTGCCACCCGCTCTTGAGCCAGGTCGCGGCGGACTTCGCCTCGGGGAACAGGCCCGAGATCGCCACCCCGGCGGACGAGCCGAACCAGAGCATCGAACCGCCGTAGCCGACCGCGTACGCGAGCAGGCCCCAGTCGTAGCCGCCCTGGTCGATCGCGAGCTTCGTCAACGGGATGTTGTCGAAGAACGCCGACACGAAGCCGAGCGCCATGGTGGTCCACGGTGTCGGTTCGGGCAGTTTCTCGACCGGCATCAGGGACGCCGTCATCACGAGGCACAGGAGGAAGAGGGTGCCCGAGAGGGCCGGAGGCAGGACCTGCCAGTCCGGTTTGCGGACGAACGAGCCGAGCACGATCGCGAGCCAGACGCCCACGGCCGGGAAGTCGAGCAGCACGTTCGTGCTGATCGCGCCGGCGATCACGCCGAGCACGATCAGCGCGTGCACGATGTCGAGCGGCGGAGGTGCGTGTTCGCCGCGCGACAACGGCTGGAGTGCGTGCTGCTGCCGCGACGCGATCGTGCCGAAGAACAGGATCGCGACGACGGCGCCGAGGCCCGCTTCGGCGACCCACCACGGCTTGGCTCCTTCGATCCACAGCATGGTCGTGGTCGTGTCGCCGATCACCGAGCCGGCGCCGCCCGCGTTGCTCGCCGCGACGATCGCCGCGAGGTAACCGATGTGTACGCGTCGCCGGAACAAGGTGATCGCCGCGGATCCGCCGATCAGCGCCGCGGCGATGTTGTCGAGCACGGCCGACAGCATGGCGACGATCGCGAGCAGAGCGAACGCTCCGAGACGGCCCGCTGGCAGCGCCTCCGTGAGGCGCTCGGGCAGTTTGCTGCGTTCAAAGTGGTTCGCGAGGACCGCGAACCCGAGAAGCAGCCCGGCCAGGTTCACCAGGATCCGCCACTCGTCGGCCAGGTGATGGAGCAGATCGATGGGAAGCAGCGTCATGCGCGCCACGAGCGCAGCGACGAGTCCGCTGGCCGAGATCGCGAGGGCGTGCTTGTGGAATCGCGCGATGCCGAGAAGGGTCGCCGCGAACAGTCCGAACAGGAGGGCTTCGGTCACGAGAAGCGGGGGTGGGCTTCGTCGGCTACTTGCGCGCGCCGCCGAGGAACCTGACGTAGCAGGTCACGAGCAGCGTGAGCACGGAAGCCACGGAAGCGCACATGAGGGTCCAGCCGGCTGGGGTCATCGGGACGCTGTCGCCGACGAGCGCAGCGCCGCCAGCACCGCGGCTCCCGGGAGCGCACGAGTCGATGCCGGCCGGCCGCACTGAGGCAGCGATGCAGACGCCCTGGCGGCCCGACCAGTGCAAAGCCTGCCGAGCCCGAGTGGCGCGGCACCCTTGAAGGCGCCTTCGATACCACGCCGCTTCGCGAGCCACAAGGCGCCGTCGCCGATGGGTGTCGGAGCGCGGAGTCGCCGGCCCGGCCGGTTCTCGCGCGTACCTCAGTAACTCTCCGACGAGTTCGGGAACGATCCCTCGCGAACATCCTGGCAGTACGTCTGCACCGCGGCGGTGATCTCGCGCGCGAGTTCGAGGTAACGGCGCGCGAAGCGCGGTCGGAAGCGCGTGAAGAGACCGAGAAGGTCGTGCGTGACGAGGATCTGGCCGTCGACGTGGGGGCCGGCGCCGATGCCGATCACGGGAACTTCGGTTGCTCGTGCGACGCGCTGGCCGAGTTCGGCCGGGATCTTCTCGAGGACGATCGAGAACGCTCCCGCCTGTTCGAGTGCGATGGCATCGTCGACGATCCGCGCCTGCTCCTCAGCGTCCTGGCCCCTCGCACGGTACGAGCCGAACTGATGGATGCTCTGCGGCGTGAGGCCGAGGTGGCCCATGACCGGTATGCCCGCGTCCACGAGGCGCCGCACCGTCGGTGCGAACGCGGCGCCGCCCTCGAGCTTCACCGCCTCGGCGAACCCTTCCTTCAGCAGGCGCCCCGCGTTGCGCAGGGCGTCCTCCGCGCTGACCTGGTAGCTGAGGAAAGGCATGTCGCCGACGACCAGCGCCCGTCGTGGTGAGCGGCCGACCATCGCGCAGTGGTAGACCATCTCGTCCATCGTCACGGGCACCGTCGTGTCGCGGCCCTGCACGACGGTCGCCATCGAGTCGCCGACCAGGAGCACGTCGACGCCGGCCTCGTCGAGGAGGCCGGCGAACAGGTGGTCGTACGCCGTGAGTGCGGTGATGCGCTGGCGCTGCGCCTTCATCGTGCGCAGCACCGCGGTCGTCACCTTGGGCGGGGGCGTCATCGAAGCACGCGACAGCTCACCAGTCGCCGAAGCTGTCGGGCTCGCCGGACGGCGGCGGGGGAGGCGGCGCGCTCGGTCCGTCGGCGCCGCCCGGCGGCGGCGGTGGTTTGTAGTCGTCGAATCCGTCGTCGGGCACTCGCGGCGAGCGCTTCTTCGGTCGGCCCTTGCCTTCGACGATGCTGCCGAAGGTCGGAACGCGCTTCGGGTCGAGTTCGACGTCGAACGCGGACAGGTCGAGAGGAGCGGGCTCGATCACGTCGACCTTGCCCCGCCGATCGCGGTAGCGCGGCACGACGTCGACGTCGCGCGGCCCACCGCCGCGGCGGCGGTCGTTGCGGCGCGAATGCCGATCCTGGCCGCGGTCGTGGCGTTCCTTCGGCCGCGGCTCGTTGCCACGCCGCTCGTCGCGACGATCGCCCTTCTGCGGACCTTCCTGCTGCGGACGGTCCTGCGGGTGGTGCTGGCGGTCCTGCTGCGAACGGTCGTCGCGGGGAGTATCGCCGTCCTGGCCGCGTCCGCCGCGTCCGCGCCTTCCGCGGCGGCGCCGCCGCCGACCACCACGATCGCCGCCCTCGTGCTGGGGACGACGCTCGTCGCGGGCGTCCTGGTCGGCCGGGGGAAGATCGTCGTCCGCGCGGTGCTCCGCGGCGGCTCCCTCGTGCCCGTCGGTGTCGCCGCTGTTGGGGTCGTCGTGGTCGATGTCGCCGTGCTCTGGCAGCGGCGGGGCATCCGGATCGGGGTGCACGTCGGCGTCCCGGAGACGCGGCGCCGCCTGGCGTTCCTCGTCGGTACCTTCGCCATGCGGCGCTGGTGGTTCGCTCGCGGGAAAGCGCTCGGCGTCGCCTTGGAACTCACGATTGCCGCGTCGCCGTCGGCGCCGGCGCCGACGGCGACGGCCCGGCTCGTCCGTTTCCAACGGTCCGTGCTCGGCGCGCACGCCGTGGGGGCTGCGGCCGTCGACGGCGGGCTCATCTCCCTCGGGGCGGCCGGGGGCGTCGAACGGCGCGTCGCCGAAGTGCGGCTCGCGGGAGCCGGGTTCGTCGCCGCCCGATCCTTCGGGGTGCAGGAAGTCGCCGCGCCAGGCCGGTGGCGCCGGCTCGCGCTGCGCGCTGCGCTGCGGGGGCTGCTGCGGGATCCGGCTGCTGCGGGCGGGGCGCGCGGCGTCGTCCGGGTGCCCAGACGGTTCGTCGGCCTCGTCGTGTCGCGCATGCCCTTCGTCCGAGCTGCCGGGTGCGATGGTCCGGTCCTGTTCGTCGCCGCCGCGACGCCGGCGCCGACCGCGCCGTCGCCGACGGCGACGACGCGGGGCGTTCTCGTCGTCGAGTGGTCGGTCCCCGTCGTCGGTCGCGGGTGCGCCGCGGTCGTGCTCGTGGGCGTCGCCGTCGGGTCCTCGATCCGGCCAGCGCGGTGCGTCGTCGTCGGCCGGGCCATCGGCCCCGTCGTCCCGCGGTTCGTCGCCGCCTCCGGCGAAGGACGGGTCGTGCGTCGCATCGTCAGCGGCCGCCACGTCGGCGTCGGGCAGGTCGTCGCCTTCCGCGCCGTCGGCCGCCTCCGCGTCGCGGCGGTAGCCCGCCCCGTCGGCCAGATCGCGCCAGTGCGCGACCGCGTCGTCCGCCTCGCCCATCGCTTCCATGCGAAGGTCGAACAGGTCGAGCGCTTCCTCGAAGTAGGGCCCGTGCAGGAAGCCTTCCACGCGGAAGCGCTTGCCGTCCTGTCGGTGCACGAAGCGGTGCTGCACGCCGCAGATCCGCTTGAGGCAGCCGGAGTCGCGGCGCGGCAGGCGGAGCGACTGGCACAGCGGTCCGAGGAGTTCCTCGGCGATCGACGACGGGCTGCGACCGGGGTTGTTCTCGGCCATCGCCAGCACCGGGCACACGAGCAGCGCGCCGAGCAGGACGCCGCTGTTCGTGATCCCGCGCTGCGCGGCGCCGGGATGGCGCGCACGAGGCGGCGGCATGCGCTGCAACCGGTGGTCGAGCGTGTCGAGCAGGTGCCAGAACTCGTTGCGCTGGTCGTGGCGGGCCTGCTGCAGGAAGTCGGCGACGACGGGCAGCAGCGTGCGGAGCGCGCCGGTGTCGCGGAGCAGCTGGAAACTCGGCAACGCGTGTCCGCCGCGCAGAAGGCGCAGGATCTCCTCGAGGAGGCGCGGCGGCGCTGCGCGAACGAGATCGTTCGACGTCTCTGCCATCGCAGCGAACGTCTCGGGCTCGATCGAGAACCCGAGCCGGCCCGCGAACTTCGCCGCGCGCAGGATGCGCACCGGGTCTTCGCGGAAACGCACCCGCGGATCGCCGATCGTCCGGATCACACGGGCCTTCAGGTCCGCGAGCCCGTTCGTGTAGTCGAGGATGCAGTCGCGCGTCGGGTCCAGGAACAGCGCGTTCACCGTGAAGTCACGGCGCAGCGCGTCCTCCTCCGCGGTGCCGAACTCGTTGTCGCGCGTGATCAGGAGGTCGTCGTCGCCGTTGTTCTCCAGCTGCGGCGTGCGCCGGAACGTCGACACCTCGAGGATCTTGGTGTTGTCGTGGAAGTGGAGATGCGCGAGTTTGAAGCGGCGCCCGATGATGCGGCAGTTGCGCGGGAACGTGCGCTTCACCTGCTGCGGTCGGGCCTCGGTGGCGATGTCGTAGTCCTTGGCGGTGCGGCCGAGGAGCATGTCGCGGACACAGCCGCCGACGAGATACGCTTCGAAACCCCGTGCGATGAGCCGTTGCGTCGCGCGCACGGCATCGGCGTCGAGCATGCCCAGGTCGGCGCCAGTGGGGGAAAGGACCGTCGGTTCGATCGTCGGAGCCCCTGCGTTTGGGAAACAGAAGGAGCCGAAGGGTTTACTGCGGCGCCGGGGGCACTGACAACGAGTTTCTCCCTGCAGATGGCGACGTTCGTCGATTATCCGACGCGTCTAGATCTGGAGACCGCCGTCGACGGTCAGGACCTGGCCGGTGAGGTAGGCGGACTCGGGGCGCAGCAGGTGCCGCACGACGGCGACCACGTCGGCGACCGTACCGAGCCGCTGCGCCGGGACCCTCGCGAGCATGCGCTGCTGGCTCTCGCGGTGGCTCTTTTCGTGGTCGATGAGTCCGGGTGCCACCACGTTCACGGTGATGCGGTGCGCAGCCGTCTCGAGGGCGAGTGCGCGGCCGAGTTGCACCACCGCGGCCTTCGCGGCGAAGTAGACGGGGGCGCGTGCCATGCCCCGGTTCTTGTCGACCCCCGCGGCTGCGAACAGCACCACCCGTCCCGGACGCTTCGCCGCGACCATCGCCGGAACGACGGCGCGGATCGCATGGAAGGCGGTGTCGACGTTGCTCGTGAACATCGCGCGGTAGGTCGCGGCGTCGGTCTCGAGCAGCGGCTGCTCCGCGAAGTCGCCGGGGCAGTGGATCAGCGCGAACGGAGCGCCGTGCTCCGCCGTGAACGAGGCGAACGCGCGCTGCAGCGACCCGGGATCGGCCGAGTCGACGCCGCCGCTGCGCGTCCACACGATGGCGCGTTCGCCGAACGCGGCGGCGATGCCCGCGCCGATGCCCTGGCCGCCGCCGACCACCAGGATGGGAGCCGTTTCGCTCACGCTCACTTCTCCCGCAGCCAGCCGAGGATCTCCTTCAGCTTCGGCGGGTTGCCGGTCATCAGCACGCCGATGCGGAAGATCTTGCCCGCCGCGTGGAAGGCGACCAGGATCGACACGACGATCAGTGCGCTCGTGGCCACGTACTCCCACGTCTCGGGCGGGCCGCCCGCCCGGTTCATCATCGTGAACGGCGTGTAGAGGGGCACGAAGCTCAGCACTTTCGCGACCGTTCCGTTCGGCTCCTGCGTCACGAAGACCATCGCGATCAGCGGTACCATCAGGATCATCATCACGGGCTGCATCAGGTTCTGCGCCTCCTTGAGGCTGTTGCAGACGGAGCCGATGGCCACCAGGACCGCCGCGTAGAGCAGGTAACCCGACAGGAAGTAGGCGACGAAGGAGACGAGGTAGCCCGAGTTCTGCAGCGTCGCCACGAGGAATTTGACCATCGTGCCCTCGCTGCCGAGCAGCTTCGGCGCGAACTCGGCGGCGAGCAGCCCGAAGACGACCCACGTGCCGATGATCGTGAGGCCCGTCGCCGCAATGCCGAAGATCTTGCCGCGCATCAGTTCGCCCGGGCTCACCGAGGACAGCAGTACCTCGATGATGCGGTTGCTCTTCTCCTCGATCGTGTTCGTCAGCAGCAGGTTCGTGATGCCGAAGATCGCGAACCACAGGAAGTAGACGAAGCCCATCGGCGCCCACTTGCCGAGCGTGTCCTCCTTGCTGACCGTGCTGGTCTTGCCCGCTTCGTCCGTCTGCTCGGGCTCGAATCGCACGCGCTCCTGGATGTGCTTGGCGATCTTCGGATCGATGTTGGCCGCGGCGATGCGGTCCTTCTGGAACATCGCCGTCAACGTCGTCTCGTACAGGTCCTGCAGCCCCTTGTCCGTCAGGTTGTTGGACACGTAGGTGAAGTCGGCGAAGGACTTCAGGGGGTCGGTGCCCAGCACGAAGTAGGCGAACAGCTTGCCCTGGTGGACGAGCTTGCCGAGCTCGGTCTTCTGCCCTTCGAGGTCGCTCGCTTTCAAGCCGAGATCCGCGAGCGGCACGTATTGGTAGCGCCTGCTCGTCGCGATGCCCTGCAGCTTGGCCAGTTCCTTCGGATCCTGCTTCTGCATCCAGCGCAGCAGGGCCTGCATCTGCTCGGGGCCGGGCGTGGGTGTGCCATCGACCTGGACCGTCTGCTTCAGCTCGGCGAACGCCGGGTCCTTCTGAAGTTCGGGATCGCTCGCCAGCGAGGTCGCGAACCGCATCAGCGCCTCCAGGTCGCCCTGGCGGGCTTCGCGCTCGGCGCGCGCCACGAGCGCGCCGCCGGTTGGATCGATCACGGTGTAGCGCTGCACCTCCTTGAAGCGGTTGAGCAGCGCGCTGATGCCGAAGCTGATCGCGATGAGGATCGGCAGGATCAGCATGCTGATCCAGAACGTCTTGGTCCGGACGTTCTCCATGTACTCGCGATGCGCGATGTAGAAGGTCTTGCTCTTCACGATCCGCCTCCTGCTGCCGCGGCGTTGTCGAGCCTCTGGTTCGCCTCGTCGACGGTGCGGACGAAGATCTCGTGCAGCGACGGCTCGCGGTAGTCGAAGCGGCGCACCGTCACCTTGTCGACGAGCCACCGCAGTGCCTGCTGCGGGTCCTGGCCGGGGCGCAGGAAGATCTCGGCGTGTTTGCCGTTGTCGTTGACGCGTGCGGCGCCCGGCAGGTCCTTCAGCGCGCGGCCGTCGCCGTCGTAGTCGAGCTGGATGCCGAGGTCCTTGCCTTGTTTCACGCTCGCGAGCGTGCCCGCGAACTGCAGCCTGCTCTTGTGGATCATCATCACGTAGTCGCAGAGCTGCTCGGCCTGCTCCATGCCGTGCGTGCTGAAGATCACGGTCCGGCCCTGGCGTTTCATGTCGAGGATGATGTCGCGCATCAGGTCGCGGTTGACCGGGTCGAGGCCGGAGAAGGGCTCGTCGAGGATCACGAGTTCGGGCTCGTGGATGATCGTGCCGAGCACCTGGACCTTCTGGCCCATGCCCTTGCTCATCGCCTCGCACTTCTTGTCGATCCAGTCGCCGAGTCCGTAGCGCGTCAGCAGTTCCTTCGCGCGGGCGTTCGCGGTCGAACGATCCATGCCCTTCAGCTTGCCGAAGTAGGCGACGATCTCGCCCGTCCGCATCTTCTTGTAGAGGCCCTTCTCCTCCGGCAGGTAGCCGAGCCGGTCCTTCACTTCCTGCGCATCGCGGTGGCCGAGGACCGAGAGCGATCCCGAGTCCGGATGGAAGATGCTCATCACCATCCGGATCGTCGTCGTCTTGCCGGCACCGTTCTGGCCGAGGAAGCCGTAGATGCAGCCGCGGGGGACGTCGAGCGACAGGTCGCTCACGGCGGTGAACGAGCCGAAGCGTTTCGTGACGCCGTGCAGGCTGAGCGCGTGTTCCATGCGAAGGTGCGCGCGGGTGGCCGCGGCGGCGCGAAGATTGTCGCAACGCTGCACGAGCCGCAAGCGTGCGCCGCGGCGGTCAGTCGCGCGCGAAGCGACGCGGCGCGAACAGCGGCATCGCCGGGTGTGCCGACTGGCCTTCGACGATCGCCTCCGCGAGGCATCGCCCCGCGAGGAACGCGAAGCTCAGTCCGTAGCCGTTGAACGCGAGCAGCGCGAACGTGCCCGGTCGCCCCGGCAGTGCGCCGACGAGGGGCAGGCCGTCGGGAGTCCCGGCCATGATTCCCGTCCACACGTGAGGGAACGGCACGCCGCGCAACGACGGAAAGTGCTCGTGCACGTAGGCAAGCAGGTTCGCGGTGATCCGTTCGTCGTGCGATGCGTCGTCGAGGATGCCGAGCTGCTCGCCCGGTACCGACCAGCGCTTGCCGCCGATCACGAAGCGGCTCCGGCTCACGCGGAAGTACTCGTAGCAGAAGTTGCTCGACATCGCGTGGTCGGGGAACGGCAGATCGACGATCGGATCCGTCGCGATCACCTGGCCGCGGAACGGGAACACCGTTCGTGCGAGCAACCCGCTCGGGTCGAGTTCGCGGGCGAGTGTCGACGTGCAGTGCACGACGACGGCGGCGCGCACGCTGCGCCCATCGCCGAGCCGGACCTCGAAGTCGCCGGCGTCGCCGTCGATCGCGACCACCGAGGCGCGCTCGACGATCACCGCACCGGCGGACTGCGCGGCGCGGGCGATCCCGCGGACCATCTCGACCGGCTGCACGATCGCCTCGCCGGGCAGGAACAACGCCCCGTGGAACCCGACCGCGCCCGGCAGCCAGCGCGGCAGCTCGCCGGGTGCGACGAGTTCGTGCGCTTTGCCTTCCGAGGCGAGCAGCGCGGACGCTTCCTGGAGTTCACTCCACTCGTGCGGTGTCTCGGCGAGGCGCAAGCCGCCGCGCTGTTGCAGGTCGCACACGACGTCGGCGGCCGCGAGTTCCGCCCGCAGCGCTTCGTGGTTGTCGGCGAGGAACTGCCAGAGCTGGCGCGCGCGGTCGGCCCCGAACTGGCCGTGGATCCGGTGGTAGTGCTCCCCGAGTCCGAGCAGCAGCTGTCCGTCGTTGCGGCCGCTCGCCCGCGCCGCGACGCGCCGTTGTTCGAGGACGGCGACGGAAGTGCCGCTCCGCGCCAGATGGAGTGCCGTCGAAACACCGGCGATGCCGCCGCCGACCACCGCGACGTCCACGCGCGACGGCGGCGTGTCCGCGCGATCGAGCAGGCGTGCGTCGCGAAGCCACAGCGATTCGCTCATGGTCGTCCGCCGTCTCCGGCAGCGACGACGGTCGGCCCGAGGATCATGATCTTCTGCCAGATCTTGCGGCTGAGTCCGGTGGTCAGGTCTTCGATGTCGTCGACGGCGGCGACCGCCTGCGGGTCGGGGAAGTCCTGCACGTAGATCGCCGCGATCTTGCCCATGATCGAGAGCATCTCGCTGCAGTAGTCGAGGTAGCGCGCCAGTTCGAACCGCGTGAGCGTGCGATCGGGCGACGACGGCGTGTCCGGCCGACCCGGCTGCAGGGCGTCCGGGTCCTTCGTCAACTGGTGCATGTCGACGATGTGGGCCAGCGCGCGCAGTTCGTGCAGCGCCTGCAGGCAACGGCGGCGCTTCTGTCGCAGGTCGAGGCTCAGCACGTAGATCGCGGCGGCGCCGAGGAAGAACGACATCGACAGCCCCGCTTCGAGCGACTGCAGCGTCTCCGCCAGGGTCCAGGTCGTGTCGAGCCGCGCCTCCATCAGCAGCGCGCCCACGGCACCGATGCCGAGCAGCAGCAGCGCGGCCGACGTCGCCTGGAGCGCGCGGTTGGGCCGCGTGATCGTCGCGACGCGGTCGGTGTGGGCGCGGGCGATCTCGAGCAGTGTGGTCGCGACCTTCCCGAGATTCGCCGCGGGGAACCGTTCGTGGATGCGATCGCGCAGGCGCGCGGCAGTCGCCACGACCCGCTCGGGATCGAGAGTGGTGCGGATCACCCGCGCATGGTGCTGCCCGGGTGTGCCGACCGCGAGCCTTCTCCGGAACGTTCCGTTCGTGGCGGCGCGATCAGTGCACGAGGGCCAACGCGGCCAGCGTGCAGAGGGCGAGGATCGTGAGTGTCACGGACGTGCGGTTCAGCGTGGTGGTGGTGCTGGTGCCTTCGCGCATGGTGAGCCGGGCACGGTCGCTGGCAGGGGATGTGGTGGTGGTGCAGGGCATCGCGAGCGGACTCCCATAGTCCGGCCGCCAACCCTGGTTGCAGGGACGGACCGATTCGACTCGCCCTGCGACCGTGGCGTTGCCCCAGGAGGGGCAGCGCGGGGACGACCGCACGAGGTTTGCGCCTGTTTTTTTCGGCCCCGGCGATAGAGTCCTCGCCCCTCTGCCGCGGCACCGCGGCAGAAACGCCCCGGTGCGGCCGGATTCTCGGTCGTGCTCCGATCGCCGCGAAGCCACCCCCATGAGCAAGGAACTGCGACTCTTCACCAGCGAATCCGTCAGCGAAGGCCACCCGGACAAGGTCTGCGACCAGATCTCGGACGCGGTCCTCGATGCCATACTCGGGCAGGACCCCGACTCCCGCGTCGCCTGCGAGACCATGGTGTCGCGCGGCTTCGTGGTCGTGGCCGGCGAGTTCACCACGAAGGCGCAGGTCGACTTCCAGGAGGTGATCCGCGGCGTCGTCAAGGACATCGGCTACGCCGACGCGGAGATGGGGTTCGACTACAACTCCTGTGCGGTGCTGACGTCGATCCAGAAGCAGTCGGCGGACATCGCGCTCGGCGTCGATGCGCACACGTCGCAGAGCAAGGAGCAGGGTGCCGGCGATCAGGGCATGATGTTCGGCTACGCGTGCCGGGAGACCGACGCGCTGATGCCGTTCCCGATCCACTTCAGCCACCGCATCCTGGAAGCGCTGGCGCAGGCTCGCAAGAGCGGGCGCTACAAGTTCCTCCGCCCCGACGCCAAGAGTCAGCTTACCCTCGAATACGACGACGCCGGCAAGCCGGTCCGGGTCAACACGGTGGTGATCTCGCACCAGCACCGGCCGGAGGTTTCCACCGAGGAACTGCAGGCCGCGTTGAAGGCGGTGGCCCTCGAGACCCTGCCGAAGGCCATGGTCGACGCGAAGACGCGCTGGTTCCTGAACCCGACCGGCCGCTTCGTCGAAGGCGGCCCGAAGGCCGACGCCGGCCTGACCGGGCGGAAGATCATCGTCGACACCTACGGCGGAATGGGGCGGCACGGCGGCGGCGCCTTCTCGGGCAAGGACCCGAGCAAGGTGGACCGCTCGGCCGCCTACGCCGCGCGCTGGGTCGCGAAGAACGTCGTCGGTGCAGGCTATGCCGACCGGTGCGAGGTGCAGGTCGCCTACGCGATCGGCGTGGCGCAGCCCGTCAGCATCCGCTGCGACACGTTCGGCACCAGCAAGGTCGGCGAGGACGCCCTGACGAACGCGATCCGCGAGGTCTTCGACCTGCGTCCGGCCGCCATCGTGCGCGACCTCGAACTGAAGCGCCCGATCTACCGCCGCACCGCCGCCTACGGCCACTTCGGCCGGAGCGACTTCGCCTGGGAGCGTCTGAACCGGGTCGAAGCGCTGCGCGCGAAGCTCGGCTGAAACCGCGAAGCCCGGCGGAACACCACGACGCTCCTTGAACCGGGGCCGACCAGGGCGTTTCCGGTCGGGCCCTGGTAGAGCCGGAACGGCCCCCGGGAGTGGTTTCGCGGCGCCGGTCGGAGACTATGGAGCAGCCGGTGCCCGCCGCACCGCCTGCCCGTCCAAGGTTCTCATGCAACAAGACCAGGTCGAAGTCGCGTTCTGTGATCTCTGTGGCACCTCCGTGCCTGACTCCGACTTCTCGAGCGGCACGGCCCAGCGGCTCCACGGGAAGACGATCGGCGCCTGTTGCCTGGGCAAACTGCGGGCTGCGACCCCGGTCGGGCTCCTGGTGCCTGCGTCCGAGAAGCGGCCAGGGTCGGGCGACCCGCGCCTCGTACCGGTGGCGATCGCGGTCCTGGCGGCGCTCGCCGCCGCAACGATCTTCTTGGACCACCAGGTCGCGTCGGCGGATGCGCGCAGGCTGCTCGACCACAAACAACTCGTACAGCTCGTCGGCTCGGACCACGACGCGATCCAGCGGGTCGACGTCGCGATGGACGGGACCGCGCGTCGTGCGGACCTCGATGCGCTCGGCGAGCGCCTCGCCGCGGCGACGGGGGCCATGCAGCGGGATTCGGCCGAAGTGCGTGAGATCCTGGGCGGTGTGCAGAAGGAGGTCGGGGGGGTGCAGCGCGATGTCCGCACCACGGCCGCAACGGCGATCGACTATCGCCCCTTGTTCGAGGACCTGCGCCAGCAGCTGCAGCGGCAGGCTGCGGCGATCGCGGAACTGCGCGTGAGCGGCGGCTCCGTCGCGAGCGCTCCGAACGTCGAACCGCCGGCTCCGACGCCCGTGAGTCCGGCCGATGCCGGAGCCAACGACTTGATGACGGGGCCGCTCGGCGAACACGTGCGCAAGCTGCAGTCGACCGATCCCGCGATCCGTTTCGAGGCGGTCGACGCCCTCGTGCGGAGCAAGAACCCGGCGATCCTGCCTCACATCCTCCCGCTCGCGCGAGATCCCGATTCGTACGTGCGGCGACTGACCGTCGAGGGGCTGCAGGAGCACAAGCGTCCGGAAGTCGTGGAATCGCTGCTGACGGCTCTCACGGATGCCGACGAACTCGTGCGCGAGCAGGCGTGGCGCTCGCTGCGCGAGGTCACGGGACAGAAGTTCCCGTTCGACGCGGGAGTGTCGAAGGACCAGCGGGCGCGGGCGGTGCAGCGGTGGCAGGAGTGGTGGGACAAGAGCAAGTTGACCTTCGGCAGCTGACGATTCCCCGCGAACGCGCCGCGCACTGCATTCACGAAAGCGGTGCATTCCCGAAATCGGCGTGACCCGCGGGGTCGCCTCGCTACAACCTGCGCCTCCGCGTCGGACCTCCTTTCGAGCGACGCGTACCAGACGAGAGCACCTGGATGGCGTGGCACAACCGCACCAAGATCGTGGCCACACTCGGCCCGGCTTCCAACAACGACACGGTGGTCGCTCAGCTGGTGCAGGCGGGAGTCGACGTCTTCCGCATCAACTGCGCCCACGCTGACCACGCAACCATCGGCGAGACCGTGCAACGGGTCCGGCGGATCGCGAAGGAGCAGCACCGGGCGATCGGTATCCTGGCCGACCTGCAGGGGCCGAAGATCCGAGTCGGTCGGTTGCGCAACGCCGAGCCGATCTACCTGAAGCGCGGCGTCGACGTGATCATCGACGTCACGCCCGGCGTGGTCGGGCAGGCCGACAAGTCGGGCGTGGTCCGGATCGGTACCGGCTACCGCGGCCTCGCGCGCGACGTGCGGGCCGGGGAGCGCGTGTTGCTCGACGACGGCAATCTCGAGCTTCGCGTGCTCCGCATCGAGGGGCCGTGCATCCACGCGCGCGTCGTCTACGGCGGTGTCCTGCACCAGCTGAAGGGCATCAATCTGCCGGGCAGCGAAGTGTCCGCGGACTGCCTGTCCGCGAAGGATCTCGCCGATCTGAAGTGCGTGCTCCGCCAGGAGGTCGATTTCGTCGCACTGTCGTTCGTGCGCACCGCCGACGACGTGAAAGCGCTCCGCCGTCACGTCGATCGCGCCAAGGCCGACACGCAGATCATCGCGAAGATCGAGCGACCCGAAGCCGTGCGCAACATCAACGCCATTCTCGAGGCGTCGGACGGTCTCATGGTCGCGCGCGGCGACATGGGCGTGGAGATGGGTGCGGAGGCGGTTCCGCCCGTTCAGAAGCGACTGATCGAACTCGCGAACCGCGCGCGCAAGCCGGTCATCACCGCGACGCAGATGCTCGAGTCGATGGTCGTCAACCCGCGCCCGACCCGCGCCGAGGCGTCGGACGTCGCGAACGCGATCTACGACGGCACGACCGCGGTGATGCTGTCCGGCGAGACGGCTTCGGGTCGTTACCCCGTCCGCACGGTCCGGACGATGGAGAAGATCATTCGCACGGCCGAGCGCGACGTGTACTCGGGCATGGGCGAGCGGCGTCGGCGTTCGATGGGCAGCGCCGCCACCGTCACGGCGGCCACCGTGCGGGCCGCGGCGTATGCCGCATACGAAGCGAATGCGCGCCTGATCGCGGTCTACACCGAGACGGGGGCCACCGCCCGTATGCTCGCCGGCGAACGCCCGCCGACCCACGTGCTGGCATTCACCCCGTCGCAGCGCACCATGCAGAAGCTCGCCCTCATCTGGGGGATCGTGGCCCGGAAGATTCCCCCTGGCCGCACGAGCCACGAGCTGACCCTGGACGGCGATCGCATCCTGCGCCGCGAGAACCTCGTGAAACCGGGGGATCGCATCGTCCAGATCGCGGGGACGGTCCGACAGACCGGCCTGACGAACACCATGATGATCCGCGAGATGTGATCGGTCACGGCGCGCCGGTGGGGGAATCTCGCGCGTTGACACCGGCTTCGCCCTCGCTACCATCTGCGCCCTCTTTCTGGCCGCCAGCAGCACGCCGCGCCCGACCGACGAAGCCATGACGAAGACGACTCTTGCCACCGTTGCCACCCGCCACGCCGCGATGAACACTTGGCACGTCGTCGATGCGACGGGCCAGACTCTCGGCCGCATGGCCAACGAGATCGCGACCATGCTGATGGGCAAGCACCGCGTCGACTACACGCCCTACATGCTCGTCGGCGAGGGAGTGATCGTGATCAACGCGGACAAGGTGAAGGTGACCGGCAAGAAGGCCGACACCCGCGAGTACACGTACTACACGGGCTTCCCGGGCGGTCTGCGCCACATCCTGATGCGCGACTACCTCGAGAAGGCCCCGGACGAGATGATCCGCCTCGCCGTCCGCCGCATGCTGCCCAAGAACCAGCTCGCGCGGAAGATGATCAGCCGGCTCAAGGTGTATCGCGGCCCTGCGCACCCGCACGTCGCGCAGAAGCCCGCCGCCCGGCCCGCGAAGAAGGCCTGATTCCCGCGACCCGCACAAACGACCTGACTGGAGATCCTCGTGGCAGTGAACAACCCGTACACGTGGGGCACCGGACGCCGGAAGACGTCGACCGCTCGCGTTCGCATCAAGGCCGGCACCGGCAAGTTCGTCGTGAACGGTCGTGAGTTCGACCAGTTCTTCGTGACCGACGACACGCGGCGCTCGGCGCTGCAGCCGCTCGTCGTCACCGAGACCCGCAACAACTACGACATCTGGGCCAACGTCGACGGCGGTGGCGTCACGGGTCAGGCCGGCGCGGTGAGCCTTGGCGTCGCGCGCGCGCTTCGCCGCGAGAACGAGAACTTCGACAAGCTGCTGCGCGAGCACGGCCTCCTGACGCGCGATTCGCGCGAAGTCGAACGCAAGAAGTACGGCCGGCACAAGGCCCGCCGTTCGACGCAGTTCAGCAAGCGCTGACGCTTCGCCGCGGGTGCGCTCGCCGCGCCCGCGCCGCGTGACCTGCTGCGCGCGACCCGCGAGGACCATGGCTGGTCACTCCCATTCCTCGAACATCAAGTTCCGAAAGGACCGCGTCGACGCGAAACGTGCGAAGGCCTTCGCGAAGCTGTCGCGGATGATCACGGTTGCGGCGCGCCAGGGAGGTGGCAGCCTCGACGGAAACGCCAAGCTGCGGCTGTGTGTCGAGAAGGCGCGCGTGCTGAGCATGCCGAAGGACGGCATCGACCGTGCGATCAAGAAGGGCACGGGCGAAGGCGACCTCGGCGACTACGAGGAAGTGCTCTACGAGGCATATGGTCCGGGCGGGGTCGCGCTCCTGCTCGAGATCCTGACGGACAACCGCCACCGCACGGCGGCGGACGTTCGCGGCATCTTCGAGAAGTTCGGCGGCAACCTGGGAACGTCTGGCGCGGTGGCTTGGATGTTCCAGCGGAAGGCCCGCTTCGTCGTGGACGGTGGTCGCGAAGGCGCGACTGTCCCGACCGAGGATCGCCTGCTCGAGATCGCGCTCGAGATCGGTGCGGACGACGTCGTGGTCGATGGCGGCGTTCTCGCCGTGCTGTGCCGGCCCGCGCACTTCGCGTCGGTGCAGCAGGGTCTCGCGGATCACGGCGTGCCGCTCCGTGCAGCCGAGCTCGCCTACGTTCCCGAGCAGCGCACCGTGGTTGCAGACGTCGACGTCGCGCAGCGACTCGTCCGCCTCATCGACGCGCTGGAGGACAACGACGACGTGCAGAACGTGTTCGGCAACGAGGACTTTCCCGAGGCGGTGGCCCGGGCCCTGGAGGAGTGATGGCCGTTTCGAAGTGGTTCTGGATCGGTTCCCGCCAGCCGCTGCTGCGGCGGCTCTCCGATTGGCTCGGCGGCCCGCCGAGCAGCGAGCCGCTGGGCGCGGCGGCGACCGGCTCCGTCGTGGTCCTGGACGTGCGCGCGAGCGGAGAAGTCTGCGCGGCGCTGCCGACGGGACACGTCTTCGGAGCGGTGCGGGCCCTGAAGGCGCGGCCCGGGGTCGCGGTCTACGTCGTCGTCGACACGGACGACGCGGTCGGGCCGGAGATCGCTCGGTTCTGTCTCGCCGACGGGACGGTGCGCTTCGACGCCGCATCCGGTGTACTGGACACGGAGGGCGTGGACGTCGCCGGTGCCGCCACGAGCGCCGCCCGGTCGCGCGGCGCCGCGGTGGACACGCTGCTTGGGCGCGTGGAAGCCGAGCTCCGCAACGGCACGCGGGGGGATTCCCCGCTGCAACGGCTCCTCCAGTTCGAGCGCGAGGATTCGCTGCTGAATCGTCTCCAGGACCCGGAAACGGGCCTGTTCGACGGTCCATACGCCACGCTGAAACTCGACGAGGAATGGAAACGCGCGGTTCGCTTCCACCAGCCGCTGTCCCTCCTGCTCGTGGACCTCGGGCCCGGCGTGGCCGAACTGTCGGCGTCCGAGCGTCGTGGCTTGCTCGCAGAAGCCGCGGGTGTCTTCCTGAACGAGTGTCGCGACATCGACGTGCTGGCGCGCTTCGCCCCTTCGGTGTTCCTCTTCCTGTTGCCCGGCACCGGGCGCGCCGGCGCCGAAGTCGTGGCTTCGCGCATCCTGGCCTCGCTCCGGCAGAAGTTCGGCGGTATCGCGGGAATCGCACCAGCCGGCGGCCTCACCACGGTGCCGGCGACGGGCATCGCGGATCGGCGCACGTTCCTCGCCGTCACCGAAGCGTGCCTGCGCCGGGCGCAAGCCGGCGGGGCTGGTGGACTCTGCACGACCTTGCAATAGTCGGCGGCGGTTGCGCATCGTGCGTCGTCCGGCGTCGGGCCGCGACCCGCCATCGTCCGCATGTTCGATCGCTTCATCAGACTCGCGAAGGCCAGGAAGGCGTTGCGCGACGGCTGTTTCGAGGATGCCCTGGCCTTGGCAGCGGACCCGGCGATCCGGGCAGATCGGCGCGCTGAGGACATTCGGGGGGCGGCCGCGGCGCAGATCCTGGCGCGGGCGCAGAAGCACCTCGCGGCGAAGGACCTCGTCGCGGCCCGCGCCGAGGTCGCCCGGCTCCGCGCCGCAGCGCCGTCGGCCGCGGCGGACGCACTGGCCGGTGACGTGCAGGCCGCCGCGACGGCCGAGGATGCAGCGGTGGATCTCGCACGCCGCACCCTTGCCGAAGCGCGCAAGGCGCTCGATCACGGTGAAACCGAAGCGGCCGCCGCGCTGCTCGCCACCGTGAGCCCGTCGCACCTGCTCATCGAGCGCGATCAGCTGAGGAACCTCCTGGGCGAACGTCGCCGGATGGCCGCCGAGGCGCAGAAGCGCGCGGAGCAGGCCTTGTCGGACGGCGACCTCCCTGCGGCCGAGGAAGGCCTCGTCCGAGCCGAGTCGCTCGATCGCGACGGCGAGGGCATCCGGCTCCTGCGTCAGCGCGTGCTCGCGGTTGCGTCACGGGAGTTGCTGGCTCGAATCGCCGACGTCGTGGCTGTCGACGTCGTCCGTGCGCTCGGCATCTACCAGGAATCACTGCGGCAGTTGCCGGCCCTCGCCCGCGCAGACGCCGCGGCCGACATCCGTCTCGCGTTGTGCACGGAGCTGCGCCGCCGCCTGGTGGCAGCGCGCTCGATGGCCGAAGCCCTGCCGTTCGCGTCCGCCTTCCACGGCTCCGATCTCGTAGGGGACGAGGATCTGGCGGCGTTGTGTGATGCGCTCACGTTCGCGGTCGCGCGTTCGGGGCGAGGAGAGAACGGTGCGGCGGCGACTCGTTTGCGGAACGCAGCTGCGGCGGTCGGTGCGTCGGCTCTCGTCGAAGCCGCCGATGCGTTGAGAAGCCAGGCGACGGAGACCGACCAGCGCCTCGCGCGCGTGCACGGGATCGTGGAGGCCGGGGACCTGGACGCGGCGCGAAACGTCCTGGCGGAACTGCTCGCTGCGGAACCGCTGCACGAAGCGGCGAGGCGCGACCTGGAACTCGTGGAGCAAGGGCTGGCGGAACTCGATCGTCGGCTCGAAGCGGCGCGGGCCTCCGCGCGTGCCGGGAGCCTGCGCGAGGCCTGTGCCGCAGCGCTCGCATTGTCGGGATCGCCGCGCGTCGCCGTCCCGGCGGGACAGCTCCTGGCGGACGTTCGTGCGCGGATGGCGGTCGTGGATCGCGGAATCGACGAGGTCAGGGTCGCGCTGCACGGGCGATTGGCCGCCGGAGTGGAGGGAGTGCGCCACTGCTTGCGCCGGCTCGAAGAACTCGCGAAGGTCCAGACGGACCACGACGAACTGCCTCGCATGATCGAAGCGGTCACCGCGGAGATCCGCGCGCTCGCCCTCTGCGAGGACGCCGCGAAGGCGATCGACCGCGAAGCGCTCGACGAGGTCGCCGCCAACGTGAGCGAACTGCTCGCTTCGTGCGAACGGTTGATCGCGCGTCATCGGCTGGACGCACGCCTCGCCGACCTCGGCGACCGTCTGTTGGCTGCCGCCGGCACGGCCATGGAGGGGGGCCGGCTCTTCGGCGTCGATCGTTGTGCCGACCTGATCGAGCGGTTGGGGGCGTTCCTCGAGGGCGCGGCAGCGCGGGCCTCGTCGCTGCGTGCCGCGGCGACGGAACGGCGCGTTCGCGCCGAGGAACAGGTCGCCGTCGCGCGGGACGCCATGGAGCGTCGGGATCTCGTGGCTGCCGAACGAGCGGCCGCTGACGCGCTGGCTCTCTGGTGCGACGGACCCTCGGTTCGACAGATCGCCGGGCAGCTGATGGACGTTCGCCGGCAGACCGACGCCATCGGTCGCGTCGAAGCTCTCGCGAAGGAGCGCGACTTCCTCGGTGCGAACCAGCGACTCGCGGCGATGTCGCCGACCCACGCACTCCTCCGCACCCGCGTCCACGACATGAAGAAGGACCTTGCTCGCGCCCAAGGACTCGAAGGGGCGTTCCTCCTGCGTGTGGACGAGGGCGGCGAACACCTCGTCCTGCGCGGCGAAACGGTCTCGTTCGGCAACGTGCAGAAGGTCCGCGCCGACGTGCCGATCCTCGCCAACCTGGCCGGCTTGCACGCCACCATCCGCCGTTCCATGTCGTTCCACGGTGGCATGCAGGACACCGTCGTGGCGGAGGAGGGCGAAGTGCGCGTTCTCGGCAAGCGCGTCGACCGCCACGTCCTGCAGACCGGCGATCGGTTCCAACTCGGATCGGCCCTCTGCATGTCGTTCGTGCGGCCGAGTTCGCGTTCGCTCTCCGCGTCGTTGACCCTGCTCGGCGGCTTCCACGTCGCCGGGACCGACCGCCTTCTCCTGATGAAGGACCGTGGCCGCGATGGCCGGATCCTGCTAGGGCCGTCCCCCGATGCGCACGTGCGCGTCGCGGGCGCCACCGGCGAGGTGGAGTTGTTTGCGACGAACACGGGCCAGATGCGCGTTGCGTGCGCCGGCGGTGGCACCGTCGACGGCCTGCCGTTCCGCGGCGAACAGCCGATCGCCGCCGGTCAGGTCGTCGTCGCGTGCGGGGTCACCTTGGTGCTGCTGCCGTGGCGCGCGGCCTGATCCCGCGTGCATTCTCCGGCGCTTCCGAATAGTCGCGACCCGGGTCGTAGCGGTGCGCGTTCCCGGAGGTGCCATGCTCGAAGCCCTGCTCGTGACCTGCCTTGCCGCCGTCGCTCCCCAGGGGCCCCGTGCCGGGCTCGCCGAGGCGGTCGCGGTGCGGGGGGAACCGGAGCTCTCGCCCGCAGCCGCTCTGTCGTCCGCGCGCCAGAAGGCGGCTGAGCACGTGCTCGAACAATGGCGGCATCGGGCGGACCTGGCGCTCGGGGTCGAGCGGCCCTTGTGGCTGCCGGAAGTCCTGGCCGAGCCACAGGTGCGGCGATGGCTCGCGGACCTGCCCCTCGATCGCATGATCGTGCAGGTCGATCGCGAGGATCGTGAACGTGTCCACGAGTTCGGCAACAGCTACCAGACGACGCTCTGGGTCGCCGAAGATCCGCGTCTCGTCGACCAGCACAGCAAGCGTCTGCGTTCGCAACTGCGGTACCTCGAGCGCACGGTCGCCGTCCGCTACGGCGGCGTGGTCGGGGCGTGGGTCCTGTTGGGACTCGGGATCGGGTGGCTGGACCGACTGTCGCGCGGCTACATGACGGGCCGACTCCGACTGCTCGGCCTGCTCGCGGGTGTCGCGGTCCCGGCGGTCGCCTTTCTCTTGTAGCATCGGAGCGCGCGCATGGAGGCTCCTCGCATCGATCCCGCAGCCGCGCCGAACCCACCTCGCGTCGACTGGGAGGCGTTCTACCGCAGCTACCGCAAGCCCGGGTACCTGACCGGGTTCGAGATCGTCAACAAACTGGGCGGCGGCATGTTCGGCCTCGTCTTCAAGGCGAGGAAGGAGTCGATCGGAAAGGACTACGCCATCAAGTTCCTCCGAGTCGACGACGACACGGTGCGTGACGCGGTTGCCCGCGAACTCGAGACCGTGCACTGGTTCGCGCAGATCGATCACCCGAACCTCGTTTCGATCGAGGACAAGGGCTCCGTCGACGGCATCCCGTACCTCGTGATGAGTTACGCCGGTGAGGAGACGCTGCAGAAGCGCCTCCAGAACGGACCGATGGCGCGCGAAGAGGGGCTGCGCATCTTCGTGCAGGCGGCGCGCGGTGTGCAGGCGCTGCACGAACACTCCCTCGTCCATTTCGATCTCAAGCCGGCGAACATCTTCCTGAAGGGCGACGTTGCGCGTGTCGGGGACTACGGCTTGAGCAAGCTGGTGTCCGCGTCGCGCAACTCGCTCAGCTTCGGCCGCGGCACGCCCTACTACATGGCGCCCGAGATGCTGCAGCGCCGCGGCGACGCGCGCAGCGACATCTACTCGCTCGGCGTGATCCTGTTCGAGGTGCTCTACGGCGACGTGCCGTTCCGCGGCGACTCGGAGTGGGAAGTGCTGCGCAAGCACGAGACGGCCGAACCGGCGTTCCCGGCGGGCGCCGTTCCTGCGGATCGGGAGGTAGTGCGCCGCTGCCTCGCCAAGAAACCCGAGGAACGGTTCGCCTCGGTTGCCGAGCTCCTTCGCGCCCTCGAGGCGCCGGGCTCGCTGGGCGAGAGCATCGTGCTCGGGTCTCGCCCGAGCAGCACGACGCCGGATCCGGTGCGCACTCCGCCGCCGGTGCCGCGCGATGCGGCGGACAGCCCCTACGGGATGCCGTGGCGACGCGGCGCGCGCGAACGTGGTGCCGTCGCGTTCGTCGTCGCGATGATCCTGTCCGTGCTCGAGGTGGCGATCCTGGCGATCCTCCTGCCGGTGCGGGCCGTCAGTGTCATGATCGGGCGCGGCGTTCGATGGGTGTTCGAGCTGCCGTTCCGCATCGTCGGGCTCCTCGCGCGACTGATCGGGTTGCTGCTGGTCGCCGGCCTCTTGTTGCTCGCGGTGCTCACCGCGCTGAGCCTGGTGCGTGCCCTGTGAGCGGGCGCGACACGACCGAGTTGTTATCATCCGCCGCCGGCATGAGTGCACGACCGCACGAGATCTCGCGACTGCAGGCCATGGACGAACACGCCTGGGCCGACCTGCAGGAGGACTACTACCGCCGCATCTACTTCTACGTGAAGCGGTACGTCACGAACCACCAGACGGCCGAGGACCTGACCCAGGACGTGTTCCTCGGCGCGGTCCGCGGGATCTCGGGCTTCGACCCGGTCTACACGCTCGAGCAGTTCCTGTTCGGGATCGCGAAGAACCGCGTCATCGACCACTACCGAAAGCACAAGCTGTTCCTCGTGCCGGGCAAGGCCGACGACGACAAGAGCCACCTCTGGCTCGAGAACATCGCGCAGGACGCGACCCCGCCGCCGAAGGAGAAGGCGGTGCACCGTGAGGACGGTGCGCGCCAGCGCCACGTGCTCGGGCAGATCCTCCGCGACTTCGTCGGCGAACTGTGGGCAGCCGGCGAGTTCCAGAAGCTGATGGTGCTCGAGTACCTGTTCGTGCTCGGCGGCCGCAACAAGGACGCCGCCACCCGCTTCGGTATCGCCGACGAGAAGGCGGTCGCCGGCATCAAGTTCCGCGCGATCGAGCGGCTGCGCGGCATGGCACGGCAGCGCGATCCGAACCACTCCCTGTTCCTCGGGCTCTGGCAACCGGGTGCACGATGAGCAGCGAAGATCCGATCGACGCGGGCCTCGCGTTCACCGTCTCCACCGTCTGGCGGGAAGAGCGGATCTCGTGTCCGCACCCGCACATCCTGCAGAGCTGGCTGCAAGGCGGCATGACCGGCGGGGCAGCCGAGTTCGTCGCCTTCCACCTGCAGGAGAGCAAGTGCCCCTGGTGCAACGCCGTCGTCGAGGACCTGCAGGTGCGAGAGGGCCGCGCGAAAGCCGACGTGCCCACCGACCTGCGCGATCGCCTCTTGCGATCGACCGTTGCCGAGCTGCGACGTTCCCGAGCGTGAGATCTGCGCGCGTGAGCGAATAGTCGGCGGTCGTGTCCGCAGGGGCTGGAGTGGCGCCGGTTCGGCGCCTGGCGAACCTGCCAACGGAAACGACATGATCTGCAAGACCTTCAAGTGGATGCTCCTCGGCAGTGCGGTGCTCGGTGGGGCTGGCTTCCTGTTCCTGGGCACCGACTTCCCGAGCTACCTCGGCACGATGGCTTCTTCCGTCCGGGAGAGCGTCACCGGGCAGATCCCGATCGAGTTCGAACTGAAGCGGGCCGAGGGCCTGATCCGTCAGATCGATCCGCAGATCGACACCTGCAAGCGCGACCTCGCGCGTGCGGAGGTCGAACTCGACGAGCTGCACCAGTCGGTCACGCACCTCGAGAAGGTGGTCGACGGTGAAGAGAAGAAGCTCCGCACCGGCGCACGACTCCTCTCCGGGGACGGCAGCAGCGCGGTGGCCCTGGCGGTCGACAACGGTGCGCGCCGACGCGTGAACGTCGACCTTCAGCGGACCAAGGACTCGTACGTGAACAACGTCGTGATCCTGAAGACGAAGCGTGCCCTGATCGAACGCCAGGAACGCGCCGTCGACGCGGCGAAGCAGCGTCTCGTCGCGGTGCGGACCGAGCGCGAAGCACTCGAGGACCAGGTGCGGTCGCTGAAGACCCAGCAGCAGCAGGTCGAGGCCCTCGCCGCGACCAGCCAGCGCTTCGACCTCGACAGCACGGCGCTGAGCCAGGCGAAGGAAGTCATCGCCGGAGTGAAGAAGCGCCTCGACGTCGCCCAGAAGATGCTGGAGAACGACATGGTCTTCCAGGGTGACGACTCCCTGGCGGTCGTCGAGCAGCGCGACGTGCTGAAGGAGATCCACGAGCTGTTCGGCGCCGGCTCGCCCGCCGCGGTCGTCGAAGTCGAACTGTCGGCCGCGACAGCCCGCTGATCGGGCAGTCGGAAACGATCGGTCCCGAAACGACCAGTCCGGAAACGAAGCGAGGTCGGCTGCCCGCGGCAGCCGACCTCGTTTCGTTCAAGCGGCGGCGCCATCGCCGCCCGCGTGGATCAGCCGGCCTTCTTGCCGGAGATCACGGTGCCGTGGAAACCCATGATGTTGCCGAGCACGCCCCAGAAGGACGTCCAGTCGGCCGGCGTCGAGCCCGAGGTGGTCACCGTCGAACCGGGGAACTTCTCGGCGTGCAGCTTGGCCGCGGCCTCCTGGTCGTCGCCGGGGATCGCGAAGCCGAAGATGCGGAAGCTCTCGGCGTGCACCGTGTAGTAGCCGCCTGCTTCGCGGTAGCCCGTGCAGCCGGCGGTGGCGAGGAGCGTGAGGCAGAGAGCCGAAACGAGAGACTTGCGGTTCATGGTTTGGTTGTTGGCTGTGGAATCGTGTCCGGACCACGTTCGGCATCGTGAGTCGTGCCGCCTCCCGGCCCGGACCGCCCGAACGTTCACGATTCACCGCCTTTGCGTCAACAGGAATCCTCGGTGCCAAGGGCGCTTCCGAAAGGGATGTGCGCGATCGACGGAGCGGGTTCCGGTTGCTACCGTCCGCGCCCTCGCAGCCATGAACATCCACGAGTACCAGGCCAAGCAGCTGCTTGCCAAGTTCGGCGTGCCCGTCAGCAAGGGCATCGCTTGCAAGACTGCCGACGAGGTCGGCAAGGCGTTCACGGACCTCGGCGTGCCGATGGCCGTGGTCAAGGTGCAGATCCATGCCGGTGGTCGCGGCAAGGCGGGCGGCGTGAAGCTCGTGAGGAGCGCGGACGAGGCGAAGAGGGTCGCCGACGGCCTGCTCGGCAAGGCCCTCGTGACGCACCAGACGGGGTCCGAGGGCCGCGTCGTGAAGACGATCTACGTCGAGACGGGCAGCGACATCGAGCGCGAGATGTATCTCGCCGTCGTGATGGACCGCGGCTCGCAGGCTCCCGTCGTCATCGCTGCGGCCGAAGGCGGTATGGACATCGAGGAGCTGGCCGCGCACAAGCCGCACGCGATCGCTCGGCATCGCGTTCACCCGGTGAAGGGTCTGCAGGGCTTCCAGGCGCGCGCACTGTGCAAACACCTCGGTCTCTCGGGTGATCAGGCGAAGGCCGGGACGAGGCTGATCGCGTCGCTCGTGAAGGCGTTCATGGACCTCGACTGCTCGCTCGCCGAGATCAACCCGATGATCGTGACGAAGCAGGGCGAGGTGAAGGCGCTCGACGCGAAGATGAGCTTCGACGACAACGCGCTCTTCCGGCACAAGGACGTGCAGGAGCTGCGCGACCTCAACGAGGAGGATCCGAAGGAGATCGAAGCGAAGAAGTTCGATCTCAACTACATCGCGCTCACCGGCAACATCGGCTGCATGGTGAACGGCGCCGGCCTCGCGATGGCGACGATGGACGTCATCCAGCTGAAGGGCGGCATGCCCGCGAACTTCCTGGACGTCGGCGGCGGCGCGAACAAGACCCAGGTCACGAACGCGTTCAAGATCCTGCTCTCGGACAAGAACGTGAAGGGCATCCTCGTCAACATCTTCGGCGGCATCATGAAGTGCGACACGATCGCGGAGGGCGTCATCGCCGCGGCGAAGGAGACGAAGATGTCGGTCCCGCTCGTCGTCCGGCTCGAGGGCACGAACGTCGAGCTCGGTCGCAAGCTGCTGCAGGAGTCGGGACTGAACCTGCAGACGGCCGCTTCGCTCGACGAAGCAGCCGAGAAGATCGTCAAGGCCATCCGCTGACCCCTTCGCACCAGGAACTCACACCATGACGGTTCTCGTCGACGGCAACACCAAGATCCTGTGCCAGGGCTTCACCGGGGAAGCCGGCATGTTCCACAGCAAGAACTCGCTGGCGTACGGCACGAAGCTCGTCGCCGGCGTCACGCCCGGCAAGGGCGGCCAGACCATCGAAGGCGTGCCCGTGTTCGACACGGTGCGCGAGGCGAAGCAGGCCACGGGCGCTTCGGTGTCCATGGTCTATGTGCCCGCGGCGTTCA
>CAZIFB010000019.1:0-50179 GCA_964538915.1 uncultured candidatus Brocadiaceae bacterium | reverse complement strand
ATCTGCGAGGCGGTCGATGCCGAACTCGACCTCGTCGTCACCATCACCGAGGGCATCCCGGTCGCCGACATGGCGTTCGTGAAGGACGTGATGCGCGGCGGCAAGACGCGGCTGATCGGGCCGAACTGCCCCGGCATCATCACGCCGGTCACGGACAAGAGCGGGTGCAAGATCGGCATCATGCCGGCCTACATCCATCGGCCGGGCAAGGTCGGCATCGTGTCGCGCAGCGGCACGCTGACGTACGAGGCCGTGTGGCAGGTGACGAGCGTCGGAATGGGCCAGTCGACCTGCATCGGGATCGGCGGCGATCCGATCAAGGGCCTCGACTTCATCGACTGCCTGAAGCTCTTCCAGGACGACAAGGACACCGACGGCATCATCATGATCGGCGAGATCGGTGGTACTGCCGAGGAGGAGGCCTGTGAGTTCCTGAAGGGCTACGTGAAGAAGCCCGTCGTCGGCTTCATTGCCGGCGCGACGGCGCCTCCCGGCAAGCGCATGGGACACGCGGGTGCGATCATCAGCGGGGGCAAGGGGACGGCTGCCGACAAGAAGGCCGCCATGAAGAAGGCGGGTGTGCACGTGTGCGACACGCCGTCGATCCTCGGCGCCACGATGAAGAAGGTGCTCGGCAAGTGAGGCAGCACGGAGCGTGACCGCATGAGGACCACGCCGTGAAGATCCCGGGCGGCTTCGATGCCCTGTTCCGGCAGATCACGCCGATCGTGCTGCTCGGTGTCCTGTTCGCGGTGGTGTGCGAACCCTGGGTGCCCGGCGCCGCGTGGTTGAAGGAGCACTTCGGTGATCAGGCGGTGTTGCGCGGCTGCGTCGCGCTGCTCGGCTGCTACGTGCTGATCCTGTGGGGCGAGACGCTCCGCCTCAACACGATCCTCATGGGTGTGCTGCAGGCGTTCCGCGAGTTCGACGCGCGGGCGAAGGGCGGCAACGCCGGCTCGCCGGCGGCACCGCGCAATCCGAAGGCCCGCCTCGAGGCTGTGCGCCTGCTCGTCGCTGCACTGCGGTCCGACGATCCGTCGATCCGCGCGACGAGCCGTCACAACCTCTCGCGTCTCGCGGGGGAGGACCTCGGCGACGATCCCGTCGCATGGCAGCGCTGGTTGGAGCGGGAAGAGAGAGGTGCCTGAAAGTCGCGGACGCAGCGCGCGTTCCTGCGGAACTCCCGGCGCAGCCGCTGGCAATGCCCGTCGGGCCGGGCGATGATCGTCGGCCCAGAGGCACGCTCATGATCGCGATCGGAATCCCCAACGGAATGGAGTGGCTGATCATCCTGCTGGTGGTCCTGCTCCTGTTCGGCCATCGGTTGCCCGGCATGGCGCGGTCGCTCGGGTCGGGCATCACCGAGTTCAAACGCGGTCTGAAGGACGGGGCCCAGAAGCCCGGCGACGGCACACCGCCGTCTTCGCCGCCAGCGAACGGCAACGCCGGCAAGGACGGGGCGCCGCGGTGACCGACACGCTGCCCATCCAGGACCTGATCGGGCTCGTTCGCCCGCAGCTCGACCGGCTGAATCGCGAACTCGTCCAGGACTTGGCGCCCGGCCAGCGCGAGATGCTCCCGCTCGTCGAGCACGTCGGCGGCTTCCGGGGCAAGCAGCTGCGGCCCGTTCTCACCTTCCTCGCGGGCATGGCCGTGCGCGGCGCGCCGCACGGCGGCAGCCTCGGAGACGACGTCGTCACGGTCGCCAAGGTCGTCGAACTCCTGCACACGGCAACGCTCGTCCACGACGACGTGCTCGACGGCGCCTCGGTCCGTCGCCGGATTCCGACCGTGAACCAGATGGCCGGCGTCGAGGTGGCCGTGCTGCTCGGCGACTACATCTACGCGAAGGCCTTCCACATGGCCGTGCAGCTGCCGGATCCGACGGCGGCCCGCTGGCTCGCCGAGACCGTGCGTGTGATCTGCCAAGGCGAGATCACGCAGGTGCTGCACCGCTTCGACTTCGCCTGGACGGAGTCGCGCTACTTCCAGGTCATCGCCGAGAAGACGGCGAGCCTCTACGCGGCCGCGTGCCGCCTCGGAGGACACTACGCGGTGGCCTCGCCGGGCGGCGGCACCGAGGCGCGTCTGCGCGCCCTCGAGGAGTACGGGCTCGAACTCGGCATCGCATTCCAGATCGTCGACGACTGCCTCGATCTCGACGGTGACGAGCGTGTGGTCGGCAAGTCGCTCGGCACCGATCTAAGCAAGGGCAAGATCACGCTTCCGCTGCTCTACCTGATGCAGCGCGGTCCCGGCGAGGGCGAGCGGCTTCGCGCCGTACTCGGTCGATCCGAGGCCGAGGCGTTGCGGCGGTTGCGCGCCGAGTTCCCGCTGGAACACGCGGTCGCCTACGCGATGGAAGAGGCGCAGCGCCGCATCGCGAAAGCCCAGGCCTGCCTGTCCGCGCTGCCGCCGTGCGCCGCCCGCGACGCCCTGCACCAGCTCGCGGCGTTCGTCGTGACGCGGCGGCTGTAAGTACGACTTCCCAAGTTTTGGTTCCGAGCCGCATGAGACACCGAGGTATCGGTCGAGTCCTTTCTTCGTTCGCAGTGATGGTCCTGGCCGGCTGCCAGCCGAGTTCGGAGACGCAGTGGAGCGCTCCGGTCACCAAGTCGGCGGACCAGCGGCCGACACAGTTCGGCGCGTCGACGAAGTCGAGGTTGGCTCTCGGCGACATGAAGTCGCCCGGCCCCGTCGCGGGCGGAGCGCCGACCGGCAAGCAGTTCGTGGCCCAGGATCCTCCTGCCGTCTGGGCGCCGCAGCCTGCGCAGCCGTCGATGTTCAAGGACCTCGTGTGGCGCATCGTCAGCGACCCCGCCGCCGAGTGCTACCTGACTGCGCAGGTCGGCGGCGGCGTCTCCGGGAACCTCGCGCGCTGGTATGGCCAGTTCGGCGTGAATGAGGTTCCGGCCGTGGAGTCGATGCCCGTCTTCGAACTCGCGGGACGACCCGGTCGCCTGATCGAGCTGAGCGGCAACTACAAGGGCACGAACCCCGGCTTCGCGATGCTGCTCGGATTCGCGTCCGACGGCGACTCTCTCGCCACGTTGAAGTTCACCGGTCCGGAAGCGACGGTGAAGGCGCATCGTGAATCGTTCTTCGCGCTGGCGAAGTCGCTGCGTTCCGCGTCGGGCGGCGCCGATCCGAAGGCGCCGCCGATCGAGCGCGGCCAGCCGATGCCTCCGGGCCATCCGCCCGTGCCCGGTGCCGAGCCGAACGCCGGGCCGCACGGGACCGCGCCCGCGGCCACGGAGGGACCGTTCGCGGCCACGGTGCCGACCGGCTGGCAGCCCAAGGCGGGTTCGTCCAAGGCGCTGCACCACACGTTCGGCAGCGAGGGCGAGGTCTACGTGTGGCAGATCGGCAGCGGCATGAAGAGCAACGTCGACATGTGGCGCAACGAGATGGGCCTCGGCGCCACCGACGACGCCGGCATCGCAGGGCTGCCGAAGGTGCCGATGCTCGGTGGCGAAGCGGTGTTGCTCGATCTGAAGGGCGACCTGCGCAGCATGTCCGGCAAACAGATCGCCGGTGCGCGGATGCTGCTCGCGGCGCAGGAGTCCGGCGGATCGATCGTCTTCGTGAAGCTCGTCGGCAAGGCCGACGAGGTCGAGGCGCAGCGGACCGGCTTCCTCGCGTTCTGCGCATCGCTGCGGAGGACGCAGTGACCGCCGTTGCTCCGCCCGCCGAACGCTCGCCGCTCGCCTCCGTGCTCGGCGCGGTGTCGTCGATGCGCATCACCGTCGTGCTCCTCCTGTTCCTCGGCGTCCTGACGTTCGCCGGTACGCTGGCGCAGGAACACCTGAGTCCGATCGACGCCCAGCGGCAGTACTTCGAGTCTGCTTTCGTCGTGTGGGACACCAAGGTCCCTCTGTTCGGTTTCCGCAGCGGCGCCGATGCCCTGACCGTCAAGGTGCCGTTGCCCGGCGGCTACACCATCCTTCTGCTCTTGTTCGTGAACCTCGTGGTCGGCGGCGTCGTCCGCCACCGCTGGACGAAGCGCAACCTCGGCATCCTCGTCACGCACCTCGGCATCGGCCTCCTGCTCGTCGCCGGGTTCGTGAAGATGCACTGGTCGCACCAGGGGCACGTGTCGCTGTTCGAGGGGGCTTCGAGCCGCACGATGGTCAGCTTCCACGAGTACGAACTCGCGTTGCTGCGTCGCGAAGGCGACGACATCGTCGAGCGCGTTGTCCCGGCGACCGCGCTCGACGGGGCCCGTTACGGCACTGTGAAGATCACCGACGCGTCGTTGCCGTTCACCGTCGAGGTCTCCGACTGGATGGACAGCTGCGAGCCGAAACTGGCCGGTCCGATGATGAAGCCGCCCGGCCCGGTGGCGACCGATGCCGATGGGACGTCCGTGTTCCTGCAGTCGCTGCCCTACGACAAGGACGCGCCCGGGTTCGCCGGTTGCCGCGTGAAGGTCGTCGAACGGGTGGGGCTCGCGGAGCGCTCCGCAGTGTTGTTCGGTCTCGGGTCGGGCCCGCGGCAGAATCCGCGCGTGCCGTTCACCTTCACCGTCGACGGCGTCCAGTGGGGGCTCGACCTTCGGCACGAACTGCGCGACCTGCCGTTCGAGGTGAAGCTCGACAAGTTCGAGAAGACCGACCACCCCGGCACGGCCAATCCGCGCGACTTCAGCAGCTGGGTCACGGTGCGCGAAAAGGGTGGGGAGCCGCGCCAGGTCCACATCTACATGAACCACCCGCTGCGGAGTCACGACCACGTGTTCTTCCAGGCGAGCTGGGGACCATCGCCGCAGTCGGGGATGCAGGGCCCGCCGTTCTTTTCGGTGCTCGAAGTCGCGAACAACCCATCCGACGCGTGGCCGAAGTACGCGTCCTACGTCGTGCTCCTCGGGCTCCTGTGGCACTTCGTCACGAAGCTGTTCCGGTTCCTCAAGTCGTCGACCCACCGCGCGAGCGGGGAGGCAGTGTCATGAAGTGGCTCGTCGCGATCGCATCCCTGACCGGCTTCCTCGGCGCGCAGGACGACGGCAACGTGGCGCGTCGGATCGTCCGTCAGCCATGGAGCGCCGCGGTGGTGGCGACGATGGAGTCGTTGCCCGTCCAGGATGGGGGGCGCGTGAAGCCGCTCGCCGCGCTGGCCGCGGCGACGCTGCACCTCGTGCACGGTCGGCGCGACATGAAGCTCGACACCGACGGTGACGGCAAGGCCGACGTCACCCTCACGCCAACCGAGTGGCTGCTCGACGCGTGGTGCTTCCCGGAGCAGGCCGCGGACTACCCGCTGTTCCGCATCGAGAACGTCGAAGTGCTCGACGCGATCGGCATCGCGCACGAAGGCGGCCAAAGGTTCGACTTCGAGTACCTCACGTACCGCCAGCTCGGGCAGAAGGGGCGTCTCGCGGAAGTGCCCGGCGCCGCGCTGCTTCGCCTCGCGAGCCAGTACCGGAAGAAGTCGGCCCAGGAGCGCACCCCGGTCGAAGCGCACCTCGTCGACAGCGCCGAGCAGGTGCAGACGTACGACTCGCTGCATCGCTACCTCGTTTCGCTTTCGTCCGCCTTCCAGATCGAGGGCGACGAGTTCCAGAAGCGCCTCGGCGGCAAGAAGGAGATGTGGCTGTCCGAACTGATGCAGTACGGCGACACGCTCCGCACGGCGTTGAAGGAGTACGAGCAGAAGTCGACCGCTGCCGAGATCGGCAATCTCTTCGGCATCGCGTCGGATCTCAGCGACGTGGTGCAGTCCGATCACGCGATGCCCGCACTGTTCCCGCCGGACGGGACGCGCAGCGAACACGAAGAGTGGCTGGGTCTCGGCGCGCTCGTGTCGAGCGGGCTCGGCAACCACGCGAGCAAGGGACAGATCGCGATGCTGGAGCAGTTGCAGGCCGCGATCGGCGCCACCGACCAGACCGCGCGCGAAGGGGCGTTCGTGAAGTTCCGCGACATGGTCGTCGCGCGGGCCACCGAGCGCGGCGAGTTCGCCAAGGTCGCCCAGGAGGCGGGATACCTGCGGGCGAACTGGGCCTACCAGTCGCTGCACTACTTCCTGCTCGCGCTCGTGGTCGTTGCCCTCGGTTGGGTGATGCCGAGGGTCCGCCTGGTTTCGTGGGCGGGCATCGTCGCGACCGTCGTGCCGCTCGGGATGCTCGTTTGGGACATCGTGCTGCGCTGCTTCATCCGCAGCCGCCCGCCCATCGTGAACCTGTACGACACGTTCCTGTTCATCGCCGCGGTGCTCGTGGCGACGGCCGTCGTGCTCGAGATCATCTCGAAGCGTCGCGTCGCGATCGCCCTGGCGCCGACCGCCGGGGCGCTCCTGATCACGCTGGCGCGCGCGTTCGAGGTGGAGGACGGCAAGGACCAGATGGCGCCGCTCCAGGCGGTGCTCGACACGAACTACTACCTCGCGACGCACGTCACCTCGATCAACACCGGCTACTCGGCCGGCATGCTCGCCTCGCTGCTCGGCACGGTCTGGCTGCTCATGCAGGCCACCGGTTTCCGTCGCGGTGACGTGGCGCTGCACAAGGCGATCGTGCGCGCGACGTACGGCGTGACGGCGTTCAGCCTCACGTTCAACGTCTTCGGCACGATCTACGGCGGTGTGTGGGCGAACGACTCCTGGGGTCGCTTCTGGGGCTGGGATCCGAAGGAGAACGGAGCGCTGCTCATCTGCCTCGCGCAGGTGGCGCTCATGCACGCGAGGCTGTGCGGCTGGGTGCGCGACTTCGGCTACTGCGTGTTCGCGGCCCTCACCGGCATCGTGGTGACGTTCTCCTGGTTCCACGTGAACCTGCTCGGCATCGGTCTCCACTCGTACGGGTTCGCGAGCAGCACGAAGGTCGCGCTCTTCACCTACTACTGGGTCGAAGCCGGCGTGGTGGCGGCATGCGTCGCCGCGATTCTCCTGCGGCACTTCGTCGGCGCCGACCGCAAGGCCGCGGCGACCGCCTCGGCCTGACGCCGGCGTTGCGTCGCGGGGCGGCTCAGACCGCGGCCCCGGCGGCGCGGAGCGTGTTCCGCATCAGCATCGCGACGGTCACCGGACCGACGCCGCCGGGCACCGGGGTGAGATACCCGGCGACGGCGCTCGCCGACGCGAAGTCGACGTCGCCGACGATCTTGCCGTCCGGGCCCTGGTTGATCCCGACGTCGATCACGCACGCGCCCGGCTTCACGATGTCCCCGTGCACGAGGCCGGCTTTGCCCACCGCGACGACGAGGATGTCCGCGCGGCGGGTGTGGTCGGCGAGGTGCTTCGTCCCGACGTGGCAGACCGTCACCGTGGACAGGCGGTGCAGCAGGAGGATCGCGATCGGCTTCCCGACGATCTCGCTGTGCCCGACGACGACGGTCTCGGCGCCGCGCACGTCGAGCCCCGTCGCGAGGATCAGCTGCTGTGCGGCCGCCGCGGTGCACGGTGGCATGAGCGGCTCCCGGTAGAGGATCGACCCCATGTTCGTCGGGTGCATGCCTTCTACGTCCTTGTGCGGGTCGATCGCGGATTGCACGACGCGCGGGTCGATGCCAGGCGGCAGCGGTCGCTGGACCAGGATGCCGGCGACCTCAGGCCGACCGTTCAGGGCAGCGATCGTGGCCACGAGGTCCGCCTCGGTCGTGCCGATCGGCAGGTTCTGGACCTCCATCTCGATGCCGACTTCGGTGGCCGCTCGGGCCTGGTTGCGCACGTAGACGGCGGCAGCAGGGTTCTGCCCGACTTCGAGGGAGACGAGGCGTATCGGCGCCTTGCCGAGGCCGGTGCGGGCTACCCGCAGCTCCTGGCGGATGCGTGTGGCGAGGAGCTTGCCGTCGAGAAGTTGTGCTGGCACCGACTACGCCTCCGGGCGGGGTTTCGCCGAAAGATAGCGACGGGTCGACGACGGCCCAACACGCCATGAGCCTCGAACCGCGCTTCCGCTTCCCGCCGTTCCCACCGGCGATCCGGTTCCTGCTCGTCGCCAACGTCGCCGTGTTCGTGCTGAACGCCCTGCTGGCCGGCCGCCTCAGCGATCCGGCGAGCGGCGACGGCGGATTCTGGTTCGCGTTCTCGTGGAGCGGGCTGCTCGAGGGCTACGGCCTCGGTGCCCTGCGCTTCCTCTCGTACCAGTTCACGCACGGCTTCCGCGATCCCGTGCACCTGGTCATGAACATGCTGGTGCTGTGGTTCTTCGGCTCGATGGTGGAGGAACGGCTCGGAGCGCGCGGAACCATCCGCCTGTATCTCGCGGGCGGCGTCACGGGCGCGCTGCTGCACCTCGGTATCGCCGCGCTGCAGGGGGAAGCCGACGTGCCGCTCGTCGGCGCGAGCGGCGCCTGCTACGCGTTCCTGTTGTGGGCGGCGTGCCAGTCGCCCCGTGCGACGGTGATCCTCTTCGTGTTCCCGATCCCGCTCGCCGTGCTCGCCGGGTTCCTCGTCGCGATCGGGGTCTACTCGACCTTCGTCGAGTTCGCGACCGGGTTCGCCGGTGGAGTGTCGCACGGAGCGCACATCGGCGGCGCCGCTCTCGGCGCCCTGGCGCAACGGCGCGGCTGGTTCCGCACGGCCGACGACGATCGCGACGGGTTCTTCGCCGCGATCGCGGCCCGTTGGCAGTCGCACCAGCGCGAACGGCGGATGCAGTCGCGCCTCGATCAGGAGCTTCGCCTCGATGCGATCCTGACGAAGGTCAAGGAGTCCGGCATCGGTTCGCTGACCGCCGACGAGCGGCGGTTCCTCGAGCGATCCAGCGAACGTGCCAGGAAGGGCTCGTAGCCCGCGAAGCTGCGGCGGGCGGGTGGCCGCGCTAGGATGCGCGCAGACCCCTTCCATCGGCGATGCGAACCACGACCGTCCTTCTCTCGCTGCTCCTCGCGTTCGGTGCCGGCTTGCGAGCCCAGGAGATGACTCCTGAGCAGTTCAGGACCGAGTTCAACAAGGGCCTCGAATACAACGACCCGAAACTCATGGACAAGGCGCTGAAGCGCAGTCCGCTGCAGGCGCTGCGCTACTTCGAAGAGCTCCAGGTCGTGAAGTTGGGCGGCAAGACGGACGGGGATGCGAAGATCGACGCGCTCACCGGGGCCTGGAGCCGCACCTTCGAGAACACGGAGACGCTGGAGAAGCAGCAGCGCTGGGTCGAGTCGTCGGGCGCCGAGGGCTTCAACACGATCGAGAAGAGCCGCGGCAACGTCGTGAAGGTGTGGAGCAGCTACACCGAGCAGGTCGCGGCGGACAAGAACAAGGCGGAGCACAAACGGGTCTTCGAACAGCTCAGCTCGATCGCGCAGAACGCGCTGTCCATCGGTCACAACGCGGAAGCGGCCGAGGTGTGGTTGCTCGCGAGCGTGGTCGGGTCGCGGATGCCGGACAAGGATCTCGACGACCGGCGCTCGACCCTCGACGCGCTGAACTCGTTCCTCGAGGCCCGCAAGGGCTGGAACTTCATCGGCGACCACAGCTACCTCTCGAACATGGAGTTCGTGAAGGCGGAGACCGGAGCCATCGAACGCGCCGTCGCGGACGCAGAGAAGCGGAAGAAGGAAGGCTTCGCGCCCGATGCGAAGGGCGTCGACGCGCTCGTCCTGCCCGCCGGCAAGCAGGAGTCGCTGGTGTTCAAGTACGAGCCTCTCGCGACGTGGGAGACGGATCTCGACTACGGACCGAAGGGTGGGCCGGCGCCGCCGTTCTGGTGGCAGGTCTCGACGGAGAAGGACGGCTCGAACCGCAAGATGGACTGGTTCCGTCGTGTCCCGCTGTGGGCGGTGCGGCTCGGTGCCGCGAAGTTCGGCGTCACGCTCGATCCCGCCGATCCGAAGAAGACGGTCGAGATCGACGCGGGGAACAAGGGCAAGCCGACGACCTTCTGGCTCGATGCCGACAAGAAGGTCCCGTACACGATGTTCTTCTGGGTCGGCTCGGAGAAGGAGCACGTCGGCGAGACGGATCACAACCTCGCGCCGTCGGACAACGTCGGCAACATCTACTACCGCAGCGCCGCGAGCTGGAAGAGCACGTTCCTCGGCGAGCCGATCGTGCTCTACGACGACAACGCGAACGGCCAGCCCGCGGACTCGGATCCCATGGCGGACGGCTACAAGACGCCGACCGCCGGGGAGCACGACACGGAGGGAACCCCGGCTCCGCTGCTCGACTCGCTGCGCATCGCCAAGGGGCCGCGCATCCCGTTCTCCGAGTTCGTGCAGACGCCGACCGGGTGGTTCCACCTGAAGCGCACCGGCATCGAAGGCCTGATCGCGCGCCAGCTGAGTCCCGAGTACCTGAAGCCCGGCAAGGTGAAGTTCGTGTGGACCGGGCCGAAGCCGGCGGCGCCGGTTCAGCTCGTGCTGCAGGGTACCGACGTCTTCAAGGGCGCGATCTTCGACGTGGCCAGCGGGAAGGAAGTCGAAGTCCCGGCGGGCAAGTATTCGGTGATCTTCGGCCGCATCGTCATCGGCAAGGGCATGCGCGCCCAGATGGCGACGATCTACCGCGGCTCGTCGCCCGAGTTCGAGGTCGAAGCCGGCAAAGTGTTCGAGTTGAAGATGGGGGCGCCGTTCTCGATGCAGTTCAACCGACGTGGCGACCAGAACACGACGATCGATGCGCTGAAGATCGTGCTGAAGGAAGCGTCGGGCTGCATCCTCACCGACCTGCAGGGAATGACCCTGTGGCCCGAGGTCCTCGCGGCGAAGGCGGAGGACGGCAAGGGTGCGAAGGTGGTCGGCAAGTTCGTTCGCTTCACGGACCCCGAACTCGTGAACAAGGCGGCGTCGAAGCACAACAACGTGAACCTCTTCGTCGCGTGCTTCCCGATGCCCGAGGGTTACCGCGAGGGCGAACTGGTGCTCTCGGTGAAGCTGCCGGCCGACGGCATGAAGGTCGGCTTGCAGATGAAGAAGCACCCGGTCTTCGGCGTCGTCAATTCGCCGTTCCAGTGACCGGTCCCGCGTGTCGCGGCTCCGACGGTGAAGTGCCTACCGCTCGTCGGTAGACTCTTCGCCCCATGCTGGACATCAAGGTGCTGCGCGAGAACGCCGACGCCGTGCGTCGGGGGGCCCAGAAGAAGCGGATGCCGGACCGCGCCGCCGCGGTCGATCGGGCGCTCCAGATCGACGCCGAACTGCGCGGGCTTCTGCCGACCCTCGACGGCATGCGCAGCGAACAGAAGAGCGCGGGCAAGGCCATGGGCAAGCTCGCCGGCACCGAGCGCGAGGCGTTCCTCGAGAAGCAGAAGGCCCTGAAGGCCGAGATGCAGTCGCTGGAGGAGAAGGAGAAGCAGCTGCGGGCCGACCTGCAGCAGCAGCTGTCGCTCGTGCCCAACATCCCGGACGACGACGTTCCCGAGGGCAAGGACGACACGGAGAACGTCGAGACGAAGCGCCACGGCTCGGTGCGCGATTTCGGCTTCGAGCCGCGGCCGCACTACGAAATAGGCGAAGCCCAGGGCTGGGTCGACTTCACGCGCGCCGCCGACATGGCCGGCTCGCGCAACTACATCCTGTTCGGCGATCTAGCGCTGCTGCACGATGCGGTGCTGCGCTTCGCGGTCGAGCTGATGGTCGAGCGCGGCTTCGTGCCCGTCGATCCGCCGCTGCTCGTTCGCGATGCCGCGATGTTCGGCACCGGCTTCTTCCCCGGCGGTGAGGAACAGACGTACCGCTGCGAGAAGGACGGCCTCAACCTGATCGGCACGAGCGAAGTCCCCGTCACTTCGCTGCACGGCGGCGAGATGCTGACCGAAGAGCAGTTGCCCAAGAAGTACGTCGCCCGCTCGGCGTGCTTCCGTCGCGAAGCCGGCACCTACGGCAAGGACACGCGCGGCCTCTACCGGGTGCACCAGTTCCAGAAGGTCGAGCAGGTGATCGTCGACGTCGCCGACAAGGCGCGGTCGCTGCAGCACCACCGCGACATCGTGCAGAACGCCGAGGACCTGCTGCAGGCGTTCGAGTTGCCGTACCGCGTCGTCGCCGTGTGCGGCGGTGACCTGGGCGTGCCGCAGGCGATGAAGTACGACATCGAGACCTGGATGCCGTCGCGCAAGGGCTACGGCGAGACCCACTCGGCGTCGCGCTTCTACGACTACCAGGCGCGGCGTCTCGACCTGCGTTACCGGCAGAAGGACGGCGGCAAGCCGATGTACTGCCACACGCTCAACAACACCGTGGCGGCGAGCCCGCGCATCCTGATCCCGCTGCTCGAGAACCACCAACAGAAGGACGGCACGTTGCGGGTGCCGAAGGCACTGCAGCGCTACCTCGGCGGTCGCGAAGTGCTCGGCCGCCCGGTGTTCTGAGTCTCGCGCGGGTGGGGCAGCGGCCAGAGACTTCGCAGCGGGGCTGGTAGCGATGTTCGTCCGAGGCGTTCCCCCGCGTTGCGACGGCTCCGATCAGGACGTGAGCTGCGCCGCCCGCAGGGTGGGGCAGCGGCCAGAGACTTCGCAGCGGGGCTGGTAGCGATGTTCGTCCGAGGCGTTCCCCCGCGTTGCGACGGCTCCGATCAGGACGTGAGCTGCGCCGCCCGCAGGGTGGGGCAGCGGCCAGAGACTTCGCAGCGGGGCTGGTAGCGATGTTCGTCCGAGGCGTTCCCCCGCGTTGCGACGGCTCCGATCAGGACGTGAGCTGCGCCGCCCGCAGGGTGGGGCAGCGGCCAGAGACTTCGCAGCGGGGCTGGTAGCGATGTTCGTCCGAGGCGTTCCCCCGCGTTGCGACGGCTCCGATCAGGACGTGAGCTGCGCCGCCCGCAGGGTGGGGCAGCTCAGTGCCCGCCGCCGAACAATCCGCCACCGCCGCCGCCACCCGCTCCGCGCAGGAGGTCGCGCAGGTCGAAGCCGGGCGGCAGGCCCGTCGGTGTCTGCCCACCTCGCGGCGGCGGCTTCCCGCCGGTCGTCGTGCCGGGACCCGTCTCCTGGCGCGTGGCACTGCCTTGCGAGACCCGGCCTCCCTTCACGGGCTTGCCGTTTCCGGTGCCGTAGGTCGTCTCGGTCAGGGTGCCGCGCCCACCGGCTCCGGCCGGACCGCCGCCCGGTCCGGCGGGTCCTCCGGGGCCGGCGCCCTGCTCGGGTTCGGGCTCGGGCGGGAACACGGGGATGCGCGCCGTGCCGGCCTGGAGCACGTCGTGCATGCGCTTCTCGAGGGCGAAGTAGCGGACGTAGGTTCGCTCCGCGCCTTCGAAGTCGTCGACTTCGACGTCGCTCACGATGTTGCGGCTGCTGCGGCGGCGCTCGATCGTGAACTCGATCTTGATGCGCTCCGGCAAGCGGTCGCGAACGCTGCTGTCCCACTCCTGCAGTTCCTCGGCTTCGTGTCCGAGGGTCTCGAAGTAGGTGACCTTGAAGCTCTTCACGCGGTCGTGCACGAGCTGGAACGAGCCCTGCGTGATCAGGTCGTTGTCGACCATCGGGTCCTCGCGCCGCCACATCTCGAACACGTCGCGGTAGCGCGACGGTTTGAACCAGTAGCCCACCTCGCAGAGCGACGGCTTCTTCGGCCGGTCGTGGTTGTCGCGGACGAAACCGACCGCGTGCGTCGTGCAGAGGAAGTCCATGCGGTCGGCGTCGCGTCCGCCGACGTCCATGTCGCGGCCGCGGAAGACCGCGTTGTTGCCGACGTTGTAGGTCCAGATCGAACGCAGGTCGCGCTCGATGAGGTTGAGGATGCGCGGGCCCGCCTCGGTCGACTCGGTCAGGTCGTCGATCACTTCCCGCGCGTTCAGCAGCACGTGGAAGGTCGACCCGATCGTCACCATCACGGTCGCGGTGATCGCGATCGCGAGCAGCACTTCGATCAGGGTGAAGCCTGCACTGGCGTTCTTCGTGCCATTCATTGTTTGCCTCCCGCACTCGAACCGCCCGGAGACGCCGCGCTCTGTTCCCCGGTGGCCGAACCCTGGCCCTTCGCTGCCGCGATGGACTCGGCCTGTTTCGGGGTGAGGCCGGACAGGGCGAGCGTCGACACCTTCGACTTGATCAGCAGCGCGTCCTTCTGGCCTTCGTAGTCGGCGTTCATCTTCGGGAAGTAGCAGCACACGGCGACCTCCTCGAACTCGTCGGCACTCGGGACCTTCTCGGCCAGGCGGCGCTGGTAGTCCTCTTCGCGCAGCTTGTCCTCGTAGTCCACCGCACTGAGGCCGAGCGAACGTGCCTTGCGGAAGTTGTCGCGCTCCCGCTGCCAGTTGATGCGCTCGCTCTCGGCCGAGCCTTCTTCGACGCCGTTGTTGGCGACTTCGGCCTCGAGGTCGGCCACCGCGGATTCCCCGATGGCGATCTGGTAGCTGAAGCCCTCGTACTTGTCGAGTTCGACCTTCTCGCCGGACTGGGGCGGTGTCTCGCGGGCGCCCGCGAGCAGCTCCGACATCTTCTCTTCGGCGATCTCGCGCGCGAGGCGCCAGTTGCGCGCCTCGGTCGCGTCGATCAGCGCCGACGTGCGGATGCCGATGTAGCTGATGACGACGAGCGACACGATCGCCATGGCGATCAGCGCCTCGATGAGCGTGAAGCCCTGCTCGCGCCGGGGCGCCATCAGAACGCCGCCTCCGTCGGTGTCTGCAGCGTCGGGATCTCACCCTTCTCCGAGAGCTGGGTCGCCACGGAGCCGTTGAGGCCCTGCAGCGTCAGCGACCAGACCATCGTGGGATCGCTGACGAGTTTGAGCGCCAGCACCTGGTCGCCGCTGAACCCGAATTCGTCGAACGTGATCCGGTAGACGCCGCGCTGGACCATGCCGTTCTTCGCGTCGCCGGCGCCGGCGAACGCGACGTCGTTCTCGAGGCGTTGCCAGTCCTCGGTGAACTCCTCCAGCGTCCAGGCTTCCTGGTCACGCGTCAGCTGCTGTTCGGGCGGCAGCACGATGCGCCAAGAGCCGCGGTCGAGGTCGAAGTCGAGCGACACCTGCTTGCCCTGGATGCGCGCTTCGGACCGGGCCCAGTCGAGCCGGCGCAGGATCTGCTTGCCGCTGCCTTCGAGGCGCGCTTCCGGCAGGAACGACCCGAGGTTCGGCGCGATGATCGCCATGATCAGGGCCACCAGGGTCATCGTGACCAGCAGCTCCATCAAAGTGAAGCCGCCGCTCCGTGCCGTCGACTGTCCGGGGCGGGTCACTTGTCCTTCTGCACCTGGCTCGTGATGTCGTCTTCCGTGCCTTCGCTGCCGTCCGGGCCCCAGCTCAGCACGATGAACTCGCGCGGCTTGTCGCCCTCGCGAAGCTGGTAGTCGTTGCCCCAGGGGTCCTTCGGCAGATCGTTCAGTTCGCTGCGGCCCTTCTCGTCCTTGGTCGCCAGGGCCTCCAGCGATTCAGGGAGTTTGCCCGTCTTCGCGCGGAAGCCGCCGACCGCGTCCGCGATCATCCGGATGTCCGTCTTGGCCTTCGTCTCGCGTGCTTCGTCGCTCGCGCCGATCACGTTCCTCGCGACCATCGTCGCGAGCAGGCCGAGGATGACGATGACCACCATGATCTCGACCAGGGTGAAGCCGGCTTCGGCAGGGCAGGACGGGGTGGTGTGCTTCTTCTGGTTCATGACAGTGGTGCGGCAGTGTAGCGGATCGGCGCAGAGGAAACGGCGGCTTGGGACGAACGGGCGGGCATTTGCTTCCCGGCACTTCTGCGCCGCGCCGTCGCGGTGGCATCGGCCGGAGCGCACCGCGATGATGCGCGGCCCATGCGGTCCCTCTGCATCGTCGCCGCTGCCGCGGTCGTCTCCGCCGTTCTTCCCGCACAGCAAGTCCTGACTCCGGAAGGACTGCTCGCCCTCGAGCGCGTCGGCGATCTCGTCCTGAGTCCGGACGGCCAGCACCTGCTGTTCACGGTCCGGACCGTCGACCTCGCGAAGAACCGGACCGTGCCGCGCATCTTCCACCTTCCGCTCGCCGCGGGCGGTGGCGCGGCAGTCCCGGTCGCGGAGGGCGGGCAGCCGGTCTGGCACCCGGGCAGCAACGCGTTTGCGTTCGTCACGAAGGACGGCATCGAGACGCGCCCGCTGATGGACGGGCCGCGCGTCGAGGTCCCGATCCCCGGCGGCGTGCAGAACCTGTCGTGGGCGCCCGACGGCGAGCACTTCGCCTACACGCAGGCGGTGAAGGTCGACCCGGTGGTCGGCGACGCGCATCCCGACCTGCCGCTCGCGAAGGCGCGCGCCTACGACGACCTGATGGTGCGGCACTGGGACGAGTGGAACGACGGCACCTACAGCCATCTCTTCGTGAAGCCGTACACCGGCGGTGGCGGCCCGCAGGATCTTCTCGCCGGCGAGCGGGTGCACACCCCGCTGCCGCCGTTCGGCGGCGCGGAGCAGATCGCGTGGTCGCCCGACGGCCGCGAACTCTGCTACACGGCGCGGCGCGTGCCGAACCCCGAAGCGAGCACGGACAGTTCGTTGTGGGTCGTGCCCGTCGGCGGCGGGCCACAGCGCTGCCTCACCGAGGGCATGCCAGGCTACGACCAGGACCCGGTGTACTCTCCGGACGGCCGCTGGATCGCGTTCTCGAGCATGGCGCACGGCGGCTTCGAGTCCGACCGCCTGCGTCTCTTCCTGCACGACCGGCAGAACGGCAAGAACGTCGAACTGCTGCCCGACTTCGACGCGTCGCCGCACGAGGTCCGGTGGACCGGCGACGGGAAGCGCCTGTTCTTCACCGTCGAGACGCAAGGAACGACCCAGCTGTTCTCGTGCTCGATCGCGGATCGCAAGGCCGTGCAGGTGACGACGGGCCGCCACGCGCTGTCCGGTCTGCAGGTGCCGAAGGACGGTCCGTTCGTCTACGCGCTGCGTGCGTCGATGGAGCGGCCGAACGAGGTCGTGAAGATCGACGTGTCGAACGGTGCGATCACGGCGCTCACCGATCGCAACGGCGAGGCCTTCGCGAAGATCACGCTGCCGCAGATCGACGGCGAGTGGTTCGAGGCGACGGACGGGCAGAAGATCCACGCGTGGATCTGCAAGCCGCCCGGCTTCGATCCCGCGAAGAAGTACCCGTTCGTCCTCTACTGCCAGGGCGGCCCGCAATCGATGGTCGGCCAGGGCTTCTCGACGCGATGGAACTTCCACCTGATGGCCGCGAAGGGCTACGTGGTCGCGGGCGTGAACCGGCGCGGACTGCCCGGCTTCGGCCAGAAGTGGAACGACCAGATCTCGCGCGACTGGGGCGGTCAGGCGATGAAGGACCTGCTCGCGGTCTGCGACGCGATGCAGAGCCGGCCGTACGTCGACAAGAAGCGATCCGCCGCCGTGGGCGCGTCGTTCGGCGGCTACACCGTCTACTGGATGATGGGGCACGCCGGGGATCGGTTCGCCTGCATGATCTCGCACTGCGGCGTGTTCAACCTCGAGAGCATGTACCTGTCGACGGAGGAGCAGTTCTTCGTCGACTGGGACCTCGGCGGGCCGTTCTGGAAGAGCGAAGAGGCCGCGGTCGACTACCGCCGCTTCTCGCCGCACCGCTACGTGCAGAACTGGAAGACGCCGCTGCTGGTGATCGAGGGCGAGCGCGACTTCCGCGTGCCGTACGACCAGGGCCTGCAGGCGTTCACGGCGGCGCAGATGCAGGGAGTGCCGAGCCGCTTCCTCGTGTTCCCCGACGAAGGGCACTGGGTGTTGCAGCCGCAGAACGGCGTGCTCTGGCAGCGCGAGTTCTTCGCGTGGCTCGACAAGTGGTGCGGCGACAAGGCGGCGAAGTGACCGTGCGCGTCGTCGCCGCCGCGGTGGGAGCGACGCTGGCGTTCGGTTGCGTGGCCGCACCGCGGTGGCAGGACGACATGCCTCGGGCGCTGGCGAACGCACGCGCGGCGCAGCGGGAACTCGTGGTGTTCTTCGCCCTGCGCGGTCGGGTCACGAGCGACCGCATGCAGGACTCGTTGGGCGACCCCGCTGTCGCGGCGGCGCTGGCGGACGGAGCGTTCGACGCGGTCGTCGCCGACGGCAAGGAACGCGCGCGGCTCTGTGCCGAGTGGGTCGGCGGTCCCGACGGGATGGGGATCGCGGTGCTCGATGCGGCGGGCCGGCGGTACGCCGCGCGGCCAGGACCGCAGGATCCGCCCGAACTCGCGGCGTTCCTGCGAAGATGCGCGGCAAAGCGCGCCGATCTCGCGCGTCTCTCGGCGGCGGTCGCGACGGCGCCGTTGCCGACCGACCAGCACGCCCTCGGCTGCCTCATGCTCGAGCTCGGCAACGTCCGCGACGCGGAACCGCTGCTGCTCGCGGCCGCGACCGCCGGTGTCGCCGACGCCCGGCACCGGCTGGCGCGGTTGTGCGCGCAGGACGGGGATCTCACGCGCGCGCGGCAGTGGCTCGCCACGGCGCCGAAGACTCCGGCGGCGCGCGTCACCGAGGGCTACGTGCTCTTCAAGGAGAAGAAACCGCACGACGCCGCGACCGTGCTGGACGCGGCATTGCGCGACGGGGGGCTGGGCGACGACCGGCAGCGCGCGACGCTGTTCCTCGGCAAGGCGCTGCACGACGCGAAGGACGACGCGCGGGCCGTGCAGGTGCTCGAAGCACTGGCGGGCGAGGGGACCGGGTCGACGTTCGAGGCGGCGGCCTTGCACACGCTGGCTCACGTGCAGGACGCCGGTCATCGCCACGACTCGTGACCGCTACGCGGCGCGGCGCGCGGGCTCCGCAGCGCGTGGCCCGCTGCGGGCAGGACGACGCGGAGCTCCGGTTCGCCGGTCGGTGACGCGGTGGCGCGCAGTTCGATCGTGCCGTCGCTGCCCGTGACGAACACGTCGGCGCCGAAGGACCGCGCGATGCCGCCGAGTGCCGTGTCGCCGTCGGCGCCGTCCGCGGATGCGAGGGCCGTGCGAGGACGGACCTGCCGGAGCAGGTTCGCCGCCGCGGCATTGGGACGGCCGTGGTGGGGGAGAACGAGTACGTCTGCCGGACGCACGAGGTCCTGCGCGAGCGCGGCGAGCGTTCCGGTCGCTTCCGCGTCGCCGGCGCAGAGGATCGTCGCCGTACCGAGGCGGGCCTCGACCCACGCGCTGCGATCGTTGTCGCCCGAGCCTTCCGGTACGACGGGCACCGCGGCGACGACGTGCGGGGCCGGCTTCGAGTGCTCGCCGGGGCCGAGGAACGTGATCCCTGCGCCGTGCGCGTGCAGTGTGCTCGCGAGGTGCGACGACGCGAGGGCGCGCGGCAGGAGCGCGTTCGTGATCGGGACCCGCTGCAGCAGCCACGGCACGCCGTCGTGGTGGTCCGTGTCGGCGTGGGTGACGACGAGCAGGTCGATGCGGCGACGCTCCAGCCGGGCGAGCACACGGCGGGCGGCGAGTGCCGACTGCTGCAGGCTGCCGCAGTCGATCACGGTCTGGTGGCCGTCCGGATCTATCAGGAGCGCCGCCTGCCCGTGGCCCACCGCGAACAGGAAGAAGCGCGGCGGTGCTGCCCCGAGGGGAGGCAGGAACCACGGGAGCATCGCGGTTGCCGCCGCCGCGACGAGTCCCTTGCGGTCGCGTCGTCTCTCCGCGACGAGCAGGGCGCCGCCGGCGCAGAGCGCGACGAGCCAGGCCGCTGGCTCCGACCACGCCTGGATCGGCGTCGCGGGCAGGATGTCTGCCGCCTCGACCGCCGCGACGTAGACGGCCGTCGCTGCGTCCAGCGGGACCGCGAGCGCTTCGGCGAGCCAGGGCAATCCGCAGGCGATCGTCGCGATGGCGAGGCCGCCGAGGAGCAGGGTCGCGACGAGGGGCGCGAGCAGCGGCGTCAGGATCACCGTCCACGGCGCGATCTGGCCGAAGAAGAACAGCGTCAGCGGAGCCGTGAACAGCGTGGCCCACGCCGAACTGCGGAGCGCGTGCGCGAGCCATCGGAGCAGCGACGAACGGGGCGGTGACGGACCGGCGGCATGCAGCCCGGCGACCGCCGCGTAGCTCAGGAGGAAGCTCGGGCCGAGCAGCGCATCCGGCTGCAGCAGCGACGTCAGGATCGCCGGGGCGAGCAGGCCCGGGGCGAAACCGAGCGGACGCCCGGTGCGCGCCGCGAGCGACGCGAGCGCGAACGTTGCGACGGCGCGGAGTACCGGCGGTTCGTTGCCCGTGATCGCGGCGTAGGCGAGCAGCAGCACGAATGCGACGGCGGTGCGTGTCCTCGACGCATCGAGCCGATGCGCGCGGGCGCGGAAGCCGAGAAGGAGTGCGAGCATGGCGGCATGGGCGCCCGACACCGCGAGCAGGTGCGACAGCCCGGTCGCCTGATGGGCAGCCGTGAGTTCGTTCGAGGGTCTCGTCGCCCGCCCGAGTACGAGGGATGCCAGCATCGCGCCGCGGTCTCCCGGCACGAGCCGGAGCAGGTGGCGCTCGAGGGTGCGGCGCGCGAAGGCGGCTGCGCGACCGGCCGACCACGGACCCTCGGTGACGACGGCCGTGCAGGCCACGGCGTGTACCGTCGGCGGGAGATCGGGTGCTGCGGGCGCCGCGATGCGGCCACTGGCGAAGAGGCTGTCGCCCGGAAGCACCTCGACGTCGCCGTCGAAGCGGACCCGGACCGAGGCCCCGGGGCAGCCGAGTTCGACGAAGGTCGTGCCGGTGCGCGGGTTCCTTCGCACGTCCAGCACGTCTCCCGCGAGCGTGACGGGTCCGGGGCGCGGGACGGGTGGCTGCGTCACGCGGGGCGAGGCGCCGGCGAGAACGGCCGGCAGTGCGCAGAGGCCGGCGAAGCGCAGCGGGTGTCGGGTGATCCGCACGAGCAGGATGCCGAACGCCGCGATCGCTGCCGCGACGGGCAGGTGGGCGCTGGCGAGCGCCGCGGCGGGGAGCGCGAAGAGCGCCGCCGCGACGAGCGCTCCCGAGCCCGGACGGGCGGGAGGGGGATGCACGACGCCTAGGTGCTCGGAAAAACGCGGCGGTTACAGTGCGGCGATGGTCTCGGCCATCTACCCCGGCAGCTTCGACCCCGTCACGCGCGGTCACCTCGATCTCGTCGAGCGCGCGTTGCCGCTGTTCGACCACCTGACCGTCGCGGTCGCGCGCAACGGGAGCAAGACGCCGACCTTCTCGGTCGACGAGCGGGTCGAACTTCTCCGGGAAGTGCTGCCGAAGGATCCGCGCCTGTCGGTGACGTCCTTCGGCGGGCTGGTCGTCGATTTCTGCCGCGCGCAGAAGATCGGCGCGGTGCTGCGCGGTATCCGCACGGTGTCCGACTTCGAGTACGAGTACCAGATGGCGTTGACGAACCGTCACCTCGCGCCGGGCATCGAGACGGTCTTCGTGATGCCGAGCGTGCAGTTCAGCTATGTCTCGTCGTCGCTGATCCGCGAGATCGTGCGCAACGGCGGCGACGTCTCGAGCTTCCTGCCGCCGCCCGTCGAACAGCGGCTGCGCGAACGTCTGCGGCCGCCACGATAGACCGCGCGATCGCCGTGACGTTCCGGGTAGCCTCTCACGCTCTCCCATGAACCTCGAACCCTGCCACTCGACGTCGGCTCCCGCCGCGATCGGTCCGTACAGCCAGGCCATTCGCGCCGGCAATCTCCTCTTCTGCAGCGGCCAGATCGCACTCGATCCGTCGACCATGCAGATGGTCGGCGACACCGCGGCCGCGCAGGCCGAGCAGGTGATGAAGAATCTCGCCGCAGTCCTGAAGGCCGGCGGGGCCGGACTGAACCAGGTCGTCCGTACGACGATCTACCTCGTCAGCATGGCCGACTTCGCCAGCGTGAACGACGTCTACGGGAAGCACTTCGGTACGCACAAGCCGGCGCGCGCGACGGTTGCGGTGAAGGAGCTGCCGAAGGGCGGGCTGGTCGAGATCGACTGCATCGCGGCGCTGTGACCGAGAGGGGCGGGTGGCCGGCGCCGAACCGTGCGCACCGAAGTGCGGCTGCCGCGGCCGTGATCGTCGGCATCGTCGTCCTGCCGACGCTGGTCGCCGGCAGCGGCATCGCGGCGCCGCCCACGTCGCTCGAGGTCGCGCGGATAGCGGCCGCCCTGGGCGGCGGCGGCGCCGGCCTCAGTGAACTCGGCAGCCTGTTCCACCGCGCGACGTGCTGGCCCGAGCCCGCTGCGGTCCCGACCGATGCGACCGCCTTGGCCGCGCTCGTGACGAAGGCGAGGTTCGCGCAGGTCCTCGCCGTGACCTGCCTGTCGCTGACGACCTATCTGGCGGTGATGCTGGCGCGCGGCCGCCTGCAGGCGCTCCTCGCGTGCCTCTGCCTCGCCCTGTCTCCCGTGGTCGTCGGCAACGGCCACGTGCTGCGATCGGAGTCGCTCGCGGCCGTGTTCGCGTGGTTCGCGCTGCTCCTCCTGCAGGTGCAGGCTCAGCCGCCGATGCTGCAAGCCCGTCGCCGCCGGCTGCGCCGGCTGGACGTGTTCGCAATGGCGGGTTGCGCGAGTGGAGCTCTCGGGCTGGCCGTCGCGACCATGGCTTCGGTCGGTGAGTGCCTGCTCGTGCCCGGCGTGGTGCTGGTGCTGGCGACGCTCCAGATCGGCCTGCGCGGAGTGAGGATCCTCCGCGATCGCGGCTTGCTGCGGGTCCCGATCCGCGCGATCAACGCGCGTCTCCTGCCCTGGACCGTGGCGACGCTGCTCGCTCCGGCGGTCGCGTGGTGGCTGCTCGTGCGCGTTTCACACGGTACCGACGCGACGCCGTCGCCGAGTCCGGTGGCGCTGCTCCCGGAGACCGTGTGGCTGCGCGCACCGCTGGTGTTCCTCTTCGTGGTCGGGTGCGCAAGCGGCATCGTGCGAACGGGTCTGCGGTTCGGTCGCGGCGGTCGGATCGGCGCCGACGTCGTGCTGCTGGTGCAGTGCGGCGTGTTCCTCGCGGCTGCCGCGGGCGAGCCGGCCGGTCGCGACGTGACTCCCGCGGCGCCGGCGATGGCCGTCGTCACGAGCGAGGGGCTGCTCGCGCTCGTGTTCGTGGTGCGCCGCGCGATGCTGCGCCGCTGATCGGTGCTGACCGGGGTCGCGAGGAGATCAGGGCCGCGTGGCCCGTTCGACGACGTCGACCAGCTCGGCGCGGCCGTCCGCGGTGCCCGAGTGCAGGCCGATGCCGGCCATCTTGCCGCGGCCGTCGATGACGTGGACGACCGGACCTTCTGCGAACCAGCGCAGTGCGACGTCGCCCTGCGTGCCCTTGCCGTCGCCGACGACGGGGAACGTGATGCCGAGCTTCTTCACGGCAGCCTCGATCGTCGCCACGTCCCGGTCGAGCGAGACGCCGAGCACCAGGAGGCGATCGCCGGCGCTCTTCTTCATCTGCGCGATCATCTCGACGAGCCGGGGCAGATCGCGGTCGTCCGCCTGCCAGAACACGAGCAGGATCGCCTTGCCGCGCTGGTCGCCGGACACGATCTCGCCGTGTTCGCGCGTGGTCGCCCGGAACGGGATCGCGTCGTCGCCGATGCGCAACGAAGTGACGCGCAGCCGGTCCTTGGCGACCGAGCCCCAGTAGGTGGCGGGCAGGTCGGCCGCGAGTTTCTCCAGTTCTTCGTACGCGGCGTTGTCGGGCAGGTCCTCGCGGTCGCGCAGAGCGTCCGCGCGGTTCCATCGCACGAGTGCCTTGTCTTCGTCGGTCGGCGCCGCGGCGAGGGCCTCCGCGAAGATCGTCTCGCCGCGTTCCACTTCGTGCAGCACGACCATGAAGAGCCTGGCCATCGCGAGGCGGTCCGGGAGCGGCGCCGGCTTGTTGATCGCGGCGCGAATCCACTGCCCGCGCAGTTCGAGGAGGTCGAGCCGCTGCGCGAAGGTCGCCGCCGTGACCAGCAGGAGCGCCGGCGCGGCGGTCGCGTCGATCTCCTTCAGGGTGGCGGCGGCAGCGGCGGGGTCGCCCTTCGCGAGGTTCAGGTCCGCGAGCATGAGGCGACCGTTCCAGCGGTCGTCGTCCTTCGCTTCGTTCGCGACGAACGCGGCGAGGCGCTTCACGTGGTCCGCCAGCAGCCGCTCGCCTTGTTCGCGACCCGCGTTGCCGAGGCCCTGTACTTCGCGTGCGAACTGTCTCTGCAGCTCGGTCAGCGTCGACTGGGCCGTGAGGGCGGACGGCGCGACGAGCGTCGCCAGGAGGAACGGGATTCGGAACATGGGGCGCAGCATAACGCGACGAGCTTGCATGACGGCCCGCCATGCCGTGCGATGCCACGGCGTGGTGAAGCTCTTCGAAGTCGAGCGGCTCGGCGTGCATCGGCGTCCGGCGTGGTCCGTGCAGCTGCCGTGCCTCGACCTCGGTCCCGGTGAGGTCGCGGCGTTGTACGGACCGTCGGGTTCGGGCAAGAGCACGCTCCTCGCGGCGTGCTTCGGTCTCGTCGACGAGACCGCGGTCGTCGAAGGCGCGGTCCGCTGGCGCGGTACCGACCTCGTCGCGGCGGACGACGCTCGGCGGCGCCACGTCCTGCGGAGCGAGATCACGTTCCTGATGCAGGATGCGGCGAACTCGCTCGATCCGCTGGAGCGCGTCGGGTCGCAGGTCTCGAGCGCGACCGGCCGGTCGCACGACGATGCCGTCGCCGCGCTCGGAGAACTCGGCTTGCGCGATCCCGAGGGCGTGTGCCGGCGATTCCCGCACGAGATCTCCGGTGGTCAGGCGCAGTGCGCACTGCTCGCGATCGCGTTCCTCCGCTCGCCCGAGCTCGTCGTCGCGGACGAGCCGTCGGCGCATCTCGACGGCACGACCTACACGGAGCACGTGGAGCATCTGCGGGCGTTGCTCGCGCGGGGCAGCGCGGTCCTCGTCGCGACCCACGACCAGCGACTGCTGCGCGACCTGGGGGCGCGGGTCTTCTCGCAGCAAGGGGGAGCGTTCGTGCCCGGTGCTGCGTCCGGCCCGGCGTGGCCGCGTCGCCGCGGCGGCGTGGAGATCGGCGTCGTTCCGCTGCTCACCGCTCGCGGCGTCACGGTGAAGAACGGGCCGGTGACGGTGCTCGAGGACGTCGACTTCGACGTGCGCCGCGGCGAAGTCGTCGCGATCGTCGGCGCGTCGGGAGCCGGCAAGACGACGCTCGGTCGCGTGCTCGCGGGTCACCGTCGCCCCGATCGAGGCACCGTCGATCGTCCTTCCCGCGTCGGCGCCGTGCAGCTCGTCTGCCAGGACGCCCAGGCGTCGCTGACACCGCGGCGGACGATCCGGTCACTGGTCGAGGAGGCGAGGTCGCCGTTCGTCGACACCGCGAGCGTCGCACGCGAACTGAATCTCGCCGACGGAGTGCTGGACCGTTCCGTGCACGAACTGTCGGGCGGCGAGCGACGCCGGGCGGCGCTGCTCCGCGCCATCGCCGTGCATCCCGACGTCGTCGTGCTCGACGAGCCGACCGCCGGGCTCGACCGCGGCTCGGCGCTCGCCGTGATCGACCTCCTCCTCGCGATGCAGCGACAGCGCGGGCTCGCGATCGTGGTGGTCACGCACGACGTCGATCTCGCCGAGGCGATCGCGGACCGTGTCGTCGTCGTCTCGGGCGGGAGGTCGTCGCGATGAGGCATGTTCTCGGTCTTGCACTGGTGGTGTCCGCTGCGCTCGCGCAGGAGCCGGTCTGGACATGGAACGAGCTGCCGGGCGCGAAGGCGACGGCGTTCGCGGTGGTCTTCCACGCGGGCTTCGTCGACGACGCGGACGGTGAACACGGGATCGCGCGAGCGCTCGCCGAGTGCCGGCTCGAACGAGCGCGCGCGGCGGTGCCGGACACGCTCGGCAGCGGAACGCAGGTGTTCGCGGACGCGACCGTCGCGTTCGTGCTGGTCGATGCCGAGCGGGCTGCGTCGGGCTTCGCTTTCTGCAGAGCGCTGGTCGACGACGGCCTCGCGCCGAGCGACGACGCCGTGTGCCTCGCGATTGCGCGCGCGGCTCTCGCCGCGGACGACGCGCAGTTCCTGTTCCCCGGCGACGTGCTCGAGTGCGCCGCGCGACGTGCACTGCTGACGGGGCCGATGGCACGCCCCGTCGCCGGCACCGCGAGTGCGGTCGCGACCATCGACGCGGCTCGTCTGCGCGAACGACTGCGGGAGGCGGTCGGATTCCGCGCGGTCGGCGTCGGCGCGGTTCCCGCCGACGTGCGGGCTGCAGCGGAGACGTGGCGTGTCCGCGACGGGTCCTCACCTCGCGCGAGCGAACGCGGTCCCGATCCGTTGCGAGTGGAGCCCCCGGTGCCGCACGCGCGCATCGACGGTCCGTTCGCCGCGGCCGCGTTCGTCGTCGACGACGCGAGTCCGGAACTCGCCGTCGCGGTGGAGGTCGCGCGGTCGCGTGCGGCAAGGCGGTGGCGGTTCCGCGGCAAGGAGTGGATCGCCAAGGCACCCGCGGTTTCGTGGTCGTGGACGCGCGGCGAACCGCTGGTCCGATTCTGCCGGCGCGGGCTCGACGAGGCGGACCCGAGCGGAGCGCGGGCCGACATCGAAGCCCTGCTCGCCGATCTGCGCGAGCGGCCGCCCAGCACGGCCGAGGTCGCCGCGGCGGTTCGGGCGCTGGAGTCGGAGTGCGGTGCGGCGGGAAGTGCCGAGGCGTCGGTGTTGCCGGGCCGTGCGATCGGCTCGGCACTGGCACGGCGGCGGGGGATCGATCCGGCGACGCTGGCGGCGGTGACACCGGACGGCGCAGTCCGGGCGGCGCGGCGCACGTTCGCGTCCGACACGGGCTGGTGGGGCAGCCTGGTCCCGACGCGGGTCCGACCGGACGCTCCCTGGTGAAGCGAGCAGTGGCAGTCTGCCGATGAGCCCTTCGCATCGGCGCGTCTTCTGCGCCGTCAACCGCGAGGCCAGTCGATGGGATTCATCAACGTCGCCGAACGCACGATCAACGCGAAGCTCGTCTACTACGGCGTCGGCGTCGGGGGAAAGACCACGAGCCTGCAGCAGGTGCACGGGATCTTCTGCCCGCGCAACGAGGTCCAGCTCGTCCAGATCAACACGGAGGAGGACTCGACGCTGCTGTTCGACTTCCTGCCGATCAACCTCGGTCGCGTCGGCGGCTTCAAGATCCGCATCCAGGGGTTCACGGTCCCCGGGCAGCCCAAGTACCGGCAGATGCGCAAGTACGTGCTCCAGGGCGCGGACGCCGTCGTCTTCGTCGTGGACAGCCAGCGCAGCCGTCTGCAGGAGAACCTCGAGTCGATGCAGAGCATGCGCGAGAACCTGCGCAGCCAGAGCGGCACGTCCGAGGACATCCCGATCGTGCTCCAGTACAACAAGCGCGATCTCGACGACATCCTGAGCGAGAGCGAACTCGACGAACGGTTCCGTTTTCGGCAGGACATCAACTCGTTCCCGTCGGTGGCGACCGAGGGGCTCGGTGTGTTCGAGGCGTTCGTCGAAGCGACGGCCCAGCTCGTCGAGCGGAAGGTCGCGCTCTACGGACTCGGGCGCAACGCGGAGGACCCGAAGCAAGCGTCCGAAGGCGTGCGCAAGAAGCTGTGGGAGATCTGCGACGACGTGCGCCGCGCGCGCGAAACGGTGCCGATCGCGGAACTGCCGCGCACGCGCCTCGCCGTGCCCGACGACGTCGTGGCAGCGGCGCAGCCCGCGGCGCCCGAGGCGACGGCGTCGGTCGAACCCGAGGTTCTCCCCGAGGCGCAGCCGGCGGGCGAAGAGGAACTCGACCTGCGCTACGAGTTGCGCGAAGAAGTGGGCACGGTCCCGGTGGTCGTCGACACGACGATCCTGAGCGAGAGCGACCTCGTGCTGGACTTCCCGACCGGCATCACCGACCGCGGTGAGACCGTTCCCGCCGAGGTCGACGAATCCCTGCTCGACAAGTCCGTCAAGTCGAACCTCGAACTCGTGCAGCGCTTCGGCGATCTCGACGAACACCGTCTCCTCCTCGAACGCAAGGTGCAGGAGCTCGTCGACGTCGCCCAGCGCACGGTGCACGACCTGAACCGGCCGTTGTCGGCCATGCGGCTGATGTTGTCGACGCTCGCGAAGGGCTACCTCGGCCAGCTGACGGACCCGGTACACCAGGCGCTGCAGAACGGCCTCCTCGCGGTGAGCCAGATGGAGCGGCTCGTGCGCGACCTGCTGGACAGCTCGCGTCTCGACCACGACGGCATGCGGCTCGAGTTCGCGGAGTGCGACCTCACGTTGCTCCTCGCGGAGGTCCTGCGGACGCTTCGGTACGAGATCGAGGAGCAGGGCGTGCACGTGCGCGTCGAGCCGATGCCGACGATCCGGGCGGACAGCTGGGCGCTCACCAAGGTGTTCATGAACCTGCTCGGGAACGCGATCTCCTACGGGCCGGCCGATCGCACGCCGGTGATCCAGGTCTTCGCCGCGGACGACGACAACGAATGGCGCATCGGCGTGCGCGACAACGGCATCGGCATCCCCGAGAAGGACTCGGCGCGGCTGTTCCGCCGCTTCGAACGCGGCAGCAACACGGGAGGGATCAGCGGTACCGGTCTCGGCCTCCACATCGTGAAGGAACTCGTGCAGGGCCACGGGGGAACGGTGTCGTTCCACTCCACCGTCGGCGAGGGCACGACGTTCTGGCTGCACCTCCCGAAGGTCCCGAAGCGCGCGCCCCACTCGAAGCTCACGGAGACCGCTCTCGTGGCGGATCTCTGAGCCACGCCTCGGCCGATCCGCAGGCGCGTCGGGCGCAGCAGTGGCCGCCCCGGGAAGCACGAACGGCCGCCGTGCACTCGCGTGCACGGCGGCCGTCGGCATCTGGTACCTCCGCAAGGGATCGAACCTTGGACCCGCGGATTAAGAATCCGCTGCTCTACCAGCTGAGCTACGGAGGCGCGCTGTGGGGCGAGGACGGTAGCGACGTGCCCACCGCGGTGCAAGCACGAGTCCGCGTCGTCGCGCGCGTGTGCTTGACCCGCTTGCTCGCGCGCGGCAGACTCTTCGCCCCGCGTCGCGATGGCCACGGCCTCGCATCGCACGGTGGCTGTAGCTCAGTTGGTTAGAGCACCAGGTTGTGGTCCTGGGGGTCGCGGGTTCAAATCCCGTCAGCCACCCCATTCTCTCGTCGCGCTTCTCGCGTGGCGTCGACAACGCACTCCGCAGCGGTGCGCGCACTTCCGACGGCGACAGCCGCGGTTCGACCCGCAGGCCTAGGGTCGCGGACCATCGAGGGTCGGGCCCGAAGGTCGTCCGCAGTCGCGGAGGATGTTGTCGAGCACGAGGCCGGCTGTTTCGGCGTCCTGAGCGAGGACCTTCTCACCCGGCGCGATCTGCCGCATCTCGAGCGGCCAGATCGCGACGACGCTGGAGCCGCAGGGGTAGGTCACGTCCAAGATCGTCTGTTGCGACAGCCAGCCCTCGCGGTGACGCAGATCCCTCGAGTGGGTGCGGTGCCCGGAGCAGGGCTCGGAGGGGTGAAGCGGGCACGTGCGCAGGCTCTCTGGAACTTCGTGGATGTCGAGCATCGGGTTCCTCGGGTGGATGTGACGTCCCCGGCTCGGTGCACGAAGGGCGCGCGTCGACGAGGCTCGTGAGCAGGAGAGCATCGGGTCACGGCGCCGACAAGGTCGCGACCTGTTCCGTGCGAAGCGGCAGTCACGCCGGTCGTTCGACGCGCACGAGACGCAGCCGGCCGCCTGCGGCCTCTTGCACGTGAAGGCTCGGCACGTTCGCGAGGATCGGCCGCAGGTCCGCGGCGTGACTTGGCTTCAACAGGTAACCGATCGCGCCCAGCTGACGGGCCCGGTCGACGTCCAGGGCGCACGTGGACCCCGAGTGCATGACCACGGGGATCCGGCGGAGATGTTCGTCCGCGAGCATGTGCTCGAGCATCGAGAATCCGTCCATGCCCGGCATGTTGATGTCGAGGAGGACGAGGTCGATGCGCTCGCCCCGCGTTGCCGCCCCACGAAGCGCCGCGAGCCCCTCTTCGCCGTCGTTTGCCTCGAGGCAGTCGCACTGGATGCCACGCGAACCGAGCAGCATCCGCCGCGTGATCAGAAGGTCCGGGGCCCGGTCGTCCACGACCAGCACTCTCGCCAGCGCGTCGTCGGGGTTCGTCCGAGGTCTCGCCGCATCGGATGCACGCGACGCGCCGTCCGGCCGGGTCCCTGGCAGCGTGAAGTGGAACGTGGCGCCCGCGCCGGGGGCCGATTCGCAGCCGATCCTGCCGCCGTGGATCTCGACGATCTTGCGGCAGATCGCGAGGCCCATGCCCGAGTGGGAGTCGTCGCGCCGGAGGCGCTTGAACGGCTCGAAGATCGAGTCCAGGTATTCGGCGGGGACGCCGGGGCCGTCGTCGCGGACGAAGATCTCCGTCTCGCCGGCGACGGTTCGTTTGCCGACGTGGATGCGTGCGGCGGCGGAGTGGTGGGAGATGGCGTTGGCGACGAGGTTCTGGAGAACCTCGAGGACCTGCGTGTGGTTCGCTTCGAGCACCGGGAGGCGGTCGCTCGTCACGACGGCTCCGCGCTCACCGATCAGCTGGCCGAGGTTCGCGAGTGCCTCCTGCAGAACGACGTTCAGGTCCAACTGCTGCTTCCGGGCCTGGCGCGGATCGTCGAGCCGGGTGAAGGCGAAGACGTTGTCGATGAGCATCCCCATGCGGGTGCTCGCGTCGGCGATGTGGCGCAGGAGGCCGGCGTCCGCATGGGCGGGGTCCGGTTCGGACAGCAAGATCTCCGAGAACGCACGGATGGTCCGGACCGGCTCCTTCAGGTCGTGGGCCAGCGCGCGAGTGAACACACCGAGTGCGTCGTGCTGCTCCTTGACGCGACGTTCGCTGGCTGCCAGCGACGCGACCTTGCCTTCCAGCTCCGCATGCAGGTGCACGTTCTGCATCGCGACGGCGGTCGTGTCCGCGAGCGCCTGGAGGATCGCGATCTCCGAAGCAGTGGGCAGGCGCCGTATCGCCCAGTAGGCCCCGATCGCGGCCATGGGCGCCGTTCGACCCACGGGCATCATGACGAGGCTCTTGACGAAGGTGGCTCGGTACGTGTCCACCGGGATGCGCGGGTCCGCGTGGATGTCCTCGATGGCGGCGGGTGTCGCGTTCTGCATCACCCAGCCGCTGATGCACGCGGACATGGGGAAGCGCCTGCCCTTCCAGAGCGGGCTGATCGCGTTCTCCTCGACGTAGTAGCAGTCGTCCCCGTCGCGGAGCACGAACGTGGCCCCGTCCGAGCCGGTGAGCTCCCTGGCGGCGTCCCGCACGATGTCGACGACATTCGTCAGCGTGCGGGCCTGCGCCAGTTGCTGCACGACCCGCACCAGATGCTCCATGGCGTGCAGGTGGGTCGTGCGGTGTCTGTCCTGCGATGTCCCGAGCATGCTCGTCTCTCCGCGGCGACGCCCGTCCTCGTCTCCACGACGCCCGTTGTTCGCCGCCTCGTCATCGGGCGCCGCGCCCGCGCCGAGAATCAGGGATTCCCCCAGGGCCCGGATCGGACCGAATTCTCCCGTCGCAGCGACCGGACCGGGGGCGCTCGTGGTGTCGTCGGCGATCAGCCGGCGCGTTCGGGGCGTTGGCGCAGCCGGCGTGCCACGAGCGCCAGGTGCGCGCTGATCCGGGCCACGCGCCCCGCCGGGAAGGTGCCGACCACGATTTCGAGCGCCGTGGTGTCCTGCACCGTCTTTCGCAGTTCCTTGATCTCGGCGGTTTCGCCGAACCGCCGACCCGTCTCGGCGAGATGCGGCCACACGATGCGGAGGGCTTCGGCGAGCCGTGGCCGGCTCTCTTTCGTGCCCATCGGGGCGGTGTCGGCCAGCAAGATCGCTGCGGCTCTCGTGAATGCGGACCGGGCCGTCATGGGGCGGGCATGCTCCGCAAGCCGGAGTACCCGCGCCGAGGCTCCGCCCTTACTTCTCCGGGTCGGATTTCGTGCTTCGTGCGGGTGACCAGCAGTGCGGCGGGAGCCGACGTATGCTCCGACGCGACCGTCGGCGGTCCGCACCCGTCGCAACCGGCAGTTTTTTGCCGGGCAGCGAACAAAAGTCCCGGCCGGATCGCTGTCCCGATGGACCGACCTTCTCGACCCGCGTGAACGACCCCTTCGAGACCACTGTTCGCAAAGCCGCCTCTGGCGACAACGGCGCGTACGACACCCTCTTCGCCCAGAGCCTGCCTGCGCTCGTGGCGTTCCTCCGTGCGAAGGTGGGCGGCGAACTCGCCGGGCGCGAATCGGTGCGCGACATGGCGCAGTCCGTGTGTCGCGAAGTGCTGCGCGACATCGGCGAGCTGCAGTTCCGCGGCGAAGAGCAGTTTCGCGCGTACCTCTTCCTGCAGGCGTCGCGCAAGGTGGTCGACAAGTATCGCTACCACAAGCAGGAGATGCGCGACCCGGCACGCATCGAGTCGCTGCCCGAAGAGGGTGAAGAAGCCGAAATGCTCGGTGCCTTCGCGTCGCTGACACCCTCGCGCGCGGCATGCGCGAAGGAGGAGCTCACGCGCGTCGAGCAGGCGCTCCAGCTGCTGCCGGAGGCGCAGCGCGACGCCGTGCTGCTGTCGCGTATCGCCGGGCTCGGCTACGAGGAGATCGCCCGCCAGAAGAACATCTCGCCTGCCGCCGTTCGCGGACTCGTCGCGCGCGGGCTCGCCCGCCTCGCCGGTCTGCTCGGACAGAATCCGGCCTGATCGTCGCGGTCAGCGCGGCTCGAGCGTGCGCAGGAAGCGAAGGAGGGCGCCGGCGCCCGCACGCGAGCCCGGATGGAACGCCGCGAGCATCGCGGAACGCAGTGGCGCCTGCTTGTGGTGGAGGTCGGGGCCGAACGTCGCGGTCGGCAGGCGCGGGTCGACCGTTCGCAGCGATTGCAGGACCTGCGTCGCGAGGCCCGGACGGACGTCGGGGGCGACGACGAGGCAGTCGTGACCGCCGGCGCCGAAGAAGAGTCGCCGTGCCTGCGCGAGGTCGTGGGCGATGTCGACGCAGATCCCGTGGGATCGGAGCTCCAGCAGCAGCGGTTGCATGGGAGCGGGATCGTCGAGGAGCGCCAGGACGTCGATGCGGCGGTCGGCGGAGTCGGGCAAGGCACGCCTTGATCGGCCGTCGGGGTCCCGTGAGTCAAGCAGTGCTCGGCGCGCGGTCGATGACGGAGGACATGTTCTTTCGCACCTGGCTGTTCGCGTCCCTGTTCGTCACGGCGCTCGGGGCGCAGTCCGTCCTGCCCTTGCCCGCGTCCCATGCGTTCACCGAAGGGACCAGCTCGACGAACGTCCCGTTCGGTCGCAGCACGCCGGTGCGGGTGCAATACGTCTACGACTCGATGCTGTTCTCGGGCTCGCACACGATCACGGCCCTGCAGTACAGGCTCGACGGAGGGTCGTCGGCCGCGAGCAAGGTCGTCGACTGCGAGATCCGGATGTCGACGCTGCCGCTGCCGCTGGTGCTGACGAGTTCGACGTTCGCTGCCAACCGCGGCGCCGACGAGATCGTCGTGCTGCCGCGACAGCTGCTGACCCTTCCGGCACAAGGGGCGACCGGGACCCCCAGCGCATTCCTGCCCGCGATCACGCTCACGACGCCGTTCGTGCACGATCCGGCATTGGGCGGACTCGTGATCGAGATCGTCGTCTTCGGGCAGCCGCCCGGCACCTACACGTTCGACGTCACCTACGTCTGCGACAGCCCGGAATCGGGCATCGGCCCGCAGTCGTGCGCACAGTCGAACGGGCTGCCGCTGCGGGTCGAGAGCGCGACGACGCAGGTGATGTGGGGACGGCCGTGGGTCGCGCGCGCGCTCGATGCGGCGCCCGGTTCGGGCGTGCTCCTCGTTGCGGGAAGCCAGGAAACCGGCCCGTGGAGCGGGCTCGTGCTGCCGCAGGACCTCGCCGGAGTCGGCGCTCCCGGGTGTTACCTCTCGATCGACATCGCCGGTACGTGGTTCGGCGTCACCGCAGCGGACGGCACCGTGACGTTCCCGTTCGCGCTGGCGAACGACCCGTCGACGATCGGCGACTGGTTGCGCTACCAGGCTCTCGTGCTCGACCCGACCGCGAATTCCCTGGGCATCGTGACGAGCCAGGCGCGCAAGGTCCAGGTGTGCGGTTGGGAGCCCGTCGCCCGAGTGTGGTCGTCCGGGACGACGGCGACGATCGGCACGCGTGAGATCGGTGTGGCTGCGGTGATGCAGATCACCGTGCAGTGAACGGAAGCGGCGCGGCGTCCGCGCGCCGCTGCCACCGGCGCTTGCCGTGACCCGTCAAGCACGGAGCGGCTGCGGTCGATCTGCGGGTTGCGCACCGGCGGCCGTTCGGGGGGACGGTCCCGGTGTTGCGCAGACTGTGCGAGATCAGGGGGTCTGCGCACCGGACGCCGGAGGGTGGGGGCCCGAAGACGTCCGGGTGGGAATCGCCGAGCGGCCAGGGGGTGGTCGCCGGTGGTCGGGCGCCCGCGGTGCCACGCAACACCGCGGGATCGCCTTTTCCTCGCGACGCTTCGCCGTCTCGACGCCGGTGCGCGTGCGCCGTATCACTCGCGGCATGCGCCTTCGTGCCACGCTGCTGCTCGCCGGCCTCGCTGCATGCGGTTCGCTCGCCGACGCAGGTCCGCCTGGCGCAGTGAAGGATCTGCCGTGGCGGGACGGCGCCTCGGACGCGACCGTGCTCACGGCCCGGATCCTGGTCGAACAAGGACGGCCGCGCGAAGCGCTCACCATGGTCGAGGCCGTGTTGTCGCGCGAGCCGAGGCACGTCGACGCGTTGCGTCTGCGCCAGGACATCCTCCGGGAGCGTGGGCGGCGCGGGTTGCTCCTCCACGAAGCCGAACACGCCGTGGCCGCGACCCCGAACGATGCGATCGCCTTGTACCTGCAAGGCCGCGTGGTGCCCGACACCGCGCAGAAGCTCGCCAACTTCGAACGCGCCGCGGAGCTCGAACCCGCGTCGATGTGGCCGTGGCTCGGTCTCGCCCACACCCTCCGCGTCACGGACGTTCCGCGTTCCCTCGAGATCTACCGTCGTCTGTACGACGCTACGGAGGGGCATCCGCTGGTCGCCGTGGCGTACGCCGCGATGCTGCGGGACACGGATCACGACGAACAGGCGATCGCCGTGTACCGGCGCCTCCAGGGCAACGACCGGGTGCCCGGCGTGGGGGATCTCGGTCTCGCCCAGACGTGGCTCGCCGCGGACCGCCGCGCCGACGCATGGCCGGCGTTGCTCGCCGCGCTCCGACAGCGCCCTTTCGATCCGGGCGTACAGAGCCTCCTGCGTGGCTGGCTCGGCAGCGGAGCGAGTCCGGATCAGGTCGCGCAGGTGTTCGACGTGCTGCGCGAGGACCCGACCCGCGTGCGTTCGCTCGCCGATGGCGACGGGGAAGGGCTGCTCGCCGACCTGTTGTTGCGGACCCAGCAGCCGGCAGCCGCGCTCGGGCTGCTCGAGTCCAGCGCGACCGACGCGCGACGACCGGCACTGCGGCGCTTGCAGCGTCGATTGTTGCTGGGCGTCGGCGACGTCGCAGGGTTCCTGCACCTTGTTCGTTCGGACCTGCCCGAGTCGATCGTCGGTGCGGAGACGAACCTCGTGCGTGCGCGCTGGCTCACGCTGCTGCGCGGCCCGTGGCACGAGCACGGCGGTGTGTCGTCGCCCGACGAAGGCGTCGCACTGCTCGAGGCGCTGCGTTCGGTGGGCTGGCTCACGGAAGTGGAACTGCTCGCGGAGACGATCGCGCGCCGCTGGCCGGCCGAGCGCACGCGCTTCGACGTGCTCCGTGACGAGGCGCGGACCGAACTCGCGTTCGAAGGCGGACTGCGGCGATTGCTCTACCACGGCTACGAGGGTTCGGATCGCACCGGTCTCGACGGCTTGCTCGAGCGAATCCGCGCCCTGTCGCTGCAGGTGTTGAAGCGCGACGTCGTGGGCGAGCCGCCGGTCTTCTCGATCCCGCTTGTCGGGGAACTCGTCGATCCGTTCGAAGGGCGGCTCGCCCAGCACTTCGACCGCTACAACCGGCACTTCATCCTCGGTCGCCGTGCGGGCGGCACGGTCGAGGGCATGCTGTTCGTCCGGCTGTCGTCGGCAGAGCTCCCGTCGATGCCCGATCTGCCGCTGCCCGGACGCTGCTATGAAGTGATCGCGATCGACCGCGACGTGCGTGCGCTCGCTGGCGTTCTCGGCGGGGACGTCGCCGGCGTCGCGTTGCTGAACCACTTCCTGGTGGACTACGACGCGGTCCGCGAATGGGCTCGCTCGCTCGCGGATCGCCGCCGCACCGCCGCGGAAGACGGCAACGCGCTGACGAAGGACCCGCTGCCTTCCGACGTCGGGCTCGACCCGCTCGACGTCGCGTGGCGCCTCGCCGTCGCGTCGCCGCTGCCGGACGGGGAACTCGACCTCGCGGTGCTCGACACGATCCGCCACCACGAACGGCAGCACCTCGTGGACGCGTTCCACTTCCTGCCCGTGGAGGAGAATCTGTGGCGCAGCCTCGGACTCCTCTTCTCGTTCGGCCTGTCGCCGTCCGCGATCGAGAGCGAGATGGAGCGCCGCGCCGAGCTGGCCGCGCTCGCGGTTTCGGAGCACACCGAACTCGTGCTGGCGCACATCGCGGACTTCCTCGGCGACCCGAACGTGCGATCGCCGCACCATCAGGGGTTCGGCGCCCTCGGCGCCGAGATCACCGCGGAGCTCCGTTCTCTCGGCGTCGCGGCGGCCGACGCGGTTCCCTCCCGGTGGCACACCGTCGACCGGGTCCTCGTGCGCACCGCCGCGCGCCGCCTCCTCTCGCGCTTGTAGCAATGCCTTCCCGGGGAGCGACCGTTTCCCGGCGGCCGTCGTAGTGTAGAACACCCCGGTGCCGCACATGCCCCGTGTGCCGGCCCACGAACTCCTCCCAAAGGAGCAGCCGATGAACACCCGTTCTGTCCACCGCCTCTCGTTGACCGCGGTCGCGTGGATCTTCGCTTTGGCCTTGCCCGCCCAGGATCCGACCCCCGCGAAGGGACCCGACAAGGAGATCGTCGACAAGCTCGCGACCCTCAAGGAGGTCGTCGCCGACAAGAAGTTCGCGCGCGATGCCGAAGGCGTCTCGATCATCGACGACCTCCTCAAGAAGGCGCAGGCGGGCGTCGACCCGAAGGACGCGACGGCGATCGTGAAGGGTCTGGACGGCGTGCTTTCGACGGGGAAGGTGCGACCGCCGGACAACACGTCGCTCTACAACGGTGCCATCGCGGCGCTCGGTCGCCTCGGCCCCGAGGGCGCCAAGGTGCTGAAAGCCGCCTACAGCGGCAAGCGGTTCCCCGACAAGAAGGAATGGGTGCCGTTGCGCGAGCAGTTGCTGAAGAACATCGGCCGCACGAAGGACGAGTCGATGGTCAAGTTCCTGGTCGACGAGGCGCGCCGCAGTCCGGAAGCCGCGCTGCAGGCCGCCGCCGGGGAAGCACTCGGCAACTACGAGGAGTCCAAGGAGGCGATCCGCAAGGAGATCGTCGGAGACCTCATCGTGACCTGGGGTGAACTGAGCGAGGTCGCATCGCAGATGGGGTCGAACAACGTCGCCGCGCAGAATGCCCAGGACCGGCTCTCCGCGTTCTCGGACAAGTGGAACACGGCGTTCGCGAAGCTGACCCGCCAGAACTTCAGCTCGTTCCGCGAGTGGCAGGGCTGGTACAACAAGAACAAGGGCGTGGCGTGGTGACCGAGCGTCGCTGACGGCGCCGCGGAAGGATCCGCCGCTCTGCCCGTCGCATCGTCCCCATGCGCTCTCGACTGTTGTGGTGCTCGGCGGTCGCCTGCGCCGCCGCGCTCGGGTTCCTCGTGTGGGAGACGCGCCGCCTCGCCGAACTCGCCGGTCGTTTCGAGGCGGACGCCCGGGATGCGCACCGTGCGGCCGCGGAGGCCGAGGGCCGGATCGCAGCGGAGTCGAGCGGACGCACTGCCGCGGCGGCGGAGGCCGCTCGGCTCGCGGGCGAACTCGCGACGGCGAACGCGCAACTGCAGGGAATCACCGACGTGCTCGAGGCGCGGACCGCGGAGATGCGGCGGGCGAGCGAAGCCGCTGCGCTGGCGCGCGCGCGCAGCCTCGAGCCGATGGGCGACGGGGTCCGTGAGTGCCTCGCGACGTTGCACGACTGTCTTCGCGCGGAAGGGTTCGGCAACCAGCGCTTCGTTTCGGCGCGCAAACTCGATTCGGAGGGTCTGCACGACGTCGAGATGTTCGAGAACGATCCCGACGGTCTCGGGGTCACGTTCTACGAAGCGCGGCGGATGACGGCGGAGATCGATCGGGGCAGGGGCCGTCTGCAACTCCGCTTCATCGAGGGCAAACGCATCGTCCGAGGCGAGGCCCAGGAACTGCCCAAGGACGGGTGGGCGATCGTGTTCGCGCCGATCGACGCCCGGATGTTCGAACAGCGACTGCCGTTCCTCGTGCGGTGCGAGGGCGCCTACCCCGAGCCGGTGGGAGAGCGGCGGCGGTCCACCGACGTCGATCCGATGACGCGGCGCCAGTGGCTCGAGCGCCTCGACCATCTGCTCGCCGGAGCGGGAGCGGCGAACACGCTGCGCGTCACGCGCTTCCGGGGCATGGCCGAAGGGTGCTTCCTCGAAGCCGAACTGGTGGGCACCGACGCGCGGCATCGCGTGGTGTCGAGTGCGCACGTCGCACGTCTCGCGGTGGAGATCGACTCGAAGGCCGGCGTCGTGTCACTGTGGTTGCGTGACGGTGTCTTGCAGAACAGCGGCCTCGAGTCGAGCATCTCGGGTGAGGGCTATCGCATGGTGCTCCCGAAGATCGACGCCAAGAAGGCGTCCGACATCCTGCTCGGCATGGTCGTGACCAGGTGACCGACTCCACGCATCGGAACGGGAGCGCCGCGTTCGCGGCGTTCGTCGCAGAGTGGGGGCCGCCGGTCGAGCAGGCACTGCTCGAACTGTTGCCCAACCCCGATGCGCCGCCGGCCGCGCTGCACGCGGCCATGCACTACGCGCTGTTTCCCGGCGGGAAGCGACTGCGTCCGATGCTGGTGCTGCTCGGGTGTCGGGCCGCTGGCGGCGAGGCGCGCGTGGCGTTGCGTGCGGCGGCGGCGGTCGAGTGCCTGCACACGTACAGTCTCGTGCACGACGATCTGCCGTGCATGGACGACGACGACCTTCGCCGCGGCCGGCCAACGTGCCACAAGGCCCACGGCGAAGCGATGGCGCTGCTCGCCGGCGACGCGCTTCTCACGATCGCGTTCGAGGGTGTCGCATCCGCCGGGGCGGCGGCCACGGTCGAACTCGCGCGTGCGTCCGGCAGCCTCGGAATGGTCGGGGGGCAGGTCGAGGACCTCGCCGCGGAGGAGGACCGCCGACACACCCTCGCGCGGGTCCAGTGGATCCACGACCACAAGACCGGTGCCCTCGTTACCGGCTCGATCCTGGTCGGCGCCCACGCCGCCGCGAACCCCGGGGCGCTGCCCGCGGATCTGCTGTCCGCCCTGCGCCGCTACGGCGACCTCCTCGGTCGCGCGTTCCAGATCGCCGACGACTGCCTCGATCTCACGGGCACCGCCGCCGAACTCGGCAAGAACCCGATGGCCGACGTCGCCCTCGGCAAGCTCACGTGGCCGGCGATGGTGGGGCTCGAACAGAGCCTTGCCACCGCGCGGGAACTGGCCCGGGATGCCGCTGCCCAGGCGGAGGTGGTGGTCGCCGCGACCGCAGCATGGCGGGGGGTTCCTCGCGGCACTCTGGACGCCGTCCGTGGGCTGCTGCAAGATGCCGCCTCTTTCGCCGTGGAACGGCGCCGCTGAGGCGGTCGTCTGCCGCGGCGGTGCGCATTTCCCGACTCGCACGGAGCGGAGCAGACCTTGGATCCATCGTCGCCGACCCCCCTGCTCGATCAGGTCGACAACCCTGCCGACCTCAAGGGCATTCCGCGGCAGCAGTTGCCGGCGCTGTGCGCCGAACTGCGCAAGGTGATCCTCGACGTGGTGTCCGTCACCGGCGGCCACCTCGGCTCGGGCATGGGCGTGGTCGAACTCACGACCGCTCTCCACTACGTCTTCGACTTCAAGGACGACCGGCTCGTCTGGGACGTCGGGCACCAGTGCTACCCGCACAAGTTGCTGACGGAACGCAAGGCGCGCTTCCACACGCTGCGCCAGAAGGGCGGTCTCAGCGGTTTCTCCAACAAGTGGGAGTCGCCGTACGACGCCTACCTGATGGGACATGCGGGCACGGCCGCTTCCGCGGCTCTCGGCATCGCGATGGGCGACCGGATGCTGGGGCGGAACCGTCACTCCGTCGCGGTCGTCGGGGACGCCGCGATGGGCTGCGGCGTGGCCTTCGAGGCGCTGAACCATGCGGGTTCGCTCGAGAAGGACCGCCTGCTGGTCATCCTCAACGACAACCGCTGGTCGATCGCGAAGACGGTCGGGGCCTTGTCGCGCCACCTCAACAAGCTTCGCAGCGGCACTCTCTACAACCGGGCCAAGGAGGCGGTGCACCACCTGATCCAGTCCATCCCGGTCGTGGGCAAGCCGCTCGATGCGCGCCTCGGTGACACGGTCGAGATGCTGAAGAGCATGGTGGTCCCCGGCCACATCTTCGAAGAGCTCGGCTTCCGCTACTTCGGGCCGATCGACGGTCACGACGTGAACGGCCTCGTCGAGGCGCTCGAGGCGGTGAAGAAGCTCGACGGCGTCGTGCTGATGCACGTGCTGACGGAGAAGGGCAAGGGAGTGCCCGGCAGCGAGGACCGCTACGACCGCGCCCACGCGGCGAAGCCGCAGCCTGCGGCCAAGAAGAAGCCGGAGAAGGTGCCGGTAGAACCCTGTGTGCTGCAGCCGGTCGTTCCGGTGACGAAGCCGGGACGCTCGTGGACCGAGTGGTTCGGCGAAGGCATGCACATCCTGGCGAAACAGGATCCGCGTGTGATCGCGATCACGGCAGCGATGCCGGACGGCACCGGGTTGATGGAATTCCGCGACGCGTTCCCGGATCGCTTCGTCGATGCCGGAATCGCGGAGCAGCACGCCGTGGCACTCGCGTCGGGCATGGCGACGAGCGGCATGCGGCCGGTCTGCGCGATCTACTCGACGTTCCTGCAGCGCGGCTACGACCAGGTCTTCCAGGAAGTGATCCTGCAGAAGCTGCCGGTCCTGTTCGCTCTCGATCGCGGCGGACTCGTCGGCGAGGACGGTGCGACGCACAACGGCCTGTACGACCTCGCGTACCTGCGCTGCATGCCCGGCATCGTGCTGATGTCGCCGAAGGACGGTTCCGAGCTGCACGAGATGATGCAGTTCGGCCTCGGTCTGCCCGGCCCCGCGGCGATCCGCTACGCGCGCGGCAACGCGCCGAACGCGAGTGACCTGCTGGGATGGCACGGCAAGCACCAGCCCATCGAACTGGGTCGCATGGAGATCCTGCGCGAGGGCAACGACGGCGCCGTGCTCGCCTATGGGCACATGGTGCAGACGGCGCTCGAGGCCGCGGCGTTGCTCGACAAACGCGGCGTGCACATCGAGGTGGTGAACGCGCGCTTCTGCAAGCCGCTCGACGAGGCCGGCGTGCTCGCGTTGTGCGACCGCCACGACCGCGTCGTCACCCTCGAGGACCACTCGCGCGTCGGCGGCTTCGGCAGCGCGGTGCTCGAGTGCCTGGCCGCGCACGGGCCGGTTCGGGCGCAAGTGCAGGTGATGGGTGTGCCCGACGAGATCCTCGAGCACATGAGCCGGGCACAGGTGCTCGACGCATGCGGCCTCACCGCCGCCCACGTGGCGGAACGGTTTCTCGCCGATCGCACCGCGCCCGTGACGCCGCGCGGGCGCTGAGGGCGATGCCGCCCCGCGCGACGCTCCGGATCCTGCTCGTCGGTGACGAGCGGAAGGGTGGAACGAAGTCCATCGTGCAGCACCACGCGGCCTGGCTCACGGGGCGCGGCTGCGAGGTCGAGGTCGTGACCGATCGCGACGCCTCGCTCGCCGACAAGCGTGCGGACTACGTCGTCGTGTTCGGCGGCGACGGGTCGTTGCTCGCGGCCGCTCGCCGCATGGGCGACAACCAGATGCCGACGCTCGGTATCAACCGGGGGCGACTCGGGTTCCTCACGGCGTTCGAGAACGAACAGACCCAGCAGGCACTGACGATGCTGCTGGCCGGACAACTGCGCGAAGAGCAGCGGTTGATGTTCTGGTGTTCGATGGTGGGCCTCGACGGTGCGGAGTCGGAAACGGTGCTGGGCCTCAACGACGTCGTCGTCAGTCGCGCGGCGGTGGGAGGCATGATCCTGCTGCGCGCGTTCCGCGGGACCACCGAACTCGCCACCTACCGCGGCGACGGGCTCATCGCGGCGACGGCCGCGGGCTCGACCGCGTACTCGATGGCTGCCGGCGGCCCCGTGTTGTCACCGGACCTCGATGCGCTGGTGCTCACTCCTCTCGCTTCACACACGCTGAGCGCACGACCGCTCGTGCTGCCCGTCGGGCAGGGCGTGGAGATCGAGGTCGTCGAGACGGGAACGAAGAAGTACGCCTACTGCCAGATCGACGGGCAGGTGCAGATGCAGGTGCCGGTCGGGGGCCGCATCGTGCTGAGACCCGCGCCGATCCGGTTCCGCCACCTCGGTCCGGGCCCGGGGCACTTCTTCGAGGTGCTGCGCGCGAAGTTCGGTTTCGCGGCGATCGCACGCCCGCGACCGGTCTAGCCGAGTTCGAACTGCCGCTTCGCGTCGACGACGTCGCGGTTGATCGCGACCACCGCTTCGTCGAGGCGCGCCGCGAGCTGCTGGCCCTTGCCCACCGTGGTGCGGACCTGCCGCATCATCTGGATCGCCATGCGCAGCGTGCGAACGACGTCGCCGGCGTCGGTGTGGGCGAGGCGCTCGAGGTCTTCGACGGTGCCGCCGCGGCTCCAGCAGTCGACGGCCGCCGCGATCCCCCAGTCGGGTTCCTTGATGGTCTGTTCGACACCGTGGAGAAGTTCGATCGCGACGAAGCGACGCACGGCTTCGCTCGCGGAGTTCATCAGCGGGCCGGGTACTCGGCGGTGGCTGCGCGGCTCGGCTCGGCGCCGTTCCTCGTGGATCAGCGCCGTGAAGGTCGCCGCGAGCTGGTGAAGATCCATCTGGTCGAGGACGCCGCTCCAGAGCAGCTCCGTCGCCTGGATCTCGTAGCCGTTGATGCGCTGCGCCACCTTGCCGCGCGGCAGCAGCGCCTTGTCTTCGACGTAGCCGGCGTCCCGCAGGATCTGCATCCGTGCGAGCAGTGCGGCCCGTGCGGCGCTGCGCTTCTTCGCGCGGGCACTGGCGGAGCCCTTTTGGGCCTGGAATGCGGCGAAGCTGCGGTCGTACGCGTCGAGCAGGCCGGGGCCGCCGAGGCGGTCGTAGAGGTTGAGGATCGTCGAGTAGGAGAGGTTGAAGCGCGACGTGATCGGCTCGACCTTGCCGCTGTGGTAGCGCGACAACGGCGCGTCGGCGAGGTCTTCGTCTTCGAGGATCGCGATCACGAGCCCGCTCTTGTCGATGCCCTGACGGCCGGCGCGACCCGCCATCTGCAGGTAGTCGCGGCTCTTCATGTAGTCCATCTGCACGCCGTCGAACTTGCGCAGGAGGTCGAAGACCACCGTGCGTGCCGGCATGTTGATGCCGAGTGCGAACGTCTCGGTCGTGAACAGGAGGCGCAGGAGCCCGGACGTGAACAGCCGCTCGACGACTTCCTTGTGGATCGGGAGCATGCCCGCATGGTGGTAGCCCACCCCCTGCAGCGCGCGACCGAGGATGCCGTGCAGGCCCGGGTCGGCCGTCGGATCGAGTTCGAAGCGTGCACAGACGTCCTCGAACAGCGCCTGCATCCTGGCGCGCTCGGCGCGGTCGAGCAGCCGGCGGCCCATGCTGCGCTCGGCCTTGATCTCGCATTCCTTGCGCGAGAAGCAGAAGTAGAGGCAAGGCAGGAGCTGCCGGTGCTGCACTTCGTCGAGCAGCGTCACGTACGGACGCGGCCCGATCGTGAGGCGTCGGCCCTGCCCGCGCTCCCGTTTGTCGCCCCAGCGGCTGCGTTCGCGCTCGCGGCGGCCGACCCGGATGCCCTTCTTCTGTTCACGCGCCATCGCCCGCTCGTGGAAGCTGATCGCCCGGGGGCGCTGGGCCAGCTGAAACACTCCGGCGTCGGGGTGGAAGAGCCGGTGCGCCAGCGGCACGGGGCGGCGCGTGTGTTCGATGACGGCCAGTTCCTGGGTGCGGATGGAACGGATCCACGAACCGAACTCGTGCAGGTTCGCGATCGTGGCCGACAGGCCGATGAAGCGGACGTGGGCGGGCGCGAAGATCAGGCTCTCCTCCCAGACCGTGCCGCGATCGACGTCGTCGACGAAGTGCACCTCGTCGAAGATCGCGAAGTCGGTGTCGTGGAAGCGTGCCGGATCCTCGAAGACCGCGTTCCGGAAGATCTCCGTCGTCATGATGACGATCGGCGCATCCGGGTCGAGCGTCAGGTCGCCGGTCATCAGGCCGACCCGCTGTCCCGCACTCTTGAAGTCGCGGAACTTCTGGTTGCTCAACGCCTTGATCGGGCTCGTGTAGATCGCGCGACGGCCGTTCTTCACGGCGTGCTCGATCGCGTACTCCGCGACGAGGGTCTTGCCCGAACCGGTCGGCGCGGCCAGCAGAACGTTCTTCCCGGCCTCGATCGAGTCCGCGGCCTCGATCTGGAAGGGATTCAGCGAGTAGCCCTTCCACTGCATCGTGCGGGGCGCTGGCTCGGAGTGCGGCACGCGCGCAGCATCGCACACGACCGGGGGCTTTGGGAACCGAGAGACTCGGCCGCACGCGTGAGTTCTTGTCCACAAGACCGCGTCCGACTCCGCGAGACTCGCGCTGGCGCGGCACTTCGTGCTGGCTATGCTCGCGCCCTTCTTCGCCAAGGTGGCGGAGCGTTTCGCAACCGGTCCCGCCGCGACGTCCGTCGCGGCATTCGATGCGCGGCAGTGGTCACTGCTGCGCGACTCACTCGGAGACAGCCATGGAAGCCAAGTCGGAAGTCAACGTCGGCAAGTTCATCGGTCGCCGGATCTCGCAGCTGCGGATCATGACGCGCCTCATGGAGCACGAACTCGAAGCGGCGAAGGGCGCGCGCGAGGTCTCGATGGATCGCCAGCTCGTCGAGAGCATGCTCGACACGCTCGAGGTGTTCGTCGACGACTGCGAGTCGGTGGCCGGTGGCCGCGACCGCAACAAGGCGGACGCGAAGCCCGTCGTCGCTCGCCTGAACTGATTCCCGCGGTCGATGGCCGGCCGGCGCTGCGGTTCTGCCGTCGCGCTGCCGTTCGTCGCGGCAAGCGTCCACATCCTTGGCCATCGCTCCAGGTGTGACCGGGCAGACTGGACCCAGCGGTCTCCGCTGGGTCGCGCGGATCGTCGTACTCGGCGGCTTCGTGCTGACGGTCTGGTTGTGCGGTCCGCGCGCAGCCACCGTACTCGCGGCGCGCCTGCGACCGGACCCTGGTCTCAGCCCGCCGGTCGAGCTGGATCGTGTGGGTTTCGTCGAGCGGCCGGAGTGGATGGACAAGCCGCTACTGGTCGCGGTGTCGGCTTCGTTGTCGCCGTGGCTGCAGGGGGAGATCCCCATCCTGGACGACGATGCCGCGCGGCGGCTCGCCGTTGGTCTGAAGTCCGTGCCTTGGGTGCGCGACGTGGGGGTCGATCGAGCCTTTCCGGATCACCTTCGCCTGCGCGTCGAACTGCGCCGTCCCGTTCTCGCCGTGCGTGATGCCGACGGACAGACGCTCTGTCTCGTCGATCGGGACGGTGTGATGCTGCCGTTCGTGAACACGGACGTGCCCGTCACCTGCCTGCATCGCGAGGGTGGGGCTCCGACGATGGCGAACGAGCCGGGTCAGGTCGCGCGCGACCCCCGTGTGATCGCGGCGGTCGCGGTCGCGCTGGAGTGGCGCGACGATCTCGCGCCGCGTGTCGCCGCATGTCCGCGCCTGCTCGAGGTCGACGCGACGAACCTCGGGGAGCGCTGGCTGCGCGGACCGAGCTATCCCGAGATTCGTGTGAAGCTCGCGCGCAACGACGGCGCGCCCGTGATCTTCGCCTACGACCGCGCGGTGCACAGTCCGTTGGCGCGGGTGCCGAACGACACGAAGGCCACGGTGCTGGGCAACATCCTGGGGCGGCATCCGGGCCTGCAGGGTCTCGTGGCCGGCGACCTGCGCTTCCTGCGGCGGTGGTCCGACTATCTGCAGCCGCGCGCCGAAGGCGTGCGCGACCCGAACGGGCCGTGGGCCGAGCTCAACGTGCCTCGCGGCGGGTAGTCGGAGCCTTCGGCGCACACGCGGTCACGACGCGGCGCAAGAGTCCGTGCAGGTCGAAGCCGCCGGACTTCGTGCACCCGAGGCGGACGATCACGATCTGCTCCGTCGGGAACACCGCGACGTACTGGCCTTCGTGCCCCGACATCAGGAGCAGGTCGGCGGGCAGGTCCGGCCAGGTCCGCTCGGCGGGACCGGTTCCGTCCGGGTCGACGTTGCAGCCGACGTGGCTGCCGTAGCGACCGCGGCTCGCGGCGGTGCGCGACGAACTGCGAGCCGTCCATCCCGCGGGCAGGACGCGGCGTCCACCCACGTTGCCGTCGCCGGTGTAGAGCAGACCGAACCGCGCCCAGTCCCGCGCCGTCGCGAAGCCGTAGGAGCTGCCGACGAACGTGCCGCTCGGATCGGTCTCGACCAGGGCACTCTGCATCCCGAGCGGCACGAACAACTCGTCGTGCGGGAAGGAGAGGTACGCCTCGTCGTTCGCGTACGAGCTGCGGAGAATGCGGCAGATCAGGTTCGTGCAACCGCTGGCGTAGAGGAACTGTTCGCCCGGTCGAGCGACCTGCGGCATCGCTGCGTAGGCGCTGGCGTGGTCCGAGGTGGCGAACAGCATTCGCAGGGCGTCGCTGCTCGCGTCGTCGTAGTCCTCGTTCCAGCGCAGGCCCGAGGTCATGGTCAGCAGGTCTTCGAGCCGCGTGGTTGCGCGCGGGTCGGCGGGGTCGGTGCGCCACTCCGGTACGGCGAGCGGTGCGTCGAGTTCGATCGCGCGTTGCCGCACCCGGATGCCGACGAGTGCGTCGACGATGGTCTTGGTCATCGACCAGCCCGGTAGCCGCATGTCGCGTCGCACGCCGGGCGCGTAGCGTTCGCCGACCAGGTGGTTGCGGCACACGACCACGACTGCGCGTGTGCGGATCGCAGCACCTTGTCCGGGCTCCGCGAATGCGGCGTCGATCGCGGCCTCCAGAGCCGGTGCGTCGACGGAATCGAGAGACGTCACCGGCTCCGCGTCGGCGAGCCACGGGAACGGATCGTTGCCGTCGGACGCTGCCGTCGCGCGGCGTTTCCGCGGGGCGATCGTGGTTGCGTCGACGCCGGTGGTCAGCGTGCAGCCGAGGTTCACGGTCGCGACCGCGGTCGCGCGCGCGGGGCCGAGTCGGCACGTCACCGTGCGGTGCTCCTCGTCCACGTCGAAGCGCAGCAGCGGGCGGATGAGCGCCTCGAGGGGCCGATCGGGCGCCAGTTCCTCGGCGAGCACGGAGTCGAGCGAGCGCCCGCTCACGAAGATCGCCGAAGCGGCGACCTTGGCCGCATAGGCCGCGGCCACCCCGGCGAGCTGCCCATCGACCTGCGGCGTCTGCGCGCGGCTCGATGCCGCGAGAACAGCGGCGACGCACACACCGGGGACGACGGACGGCGCCGCGCTGCGCACGGTTCCTCCTACTTGTCTCCCTTCTCTTCGCCGTTCTCGGTGCCCTTCTGCGCGGCGTGCTGCTTGATCCGTGGCACGACCATGTCGATCTGCTGAACGAGCGGCGACTTCGGGTTCAGCGCCTTCGCGGCCTCGAGCAGCGCGACCGCCGCGGCGGCGTCGCCGCTCGTGTCCATGACCACCATGCCCTTGAAGAACAGGGCGACCTGGTGCTGCGCGACGCTCTTCGGCGCCTTGATCAGGTCGTCGAGCGCGGCCAGCGCCTTGTCGCCTTCGCCGTTCTGCATCAGCGGGCCGAGCAGCTTCTGCATGCTCTGCATCTCGGCGTTCAGGGCCTTCTTGTCGGCGAGTTCCTTGGCCTTCGCTTCGTACTTCGCCTTCAGCCCTGCCTTGCCGTCGCCGTCGAGCTTGACGATTTCCTCGATCGTCGCGAGGTGGTAGCCGTCCACGATCTCGGCCTCGAGTGCGTCGAGTGCTTCGGCAAGGGCCCTTGCGCGCTCCACGTCCTTGGTTTCGGCGGCGCGCTGCATGGCCTTCTCGAATGCGTCGCCCTTCTTCTTCATGTCGGCGAGCATGCCGACGTACTTCTCGGGACCGCCGTCGTCGTAGCCGGTCTGCGCGTACGGCCGACCCTCACAGTCCATCAGCAGGATCGTCGGGAAGCCCTGGATCTCGTACTCCTGCTGCAGTTTGTCGTTCTGTGCGCGGATCTCCTTCGTGACGAGTTCCTCGTTCTGCGGGAAGTCGAGTTTCACGAGCACGAACGACTTCGGAGCCTCGCTCTTGAAGGCATCCTTGGACAGCACCTCCTCGTCCAGTTTCTGGCACCAGTGGCACCAGTCGGAACCGGTGAAGTCGACCAGCAGGTGCTTCTTCTCGGCCTTGGCCTGGGCCTTCGCCTTCGCGAAGTCCTGGACCCACGTTGCCTCGGTGGCTTGTTGGGCGTGGAGCAGGGGAGCGACGAGGAACGGGAGGATCAGCGGGAATCGCAGCATCGAGTCGTTTCTTGGAATGGAAGTGAGCGCGGATGCTACGCACGGGGCAGGTGGGCGAGTCGCGGAAACCGCTGGAAGGCACGTTCGTCGACCCGGCCGCCGGCTCTCAGGCGCGCGAGAGCGACTGCCGCAGCAGCGTGTCGACGAGCCCCGGATCCGCCCGGCCCTTCGTCGCTCGCATCACGTGCCCCTTCAGCGCGTCGATCGCGCGATCCTTGCCGGCGCGAACGGCAGCTGCGGCTTCCGGCAACGCGGCGATCGCGGCGTCGACGAGCGGCTGCACCGAGTCGGCATCGGCGATGCGTGCGAGGCCGAGCGCCCGCGTTGCGTCGGCCGCCGAGGAGCCGGTTTCGACCATGTGCACGAACACCTTGCGTGCCGCCACCTGCGTGAGGGTGCCAGCCTCGAGCATGCGGAGCAGTTCGGCGAGTCCGCGCGGTGCGATTGGAAAGGCCGCCATCGACCAACCTCGTGCGTTGCGAGCCGGCAGCACGTCGCTCATCACCCAGTTGCTCGCGGTCTTCGGCGCGATGCGCTCGGCGACGAGTGCTTCGAACCAGTCGCCGACGTCCCGTTCCTGCGTCAGGAGAGCGACGTCGTACTCGGGCAGGTCGTACTGCTCGCGGAAGCGGCCGCGCCGCGCGTCCGGCAGCTCGCCGATCGCCGCGCGTTCGCGCGCGATGGTCGCATCGTCGATCACGAGCGGCGGCAGATCCGGGTCCGGGAAGTAGCGGTAGTCGGGTGCCTGCTCCTTGCTGCGCTGCGGCCGCGATTCGCCGGCTTCGTCGTTCCAACCGCGTGTCTCCGCCGCGATACGGCCGCCGGCGGAGAGGATGGCAGCCTGGCGCCGCTCTTCGTACTCGAGCGCCCGCTGCACCATCTTCGGTGAGTTCAGGTTCTTCAGTTCGACCTTGGTGCCGAACTCCGTCGCACCGGTCGGCATCAAGGAGATGTTCGCGTCGCAACGCATCGAGCCGAGTTCCATGTCGCACTCGCTGACGCCGCAGCCGCGCAGGATCTCGCGCAGGTTGGTCAGGAACGTGTGCGCTTCGCTCGGAGTGCGCAGGTCGGGTTCGCCGACGATCTCGACCAACGGCATGCCGGCGCGGTTCAGGTCGACCATCGTCCCGATGTCGCCGTGCACGAGCTTGCCGGCGTCCTCCTCGACGTGGATGCGGTGCAGTCGGCAGCTGCGGCCGGAGTCGATCGGCACCGAGCCACCGCGGCACAGTGGCTCGTCGAACTGGCTGATCTGGTAGCCCTTCGGCAGGTCGGGATAGAAGTAGTTCTTCCGCGCGAAACGCGACGTGCGCTGGACCTCGCCGCCGAGCGCGAGCGACGCCCGAACGGCGAGCGCGATCGCGGTTGCGTTGGGGCGGGGCAGGACGCCGGGCAGGCCGATGTCGACCGGGTGCACGCGCGAGTTCGGTTCGCCGAGCGTCGACGACGGCGCCGGGGAGAACAGTTTGCTCCGCGTCGCGAGCTGCACGTGCACCTCGAGGCCGATGACGGTCGTGAAGGCGCTCACGGGGACGGGCGCCTCTTGTGGTGGTCGGTGCAGGACTCGTAGATCCGTGCGATGTCGAGCAGTTCCTCGTCCTGCATCGCCGGCGCGGTCCACTGCATGCCCACCGGCATTCCGTCGTTCGTGAATCCGCACGGTTGGGACAGTGCGGGCAGCCCGGCGAGGCTGGCGGGCACGGTAAGCACGTCGCAAAGGTACATCGCGAGAGGGTCGTCGGTCCGGCTGCCGATC
>CAZIFB010000018.1:0-81261 GCA_964538915.1 uncultured candidatus Brocadiaceae bacterium | reverse complement strand
TGGAGAGGGCGGTTAGGGAGGGGGATACTGGTCTCCACCACACAGCCAAGACCCGACTCGTGTCTGCTGGAACCAGGAAGCGGTTGCCCGCTTCCGCACCAACCCGATGGTCAGTCAGGCTGGAGAGTCGTTCGAACCGACATTCAGAGAGCGTTTCGCTGCCGACAGCGGCCTTTCGACCGCCATCACCGGTCCGCCAAGATCCCGACCAGGCTAGTCGGGCGCCTCGCGAGCCAGGGACGTGATGATGCCGGCCACTCCACCGCATTTCAACACCCTCCCCATCTTTTTGTACAGACTCTCCGCAGCCGGCCCCGTCGTTGTGCAAAACCCGACACAACTCGTTCATAGCAAGGGCGGATCCGCAGGCTGCACACGCCGGGGACGATTCTCCACCACCGCGCCGGCGCGGCACGGACCGGACCGGACCGGACCGGATGGGTTCGCGGCCGTCGTCAGCGCGGCGCGGACCGGAACACGTCGAGCACGCGGTAGATGTCGAACGTGGGGTACTTCACCTTCAGGAGAAGGAGCACCACCACGACGATGCCCGCGATCAGGCCGACGACGATCGACTGCGCGACGATCTTCGCGAGCAGCCCCTTGGCCTGGGTCGTGAGAGGACGACCCGGCGTCTCACGCCCACCGCGCAGGATCCAGTCGCGCTGGGCAGCGAGCGCTTGCTGAACCAGCCGCTGCGGCTCGACTGGTTCGGCCAGCACCGCCTGCGTGACGATCTGCCACGGATACTCGGCCGGACTCTGTTCGACGGTGCGCTTCAGCTGCTCCATCGTGCGCTTGCCGACCGCGCCAGCCACGAGCCGCATCGACACTGCGGCAACGGCCGTCATCGTGTCGTCGGGGTTCTGCAGATCGGGCGGCGTCGGCGACATTCCAGTCCCGAACCGTTCAGCCGTTCTGCTTCTGCGCCTTCGTGAACGCGCGATTGCGGCCACGAACCGCCTTCACCAGCGGGTACGACACGACGCGATCACCCTGCTTCAGCGTGATGATGCCTCGCTTGATGACCTTCGTGGAGAGCTTCAGGGTCACCACGGCGCCCTCGGGCGTCAACACGCGCACGGGCTGGATGTTCGGCTTGAACGTGCGCTTGCTGCGACCCGTGACGCGGCGACCGACACCGCCGTCCTTCTTCGCGAGACCGCGGCGCTTGACTTGGTGACCAATGCGGGTGCGACGACCGGTGACTGCGCAGACTCGGGACATGGGCGGTTCTCGGGGAGGAAGGGCGGAGGAGGATAGCAACCGCCGCGGCGAGGGCAAGGGTGAGAATCCGCCCGCCCCCCGGGGAAACCGCTAGCGCGGGGCCGCAGCGACGCGCGCCTTGTACCGGTCCAGCCGCGCGGTGTATTCGGGGTTGCCGGCGCCCCCCTTCTGGATCGCCGTTTCCTGGTTGGCCACCGCGTCCTCGTAGCGCCCGACCTGGAACATGGCGAGGGCGACCGTGTCGAACTCGAAGTAGTCCATGTTGTCGCGCTGCTCGAGCATCCGGTCCGCCAATGCAGCGGCGAACCAGTCGAACCGCCCCATCGTCGGCAGCTCGGTCATCAGGTACCAGCAGTCGTTGTTGATCTGGGTCCGGATCTGGACTTCGGCGAGGTACTCGTTGAGCAGCGTCTTCGCCGCCGCAGGATCTTCGTCACAACGGAGCGTGGCTGCGTAGCGGGCCGCGGTCACGAGCCGCGGCGCCGCGCCGAGTTCGGTCGCGCGGGCAACCGCCTGCCGGACCAGGTCGCCGTGCACCACGGGGGTCGCCGCCCGGACGAGGATCTCCGCGAATGCGAGGCTGTGCTCGGCGGAGGCGCGCACGAGCCTCGCCGTCTTCGCCGCCTGCCGCCCCACCTCGCGCCCCCGGTCTGCGATCACGAGGGCCCGCAGGTAGGCGAGCTGCACCCAGGGATCCGACGGCGCGGCGGCGCTTGCCGGCTGCAGGGCGGCCGACAGTTCGAGCGCCAACCCCGGCGCCCGGGCATCGCTGCGCAGCGCGATGTCGGCGAACACCGCGAGCGGCCGGCTGTCCTTCGCGAGGCGTTCGACAGCCGCCTTGGCGACGGGCATCGCCGCCTCGGCGAACGGCGGCCGATTCGCGGCCGCGGCGTACAGGATCCCCCAGGCCTGGCCATCGCGGCCGGCATTGTCGCGCAGGGCGACCGGGTCGAAACGCGCGGCCACGTTCTCGAAGTCCGCCGTCAGCGCGTCGCGCATCATGATCCGATCCCGCACCTTGCCGACGTCGAACGAGCCATCGAGCACTCCGGCGATCGCGTCGACAAGGCCGTTGCCGGGATCCCCCTGGAACGACGTCCTGCCGCCGTGATCGAGGACGACGACGTGCTGCCCGCGCATCGCCCCCCACGCCGCCGCGACCTGCTGCTCGCGATCGACGACCACGCTCCAGGGCGCCCACGGCGCCGGCATCTTCGTCTCCGGATCCGCGATCGCCACGACGAATCGCACGCCCTTCTCGGCGAACCGCTGCTGCAGCTCGGCCAGGTAGTCGACGTCGGACTCGATCGCCGCCTCCGCGTCCGACTTCGGGCTCCCGTAGAACACGAACACGGTGCACGGCGCGGCCTTGTCGCCGCCGATCGGTGCCGGCTCGCCGCGCTGCCACGGGCCCCACTCCGCAGCCGGCGGCGGGGCGCCGAGTTCGAGCCGCACGCCCTCGAACGAGACGTCCTGCAGGACCACTTCGACCTCGTCCGGGGGCAGGGGCGGCGGCGGTTCGACCACTTGCGCGCGCAGCGGCGGCACTGCCGAAGCGGCGACGAAGAACAAGGTGACCAACGACGTCGAGACCTTGCCAGCCATCATTCGAAGCCTCACTCCTCGCGGCCAACGCCGACCGCCGGCACGGAATCCTAGCGGCCCGGCGCGGCCGCGGCGCGCGCCGCAGCGAAGAGTCCCTGGGCCTGCATGCGCTCGACGACCCCGCTCACGACGCGCTGAAGTCCCGCGGACAGTCCGCGCACGGCGGCTTCCGACCCGGTGCCCGCGATGGGTTCGACCGCCGAGAACTCGTCGTGGAGCAGGAGCCGACCACGATCCTCGAGCCACAGTTCGAGGGTGACGCGGGCGTCGGCGCCGCTGTCGGTGCGGGCTTCCGCGAACTCGACGATGCGACCGTGCAGTGTCCAGTCCTCAGGCCCGGAGTCCGCGCCTCCCTTCACGAGATCGCAAACGCGCGCTCGCGACAGGCACAGGACGAGTGCGTCGGTGACCAGGCGGTCGAGCGGAGCGATCCATCGTTCGAGCGGCCGCGGCTCGAGGCGGACTCCGTCCTGCAACAGAAGGCAATCACCGTCCAACGACGTGGCCAGCTGGAGATCCTGCACGCGGAGCACACCGCCGCGGGTGGGCGCCGGCGCCGCGGCCGTCGGAGGATCGAGCCGGAAGTACCGTTCGCGCGGCACTGCGACACTGCCGCAGGCCGCGAACACGAGGGGCGCGAGAGCGACGAAAAGGCGCATCAACGTTCTCCTCGGGCAGGCGCCGCGGGTTGCACGCCGAACAGCAGGCTGTCGGGCGCGAGTTTCAGCTGGCGGGCGAGACCGCGCAGATCGTCCATCGTGCTGCGGAAACCAGCCAGCGCCGTCTGCATCGGCGCGCGCAGGCCCGCGACGAGCGCCCCGGTCTCGCGCAGCGCGTTCGCGGCCTCGGGCGTGAGTTCGCGCACGGACCGGGTCGCCTCGGTGGCTTCGCGCACGAGCGACGACGTGGCGGGCATCGTCTCGTCCGCGAGCTGCTGCGCCGCGCGTTCGACGTGCTCGAGGATCGCCGTGACGTGGCGCTGGTTCTCCGGGCCGAGCATCGCTTCCGCGCGGACCATCATGCTGTCGATGCGGCCCAGCACGTCCGCGGCGCGATCGACGACCTCCGGCAGGCTCGCGGTCAGAGCATGCAGCGGATCCTCCTTCGGCTGCACGAACGAGCCCGGCACCAGGGGCTTGCCCTCGGGGCCGTAGCCCTCGAGTTCCACGGTGACCTGTCCGGTGACGAGGAGGCGGTCCATGCGGGCACGCGTGATGTCCTGGATGCTGGCGCGACTCGGATCGACGCGCAGCTCGACCAGCGTCTTGCCGTCCTGGAAGCGCATGTCCTTCACGACGCCGATCGGCACACCCTGGAAGTTGACCTTGCTGCCGACCACCATGCCCTTCACGTTCTCCGTGAAGAGGATGAAGTAGCTCGCGCGATCCGCGTTGAGGCTGTTCTGCAGGATGAACCCGAGCAGCAGCACGAAGAGGCCGCCCGTGCCCAGCACGTAGACCCCGAGTCGGAATCGTCTGCCACGGTTGTGCATCGTCAGACCTCGAGATGCGCGATCACGTCCATGCCACGGCTGTCTTCGGCAGGAACGCGGCGTTCGATGAAGTCGCGGATTCGCGGATCCGGGTCGTGCCACACCTGGTCGCGCGACCCGAGGCTCGCGACGTGACCATCCAGCAGGACGACGATGCGGTCGGCGATCGCATGAGCCGACGGCAGATCGTGCGTGACGACGACCATGGTGATGCCGAACACCTTGTTCAGCTTTGCGATCAGGTTGTCGACCTCTGCCGCCGTGATCGGATCGAGGCCGGCCGACGGTTCGTCGAAGTACACGATGTCGGGGTCGAGCGCGATCGCCCGAGCCAGGGCCGCGCGCTTCTTCATGCCGCCGGACAACGAACTCGGCAGGAGATCGCAGGCGTGCAGGAGCCCGACCATGTCGAGCTTCATGCGCGCGGTCTCGAGGATCACCGCTTCCGGCAGCTTCGTGTTCTCACGGAGCGGCAGTGCCACGTTCTCGAGCACCGTCAGGCTGCCGAGCAGCGCGCCGCCTTGGAACGACAGTCCGGTTCGCAGGCGCAGGTGCTGCAACAGCTCGGGGGGCGCGCTGTAGACGTCGTGACCGGCGACGGAGACGGATCCCAGCGTCGGCGGCAGGAGCCCGCAGAGGTTCCGCAGCAGCGTCGTCTTGCCGCAGCCCGACGGCCCCATGATGACGAAGACTTCGCCGCGCCGGATCGCGAGGTCGACGCCCTCGAGGATCGTGCGGTCGCCGAACACCGTCGTCAGCGCAACGGCTCGCACGAGGTCGTCGGTGCGCCGGCCCGTGTCGGGCTTCAGGATGGCCGAGAGATCGGGCGTCATCCGACCATCCGTTGGCAGGTCACGTAGATCGCGTCGACCACGATGATCAGGAAGATGCCGAGCACGACCGAATTGGTCGTCGCGCGGCCGACGCCTTCGCTGCCGTCCTGGACGCGCAGCCCGAGCGCACAACCGACCACCCCGACGAACGCGCCGAAGGTGCCGGCTTTCCCCAGCGCGACGACGAAGTCCGACAACGACAGCGCGGTGCGCAGCTGTTCGCCGAACGCGTCGAACTCGATGCCGGCCACACCGCGGGCGAAGAGCGCACCGCCCGCGATCGCGACGACGTCGAAAACCACCGTCAGCGTCACGGCTGCGAACGCGCACGCAGCGACCTTCGGCAGGACGAGGAACGCCAGCGGCCGGATGCCCATCTGCTCGAGGGCCTGGATCTCCTCGCTCACCACCATGGCCCCGAGCTGGGCCGCGTTGCGACTGCCGGATCGCGCCGCGAGCACGATGGCGGTCATCAGCGGGCCGATCTCCGTCAGCACCGACACGCCCACCATGTCGGCGATGTAGATCTCGGCTCCCCACACGCGCAGCTGCACGTAGGCCTGCATCGCGAGGATCAGCCCGAGCAGGAACGCGATCAGCGCGACGATCGGCAGGGCGCCGGCCGCACAGTGGTCGATCTCGATCGCGGTCCGGTCGAGGCGCAGTCCGCGCTTCCGGAACGGACCGATCACCAGCTCGTGCATCGACTCCGCCGCGAGCCGCACGACCGCGGTGGCTCCGTCCAGCATCGGCTCGACGAAGGCCCCGAGGCGCGTGACGACGTCGGGGCGTGCGGCCGGAGCATCGCTCCGAGAGAGCCGTTGCACGGACACGAGCGAGAAGAAGTCGAGCATCGACTGGCTCACTCCCCGCAGCCGCAGTTCGACTCCGGCGTCCTTCGCTCGCCGCATGCCGAGCACCACGCCACCGAGGCCCGCGGAATCGAACGCGTCCACCGCTCCGAGGTCGATGGTGACGCGCGCCGGTCGCGCCCGCAGTTCGCGGTCGAGATCGGCGACGAGGCGATCCACCGTGGTTCGATCCAGGGTGGCCGCCGCCGTGATGGTCGGGTGGGTCACGTAGCGCCTGCCAGTGCCCCGTCCTATCGGCGGTTCCCGTCGCGACCTTGATCCGACCCCTCCGCCCGCGGTCCGCCTTCGCCCTTCCGCGGGAGGCGCCTCGACGCGACAATCCCCGCCGGTCGCAACCCCTCTTTCGCGCGCCGCATCCAGCGCGCCGGCTCGGCCCAGGCCGGGCCCGGTTCCCCCTTCCTCATGAAGCCAACGACCTGTTTCTGGTGCGCCACGATCGTGGCCGCCTGCGCCAGCATTTCGGACCCCTCCCCCGTCGCCACGGTGCGCCTCGACGAAGCGCGCGCCCTGCTCGACAGCGATCCGGACCGGGCCCTCGCGATCGCCGACGAGGTCCTGCGCGCCGAGCCCGGGTGCGCGCCGGCGCACCTGCTCGAAGCGGAAGGCGCCATGCGGCTGGCGAAGAGCGGGCGCAGCACGGCCTCCATGTACGAAGAGGCGGCGCAGCACCTGCGCAAGGTGATCGCATCCGCGGCAAAGGACGGCTCGCCCGAAGCCCGGCGCCTGCTCGCCGAGTGCCTGTACGAGACCGGCGAGTTCGAAGAGGGCGCCGCCACCGCACGGAGCGCCGCCGAGGGCTTCGCGGTGCGCAACACGCGCGACGCGGGCAACGCCGCCGCCGAGGCCCGACTCTGGGCCGGCCGCTGCGAAATGCAGCGTTTCGTCGCCGCGAGGCGCGCGGAACTCGCGGCAGCCGAAGGGAAGGGCAAGGTCGCGCCGATCGCGAAGGAGACCGCGGAACTCGCCGCGATGTCGGCGGCCTGCTTCGGCGGCGCGAAGGAGCACTTCCCCGCAGAGGCCACCACCAAGACCGCCGAGATCCACCTGTGGCTCGGCCAGGACGCGGCGGCGATGCAGGAGTTCGAACGCGGTATCCGCACCGCACCGCAGGAGGGAGCGATCCAGGAGGCGTACCTGAAGTGGATGATCGATTCCGGTCGCCACGACGCGCTCCTCGGCGCCTACTCGCGCTTCGTCCGCGAGATGCCGGGCACGCCGCTGCTCCGCTGGTACCAGGGTCGTGCCACCTTCCTCCGCGCCGATCGTCTGCGCGCCGAAGGCAACTTCCAGGGCGCGACCACGGCGTACGACAAGGCGCTCGGCATCTTCGGCGAGTATCGCGCGATGGTGCCGGCACACGCCGACGCCGCGGCACAGTGGATCGCACTGTGCGGCCTCTCCGCGTGCCGCGTCGCCGTGGAAATGGGCGACATGAAGAGCGCCGAAGCGCGACTGCTCGCCGCGGCCGCCGCGTCCCCGCTCGCGACCCAGTACGACGGCGACCAGCCGAAGCTGTGCGACTCGTTCGGCAACCACTTCGCCTCCGCCGCCGTGGCGGTGAACGGCGCGATCGCGGACGGAAGCACCGATTCGCTGGCGCGGACGCTCGCATTCAACGAGAGCGTGCTGACGGCCTGTCCCGACCGCTTCGGCTTCGTCTACAACAACGCCGCTCTCGCCGCGCGCGATCTCGGCGTCCAGAGGGCGAAGGCAGGCGACGAAGCTGCGGCGCGGGAGCTGTGGGAACGCAGCTACGCCTTCTACGAGAAGGCGGTCGCGCTCACTCCGGACGACGCGCGGATCGTCAACGACTGCGGTCTGATGCTGCTCTACCACCTCGACCGCGACCTCGATCGCGCGCGCTCGTTGTTCGATCGAGCGATCGCCGTCGGCAAGGCGAAGCTCGAGGCTCTCGGCAACACCGCCCCCGCCGAGGATCGCCAGGGGATCGAAGAAGCGATCGGCGACGCGCTGCAGAACATCGCCGTGCTGCTGCGCGAGAAGAAGGGCGCGCCGTTCGCGGAATACCGCTCCTTCTGCGAAGAGTCGGTGCGCTACTTCCCGTACGAACAACGCGAAGCCGCCCGGATGCTGCGGGAAGCCGAACAGGCGGCACTGCCGTCGACGACACGCGCCGCGGCGACCGCGCCGGCGGCGAGCCCGCAAGGCGGGGCCGCCGATGCGCTGGCGAAGGTGAAGCCCGACATCGACGCGAAGATCGCAGCCCAGGACCTCGACGCGGCGCTCACCATTCTCGACGGTGTCGCGAAGGAATGCCGCGAGTACGCGCCCTACCACTTCCTGCGCGGCCACGTCACGCTGCTGTTCGCGCGCCAGAGCCGCGACGCCGGGCGCAAGGGCACCGACTTCCACTACCAGGACGCCGTGACCGCGTTGCAGCGGGCCGTGGAGCTCGACGCCGAGGCCGTGCCACCGCGCCAGATGCTGGCGGAGGCGCAGTTCGAAGCAGGCGACACCGCCGGCGCGGTCGCCACCGCGTCCAAGCTGCTCCTCCATCTGCAGTCCCAGGGGGGCGCAGCGAACGAAATCGTGTTCGCGGTACACACCCTGCGCGCACGCGCGGCGGCGACCGCCTACTCTGCGAAGAAGCAGGAGGGCGGCGACGACCCTGAGCTGCTCGCCGCGGCTCGCGCGTCGTTCCGCGTGCTCGAAGGCAAGGACAAGCTCGACGCGACGCTGCGCACCGTCTGGCGCGACACCGAGCTGTGGGCCGGCGCCCCCGCCGAGGCCGTGAACGTCTTCGCCCGCGCGGTGGCCAAGAGCCCGGACGACCAGGTCGCGCTGAAGGAGCTCGTCGACGCCGCTGCCGCGCACAAGCAGCTGCCCATCGCGGTCGAGGCGCTGCAAGGGCGCAAGGACGCGACGGGTCTCTGGTACCTGGGCTACGCGAAGTTCCACCTCGCCGGGTCGCAGCGGGAGAACGGCGACAACGCGGCAGCACTGAAGACCCTCGACGCGGCGAAACAGGCCTTCGCGGACTCCATGAAGTCGAACGCGCAGTACCGCGACAGCTGCGAGCAATGGATGGCGATGTGCCTCGGCAAGAAGGGCAACATCGCGTTCCGCATGGACGACCTGGCGAACGCCGAGACGTGGCTGCTCGAATCCGTACGCCTTCGTCCCGACCGCCTCGATGCAGAGCTCGGCCTCCAGGAGACGACGAAGATCGGCATCCTCTCCGTGGCCGACAAGTACTTCCGGCGCAAGGATCTCGGCAAGGCCGAGGTGATCTACCGCGCCGCCGCCGCCGCCGCGAACAGCGACGTCGACCTGCTGAACAACGCCGCCTTCTTCGCGCGCGACCACGGCAACCAACTGGAGGCCGCGGGCAAGAAGAAGGACGCGGACGAGATGTACGAGCAGAGCTACAAGGCGTACCGGCGCGCCGTGGAGCTCGACCCGAAGAACGTGCGGCTCCGCAACGACTGCGCGCTGATCGCGATCCACCACCTCGGACGCGACTGGGACCTCACGAAGCAGATGCTCGACGCGGCGATCGCGGACGGCGAGACGACGCTGCGCGACGATCCGCCCGACCACGCCGACGCGCGGCAGCAACTCGACGAAGCGGTCGGCGACTGCTACGAGAACCTCGCGCTCTGGCACCTGCTGCACGCGAAGGACGGAGGGGCCGCCAAGGAGGCCGCGCTCCAGAGCCAGAAGCACCACCCGGGCATGCAGCGCCCCGGCGCCCGACGCCACCTCCAGGCGGCCGAGCGCATGCTGCAGGGCAAGTGAGCCGCCGCCGTCTCGCCGCACTCGCGGTCGCGATCTTCCTCGCGACGTCGTGCGCGGCGCAGGAGCCGGTGACGGCGCCCGGGATCGCGACCGATCGCGAACGGGCGTTCGTGGCGGAACGGGCCGAGCGTTTCGGCGAAGCGGCCGACGCGTTCCTCCGCCTCGTCACCGCGGAGCCGTCGCGTGCCGAATGGGTCCTCGCGGCGAGCCGTTGCCTCGGTCGTGCGGCGCGGTACCGCGAAGCGCTCGAACTGCTCGATCGTGCGCGCGGCGCGTTCCCGACTTCGCTCGAGATCCCCACCATGCTCGCAAGGACGCTGCTGCTGCAGGCGGAAGCGCCCGGAACGCTGCATCCGGAGATCCTCTGGGCGGATGCCGCCGAGATCGCCGAGGACGTTCTGAAGAAATCGCCCGACGACGCCGAGTGCCGACTGCTGCTCGCGCAGGTGCGATTCCTGCAAGGGGATCTGGAAGCGGCCACGGAGGCGGCCACGGAGGCCGTTCGCCGGTTCCCCGACCGCTCCGGCGCTCACGTGCTCGTCGGCCAGATCGCGACGAGCCGCTTCCGCCTCCTCCTGCGGCGCCACGCCGACGAACGTCCCGACGGGCAGGCGGAGGCCGACCTGATCGCCGCGATCGACGACGAACGCCAGACCGCGCGCCGCGCGTTCGTTCGCGCCGCCGAACTCGATCCGTCGCGCGCGTACCCGCACGCGGCCCTCGGCCAGCTGGACCTGCTCGATCGAAAGTTGGGCGATGCGCGCGCCCACTTCCTCGACGCGATCTCGATCGACCCCGATTCGCCGATCGACCACGGTGTGTTCTCGCTCGAGGGCGACTGGCAGAGCCGGCGCGACCTCTATGCCGAGGCGCTGCGTCGCTACTCGGCCTCGGCGAATCCCATCCCTCGGAAGCGCGCCACGCTGCGCTGGTACGAAGGGCGCGCCTTCTACGACGGCGGCGAGTGGGCGGCGGCCGCCGGGTGCTTCAGCGACGCAGCCACCTGGAACCCCGCCGCGCCGAACAGCTGGTACTACCTCGCCATGTGCGCATGGCGCCTCGGCGATCAGGACGCCGCCGAGGAGCACGCGGCGAAATACGCCCGCTTCGGCGCGCCCGCCTTCGCCGACGTCATCCGCGCACTCGACGGAAGCAAGCGCGCCGAAGTCGGTGCAGTCGTCCAGTTCCTCGCGGACCGCGCGTACCAGAAGGGCCGCATCCCGAACAGCCGCGACCTCAACCACGTCGTCGCGTGCCTCGCGGACTCGGCCGACGCGTGGAACAACCATGCCTTCCTGTGCCGCGAGACCGGCCGCTTCGAAGACGCCCTGACGTCGTACGAATACGCACAGCAACGCGAGCCGGACTCACCGCAACTCATGAACGACACGGGCGTGGTGCTGCAGTACCACCTCGCGAACCCGGACAACCTCGCACGCGCCCGCACCCTGTACGAGCGTGCAATCGAGATCGCGGACCGGCAGATCGCGGATGCCGCGCTCGCAGCGCCCGTTCGGCAGCGCGCGGAGAAGGCGCGCAGCGATGCGAAGGCGAATCTCGCCGCCATGAACTGAACTGCTCCGCCGATCGTCGCGGAACGACCCGGGCGCAGTGGCTCAGGCCGGCTCGTCGGGCAGCAGGCGCCGGCCGAGGTTGCCGTAGTTGCGGTACGGGGTCACGTCGGGTGCTCCAGCCGCGTAGCGCCACACCAGCCGCGCCGGGTCGCGCGACACCGCCACCAGCGAGCTGGACACGGTGCCGTACTCGGCGCCGCGCTTGCAGACGACGTGGCCATCGCTGCCGCTGCTGTCCTTCATCAGCGCTTCGAACAGCGTGAGCCGGTTCGGAACGTCGAGCGCCGGCGCCGCCGCGGCGACGAGTCCGCGCAGATGCAGCGCACCCGGACCGTGTTCGTTCGTGACGACGAGCACTTCGTCGTTCCAGTCGATTCGTTCGAGCCGACCGCGAGCATGCCGCAACACGACCGTGCGCGTACCGTCGCAGAGCACGAGCTGGAATCCCCCGTGGGGCTCCGACTCGACACGAGCCTGCACCGCGGCGACCGCGCTCGCGAGATCGGGCTGATCGAGCGCGAGGTGCGGCAGGTGGCCACGCGACGGGGCTTCCGCGACTGGAGGGACCCCCGCGACGTTCGTGATCCCCGCGAACCTTCCCTGCGCGTCGATCGCCAGCCACGTGCCGCCGGCGCGTCGATCGCGAGGCGACAGCAGCCGGTTGCGGGATCCGACCCAGAGTCCGGGCGGGGACGCTGGCCGATCGAGGCGTTCATCGCGATTGGCGGCCACGACGATCGGGTGATCGCGATGGAGACCTCGCAAGACGATCAGGATGCACATGGTTCGCCGACGGTGCGCAGTGTAGGGCACTCCACCCACCGCGCCAGTTCACGGACCGGGCGCGGTGTGCGGCTCCGTGCGATGCCGTCGCAGGACGAACATTCCCAGTCCGGCCGTGATGCACAGCACTGCCGCCGCGACGAACAATCGTCGGAACTCGGTGGCCCCGTCCGCCGTGACCGCGATCATCGCACCCAGCATCGGGCCTCCGGCGAACGCGAACTGCATGCAGCTCTGGATCATCGAGAACGCGAGGGTGCGCCGCTCGTCGACGACGCGCTTGCTGGCTGCTGCATACGCGAGAGCCATCGACCCCGCCATCAGGGTCGCCGCCACTGCGCGAGCGGCGAGAAACTGATCGATCGTCCGGACCATCGCCGACGCCGCCTGCACGACCGCCAGCGCGACCCCCAGCACCGCGAGGCAACGCAGCGGCCCGTGGCGATCGGCAAGTCGCCCCCACCACGGAGTGAGCCCGATCTGCGCGATCGCCAGCACCGCGAAGACGGCGCCGACCGTCAGGTCGAGCGCAAGTTCTGGCGTCGGAGCAACCGACGCGAGGAGCGCTTCGGGCCCGAGTTCGCGGACGAACAGCGCCAGGAACGGCTCGGCCATGTTCTGGCCGAGGCGAAGCAGGAGCACGAGCACGAGCAGCCAGGCGAACACACGATTCCCGAGCAGCTGCCCGCTCGAGTGCAGGAACTCACGCAGGAAAGGCGGCGCCCCGACGAGCCGCGGTGGCCGTTCTTCGCTCGCCGCCAGGTGCAAGCGAAGGGCAGCACCCGCCGACAGGACGCTCGTGAGCCAGAACACCGCATCACGGCCGAACCAGTGTGCAACGGCCGCACCGAGCAACGGCCCGATCGCCTGGCCGGCTGCCATCGAGACCTGGAGCCGCGCGATCACGAGGCCGTGTTCGGATCGAGGCGTGCCCTGCGACACGAGTGCCATCGCCGGTGCGACGTAGCCGGCGAGCACGCCTTGCACCGCGCGCATGACGAGCAGCACGATTGGCGTCGGCGCGAACGGCATCAGCGCCGTCGTCGCCGCGATCGCGAGGTTCGCGCGGATCGCCATCGGCTTCTTGCCGACCCGGTCGCCGAGCCCGCCCCACAGTGGACCGGCCAGCGCTGCCGCGAGCGGCGCGGCGCCGTAGACGATGCTCGTCCAGAACGCGAGCTCGGCCGGGTCCGCGATGCCGAAGCGCTCCTGGACGTAGAACGCGAGCACCGGCAGGAACGCGTTGAGACCCGTGGAGGTCGCAAACAGGCTCGGCCACACCGCGTGGAAGTTGCGCCGCCCGGAATCCAAGTCCGCGTTCTATCCGCCGCGATCGCACGGGCCAGACCGAACGCGACGCCCCCGGGGCACTTCGTGGGAAATCCTGTGAGAAAGCACGGCCTGCGTGCCACTGCCTGCATGCGAGCCCTCGGTCGCTTGGTCCTCGGCGTGCTGTCCGCACTGCTCTTCGCTTCCGCCCGGGCCCAGGCGCAGCTCGAGGTCGAAGGGCTGCGACTTCCCTGCCGCTACGAGGCGTTCGCGGGCCCCGATCCGGTCGACTCGCCGTCCGCCGCGGCGCAGCGCGTGCTCGCCAACATGCGCATCGCCGACTTCGACGGCGCGCGCCGCGTGCTCGCCACGAGCTGGGCAGCAGCGCGCCGCCGCGAATGGACGACGACGGACCTCGGCTGGCTGACTCCGGCTCTCTACTGGTACCTGCGGGCGAGCCGTGACGATGGGTTTGTCGCAGACCTTGTCGCCGACGTCGACGAACCGCTCCGTCACCTGCCGCCCGTCGACGTGAGAGGAACGTTCGCGCTCGAGGCGCTACTCGCCCACGCGCTGCTGTGCCGCGGGGGCATCGCCGGCGTACGCGGCAATGCCGGCTCAGCCGCGCGCGAGTGGATCGAACCAGGCATCGCACGCTGGCGCAACATCGAGAGACTCACGTGGCAACCGGGACGCGGCCACTTCCGCCCGCGGTGCACGGGCGACGAGATCCTGCTTCCCTCGCCGGCCGACCCCGCTGCACTGATCCCCGCGGCCGCGGGCATGCTGCTCGCCTCGGACGATCGCATGGAGCGGAACCTGCGGTCGTGTTCTCGCCGGGCATTGCACGGATCGACGCACGAGCGGGCGGCGTTCGCCGACGCAACAGCGCTCGCCGCTGCCCTCGCCGCCGCCGCACAACTCGCGGACCGGCCCATGCGCAACGCGGCGTGGCAAACGATGGCCGAAGCGCTGTCGCGCGGCGTGCCTTCCGGCGAGGCAGCGGCGAGGTGCCTCGACGCAGCGTTGTTCGCGCTCACCGGCGTCCGTCTGGCCACGGGTGTCGCAGTGGACGAGGGTTGGCTGCGTCTGCGGCCGTGGCTGCCGCCGGGCCACGAACACGCGCGGTTCGCCCGCGTCGTGGCAGAGGGCGCCCTGTTCGACTTGGACCTGTCGATCCGCGATGGTCCCCGACGCGACGACGAACCCGACGACCCAGGAGCACCGCTTCCGAATGGGCTGCGCCTCCGCGTTCGGCTCGATCTGGTGTCCGCCACAACGGGCGGCCTGCGCGTGATCCTCCAGGGTGACGGCGTGCAGTTCGTGACAACGATGGCTCCGGGTGACCGGTTCGAACGTTCGCTGCCGTTCGAAGCACCCTGACCCATGCACGAGGAACCGTCTGCTTCGAACGCCAAGCGTGACGCCGAAACGGCCACACAGGAGCAACCGTGGGCCCGCACGGCGGCGCTCTCAGGCTCACCCTCAGCGGCGCAGTACGCGGAATCGCAACACGACGCGCGTCGTCGGCGTGACCTGCACGAAGCCTGCGCCGAAGCTCCCGGTCGCCGACGGATCGGGCACCGGCACACCGGTCTCTCCCATCGCCAATGGCGACCTCGGCACGCTCGTTTCACCGTTGGTGAGGTGGAGGTTGCCCGCGCGGGCGAAAGAGGCCAGTCGGCGAAGCAGGAACGCGACCTCCTCCTTCGTCCCCTCGACGACGAAGGTACGCTCGATCGGAGTTCGCGCCGAGTCGGCCTTCAACGCATCCGCCGTGGGACTGGGCGCTGCCGGCGCGGGCGTCGCGCTCACGACCCGCGCCGCTTCGGCACCGATCGGCCGCACGGTCACGCTACCGATCACGATCCTCGGAGCATCGGCCGAGGGCGCGACAGACCGCATCTGCTCGGCGAAGAACGCATCGAGCGCAGCGGCTGCGGCGGCTGCAGCCCCCTCACCGCGCGAGGCGGCCGACCCGTCGCTGTTGCGGCCGGAGGATGTGTCGCCCGACTTCGTCTTCGCCCCTCCACCGCCCTTGTCGGCGTCCTTGTCGGCATCCTTGTCGACCCCGGCGCGGCGGACCACGGGTGCAACGTCGAGCGCATCTCCTTGGAGAACGACCAGCGCGAGCACTTCCCGCGACGGGTCCGGCACACTCTTGCCGGTGGAACCCCGCGCGCCCGGATTCTCGACCCCGCGCTTCTCGGCACCGGCCTTCTCGTGGTTCTTTCCCTCGCGGGCGTTCGCTTGCTTCTGCAGGGTGCCTTGCAAGGCCTCGGCCTGGTCCTGGTCCTTGCCGTCGGCGACCTCCAACAGGTCGGAGCGCTCGTTGTTCTCACCAAAGACTCCCCTGTCACCCTCGGGGCGAGGTTGCACCCCCACGGCCGGTGGCGAGGCATCGGGAGCGTACACACCCCCCTTCGGCGGCGCGGTCGGCCCAGTCGGCCCCATGGTGCTCGGTCCCTCGGTGCGCGACGGCGCCCCCGCGGCGGCTTCCTTCTCCCACGTCCCAGTTTCGCCATCGGCCTTCGTCTCGGGGTGATCGCCCGGCGCGGTCGCAGGCGGCTTCTGCGCGCCGAGCAAGGTGCCGGGGGCACCCTCGCGCGGCGGCACGGCCGCCGTCGCGGTCGTCACCGAGTCGCGTTGCGGGTCCTTCGCCTCGACCTTTCGCTCCACCCCGAGCATCTCGTCGAGAGGTACGCCGCGGCCCCGATCGGCGGCCGCATCGTCCTTGGTTTCCTCCGCTACCATCGCGGTCGGCACCGCGGCGCGTCCGTCCGACCATGAGTTCACGAGAAGCGCGACCAGCAACACGGCCGCCGCACTTGCGAGACTCCAGGTCGCCGGGTGATTCCACCATCGAGCGGCGCGCGGCTCGATCCGCGTCTGCTTCGGGGCCGCGGCGTCGGCGGCGATACGCGCCATCACGCGCTCGGCGAGATTGGTCGGGTGGGTCGGCGCCTGCAGCGCCGCGCGCACGGCAGCGACGGTCTTCTCGTACTCGGCCAGGTCGTTGCGCAAGTGCGCACTCACCCGCAACTCCGCGGCGAAGCGCTCGCGCTCGCGGGCCGTCATGCGCCCGTCGACCCAGTCCGCGAGCCGATCGTCGGGTTCTCTCTTCGGCACACCGGTCATCGCAGGAACTCCTGCAGCATGCCTTGCAGCATCGCTCGCCCGCGGTGGATGCGCGACCGCACGGTTCCGATCGGCAGGTCGAGCATCGCGGCGATCTCCTCGTACGACAGGGACTCCATGTCGCGCAACACCACGCACTCGCGGAAGTCGTCGGGGAGCTCGCGCACACACGCCCGCACTCGCGCCAGGAACTCGTGCTGGTGAGCCCGTTCCCCCGGATCGATCTCGCGACCGGCCGGCTGGATATAGAGGTCGTCCGTGCCTTGGATCGGAACGTCGATCGACAGCGTCTTGCGGTCGCGTTTGTGGGCCCGACGCCGACGGTATTCACTGATCGCAACGTTCATCGCGATCGTGTGGAGCCACGTGAGGAACCGCACCTGGCCGTCGAACGACGGCAGCCCCTTGTGGACTCGGAGGAAGACCTCCTGGCTCAGGTCTTCCGCGAACGCGCGGTCGCACTTCAGCACGGAAGTCATCACTCGCATCACCCGGTCCTGGTACATCTCCACCAGAGTTCGGAAGGCATCGATGTCACCGCGCTGAGCCGCGAGCATCGGTTCGCGAGCCGGATCGACGTCGTTGTGGCCACCAGGTGAGGCAGGCCCGGCCGGCATCGTGTCCTTGCGCAGCGCGTCCCGACCTGCAACCGGCGGAACGCCCGCGAACAGACGCGGCTGTCCCGCAGGGGTTCCACCTGCCAGAGGCTTTTTCTCGGGGGTCACGATGTCTCGATGCGAACAGGGCGTGCGACGCACGTCGCGGACGTGCCCGTCCGCGATCGTCACGATACCGTCGTCATCGACGCACGACGACCGTCAATCCCGAGGCACCGCGCCATGGCCGACACCGTGTTCACGTTCCCATGCCCCTGCTGCAACAAGCTGATCGAAGTCGACGTCCGGTCGGGGAAGGCACGCGCCGCGCGCCCGGATGAAGCGAAGGGCGGCCGGGACCTCGAGCAGATGCTGAAGGAGCACGGCCGCGATCAGAAGCGGCTCGGCGACTTGTTCTCGTCGGCGCAGGACCTGGAGCAGAAGCGCGGCGAACGACTCGAGGAGCAACTGCGCCGCGCCAAGGAAGAGGCCAAGAAGGACAAGGACTCGCGGCCGCGCAACCCGTTCGACATGGAGTGAACCGCCGGGTTCAAGCCGGCGCGAAGCCCAACAGACGGCCGACCTGGTAGATCGCGACGGCGACCGACCACGCGAGCGCGGTCATGTAGCAGAACGTGAAGATCGGCCATCGCCACGAGTGCGTTTCACGGCGGATGGCAGCGAGCGTCGCGGCGCACTGACTGCACAACGCGAAGAACGCCATGACCGCCAGCGCTACCAGACCGTTCACGGCGGGCTTGCCATCCGGCCCCGGCGTCGTCCGCAGCGCCTCACCGAGTCGAACATCGGGATCGTCCGGCGAGGCCTCCACTTCGCCGAGGCTGTAGAGCGTGCCGAGTGTCGGCACCACGAGTTCGCGCGCGGGGAACGCGGCGAGCACGCCGACCGTCATGCGCCAATCGAACCCCGCCGGCGCGAACAGCGGCTGTGCCGTTCGCCCGAGTGTCGCGAGCCAGCTGCGCTCGAGGTGAGCCGCGGACTCTCGCGCATCGATCAGGCGACGCGCCTCGTCGCCTTCGGATCCTGCGGGGGTCGCCGCGCGCTCGAGCTGGAACCGCTCGTGCACGTCCGCCGAGCGCGGGAAGTACCCGAGTGCCCACACCACGACCGTCGCGACCAGGATCACCGACCCCGCCGTGCGAAGGAAGCCGCGCACCGCGAGCCACGCCGCGAACGCGACGACACGCACGCGCGGTCGCTGATACACCGGCAACTCCATCGCGAGCATCGATCCACCACCGCGCAGCACCGTGCGCCGCAGCACCAGGGCGACCACGACGGCGGCGACGATGCCGAGCAGGTACAGCAGGAACAGGAGCAATCCCGCCTGTCCCGGTGGGAAGAACGCGGCGAGCAAGACGACGTACACGGGCAGCCGCGCCGAACAGGACATGAGCGGCGACACGACGATCGTCGCCAGGCGATCGCGTTCGTCGGAGAGGATCCGGCTCGCGACGATGCCGGGGATCGCGCACGCGAAGCTGCTGGTCAACGGCACGAAGCTCTTTCCCGAGAGACCGAAGCGGCGCAGAAGCCGATCGAGCAGGAACACGGCGCGCGCCATGTAGCCCGACGCCTCGACGACCGTCACGAACGCGATGAGCAGTGCGATCTGCGGAACGAAGATGAGCGACGCACCGACGCCGTTGACGAGTCCGTCGACGAGGAAGCTCTGCACCGCCCCGTCGGGAACCGTCGCAGCGACCCACGAGCCGACCAGCCCCTGTGCCTCTTCGATCCAGGCCATGAAGGGTTCGGCGACCGTGAACACGAGTTGGAACATCGCCAGCAGCACCGCCGCGAGCACGACCGGTCCGGCGATCGGGTGCAGCAGGAAGGCGTCGATGCGATCGGTTCGCGAGCGACGTGACGTGCGACCGCGCGCACCGTCGGCCGCGGTCGTCCCGACTTCGGAGGAGGGCGCGCAAAGAGACGCCGAAACCAGCGCGTTACGCAGATGCTCCGCGCCCGATCCGTCGAACCCGTTCACCTGGACGAGCGGCAGGCCCACGGCGCGACGCAGCCGATCGACATCGACGGGAAACCCCTCGCGTTCGGCGACGTCGACCTTCGTCAGCGCGATCACGATCGGCCGCCCGAGAGCACGGATCTGCTGGAGAAAGCGCAGTTCGATCGGCAGCTTCGCGGCGTCGAGCACGACGCACAAGAGATCGGCACCGCTCCCATCCGAAGCCCGCAGGAACGACAGCGCGACCTCCTCGTCGCGACTGTTGGCCTCGAGCGACGCGATTCCCGGGAGATCGACGACCCGCAGCAGGACGTCGCCGCACCGGACCTCGCTCTCGACGCGCTCCACGGACGTTCCGGGGAAGTTGACCGGACGCTGCCGAGACCCCGTCACGTACATGAGCACCGACGTCTTGCCCGAGTTGGCGCGCCCGACCAGCGCCACGGTTCGGATCGAACCAGGGCTCGCGACCACGGTGTCCGCCTTCATCGCCCTGCCTCCTCCGGCACGACGCTCACGCGTTCCGCCTCCGAGCGCCGCAACGCGAGGCGGTAGCCGTGCAGCCGGAACAGCAGCGGATCGCCGAACGGCGCGGCGCAGACGAGTTGCACTACGACACCGGGCCAGAAGCCGGCCGCCGCAAGTCGACGCGCGAGCGGATCGTCGCCCGCAACGGCGACGACGGTCCCCGTCGCGCCGAGTCGCAACGCCGCCAGGGTCGAGAGGGACGACGGATCGATGGGAGGCAGCGGAACGGCGGTCACGGCGGCGGGAGGTTCGGCATTGTTGAGATCGAATCTCAACATGAGCATCATGCGGGATCGCGCTCCCGATTCCAAGAGAGCCGTTGTCCGCAGCGCGAGCGCCGTGGCGCCACCCGACCGACGCCGGCAAGATCCGGCGCATGTCCGCCACACCGCACCGAACGACCGTGAAGATCGCCGGCACCGAGATCACCTTCGAGACCGGCCGCATCGCTCGCCAGGCGCACGGTGCGGTGCTCGCGCGCTGCGGCGACAACGTCGTGCTCGCGACGGTGACGGCCGCCCCGTCGCCGAAACCCGGCCAGGACTTCTTCCCCCTGACGGTCGAGTATCGGGAGAAGTTCGCGGCGGCAGGCCGCATCCCACCGGGTTTCGGCCGGCGCGAGGGCCGCATCACCGACCACGAAGTGCTCTGCAGCCGCCTGATCGATCGCACGATCCGCTCGCTGTTCCCCGACGAGTACCGCAACGAGGTGCAGGTACAGGTGCAGGTGTTCAGCGCCGAACCGACGAGCGACCTCGAGAGCCTTGCACTCCTCGCAGCGTGCGCCGCGCTCCACGTGAGCCACGTGCCAGCGAAGGGCCCCGCAGGCGGCCTCCGCATCCAGCGCATTCATGGCCAGTGGACGGCGTTCGGTGGCAAGGCGCAGCGCGAGCAGGCCGATCTCGAGTTCTCGGTCGGCGTCGGCCCAGACGGACTCGTGATGCTCGAAGGCGAGGCGAAGGAGGTCGACGAAGCGACCGCGATCGCCGCGATCGCGCAGGCCACGGAGTGGATCGGTCGCTGCCAGAAGGCGTTCGATGCACTTCGCTCCGCCGCCGGCGCACCGAAGTCGCCGGTTCCCGAAGCGCCGACCCTGCCGCCACCGCCGGACAGCACCCTGACGGCGCTGCGCGCCGCGCTGCGGACGCCCCGCAAGACGGAGCGTCGCGCCGCGATCAGTGCCGCGGAGACCGCGTGGGTCACGGCGTTGCCACCGGAACAGCACGGCCCGGCACGAGCCGCGTTCGCACACGCGGTCTGGCACGAAACGCGCGAGCAGGCACTCGCCGACGGAGTCCGCCTCGATGGTCGCTCGACGACGCAGATCCGGCCGATCTGGAGCGAAGTCGGCCTCCTGCCCCGCGCACACGGATCGGCGCTGTTCACGCGCGGCGAGACGCAGGCGATCGTCACGTGCACGCTCGGCAGTCCCGAGGACGCGGTTCGCGCCGACGGGATCGCTGCCGATGGCGGCACCGACCGGTTCATCCTGCACTACAACTTCCCGCCCTACTCCGTCGGCGAGATCCGCGCGCTGCGGGGCCCCGGCCGGCGCGAGATCGGCCACGGGTCGCTGGCGCGGCGCGGTTTGCGGCCCGTACTGCCGGCCACCTCGGAGTATCCGTACACGATCCGCATCGAGTCGGAGATCACGGAGAGCAACGGCAGTTCGTCGATGGCGACGGTCTGCGGCGGCGCGATGGCGATGCTGCACGCAGGCGTGCCGCTGCAACGCCCGGTGGCCGGAATCGCGATGGGCCTGATCTCGGATGGGACGCGCTTCGCCGTCCTGAGCGACATCCTCGGCGACGAAGACCACCTCGGCGACATGGACTTCAAAGTGGTCGGCACCGAACGCGGCATCACCGCGATCCAGCTCGACAACAAACTCGGCGGACTGCCGGACCAGGTGCTGGCGCAGGCCTTCGGGCAGGCGCGGGACGGCCGCCTGCACGTGCTCGCCGAGATGGCGAAGACGATCTCGTCGCCTGCAGCACCATCGCGCTTCGTTCCGCGCGCGCAACGTCTCGCGATCCTGCCCGAGGCGATCGGTGCACTCGTCGGGGCGCGGGGTGCGAACATCAAGGGCATCACCGAGGCAACCGGCGCACGCGTCAGCGTCGACGACGACGGCGAAGTCCTGATCTACGCGACCGATCAGGAGAGCGCGCAACGCGCGGCCGTGATGGTCCAGCGCTCCGCCGGCGTGCTGAAGATCGGCCGCTGCTACCGCGGCACCGTGACCGGCGTGAAGGACTTCGGCGCGTTCGTTCGGATCAACGCGGTGAACGAGGGTCTCGTACCGCTCGAAGAGCTCGACAAGGCGCCGGTCCGTGCCGCGGGCGACATCGCGCGCGAGGGCGACGAGATGATCGTCACGGTTCTCGGCGCGGACGACCGCGGCAGACTGCGCCTGTCGCGTCGCCGCGCCCTCGGCGTCGACGACGGGCAGATCGAATACTGAGCCGCAGCCCCGGAGCAGCCTGGCCCGGGGCTAGCGAAGTCCGCCGTGATCACTTCGCCGGGGTACCGCCGGCGCGCGTGTAGGTGATCGTCATCTGCTTCGCTTCCTTGCCGGCAGCGTCCACGTAGTACATCTCGAACACGACGGTGTTCGCATCCTTGTGGATGGTCAGCATGCGCGCCTTCACCTTGGCACCCGTGTGGTCGTAGGTGTCGCCAACCATCGTCAGCGTGCGCGTCTTTTCGTCGTAGGTGCCCTCGGTGACGGTGACGCCCGGGGACATGCTGTCGCACCAGGTCCCCACGTACTTGCCCTTGATCTGGTCGAAGCCGGTCATGCCGCGCCCCTCGAACGGCATCCCGCCGAGGTCGGCCTTGAAGCTGTCCTCGAGCCACATTCCGCCGAGCACCATCTTCTGCACCGAGACGCCCTTCGACGCCTCAAGCCCCGGCATCTCGATCAGAGCGTTCCAGGTGCCCTCCGCCATCTTCAGCGCCTTCTGCGCCGGGCCGGGACCGGGCATGCCACCGCCCTGAGCCTCCTTGGCCTCCTTGCCCTTCGGCTCCTGGGCGACGACGAACGGCGACGAGAACAGAACGGCGACGAGCGCCAACGACGTGACGTACTTCATGGTCTTGGATCTCCGGTTTCCGCCCTCGAAAGCGGGGCGGCCGGCAGTAGACGATCCAGGCCACGTGTTTTCGACAGGCGCCCTCGCCCGAGGGGTCAGGGCACCTTCGCCCGCGCCTGCACGAAGCTGTACCAGAAGACCGCGTCGGGATCGCGAGCCACCCGCTGCAGCTCAGCGCGCATGCCGTCGACGACTTCCGCAGGGATCTTGCCCGCCCTCGCGAGGGCAGGCGCGCCGCTCAACAGCAGGTCGGTCCAGTACGCGAGGAACTCCGTCCGCTCGCCCGGCATGCGGTTGTCGAGATGGAACGTCTTCACCTCCGTGTGGATGTCGGTGAACCCGTTGCCGAGCAGGAGGTTGCCTAGCTTGCTCCCGACGAACGGATCCCCGCCCATCTCGAGCTGCGCATCGTTGAACTTCTGCCAGTAGCGGAGGGTGTTCGGGCTGTACGGGTCGAGGAAGAACGTCGCGTTCATCACCTCGGTCACGACGACCGGCGACCCCGCGCGCAGGACCCGACGTACCTCGGCCAGCGTTCGCGCAGGATCGTCGACGTGCTCGAGGATCCAGCACAGGAACGCGCCGTCGAAGGTGTCGGGTTCGAAGGGCAGGGTCTCCGCCGGGGCCTGTTGCAACGCAAAGCGCCCCTTGGTCCATGCGCAGCCGTCGAGGTGGCGCTTCGCACGCTTCAAGTTGTCGGCAGCGCGATCGACGCCGGTCACGTGCAACGACGGGAAGTGCCGGAGCAGGATCTCCGTCTGCGCACCGACGCCGCAGCCGACTTCGAGCAGGCGGCGGCAGCGCCGGAACGGCAGCCGGTCGTGCACGGCGTCCGCGAGGAACGCGGCTTGGTGGTAGAGCCGATCCTGTTCGTGCGCGGTGTACCCGTGAAGGTAGCCGGAGCCCCGATCGGAACGGGCGCGTCCGGATCGCGCCGACCTGGCCGGTTTGCGAACCATGGCGGCTGGGTTCAGTTCGACACGACGCCGCGCGGCGCATGCGCGACGACTTCGGGCATCACTCGCGCGAGCCGCTTCGTCGCGTCGAGCGGGAGCAGTCGGTAGGTGTGCGTCGCGACAGGGCCGCCGCGCACGACGCAGAGGCTGCCCGCGCGCACTTCCTGCGCTTCGCGCGGCGACAGCTCCAGCCACGGCAGCGACCCGTCGACGGCCTCGAAGTAGAACCGCACGGTTCCCGGCCCCGGCTTCTTCGCACTCGCGAGCAGCGTCTGCACGGCCGCCAGTTCTTCGCGCTGCTTGCGCTCGGCGTCGAGCCGCTCCTGCTCACGACGAGTCGCCTCGCGTTCACGCGCTTGCAGCTGCTCGATCTCGCGTTGTCGCGTCCCGGCCTCCTGCTCCAGCGTTTCGCGTCCCTTCTCGGTGCGTTCGACTCGAGCCTCGTGCTGCAACCGCCGCGCGTCCTTGTCGGAGATGAGGTTCGCCTTCTTGAACTGATCGCGCAGGCTCATGGCCGGGCGATCCTAGCGAAACCGGACCCGACTCACCAAGCCGGTTGTCAGCCCTCGTGCGGAGGGTCGATCGGCGAATCGAAGCGGACCGCGATGCCCACGCGTCCGCCGCCCATGCTCTCGTACCGGACGAGCCGCGCCCGAACGGTCGCTCCCCCGTCGCCCAGGCGCACGAGCACGGGCACCGCGCCATCGGCAGTGAAGTAGACGCCTTCGCTCGAGACGTTCTCGCCCGAACCGACGAGAGTGGCCGCTTCGAACTGGATTGCGACGGTGCCGGCGAACGGTACCCGTTCGGCACGGCGCTGATTGGTCGTCGTCGTTCGTGGATCGTCCATGGGCATCCTGCCCCTGCCATCGGCCGCTGCGGCCGTTCGGCTGAACGATGAACCGCGGTTATCGTCCGCTCGTGCACGAGACCCCGTACTCCCGCGAGGCCGGCTACGCGCTGCGCTACCGCGAACAGCGCTTCACGACGGGCAGCGGCGAAGCGACCGATCGGCGCGAACGCGAGGCGCTGCGAGCGTTGCTCGCACTCTGTCCGACCGCCCCCGGCCCGTGGCTGGATGCGCCGAGCGGCGCAGGGCGCATGTCGGCCGAACTCCCGGGCCCGGTCGTCCAACTCGACCGCGACCCGACGATGGTCGCCGCCTGCGGTGAAATCCACCACCGCGCGTGCGCGAGCGTGCACGCACTGCCGTTCGGCGACGGCGCCTTCGCGGGCGCGCTGTGCCACCGACTGCTGCAGCACATCCCGACAGCTGTCGAACGACGCGTCGTCCTGCGTGAACTCGCGCGCGTCACTCGAGGCCCGATCGTCGTTTCCTTCTTCGATGCGTGCAGTCTGCAACATCTGCGGAGAGTGGTACGGCGCTGGTTCGGGAAGACGCGCTCGGGCCGGTCCGCGGTGCGGCGCGCGGCGTTCCTGCGCGAACTGTCGGATGCGGGGCTCGAAGTCGTCGCCACACGCGCACTGCGTCGGTTCGTCGCCGAGCAGACCCTCGTCGTCTGCCGGAGTCGGGGAAATCCCTGACAACCGCGACTCCATTCGCCCGGTGCCACCGTCGATAGCCGACGTGGAGCGAAGGAGATCGGCCATGTCACCCACCACGATGCAACCGGCGCACGAGACCGCGCTGGTCCCACAACGAACGAAGGACAAGCCGCGGCGGCAGCGCGGCAGCCGCGTGCTGCTCGTCGAGGACGAGCCGCTCACGGCGGAGGTGTTCGCTCGTGCGTTGTCCCGCGACGGTCACGAAGTCGAAGTCGCCCGCGACGGTCTGCAGGCTCTGCGACGTTTGCACGATCGCGCTCCGACGCTCGTCGTGCTCGACATGAGCCTCCCCACCGTCTCCGGAGCGGACGTCGTGCGGAGACTGCGCGCCGACGGCCACATCGACCTGCCGGTGGTCGTGGTCTCGGGCAGTTCGCGGTCCCAAGCCGGCCTCACGTCGGCGGAACTGTGGCCGGGTCTCTGGGTCGAGAAGCCCGTCAAGCCGCGCGACCTCGTACAGGTGGTCCGCGAGTTCCTCCGCGAGTCGGACTGAGCCCGATACCGGTCAGCGGCGGAAGACGCTGGCCACGAACGCCGCGATCTCCGATCCCGCGAGCGGCACGCCGAAGGGCCAGGGGAAATCGCCGTTGCCGAGCAGGGTGACGTCACCACGCCACGTGTCGCCGCGCGAACGCACCCACGCCAGCACGCTCTCGATGTTGCCGCTGCCCGCGTGTCCGCGGAGAGGCAGCAGCCGAACGGGGAAGTCGCCGAGCCCTTCCAGTGACTTCGTGGCCATGCCGCCCGAACCCACCAGCACGAGCCCCGCCAGACGCTGGCGCAGGACGTCGATCCGCAGTCCGGCGACCGAAGCCGACTCTCGATCGCAAACGAGCACGACGGGCCGATCCCCGGTGTGCATCACGTCCCTGCATCGGTCGATCGCGGCCACGAGGTGCCGGCCGTAGTCGCGCCCACCGCCTGGCGACTCGAGGAACACGACGTCGAAAGCGTCTCCTGCACCGAACGTCGGCAGCTCCATCGCGAGCCACACCGGCGACCGACTGGTCGGCGCGATCGGCCGCGCAGCTCCCGCGTCGTACGACGGCGCGGCTCCGGCAAACACCACGAGCGGGCGCGGCAGTTCGCCGTCCCGTTCGCCGCGGCGCCGCAGCACGCAAGCGAGCGGCTCTTCGCCGGTCGGCAGGGCGCACGGCACATCCCCACTCATGCCCGACAGGACCGGCTTCCCGGCGCGCAGGTTGCCCAAGGCGAGTTCGAGTCGTTCTAGGTCCGCGATCGCACGGCTTCGCCCGGCAAACGCTTCGCCGGCATGGGCCCGTGCGACCGGCGCTGCGACGCCCCCGAGGAGCGCTCCGGGCAGTTCACCGGCCGTCGACGCGAGATCGTGCGCCGCGGCGAGCGCGGCTTCGCTGCGCGCCTGGAATCCACGCAACACGTGCATCGGCCAACGCAGCACCGGGTCGGCGGGGCCCGGCAGATGTCCATCGACGCGCGTGCGCAGTGTGAGTTCGTACGAGCCGTCCGCTAGCGAACCCGCGGGCACCCGGACGGACTCCCGCCCGAGGCGCACGTCTTCGCTCTCGGGATCGCTGTCGAGCGCACCCGTCCACACCGACTGGCCGGCCTGGTCGCGAACCTCGAAGTCGAACGACACGCTCTTCGGCCGCCGCAGAGCGGACGGAACGAACACCGACACGTTCACTTCGCGGCAGACCTCGTTCTTCCCGTCGGGGTCTGCCACTTCGGGCAGGAGGTAGGCGCACACGGCGGTGCGATACGCGAACGCATCGTCCGCAGGCACGTCGCGCAGCCGCGCGAGCGCTTTCGCAACACCGAGGAAACCGAGGTGCTCGACCGGCTCGGCGAAGATGCGCGCGATGTCGGCGCGCACGTCCGCAGGCCTTTCGCGCAGTGCGCCGAGGACCTCGAGGCGCCGATTCTCGAGATGCAAGTAGGTCCAGCGCTCGCGGTAGGCGACTCCCTGGGCCGGTGAAAACGCGGCGAGCGCGGCGAACGTCAGCGCAACGAGACCGGTGGATACGTGTCCTTCACCCATTGCTGGAACGGAGCTTCGATCGTCAGGGGATTCCAACCGTAGACAGCCTGCAACACGTCGCGCGCGGGCTGGCCCTTCTTCACGCCGCGGAGCAGATCGCGCATCTTCGCTCCGCCCTTCGTGGCGATGAGGAAGTCGACGTACGCGAACGCCATCGCGTGGCCTTCGAAGGTCAGCTGGTCGGTGTTCTGGCTCGAGAACGACGCGAACGTCGGCAGCTTGCCCGCGTCGAGCAACTGGCGAACGGGCGTGCGCCAGCGACCGCCCTTCCAGTCGGCCATCGGCTGCGTGAGGACCTCTTCGAAGCAATAGTTGAGACAGCGGCCGGTCACCTTGTCCTCGAACCAGTGCGCGAGCCCTTCGTCGATCCAGCCGTGTCCCTTGTTGCCGATGAACATGACCGGCAGGACTTCGCTGTTCAGCAGGTGCGTCACGTGGTGCACGACGTTGCGGTGCAACGCCTCGTCGTCGGGCACACTGCGCGGCTCCTGCCACATGCTGTAGACGAACTCGGGTCCCATCTGCTTCAGCCCGACCGCGGTCGCGTTGCCGAATCCGGTTTCGCGCGGGCCGACGATGCCGTGGTCGTGCTGATCCCGGAAGAGGTAGACCCGCAGACGACCCGGCATGTCCGCGTCGGTCAGCTCCAACGTCTGCTGATAGAGCGTGCGAAAGGCCTCGAGGCGCTCACCGTAGAGGTGCATCAGCGTGTGGGTGTCGAGCTTCTCCTTGCCGACCATCAGCGGCTTGATGGAGAAGACGAGGTCCACGTGCGGCGTCTCGAGATGCAGCAGCATCTTGTTGCCCACGGTCTCGTCGACCGCCTTGCGGCGCTTCTCGAGCCACTCACGCGCGAGTCGCTGCCGGTCCGCGGCCGCACTCTCTACGGTCGCATTGACGCACTGCTTGCAGTCGACGACGAGCGCGCCGCCGCACGCCTTGCACTCGGTGGCGACGCTGCAGAACTTCGTGCCCGGCCCCTCTTCCTGAGCGAACAACTTCCCGTGCTTCGAACACGGGAACGACCCGTGGTTGTTGCAAGAACGACAGGTGACGACGTCCTGCGCCGCGACGAAGGTGGTGAACACACACAGCAACGCGCCGAACGGGATCGACCGGACCATCGCCGGCACAGGGTAGCGAACGTGCTCCACAGCGGCACTCCCCCGATGGTGCGACACCGCGACCGAGGTCAGGGCACCTGGAGCGCTTTGTGCACCTGCGGCAGGACCCGGACGTCGAACTGCTGACGCACGGCCGTTGCCACGAAGCGTTCGAGGTCCTGGCGCGGCAGCAAACGGGTCACGGCGCCGAACGGTGTGACCGGTTGGAGCACCAGCACGATCCGTTCGCGGAGCGGGTGAAGATCCGCGAGCGCGGTCTCGAACGCGGCGTCGCCGACTCGGTCGGTCAACACGATCTTCACGTCGACCGTGGCGCCGCGCCGCAGGGCGATCTCGCAGCAGTGCCGGTGTCTCGGGCCGAACGACGCACCCGAAGCGAGCACGAGCGCAGGATCGGCGGGCGTTCCAAGCGTCTCGGGCAGTTTGTAGTCGGCGCTCAGGTGATCGACCTGGTCGATGCACTTCGTGAGTGCGTCGGGATGCACCGCTGCAGTCTCCAGGTGCACGCGCATGCCCTTGTCGCGGACGAGCCGGCCGAACTCTCGCACGAACTCGGGGAACACGAGCGGCTCGCCGCCGGTGACGCTGACCCGAGGCGCCCTGGCGCCAGGCTCGTTCGCCGCGACGACGAGGCGCACGAGCTCCGCGGCACGCGCGGCGGACGTGGGATTCGGCTCCTGCTGATCGCGAACGCCGAGGCGCACCGGGAAACGCGCCGGCGCCGCGTAGCTGTGCGGCGTGTCGCAGTAGAGACAGCGCAGCGGACATGTCGCGACGCGGAGGAACGTCATCGGCATGCCGACGAAGCGCCCCTCACCTTGCACCGAGTGGAACACCTCGATGAGCGGCGCCTTCGCCATGGGACTGGCACCGTCGTCGCGGCGCTCGGCCTGCTGCAGCCCTTGCAGCGCGCGCTTCAGGTCCATCGCCCGATCACGCGAACTGGCGCGCGAGGTCGTTCAGCACGTCGATGCCGCGCTGCAGTACCGCGTCCTCGGCAGCGAACGAGATCCTGAAGTGCGTGTCGCGCGCGGAGAACGACTTCCCCGGCACGATGAGCAGCTTCTGCTGAAGCGCCGCCTGCAGGAAGTTCGCGCCATCGACCGGCTTGCCGTTCACCACGGGCAGTTGCGGGAACGCGTAGAACGAACCCTCCGGTGCACGCAGGCCGTACACGGGATGCAGCGATCGCGTGACGAGGTCGCGCTTGTGGAGATACTCCGTGTGCCGCGGCCGCAGGTCGATCCTGGGTATCGCCTCGAGCAGCGCGTGCTGGAACGGCGCCGGCGCGCAGACGAACGAGAACTGCTGCAGCGTCTTCATCGCATCGAGCACCGCAGACGGACCGGTCGCGTAGCCCATGCGCCAGCCGGGGATGCCGTACGTCTTGCTGAAGCCGCCGAGCTGGATGCAGCGATCCGCGTACGTGACCGGCGACGCGTAGTCGTCCACGTAGCAGAAGAAGTCGTAGATCTCGTCGCTGACGACGTGCGCACCGCAGCGGTTGGCGATGCGGCAGACGCCCTCGATCTCGGCGCGGGTGAGGACGCCGCCGGTCGGATTGCTCGGCGAATTGACGAACACGATCTTCGTCTTCTCGCTGCACATCCGTTCGATCTCGTCGAGATCGACGGAGAAGCGCCCGCCGGGGCGCTTTGGATAGACGTCGTAGTAGCGCACGTTCGCGCCGCACAGCGTCGCGAGGTGCCGGTACATCACGAAGCCGGGATCCGGCAGCAGGATCTCGTCGCCCGGATCGAGCAGACACTGGAAGGTGAGCACGAGACCGCCCGAGACGCCCGCGGTGAGCAAGCATGTCTCCGGACGACGCCCGTGCCGATGCTCGACGTCGGCGAGGATCGCCGCGTTCAGCTCCGGCAGTCCCTGCGTGACCGTGTAGCGGTTCTTCCCGTCGCGGATCGCGCGGCACGCCGCTTCGACGAGTTCCGCCGGCGGATCGTAGTGAGGCTGCCCGATCGACAGATTGATCGGGTCCTCCATCGTGGCCATGAGCTCGAAGATGCGGCGGATGCCGCTCGGCTCGATGCCCTGCACGCGCGCGGACAACGACGCGCCCGGCCGACCGGAACCTTGGGGAGCGTTCGCCACGCAGGACTCGACGGGAGGGAAAGGGCCCGACGGAGCGAACTACTTCTTCGCCGGCGCGGCCTTTGCCGCGGGAGCCGCGGCCTTCGCCGCGGGAGCCGCACCGGCAGCCGGAGCGGCCGCACCAGCCGCGGGCTTCGCCGCGCCGTCGTCGGCCTTCTTCTTCGCCTTCGTCTTGAACGACGTGCGCACCTTGCGCAGGCCTTCGACGCGATCTCCCTCCTGCCAACGGCCAGCTTTCTTCAGGGCGGCGATGCGCTCGGCGCGCGTCCAGACGTTGCGTTGTCCACCGGCGGCGCCGGCAACCTTCAAACTACTGTGGATCGACATGGCAGTGCGGGTTCGGCAGCAAAAGGGGGCGAGGAGTCTACCGGATCGGCACGGAGATCGGCCATCCCGCCGTCTTTTTTCGTTGCTCCACGAAGATCTGGTCCGGCACGTCCTCAGGCAGCGCGAGCAGCCGCTCGCGGGTCGTGGTCTCGGAAGCGCCGCCGTCGTGGTAGACGGCCACGGCCCAGAAGCTCCCCTGCGACGACGGGTACTCGTACGGGCGGGCGTTCAGCGATTGCCCGGCGCGGAGCCAGTCGCTGAGGGCCTTGGCGCGGACCTTTGCCTCCGTGGCATCGAAGCCGAGGTACCCCGCGACGATGAACGCGTTGTTCGTCAACGGCCGCGCATCGAAGTCCGCCAGGACTTCCGGCGCGACCGGTCCGCCGCCGCCGTTCGCGTTGAGCTCGGCGATCTTCGTCGCCTGCCCACCCGTCGCGTTGCCGACGAGATAACCGGCGCCGAAACACGCGACGGCTGCACCGAGCGCGATCCAGCCGGACACCATCGAACCGCGCGAGGCGCGGGTTTCGCCGCGGCGGGCATTGCTCGACCGCCCGACACCGGCGAACTGGAGGACGGCGCCGCCCAGACGCCGCAGCGTTGGCACGAAACCGGACGACCGACCGCGATACTGCCCGCGGGAACCGAGCAGCAGCGCCATGTCGCTTGCTTTGCGAACCACGAAACACCCCCGCGCCCCCGCCGGGGACGCCTGACCGAGACCGGAACGAGATGCCGCGCCCGCCCCGACCAAGGGGCGCGCACAGGTGCGGCCGACCGAGCCGCAGGAGGGGCGACGGTAGCGGACACTGCGGCCGCGCGCAACGACGCGCCGTTCAGTCCGCCGCGAGGTTGCGCAGCATCGCGAGGATCTGCGGTTTCGCATCCGCCGAGGCCGCCCCGAGCCCCGCGCGCGCCGCGGCCTTCGCTTCGTCAAGACGTCCGCGCCGTGAGAGCGTCGTCGCCAGCAGGAGTGCCTGCTCGGTGCCGTCCAGCTGGTGCGACTCCTGCCACGCGACCGCCTGGCGACAGAGTCGCTCGAGCTCGTCGAGGTCGGCGGCCGGGTCCTTCTGCAAAGCCAACGCGAGCAACCACGCGGCCCAGTGCTGTGCCGGATCGATGGTGAGGCATCGGCGGAACGCGGCGACGGCGCCAGCAAGGTCGCCCTTGCCCGCCAGCTCTACGCCCTGGGCCTCGCATCGCCGCCAGACCGCCTGCAACTGCGCCCGGATCCCCGCCGCGTCGAAGTCCTTCGGAGCCAGTTCGAGGCAGCGCAACCACGCCGTCGTCGCCCCTTCGTCGTCGCGCTGCAGGATCCGCTGGTATCCGAGGTCCGCGAGGCAGTCGACGAGTTGTCGACGGGCGTCGTCGAAGTCGGGCAGTACGCGGAACGCGGTCTCGAGGTGCTCGAGGGCGCGCGGCAAGTCGCGCTCCTGCCGCAGCAGGCGCCCCAGCACGAGGTGCGCCTTCGCCTCCTTCGGGTTGTAGGCCAACGCACGGTCCACGATCCGCCGCACGTCGGCCGGCTTCGTCGACGAGTCGCCGAGCTTGTCGTACGCGGTCCCGACGAGCAGGTTCGCGAGCACGCGGGCGCTGTCCGAGTCGTTCGGCCGCACCTTCATGTACGCCTCGAGGTGCAGGATCGCGTCGTCGAGTCGCCCCTGACCGGCCAACGCCATCGCGTACTCCTGACGCAGCGACGGATCGGGCCGATGCGCGAGCCCCTTCTTCGCGTACTCCGCGGCCTCGGCGAAGCTCTCGCGATCGCGCAGGAGCCGCGACGCACCGAGCCAGGCGTCGACGCAGTCGGGTTGCGCCTCCTGGGCGAGGCGGTAGTTGCGAAGCGCAGGCAGAACTCGGTCGCGCACCCGCTCCCACGCTCCCTGCGCGCACAGGAGGCCCGCGTGCCGCGGGTTCTTCCGCAGTGCCGCGCCGAGCGCTGCATCCGCGGCGAGTCCGCGCGGATCGTCTTCGGGCAGCCATCGCATGCCCTCCGCGCCCACGCTCCGCTGCAGCTCGCGAACGACGGCCGCGAGATCGCGCATCGCGCCGAACGCCACCACGTCCGGGTGCTCCGGGATCAGTTCCTTCGCCTGCTGCCACGCGTCTTCGGCCCCCGCCGTGTCACCCGCGAGTTGCAGCGGCTCGAACGCGGCGAGGCGGGCGGCGAGCAGAAGACCCCGTGCTTCGATCCGTCTCTTCTCGCCGGTTTCCCGCGCGAGCTGCGCCGCAGCTGCGGCGATCGCAGCGCGCGCTTCCGCCGCGGCGACCGCGTAGTCCGCCTCGCGCATCGCGATCTGCATCAGCAGCTGCCGGGCGCGCAGTTCGTGCACCGGGTACCGCGCCGCTTTCACCGCGGCGTCGAGATGACGGCGCAACTCGGCGACCTCGGCAGGGCCACGTTTCACGAGGGCATACACGAGGTTCAGATGCGCGACGGCGTTCTGCTCCTCGACCGCGAGGCTCGACTGCCACAACGCCTCGTCGTCGCGGAAGTCGTGGGCTCGTGCACCGCACAAGAACGCCAGCGGCACCACGAAAGCTGCCGCTGCAACGACGCCGCGCGGGCCAGCGACGAGCCGCGCCAGAGCCGCGACCGCGAGCGCTGCACCGGGAATCGCGAGGTAGAGATAGCGGTCCGCAGCCGCGATCGACGAACCCGGATACGCCGTGTTGAACGGCAGGAGCGCCACGAAGAAAGCGCCCGCGCCGAACGCAACGAAGCGCCATCGCGGGCGCCGGAGGCCGGCAGCGACGACGAGCACGAGCAGGAGAGCGACTGCGACCCCGGGAATGGCCGCGGCGCGGAACCGCGCCAACGTGTCCACTTCGGGATGGAGCACGTTGAGGGCGGCCGGCCACAGCACCATCGCCGTGTAGTGGAGCAGAGCACCCGGCGCCTGGGGCAGGCGCTCGGCGACGCTGCCCGCGACGAGGGTGCCTTCGGCCGCGGCGATCGTCTGGTGGTGCCAAGCGATCGGCGCCACGACCGCGAGGAGAAGGAGCGGCAACAGGAAACGCCGACGTTCGCCGGGCACGGCAAAGCAGACGAGCAGGGCGAGGAACGGCAGCACGACCGCGGTCGGCTTGGCGTACATCGCCAGCGCGGACGCCACCGCGGCGCCGACGACGGGGAGAGCGCCGCCGCGCCGGCACCACCTCACGACGCACCACAACGCCGCGAACGTGAAGAGCCCCGACAACAGGTCCTTGCGCCCGCTGACCCAAGCGACCGATTCGGCGAGCGCCGGGTGGACGAGGAACAGCGCTCCCGCGGCGTGCGCAACGCCCGTCCCCGCCCCGAGTGCTCGCAGGAAGCGCACCAACACGGTCGCCGCGGCGCCGTGCAACAGGATCGCATGCAGATGCGCCCAGAGCGGCGCCACGCCGGCGAGCTGCCAGTCGAGCCACAACGACACGTGCGCCACGGGCAACCACGCGTTCGCGATCGGCCGCGACGGATCGAGCACGGCGCCGAGCCCGTCGCGGAACACTTCGTTGCCGGCACCGAAGAAGAACGCGTCGTCGAAGTCCAGGAAGGTCGCACCCAGTGCCGCCGGCAGGTAGACGACCAATGCGAGCGCGACCATCCCCACCGCCGTGTGCCACACCCGGTCGCCGAAGACCCGAGCAGAGGGTTCACGCTCGAGCGCCGAGGTTTCGCCGTACTCGTTCATCGCGGGCCGAAGAGCGTACGCCACCGGCGAAGGGACGCCACTGCCCTTGCGCCGCCAGGCCGCCGCGGCACGCTGTCGCGCCGTGTTCGCCGCCCGCCATCTGCGCCCCGGATCGGACGCCGTCGTCGGCGCACTGCGTCGCCGCGATCGCGACGTCTGGCCGCTGCGCCGCCGCGGCGCCGACCTGGGCTTCGTCGTCGCAATGGATCGCACGATGCCTTCGATCGCCGACGCGAAGCGCCGCTGGGATCGCAGCGAACCGGTCTTCTTCCCCGGCGTCCTCGGCGATGCGCCGGCGCGCCACGAACGCGCGATAAGGGCGTCGCTCCGCATGTTCGCCCGCCTGCGACGCGGAGGACGCTTCCTCGACGAGGTCGAACGCCGTGTCGGCGACGATCCCGACCTGCGGTACGCCGGCAGCACGAAGGACCGCAGCGATCCGCGCGAAGTCGAGCGCGTCTTCGTCGACGCGGAGCCGGGCGGGCTCGTGGAGGCCGAGGATGTCTGGGCGAAGCTCGCGTGGATCGCGAACGACGAGTCCGACGTGTCGCTGCGCATCCGTTTCTCCGCGGGCAAGGAGCAGATCGAGGAGTGGATGCGCGCGACGGATCTCACCGCGAGCTGGGTCGACCGCTTCGCGCACCGCATGTTCCCGGAGTGCGCGGCCGTACTGCGGTGCGAGCCGCTGCGCCGCATGCTCGATGCGATGATCGTGCGACCGCACCGCCTGTCGGAGCGCATCGTCTACAACAACGCGCCCGACGGCGGCGCCGTGTTCCACCACGATGCCGAACCGGGCCAGATCGGCGTGATATTCAGCCAGCTCGAGGGGCACACCGCCTGGCTCTCGTTGCCGAAGGAGCGCCTCGCCGGGCTGATCGTCCGGGTCGGCGCGCGCAAGACGAAGCGCGCGGCGATGGAAGCGCTCGACGCGGGCACGGACGAACGGCTCTGGCGGGTGCTGAACCGCGACGCCGCGTTCTGTGCCGAACTCGCGGCACGCGGCGCGTTGTTCGTGCTGCGCGCCGGCGACAGCATCGCGCTGCCGTCGCAGAGCGTCGACCGTGTCGCCTGGCACTCCGTGTTCGCACTCGGAGCGCGGGCGAGCCTCGCGCACAGCTACGGTCTCTTCCCGCGAAGGCCCGACTACCCGATGGCCGCGGATCCGCGCCACGGCTAGAACCGCGCCGTGACCGCGCCCGACCCGTTGCTGCAGCACCTCGAGCGGCTCGCCGCAGCGTACGGCAGCGACATGCATGTGCCGGTCGCGCGGGCCGAACGGGCGCCGGATGCGGGCGCCCCAACGCCGAAGGGGCGCCCGCTTCCTCCGCCCCAGCCGTCGCCCCCGCCGTTGCCCCGGCCACGGCCTGTGCCAGCGCCACCGATGGCGACGCCGCCGCCCGCGCCCCGCGCAGTACCACCCGTGGCGGGCCCCGTCGCCCCACCGGCCGCCGCCGTTGCCGCGGAACCGCTCCAGGCGCTGCGCGCCGAGGTCATGCCGTGCACCCGGTGCAAGCTCCACACCGGACGGACGTGCGTCGTGTTCGGCGAAGGCAACCCGACGCCGCGAGTGCTCTTCGTCGGCGAAGCGCCCGGCATGCAGGAAGACAAGACAGGGCGGCCGTTCGTGGGGCCGGCGGGCCAGCTCCTGGACAAGATCATCGCGGGCGCAATGGGAATGGCGCGCGCCGACGTCTACATCGCGAACGTCAACAAGTGCCGGCCGCCGAACAACCGCGAGCCGGAGCCCGACGAAGTCGCCGCCTGCCTGCCCTTCCTGCGGCGGCAGATCGAGATCCTGAAGCCGGAAGTGATCGTGTGCCTCGGCCGGGTCGCCGCCCAGAACCTGCTCGGAACCAGCGCGCCGACCCGGGCCCTCCGGGGCCAGACACTCGACTTCCACGGGACCCCGGTGATCGTCACCTGGCACCCCGCCTACCTGCTGCGCGACCCCTCGCACAAGCGCGAGACGTGGGACGACATCAAGCGGGTGAACCGCCTGCTCGGACTGCCCGAAGTGCCCGGAAAGCCAGGGCCGAACCATCCTTGACCCTCGCGCAAGGCCTCGCTACCGTCCGCCGACTCTCGCGTTCCGCTTCTCCCCGGATCGCGGGATTTCGTCCGGACCCGCCGCTCTCGCCGTCCTCTCAGCGCATGTCCTGTGGCATGCAGGAACGCCGTGGACTTCGAGACCGAGGCCTCTCGAACTGGCAGCCCCCCTCCTCCCGCTAGCTCGCCTATCCAGGCTCCCACAGCATGATCAAGGTTCAGACCCTGCGCTTGCGCGGCTTGTGTGCATCGTCCCTGCTGGCCCTCGCAGCGTGTTCGGGTACGCCGTCCGAGAACGTCTCGGAGTTCGACAAGAACGCCAACGACGGCGCCCCGATGACGAGTTCGGCGCCGACGAACGAACGCGGACCTGCTCGCTCCGCAACCGGTGATCGGCGCGGCACGCCGGTCGACGCGAGTGCGCGGCGGCAAGGCCAGGATCCGCAGGGTCAGGGCCCCGGCGACCGCGCCGCGATCGTCCGCAAGGCGGTCGAGAACGCGCGGGCGTCGCTCGACCTGCGCCTCTTCGAGGATGCGCGCAACGAAGCCGCCTACGCGCTCGAACTCGACAACGACAACAAGGAAGCGCGCGACATCCTGCAGCGCTGCAACCAGATCCTCGGCGACTCGCTGGGCGAAGGCGAAACCGGTCGCCAGGGCGTGACGGAGACGGTCCTTCTCGAGCGCATCAAGCTCGAGCGCGAACGTGCGATCGTCGAGCGCGACATGCAGGAAGGCCGCGCGTTCATGTCGCAGGGCAACTACGGCCGCGCGATCGACGCATTCGAGCGCGCCGCCACGACGATGCGCTTCTCGATCTACGTGCAGGCGAACGAAACCTTGCGCAAGGAGACCGAGGCCGCACTCGCCGACGCCCGCGAGCAGAAGGCCAAGGCCGAGAAGGCCGCGCTCGACAGCCTGACGATGAAGTCGCAGGCGGAGATCGACCGCATCCGTCGCGAGGGTGAGATCCAGCGCGAAGGCAAGGTCACGCGCCTGCTCGAGCAGGCGAACGTCCGCTTCCAGAACAACGACTACACCGGCTCGGTGGCCCTCGTCGACCAGGCGCTGATGCTCGACCCGGCCAACCCGGTCGCCCTCGAACTGCGCGAACTGGCGGACCGCGCGCGCCACAACCAGGCGCTCGACACGAGCCGTGAACGTTGGCGCACGGAGTGGAACAAGACCTTCCTCGAGCTGCAGCACAGCCTCGTGCCGCAGACCGCGTCGGTCGTGTTCGACCCGCAGCGCTGGTCGGAGGTCGCGTCGCGCAAGCCGTCGACGTACACGTCGGTCGACGAGATCGAGTCGCCGGACAACCAGGAGGTGCTGAAGCGCCTCAACGAGACGGTGCTCGAGCACACGTTCGCGAGCGCGACGGTGCAGGACTGGGCCGCCTACTACGGGCAGCTCACCGGCGTCACGTTCTACGTGACTCCCGAGGTCAAAGAGATGCCGGCGGAGCAGACGACGCTCACCGAGTTCCGGCTCACCCGCCGCTCGGTCGGTGACGCACTGCGCGCGATCCAGGCCCAGACGGGCGTCGCCTACAAGGTGAAGGACGCGCTGGTGCACCTGGTCAGCCCGACGAACGCGATCGGCACGCTGCGCCTGCAGAACTACAAGGTGCAGGATCTCGTGATGGGCGTGCGCGGCACCCCGGGCCCGAACCTGCGCCTGCAGACGCCGGGTGACGACAACCCGGTGTTCCAGCCGCCGGAAGAAGAAGCGCCGCCGACGCTGGTCGACGAAGGCCGCCTCGTGGACCTCATCAAGTCGACGGTCGCGACGGACAAGTGGGACGGCGCGCCGTTCACGATCACGCCGCAGAACGGCGTGCTCTACATCCGCGCCGACGGCGAGACGCACGTCGCGGTCGACCACCTCCTCCGCGAACTGCGGCGCCACGTCGGCATCCAGATCGACGTCGAAGCGCGCTTCCTCACGGTCGAGGACAGCTTCCTCGAGGACGTGGGCATCGACCTGCGCGGTCTCGGCAACCAGGCATCGCAAGGCGTCCCCGGTCGCGGCCTCGAGAAGCAGGGCGATCGCTCGAACGCCGGCTTCGACGACTTCGGCCCGCGGAACCAGCAGAACGCCGCGTCGCCGGGCATCGTCGGCACCGGCACGACGCCGGGCGTCTTCTACGACAACGGCGGCGACGGCGACCTGATGGCGCGCGTCGAGAACCTCTACAACCAGACGCTCGGCGGTCGCAACGGCGGCCTGACGAACGCCGGCGGCCTGTCGCTGCAGTACGCGTTCCTCGACGACACCGAAGTCGAGGTCGTGCTGCGCGCGGTGAGCAAGCAGGAGCGCAAGGAGAACATCGATGCGCCCCGCCTGCTCGTCTACAACAACACGCAGGCGCAGATGCACTTCCTGCGGAACATCGCCTACATCAAGGATTTCGAGGTCGAAATCGCCCAGGCAGCCGCAGTCGCGAACCCGGTGGTCGGCACCGTGTTCGACGGCGTCGCACTCGACGTGCGCCCCGTGGTCGACGCGGACATGCGCTTCATCACGATGGAGCTGAAGCCGACGGTGATGACTCTGCAGGTGCCGATCCCGACCTTCACGACGACCCTCGGCGTCGGCAACCCGATCTCGATCCAGCTGCCCGAAGTCACGCTGCAGCGCGTGCGCACGACCGTCACGATGCCCGACGGCGGAACGATGATGCTCGGCGGCATGCGCCTCGTGGAGCGGCAGAACCTGCGCTCGTCGGTGCCGCTGCTCGGCAGCCTGCCCGGCCTCGGCTGGCTGTTCAGCCGCAACGGGACCTCGGTGCAGAACCGCAAGATCCTGATCCTGATCCACGCCAACATCGTGCTGATGGACGAGCACGAGCCGACCGGCGCCGCGATCTCCGCCGCCCTGGCGAACACGGGTCGCTGAGGCGAGAGTCGCCCCATCCCGACCCGCGGACAGCGGGGTCCGCAGGCGCCGCGCGGCCGCCCTTCCCTCGGGGAACGGCGGCCGCGGTCGTTTCCGTCCCCCACCCGCGCGGCGTGCGAGCTGTTGGATCGACTGAACGCTTCGCTATGCTCGCCGTTTCCCCCTCTGCAGCGCGCCCGGAGCCCCACCGGCCGCGCTGTGTGTACGGACGCCCCGTCTCCCCGGACGCGCCCGTGCGACCGATCCCACGCTGTCCCGAATCCCGGAGTCTGCCCGTGAGCTGCCGTGCCAGCCGACGTCGAGTCGGCATCAACGCCCCCCTGCTGATCCTGGCCCTCGGTTCGTTGTCCCCGCTCGCGTTCGCGCAGCAGCAGAAGCTCGACCGGGAGATCGCCTTCGTGCGCGCCCTCGCCCGGGAGATGCGTTTCATCGAACTGGCCAAGGAGGAGGCGGACCGGCTCGCGTCGGAGTTCCGCGGCGCGGCGGACCAGGACAAGATCGCGCAGCTCGGCGTCGAGGTGTCCTACTACGGCGCCCGCTCACGGAGCGACCGCGCGCAGCAGCGCACGCTGTTCAAGGAGGCGATCGACAAGTCGAAGGAACTCGTCGAGCGGTCGTCGGATCCCGCAGTGCAGATGGGCGCGCGCGGCACGCTCGCGAATGCGTCGCAGGAGTTCGGTCAGTTCCTCATCGAGGAACTCGAGATCGCGCGCGAGACCGCACCGGAGCGCGTGAAGGAACTCGAAGACGAGGCTGCCGAAGTCTTCAAGGTCGGGATCGACGCCTGCACGAAGGTGATGGAGATCCTGAAGCCGCAGATCTCGGACGATCAGAAGCGCACCGAGTACCTCGTGCTCTGGATGCGACGCGGCGTCCTGTCGCGCGAGCGGGCGCGCGCGGTCAAGGCCGATCGCGGGGTGCTGATCCAGGCGTCGATCGACGACCTGTCGGAGATGGTCCTCGAAGCCGGCGAAGAAACGGCGCTCGGCCTGCGCGGACTCTTCGAGATCGCGCAGTGCCGCGAGGTGGCTGGTGACATTCCCGCCGCGATCGACAGTTACAAGGGCACCACGCTCTCGATCGGCAACTCGCTGCAGCAGGCCGACGAACTCGGCCTGTCCGGCGAAATGGCGGCCTTCCTGTTCGAGATGATGCAGGAAGTCTACGTGCGCACCGGCGAGGTCATGATCAAGGAGGGCGCTCCCGGCACCGCCGAGCTCTTCGCCCAGTTCCGCAAGGACATGGAGGCGTACGGCGAGAAGGGCAAGGACATCTTCGACGTCGTCAGCGACGAGCACGGCCACCTGATGCTGCTCGCGGAGAGTCGCTTCCTCGCCGAGTCGGGCGACCCGAAGAAGGTCGCCGCCGCGCTCGCGATGACGCAGCGCATCAACGACAAGCACCCTGCGGACTTCGTCGGCGTGAAGGCAAAAGCGGCGCTGCGCGACATCCTCGCGGCGCAGAGCTCGCTCGTCTCCGGCAAGCTGCTCTTCGAAATCGGCAAGGGCGAGTACCAGAACAAGAACTACGAGGAAGCCGTGAAGGGCTTGCGGCGGGCGATCGGCGCGCTGACCCCCGAGGAGCAGAAGGCGATCGGACTCGACGCCTACCAGATGCTCGGCCAGGCGTTCGGCGCCAGCGGTCGCAGCCTCGAGAGCGTGCTCGCGCTGTCGCAGGGCCTCGAGCACTTCGCCAAGGACGACAAGGAGAAGGCGGCCGATGTCGCAGACGTTCTCGACCGGGCGATCACGGCGCTGAAGCGCCAGACCAAGAACGACGCCTTCTTCACTCCGACGATCGACGCCGCGAGCCGTCTCGTCGGCGACTACGGCGGTTCTTCCGTCGGCAGCAAGCTGTTCTGGAAGTCCGCGACCGACCAGTTCGCGGAGAAGAAGTTCGTCGAGGCGATCGCGGAGTACAAGAAGATCACCCCGGACTTCCTGTTCTACGAGCAGGCGCAGGTACGCATCGCGAAGGCGTATTGCAACCTCGGCGACTTCGACAGTGCACGCAAGGTGCTCGCCGACTACGCGGCGTGGGCCGCGGCGAACGCGCTCGACCCGAAGGACACCGGCAAGGCCCAGGTGCGCGAAGTCTCCGCCGCCGAAGCAGAGTACACGCAGGTGACCATGGCCTACTTCGACGCACGCGGCAACGAGGAGCTGAAGCGCACGAAGGACCTCACGAAGTACCCAACGGCGATCGAGCGCGCGCGCGGGTTCGTGACCAACTTCGCCAAGGGCGGAGAATCGAACCTCCCGGTCGTGCTCGAGTACCTCGGCCGCATGCACTGCGACCTCGGACAACTCGAGCGCGCCGAAGAGGCGTACGCGCAGCTGAAGGAGAAGGATCCGACTCGGGCCTCGCGCCTCGCGACCGAGATCTTCCGCGAGTACCAGAACCAGGTGAAGTCGCTGGTCGCCGAGGTCGACAAGGCGATCAAGGAGGACAAGGGCGACGCCGCGATCAACACCGCCACCACGGCGGTCAACGCGCTGCGGGCCAAGCTGGTGGCGCTCGGCAGCGACTACATCGGGGCCTCGCCCAAGCCGCAGCTCGCCGTGCTCATCGGCACCATGCTCGAGTACGAGCAGCTCGGTGAGTGGAAGCGCGTCGACGAAGTCGCGCAGCGGACCCTGTCGCTCTACGGCGACGACAAGACGAAGAGCGTGAAGGACGCCGTCGATCTCCTGGTTCGCCCGAAGATCGGCGAGGCGTTGCTGCAACAGCAACGCTTCCAGGACGCGTACACCATGCTGGTCGAGGCGGAGAAGGCGAACCCCACGCAGTGGGAGATCAAGCGCCAGATCTGCCGCGCACTCGGCGGCTGGTTCGAGTTCAGCAAGACCGGCGCGCCGACCAAGGTCCCCGGCCTCGACCGCCCGGCGGAGGCGTACCAGAAGTACTACGGTGAGTACCGCACGTGGGGTGAACGCAAGGAAGTCGCGAAGTACAGCCTCGAGTGGTACCGCTTCCAGTGGGAGGCCTACTGGTTCGCCAAGCAAGCCGCCGCGAAGGACAGCAAGTTCAAGGACATCGCGGACAAGTTCTATCGCATCGCCCGCGCCACCGACGACTTCGCGACCCTGAAGAACCACGGCACCGAAGGACTCAACCTCTTCAAGTACTTCCAGATCAACCGCTGAGAGCCCGAGACAGTTCATGATTCAGGCTCTCAGTTGCTCCCCTGTGGCCGTCTTCGCGGCCACGCAGAGCGTTCGAAACCGATTGCTTCTCACGCTCTGAGCGCCCGAGACGAACCGACCACGATGCGCATCCTCCCCTTCCTGCTCGCAGCGGCGACGGTCGCTGCTTCCGCCATCGCCCAGGCCCCGAAGATCAACGACGCGATCCTGAAGAAGGACGGGTCGCGCGTGCGCGGCCTCGAGATCACCGAGTTCCTGCTCACCGGCGTTCGCGGCAAGCGCGGCGCCGACCCGTTCGAGGTGCCGGCTCACCTCGTCGCGGCAATCGAGTGGAGCAACCTGCCCGACGCCTTCATCAGCGGCCGTGCTTCGATGGAGCGAGGCGACTTCCGCGCCGCAACCCAAATGTTCGGCGACGCGATCAACCAGACCGAGCGGCCGCTCGTGAAGGCCGACGCCGAGTTCTTCCTGATCAAGTCGGCCGTCGCCGCGATCGGCGCCGACAAGGGCGCGGCCGCTACGGCGGCGGCGCGGGCGAAATCGTGGATCGCCGCGAATGCGAACCACTGGCGCACGCCGGAAGCGCTGTTCCTCGCGGGACGTGCCGAGCGACTCGCCGGCACCGGCGGCGCCGCGGCGACGACGCTGCGCGAGCTCGACGACCGCGCACTGCGCGAAGGGTTCGGCGCGATCTGGAGCGCCCGCGCGAAGTCCGAACTCGCGCTCACACTGCTCGCGGACGGCAAGACTTCGGAAGCGCGCAGCGCGTTCCAAGCCGCGAGTTCGGCCGTCGACTCTGCCCTCACCACGCCGTCGCCGGACGACGGTGAGTTGAAGGCCCTGAAGACGCAGGCCCGCGTCGGCGAGGGCGAGACCTTCCTCGGTGAGAAGGAGTTCGCGAAGGCCGAGAGCTTCTTCCGCGGCCTCACGACCGGCAACGAGCCATCCCTCGTCGCCGCCGGCCACGCGGGAGAGGGCCAGGCCATCTTCATGGCCGCCGGCCCGAACGGTTCGCCGAACGACATCCGTCGTGCGCAGCTCTGTTTCGCCAAGGCCTCGGTCATGGACATCGCGAGCGGCGAGGCCAGTGCCAAGGCGAACTACTTCCTCGGCCGCTGCCTCACGGCGCTGGGCGCCGAAGGCGAAGGCGAAACGTGGAAGGAGCGCGCAACGGCCTACTTCCAGATCGTCGTCACGAGCTACCCCTCGTCGCCCTGGGCCACCGAAGCGCGCCTGGAGATGGCGAAGTGAGCCGAGCGCACGCCACCGCAACCCCCGTCAGTTTCTGCCGATCGGCCCTTTCGCACCCGTGGCCGGTCGAGCAGACTTCCCGCCCCCTTTCCGATCCGCCCCTCTCCCCTTCCGTACGAGACTCAGTCCCAGGAGTCCCCGCTCCATGAACCTCAAGAACGCGTCTGTTTCCCGGATTCTCGCCGTCGCCGCGCCTTTGCTGCTGGCTTCGACCCTGCTCGCGCAGGACCCGGCCGCTGAGAGCACGAGCACCATCTCCGAGGTCTTCGCGTACAAGAACGCCGGCATCGTCGGCTACCTCATCATCGCGATGTCGGTCGTGGCACTCGCGCTGATCATCGAGAACTTCATGTCGATCAAGCGCGAGAAGCTCGCGCCGCCGGACGTTCTCGACGAGCTCGAGGCGTTGTTCGACGGCGAGAACTTCCAGGAGGCCGTCGAGCTGTGCGAACAGGAGAAGACCTACCTGACGAACGTCGTCGGCGCCGGTCTGTCCAAGCTCGGCCACTCGTTCGAGACGATGCAGACGTCGCTGCGCGAGATGCAGACCGAGGAGTCCGTCAAGCTGTTCCAGAAGATCGGCTGGCTGTCGCTGATCTCGGCGCTCGCGCCGATGATGGGTCTGTTCGGCACGGTGACGGGCATGTTCGTCACGTTCAGCGCCATCGCGGCAGCCGGCGGTTCGGTCAGCCCGGCGCAGCTCGCGGGCGGCATCAAGATGGCGCTCATCACGACGATCTTCGGCCTCACGGTCGCGATCCCCGTGGGCGTCGCCTTCTACACGCTGCGCAACCGCGTCATCAAGGCGTCGACCGAGATCAACGCGATCTCCGAAGACCTGTTCGAGCGCTTCCGCGGCAAGTGAGCGGTGCCCCTTCCCCGTGACCTCGGAGCCGCCGTTCGCGGCGGCCCACAGCCGGAGAAACGAACCCCATGGACGTGAACAAGCTCGTGCAGCAGAACGTCGAGATGGACATGACGCCCATGATCGACTGCGTGTTCCTGCTGATGATCTTCTTCGTGCTGGTCATCGACCTGAGCCAGAAGAACCTCGAGGACCTGATCCTGCCGCGCGCCGTGTTCCAGGAGGCCGACGACAAGCCGGCCGAGAACCGGCCGATCATCAACGTGCTGCAGGACGGAACGGTGGTCTACAACAAGGAAGTCTTCTACGACCCCAAGAAGCACGGCAAGAACTACGCGCCGATCAAACAGCTCCTTCTCGACATCCGGAAGCTCGGGCTCTTCAACAAGACGCTCCACCTGAAGGACGAGAAGGTCGGCTCGAGGATGGTCCCGCTCGTCGACGAGCCGATCCTGATCCGAGCCGACAAGTGGACCGAGTGGCACTACATCGGCGAGATCATGAAGCAGTGCAGTCAGCCCGAGATCGCGTTCTGGAAGGTCGAGCTGGCGCTCTCCGAACAGGACAAGGAGACGGGCGAGAAGAACCCTGACAAGGGAGCCAAGAAATGAGCGCTCTCGACGACGCCCAGGAAGAAGTGAAGCCGGACATGACGCCGATGATCGACGTCGTGTTCTTGATGATCATCTTCTTCATCTGCATCGACTTCAAAGTGCTGGAGTCGAAGCTCCCCGCCTACCTGCCGAAGGACAAGGGCAGCCAGACCGACGTCGTGGAACCGCAGGAGCAACTGTCGGTGAAGATCCACGTCGAGCAGGCCGGCACGCCCGAGTACAAGCACGGTGGGGCGAACCAGGTCAACCCGAACACGGGTCGGGCCTACCGCTTCTCGCTGATCGGCCACAAGGTCAAGTGGGAAGTCGGCCCGAAGCCGCTCTACAACCTGACCGACGTCGAAGCCGAGCTGAAGCGCATCGCGCAAAACCCGGCGAGCATGGTCCCCGACAAGGAGACCGGCGGCCGCAAGCTCATGGGGTGCGTGATCGAGGCCTACCCCGGCACCTACTACGAGGACGTCGCGAAGACCGCGGACGCCTGCAAGAACGCGGGCTTCCAGGAGATCAACTTCGGCGGCGGCCTCGGCGCCAAGTAGCCGATTCGCCGCAGCGACGCGGCCCGTGTCCGGCCCGCCCCGGTCCTCGCGACCCGGGCGGGCCGGCTCGCTTCCGGGCCCGCATTCCGGGGCCCCCGGTGGCAAGAAACCGCTGGCGCATCCTCGCCAACGTGGCTACGTTCCGGCCCTTGCCGCCGGCGCCACGCCCTGTCGCCGACGGTGACTGCTCTCGTGCTTCGGCAAGTCCCTCTCGATTGGTTCCGATTCCGAGCGTCCCCCGAATCGGCGACGGTCTGCCACCGTCGAGTCGTCCGCCAATCGCTTGTCGAGTCACGAGGCGAGCATCGCTCTCCCGTTGCTCCCAAAGAACTCTCGTAACGCACCGAGCGTGACCCGATGGCTCTCGAACAAAGGCCCCTTCTCGCCGCATCCCTGACCGCCGCAGTTCTCGGCGCCGCCTGCTCGACCCCGCACGAAGCGTCGAACGACACCGCGGCAACGCCGCCGGTCGCGACGCCGCGGACCAACCCGGCGGAACGCACGCAGGACCCGACCTCGCAGTCCCCGCAGGACCGTGTTCGCGACCAGCGGCGCGACGCACTCGTGGCGAAGTACATCGAGAACGCGGAAGGCCTGCGCAGCAAGGGCCAGCTCGAAGCAGCGCGCAGCGAACTGATCCGCGCGAAGGACCTCTCGCCGACGAACGAACAGGTGCGGAGCCTGCTCGCTTCGGTGCAGGCGGAACTCGGCGAACCCGCCGGCCGCGTCGTGACGTTCACCGACGAACAGCGTCAGCTGCAACACATCGGCGAAGAGCGCGCTCGCGCCGACGTGCAGGCGCGCCTCCAGAAGGCCGAGAAGCAGGTCGCGGACAAGAACTACGCCGGTGCGATCGAGGAGCTGCGGCAGGCCGACCTGCTGATCCGCGTGCGCGACAACACCGACTGGGCCGACCTGCCCGGGCGCGTGGCGACGGCGAAGGCAGACGCCGAGAAGATGCTGGACGATCAGCAGCGGCAGAGCCAGGCGCAGAAGGATGCGGAACTCGCCGAGCGCATCCGCGCCGACTACGCCGAGAAGGAGGCTCGCCGCCGCGCCCAGGTCGCCGGGCTGCTGCAGGAGTCCCAGATCGCGTTCGAACGCCGCCAGTTCTCACGCGCGCAGGAGCTGTCGGCGCGTGCGATGCAGGTCGATCCGGGCAACCAGGTCGCGGTCGACATGCACAACGCCTCGGTCAAGGCCGCGCGCGAGAAGCAGAACGAGACGTGGATCGCGGAGCGCAGCAAGGCGCTGCGCGCGATGGTCGAGGCAGCCGACGAACTGAAGGTGCCGCAGACCAACGTCCTCGAGATGGACATGGCGGTGTGGCAGCGTGCCCAGGGTCGTTCGCTCGCCGCGAACGGCAGCAGCGTGATGGACCCGCAGGACCAGGCCGTGTGGGACAAGGTGCGGACCGAACCGGTCGGCAAGCTCTCCTACACCGAAGAGACGGGCGACTTCCTCGAAGTCGTCAAGAACCTCAACCTGATCACCGGCGTGCAGATCATCACGACGCCGGAGGCGCGCACGATCATCAGCGGGGAGAGCCTCAAGGTCGTCATCGAGCTCGCCGGTTCGATCACGCTCGAGAACTTCCTGAAGCACATGGTCGAGCGGAGCCAGAACCTCGCCTGGACCGTGAAGAACGGCGTCGTCGTGATCGGCAACAAGTCGCAGGCCGCCGGCACGATCCAGCACGAGATCTACTCGGTCAAAGACCTGATCTTCAAGCGCACCGACTTCCTGCCGCCGCGCATCGCGGGCATTCCCGGCGAAGACGGCGAGGACACGCCGCGCACGGGCAGCGAAGGTGACGAGAAGAAGGCAGGCGTCGAGCTCGCCGACCTCGTCGAGAACATCAAGAACGCCACCGACCCGAAGTACTGGGAGACCGAGGGCGTCGGCATCCAGGCCGAGGACCAGGGGTTCCTGTCGGTTCGCGCCAGCCCGGACATGCAGGCGCTGGTCCGCCGTCGCCTCGCCGACATGCGGAACTTCCAGACGCCGATCGTGACGATCGACTCGAAGTTCCTCACCATCTCGCGCAACTTCCTGATGGAACTCGGTGTCGACTTCCGCGGCCTCGGCGGCTCCGGCAACAAGGGCGACGTCGCGACCCTCGAAGACCTCAGCAACGGCCTCGACGACAACGCGTCGCGCGGCCTCGACAACGGCGGCACGAGCGACCCTGCGGCCAACCCTCTCGCCGGCGCGTTCTTCAACGACGGCGGCGACGGCGACATCCGCGCCCGCTCCGAGAACTTCTTCACGAGCGACCTCGGCCGCGTGCTCACCCCGTCCGGCGGCCTGACCGCAGGCATCACGCTCCTCGACGACACGCAGCTGAACATGATCCTGCGCGCGGTGGAGAAGAAGCAGGACGCGGAGGTCATGAACAGCCAGATCCTGTCGGTGCTGAACCGCGAGCGCGGCCACGTCGCAGTGATCAACCAGACCGCGTACGTCCGAGACTTCGACGTCGAGGTCGCGCAGGCGGCCTTCATCGCCGACCCGAAGATCGACGTGATCCAGGACGGCATCGTTCTAGACGTGCAGCCGGTCATCCAACACGACCGCCGCTACATCGTCCTGAACCTCAACCCGACGGTGTCCGAGCTCCAGCGCCCGATCCCGACGTTCACGACGTCGCTCGCCGGTTCGACCCTGCCAGTCACGCTGCAGCTGCCGAACATCACCGTGACGAACTTCTCGACCACGGCGAAGGTGCCGGACGGCGGCACCGTGCTGCTGGGCGGCCTGCGTCAGGTGCTGACGAAGGAACGCCGCGCCGAAGTGCCGATCCTGGCTCGGCTGCCCCTCATCTCCTTCCTCTTCAAGCAGGAGGGCACTGCGGACGAGAACCGCAGCCTGATGGTGATGGTGAACGCACGCATCACCGACGTGCGCGAAGACTGAGGGCCTGAGAAGGAAACCCGCGCGGCCGCGATGAGGCCGCGCCCGGCGGGGCGACACATGCCCCCCCACCCCGCGCGATCGCTGGCCGCGCCCGCCGTCGATGCCCAGAGACGACGACTCGACGGACTCGGAGGGCCGGAGCCCCGGCGGTCCCTCGCCATTCGCGGTCCCCGCGCGCCACCGGCGGCGCCAGATGCCCCCGCGCCCTCCGCTCCTCTGGTTCGTGGTGATGCTCGCGGGCGGCGCGCTGATCCTGCTGATCCACGCCGAGGTGCTGGGCACCCTTCATCCACTCCTGCGCGACTGGGCGCTGCACTTCCTGGCGGTTCTGTGCACGGCGATCTGCACGACCTGGTTGCTCGGGTTGCACCACGCGACGAACGAAGCGCGGCGCCGCCTCCTGCTGTGCCTCGGGTGCGGCATCCCCCTCCTGGTCACGCTGCTGCACGAACTCGGCCAGTGGCTGTGGCCAGCCGGCCCGCGCGACACGTTCGACTCCCTGCGGGACGCGGCACTCAACATCGCCGGCGCCGCTGTCGCGTGGGCGCTCCTCCGCCGCCCGTCGGCGGGCGCTTGCGGGCCCGGCGCCGATGGCGGACAACTGGCGCCGTGACGAAGGCCCTCGACGCGATCTTCTTCGACATCGACGACACGATGTTCTCGACGTCGGTGTTCGCCGACAAGGCGCGTCGGGCCGCCGTCGACGCCATGGTCCAGGCGGGCCTGCGCGCCGACCGCGGCGACGCCATGCGCGAACTCGAAGAAGTGATCTCCGAGTTCTCGAGCAACTACGGCGGGCACTTCGACAAGGTGCTCGACCGCCTCGGCCCGGAGAGCGCCGAAGGGCACAACCGGGCCGTGATCGTCGCCGCGGGCGTCGTCGCCTACCACGCGACGAAGTGGCGCGAGCTGAAGGTCTACGACGACGTCTACGAGGTCCTGCGCTGGCTCGCGAAGACGCCACTCGTGCGCGGCGTGGTGTCGGCGGGGATCACGATCAAGCAGGCGGAGAAGCTGGTGCGCCTCGAAGTGCTCGAGTTCCTGACGCCGTCCGCGATCTTCTTCACGGACCAGGTCGGCTTCAGCAAGCCGAACCCGAAACTGTACCGCCGCGTGCTGCAGCGGATGAAGCTCACACCGCAGCGCTGCCTCTACTTCGGCGACAATCCGACGCACGACATCGATCCCTGCAACCGGGAGGGCTGGATGACGGCGCGCATCCGCCGCAGCGGACGCCATGCGTCGGAAGAAGGCGAAACGAAAGCGACCTGGGAGATCCGCGACTTCCTCGAACTGCGCAAGATCCTGCAGGACGAGTTCGGCGTGCGGTGATCGCACCGCCGCGACGACCGCGGCGAACCGACGTCCGGTTGTCGCCACTCAGGCGGCCTTGCCCCTCCGGCTTCGGAGCGGACGCCTGCTACCGCGGTTGCAGGTCCTCAGGCGCGAGCGAAGCTCGTCGCCTGCAGGACCGTGCTACTTCAACTGCTCCCAGAAGTCGGCCGGCATGTCGTGCGCGATCTTCAGGGCGCCGTTGGCGCCGCCGTAGATCGGTTCCTCGATGCGGATGACCTTGCCGCCGCCGAGGCGCTCCTTCATCGCCTTCTCCACCGCGGAGTCGAGCCCCTTCACCATCGAACCGCCACCCGCGAGCAGCACCCGGCTCTTCAGCTTCGCCTGGAACTGCGGGTCGAACGACGCGATCAGCTTGTGGATTCCCTCGAGGATCGGCTCGATGAGGACCGAGCAAGCGCTCCGGATCTGATCGGTCAGGTCGAACGGCGTCGGCTTGCCGTTCACCGGCAGCTCGACGATGCAGCGCTCGGGCGCGTCGCCGACGAAGCCGTAGCGCTCTTTGATGTCCTTCACCATGTGGATGGTGAACTGGGCGCCGGGGCACGTCTTCTCGATCTGTCGCGCGAGTTCGGCGTCGACCGCGTCACCCGCGATCTCGTACATCACCTGGTCCGCTTCCTCCGGCATGGTGCCGTGCATGCGGCAGAGGTCGGTCGTGCCGGCGCCGATGTCGATGACGAGCACGTCTTCGAGCCAGTCGAGCCCGTACGCCACCGAGAACGGCTCGCTGCACAACATCACGGAATCGACGTGGGCGCGGGCCGCCTCGATGATCGCCTCGCGGTTCTTGACCGAAGCTTCCGCGGGCGCGCCGATCACGCAGTAGATCAGTTCGTCCTTGCGCGGCTTCGCCATCCGGATCGCCTCGCCGATCAGGTCCTGGGCGGCCTTCAGGTTGGCCTTCGCTTCGGCATCCATCGTCGCATCGCCGGTGTACTTGAGAACGCCCTTCTCGAGCGGCTTGTACAGCTTCAGCGACAGACGCTTCTCGAGGGCCTCCTTGCCGAACAGCACGTCCTTCTTCAGCAGCTTCATGCTGACCACGTCCTTCGGGTACCCGACCATCGAGTAGACGGTCTCGCGGACACCGTTGCTCGCCGACACCGAGGTGCGCGACGTGCCGAGGTCCATGCCGATGTACAGGACGCCGTGGTCCTTCTTGGTCTCTTCCGTCGTCTTCGTGTCGCTCATCGTTTCGTGTTCCTGATTCGTCGTTCGGCCGCGCAGGCGCTCGTCAGCTCTTCTTCTGGAGCTTCAGGTTCGCCTTGAAGATCTCGGCCATGAGTTCTTTCTTCTTGCCGGACTGGGCGTCCGCCAGGTTCAGCCCCTGCACCTCGCGGTAGAGCGACGAGATGCCGGAGTCGATGTTCTTCATCGCCGCGACCGCCTGCAAACGTCCTTCGGTCTGCTCGAGGGTCGAGCTCAGCTTCTTGATGCGGCGCTGGAGGTTGTCGACCTCGCGATCGTGCAGTGCGCGCCGCGCCTCGTCGGCGGCCTTGCGCTCCCCGTCGATCACGTTCATCACCAGCTCCATCACCTTCTCCTCCGCGACGGAGAGCGGCAGGTTCCCTCCGCCGGCGAGGCTGCGCATCACTTCGCCGACCTTCTTCGCGATCTCGGCGTTCTCGCCCTCGTAGCGGTTCGCGGCCGACAGCGACCCCTGCTCCAGCTTGAGCTCGAGCGCGTGCTGCTGCACGAACAGTTCGCGGCGCAACGAGTCGACTTCGTCCTCGACGCGCTCCTTCTGCCGCTCGACCTCGGTCTTCTGGCGCTGCAGGTCCTCGTTCGTACGCAGGAGGCGCAGGAACTCGGCTTTCGTCGCGTCCGCGACCGCCTCGCGCTCGACGCCGACGAGGTGCGACTTCAGGCTCCGGTGCACCGCCGCCTCGATGAGCGCGATGATGCGGTCGATGCCCAGCACGTTGACCTGCTGGACACCCTTCTTCTTCAGGGTGTCGAGCGACGTGCGGAACGACATCTGCCGCACGGCATCCTTCAGCGTCTCCTTGAAGCCGGACATCAGGTTCCTTCGCCCTCGTTCGTCGGTTCGTAGGCGAGGCGTCGGTCGCTCTCGGGATCGTGGCCGCGCAGCTCGGTGACGAAGCAGCCCAGCACGTTGCCCCCCATGTCCTGCACGGCGCGGATGGCGTCGCGGGTCTGCTTCTTCAACGACTTCTCGAGCCGCACGACGACGAGGGTGCCGTCGGCACGCGCCGACAACACACCGGCATCGGTCGACGGCAGGACCGGTGGCGAATCGACGATGACGTACTGGAAGCGCTCCTTCAGCCGGTGCAGCAGTTCGTCGAGCCGCGAGCCGCTGAGCACTTCCGCCGGGTTGGTCACCCGGGCGCCGGAGCCGAGCAGCATCAGCTGCCGGTACCCCGCGGGGCGCAGAACCCGATCGAGCGGTGCGCGCCCGAGCAGCACGTCCGTGAAGCCCGGCGCGGGGTTGAGGTTGAGATAGCGTTCGCACGACGGGCGGCGCAGATCGCCGTCGACCAGCACCACCTGATTGCGTTCGAGCTCCGCAAGCGCCATCGCGAGGTTGAGCGCCGCGACCGTCTTGCCCTCCTCGCGGACGGCCGACGTAACGACGAGCGTCTTCGGCTCACCGTCCGGATTCATCGCGACGAGGCGGTTGCGCAGCGCCCGGACCTGCTCCGCCCGGTAGCCCGTCGGCTCGTGGAACAGCACGAGGTACGGGTTCACGGACTGGTCGACGATCACGACCATGTCCTCGGGCATCGCTGCGTCGTCGGCTGGCTTGTTGCGGCGGAACATCGCGTCTCTCGGCGGCACGGGCCGCGAAGCGTCTTTCGGTAACGCGGTCGCGGCGACTGTTCGGAACGTACTGGTTCGGGTGCGGAAAGAGACGCGGAGAAGGGGCGACGAACCGCAGCGCTCGGCTCGCGCCGCTGCCACCGACCGTTCGGGGCTCGGGCGGCCGCGCCGCAGGCCGGCAGATCCTACACCGGGAGGACTCGCTACCGCAAAGGTGCAGCCTCGCGCTGGACGCACGGAGGCCAGGCCCGCGGCGTCAACCGCCGAGATCGACGCCGGCCTTCTTCGCGAACACCCGCGCCTCGTCGTAGCCCGAGTCGGCGTGGCGCGCCACGCCGATGCCCGGATCGCACGTGAAGACGCGCTGGATGCGCGCGGCGGCAGCGGGCGTGCCGTCGGCGACGGTGACCTGCCCCGCATGGATCGACTTGCCCATGCCGACACCGCCCCCGTGATGGATCGACACCCACGTGGCGCCGGACGCCACGTTCAGCATCGCGTTGAGCAAGGGCCAGTCCGCGATCGCGTCGCTGCCGTCCTTCATCGCCTCCGTCTCGCGATAGGGCGACGCGACCGAACCGCAGTCGAGGTGGTCGCGGCCGAACACTATCGGTGCCTCGAGTTCGCCCTTCGCGACCAGTTCGTTCACCGCGAGGCCGAAGCGCGCGCGCTCGCCGTAGCCGAGCCAGAGGATGCGCGCGGGCAGCCCCTGGAACGCGATCTGCTTCTGCGCCTTCTCGATCCACGTCCGCAGCGACGGATTGTCGCCGAACATCTCGAGCGCGAGCTTGTCGGTGCGCGCGATGTCGGCGGGGTTGCCGGACAGCGCCACCCATCGGAACGGTCCGCGGCCCTCGCAGAACAGCGGCCGGATGTACTCGGGGATGAAGCCCTTGATGCGGAACGCCTCGGCGACGCCGGCATCGCGCGCCTCCGTTCGGATGTTGTTGCCGTAGTCGAACGTGATCGCTCCGCGCTCCTGCAGGTCGAGCATCAGGGCGACGTGCTTCGCGACCGTGCGGCGCGACTCGACGAGGTACTTCTTCGGATCGCGTTCGCGCAGCGTCTTCGCCGCCTCCACCGTCATGCCGTCCGGTACGTAGCCGACGAGCATGTCGTGGGCCGACGTCTGGTCGGTCAGCATGTCGGGCACGGTGCCGCTGTCGCGTACGACCGCGAGCAGTTCCGTGGCGTTGCAGCACACACCGATCGACCAGGGCACGCCGGCCTTCTTCTTCGCCAACGCGGCGGCGAGCGCCTTCTTGGGATCGTCGATTCGCTCGTCGAGGTACTTCGTCTGCAGCCGCTTGTCGATGCGCCAGCCCTCGACGTCGGCCGCCAGGCACACACCGCCCGCCATCGTCACTGCGAGCGGCTGCGCGCCACCCATGCCGCCGAGGCCCGCCGTCACGACGAGGCGCCCCTTCAGGTCACCGCCGAAGTGCCGCTTGCCGGCCGCGACGAACGTCTCGTAGGTGCCCTGCACGATGCCCTGGCTCCCGATGTAGATCCACGAGCCCGCGGTCATCTGGCCGTACATGATGAGTCCGAGCTTGTCGAGGCGGCGGAACTCGTCCCAGTTCGCCCAGTCGCCGACGAGGTTGCTGTTCGCGAGCAGCACACGCGGCGCATCGGCGTGCGTCCGGAACACGCCGACGCACTTGCCCGATTGCACGAGCATCGTCTCGTCGGGCTTCAGCCGACGCAGCGTCGCGAGGATGCCCTGCAGCGCCTGCGGATTGCGCGCTGCCTTGCCGAGCCCGCCGTACACGATGAGCTTCTCGGGGTCCTCCGCGACGTCCTGGTCCAGGTTGTTCTGGACCATGCGGAACGCGGCTTCGATCTGCCAATTGGCACAGGTGAGGGTCTTGCCACGCGGCGCGCGGTAGGCGGTCATCGCGGTAGCGTGGCGGGCCGGGCGCGCCGTCGCAAGCGATCGCGCTAGCGACGCCGTGACTGCACGGGAATGCGGACACGCCGCTCGCGTCGGCGTGGAACGGCGGGGCGAGTCGGCATCGCGGCTCGCACGACGGCGCTCCGTGCGATGTGTGAATGCCAGCACGTTGCCTCTCGTGACTGCGGCAGGGGTGCCACGAGGTCCAAGATTCCACGCACGGTCGTGGCGTTCGCAAGAAGACGCGTCATGTAGCCGCGGGAGGTGAAGCCCGTTCGGTCCCGGAGGCCTCCGCCCCCGAGGCTCCTCCGCTATGGTCCCCGCCATGCGATCCCGAAGAGCCGTTGTCAGCGCGGCACTCGTGACAGCCGCTGTCGCCTGCATGCCGGACATCGCGCGCGGCCAGGACGCCGAGAAGCTCTCCCGCGACTACGCACTCGCCGTCGCCGCGGTCAACAAGGCGCACGCGGACAAACCCGTCGCGAAGGACGAAGGCGAACTCGGCAAACAGCTGCCTGCCTCCGCCGCCAAGCTCGTCGCGGAACTCCTTCGCTGCGGCGACGCGCCCGAGGTCCGCGATGCCCTCGCGACCGCGGCGGCAGCGGCGCTCGACCTCGACCGCCTCGACGACTTCGCGGCGCTGCGCGACCGGCTGGTGCAGCTCGACGGGACGCGCGCGAACGAGATCGGCATCGCGCTGTCGCGACTCCGCTTCCTCGCGATCGCAACGGGCGGCGTCGAACCGGAGTGCCTCACACGCATTGCCGACGTCTTCGACCTCGTGCTCGACGCCTACGCCGACGTCTTCGGTCTGCGGAACTTCAGCAAGGTGCCCGGCAAGAAGCTCCGCCTGCGCATCCACCTCGAAGCGAAGACCACGCGCCCGCCGCACTTCGCCCCGCAGTTCCCGTTCCACTCGGAGATCGACTTCCCGGTGATCGACGGCGAGGCGTTCGCGTCGCCGACGAAGGACGGCCAGTTCCTCTTCTACGGGCTCTGCCACGAACTCGGCCATGTGATCGCGATGTGGGGCGATCGCCAGAACGAAGAGGACCGTCACGCGTGGGCGCACTACACGGGCGTCCTGATCGTCGAGAACCTCGCGAAAACGAAGAAGGATGCCCCCGCGCTCGAGGGCCTGCGCGACTCCCGCTGGCGCACTCTCGACTTCGAACGGAAGCGCCTCGAAGCGGCGACGACGAGGCCGGGCGGCAAGGACGTCGACGCGGTGCTGGCACGCCTCGTCGCGCTGCACGACGCGGTCGGCCCCGCGGCGATCGGCGAGGCGATCAACGCACTCGACGCCGCGAAGAAGCACGAGCTGGTGAACCGGGTGCGCTACTACCGGATGGCCGACTTCGCGAAGTCACTGCTCGCGACGAAGGCCGGCAAGGCGAAGAAGAAGGCGATCGACGCGGCGTTCGTGGAGTAGCGCACTGCTCACTCGCGACGTCGGCGCGCGGCGCGAAGACCTCTGACTCGGAGCGCAGGGAACTCGGTCGAACGCTCTCTGCACCCACCGAGGGGCCCGCCGGCACAGTACCGAGACCTCGATCGTTCTGAACGCACGTTCGCGACGCTGCCCGAGGGCGACATCCTGGTCGGCGGATCGTTAGGCGAGATGAACCTCGGACGAATCTCGACCACGTGCCCGGCGACCGCGGCTCCGACAGGCGTCGGATGTCCGGGCACCGGCGGGGGCAGCCAGCTCACCGCCCTCACCCTGCCTTGGGTCGATGCGACCTTCCGCGCACGCGGCACCGGCCTGCCCACCTCGGCTCTGGTGCTCACGCTGACGAGCGTGACAGCGGTCCCGCAAGGCGTGGCTCCCCTGACGCTCGCTTTCCCCTTCGCGGGCACCGGCTGCGACGTCCTGGTGGCGCCCGACATACTCGGGCTGGTCGTCACTTCGAACGGCATCGCCGACTCGAGTTTCTTCCTGCCCTCCCTCCCGCCAATCGTCGGCGTCACCTTCCACCACCAGATGGTGCCGATCGAGCTGGACGCGCAGGGTGCGTGGACCTCGGTCACTTCGACGAACGCCCTCCGGCTCACCGCCGGCTTCTTCTGAGCGACGACACGACGCGCAACGACGGCGGCGTCGCGTCGGACGGGCGAACTCACACCGCCAGCACCCCCGCCTTCTTCTCGGCGGCAGCGACGAGATCGCCGTCCTCGACCAGCTGCTCCGCGGCCGCGAGATCCGGCGCGAGGAAGCGATCCTGGGAGAGCATCGGCACCTTCTTGCGCAACACGCGGTACGCCGCGTCGACCCCGACGCCGGGCCGCAGCTTCTCGCCGAGGTCGAGCCCCTGCGCTGCGCACAACACCTCGATGCCCAGCACCTTCGCGGTGTTCGCGACGACGCGGTCCGCGTGCCGCGCCGCGGTGACGCCCATCGACACGTGATCCTCGCGGTTCGCCGATGTCGGCACGGTGTCGACGCTCGCCGGATGCGCCAGCGTCTTGTTCTCGCTCGCGAGCGCCGCGGCGACGACCTGCGGGATCATGAAACCGCTCTCGAGGCCCGGGTTCTTGGCGAGGAACGGCGGGAGGCCGGAGATGTCGGGATTCACGAGCTGCTCGATCCGCCGCTCGCTGATGTTCGCGAGCGTGCTCACCGCGATCTTCAGGAAGTCCAGCGCCTGGCTGACCGGCTGGCCATGGAAGTTGCCGCCGCTGACGACGTCGCCGCTCGGGAACACCAGCGGGTTGTCGGTCACCGCGTTCGCTTCGGTGACGAGCACGTCCAGCGCGTACCGGATGCCGTCCTTCGCCGCGCCGTGCACCTGTGGCACGCAGCGCAGCGAGTAGGCGTCCTGCACCTTGCCGCAGTTGGCGTGGCTCGGCATCACTTTGCTGTCCGCGAGCAGCGCACGCAGGTTCGCCGCGGTCGCGAGCTGGCCCTCGTGCGGACGCACGGTGTGCAGGCGCTCCTGGAACGGCTTCTCGCTGCCGCGCAGCGCCTCCACCGTCATCGCGCACGCGACATCGGCCGTCTTCGCGAGCACGATCGCACGGTGCACGCACAGGCACCCGATCGCGGTCATGATCTGCGTGCCGTTGATCAGGGCGAGCCCTTCCTTCTCACGAAGCACGAGCGGCTCGCGGCCCAGCCTCTTCAGTGCGGCGGCGCCCGAGATCACACGCCCGCCGTCGTGAACCTCGCCGCGGCCGATCAGCGGCAGCGCCATGTGTGACAGCGGCGCCAGGTCGCCCGACGCACCGACCGAACCCTGGCTCGGGATCACCGGCACGAAGCCGCCGTTCCACAGCGCCATCGCCTGCTCCAGCAGCTCGGGGCGCACGCCCGAGTAGCCCAGCGCCAGGTTGTGGATGCGCAGCGCGAACGCGAGGCGGCTCGCGTCGACGGCGAGCGGTTCACCGACGCCCGTCGCGTGCGACAGCAGCAGGTTCTCCTGCAGCTGCTCGAGCTGATCGTCGGGAATGCGCACGCCGGCGAGTTTCCCGAAGCCGGTGTTGATGCCGTACATCGTGGCGCCCGACTTCACGGCGCGCTCCACCACCGCGCGGCTCCGCTGCACGTTCCGGCGCGCCTGCTTCGACAACGCGATCCGTCCGCCCGGACGGCTCAGCGCGACGAGTGTGGACAGGGGAAGCGACGGGTCGCCGAGCAGGATCGTGGGCACGGGGCGAACCTAGCTGCCGCGAAGAGGAGCGGCAAGCGAACTAGCCGCCGGGCCGCCATGCCCCGATGCGCAGGTGGGCCAGCCATTCCTCCGGATCGAACGTCGAGCGCTTCGACGCGCCGCCGTCGGGCGGTCCGACGAGTTCGAGCAGGCGCTGCTCGGCGACCTCGCGCACGAACGGCTCCGGATCGCGCAGCATGTGCCAGAGCACGAGCGAATCTTGCGGCGCACGCGCGAAGCCGAGGAGTGTCTTCACGCTCTCGCCGCGCGCGTCGAGGGAAGCGCCCTTCCAGCGCAGGATGTCGAACTGCCGCACCGCCTTCGCGAGGTCGCCTCCAGCGCCCGCGAAAACCGGCGTTGTCACGCCGCCGTCGTCCACCTCCGCCGACGCACCCGCCGGCACGAAGACGGTGCGGTCGCGCCCTTCGAACGTGACGGCGCCCTCGGTCACGGTCACCTTCGTGCGCCGGTCGTCGCGCACTTCGAGCACGAACCGGCAGCCCTGGTCGATCACGAGGCCGAGCTTCGTCTCCACGCGGAAGAACCCCGCGGCGACCTTCGGCGGCGGCGCGACGCGCGCCTCGATCGACCCGCGGCCCAGTGCGAAGAGCAGCTCGTCCTTGCGCCAGTGCAGGAACTCGAGCCTGCCGCCCGGGCGAAGCGTGACCTCCGCGAGATCCGACAGCGGGATGCGCACCGGCACGTCGACGGCCACGAACGTTCGCGCCTCGGCGAACGGCCGCAGGCCGCGGTCGCGATCCAGGAACACGAAGGCGAGGCCGCCCACCAGCAGCGTTGCCGCGAGCAACCAGGGCCAAACCCGCCGCCGCGCGGCGACCGACGGCCGGGTGTCGCGCATCGGCGCGCCGTTCCACGCGAGAGGCCGCAGCGCGTTCTCCAGCGCGGCGATCGCGGGATCGACCGGCGCCTTCGGATCGAGCAGGTAGTCGTCGCGTTCGTTCATGGCAGTCCCGCCTCCGCGAGCATCGGCCGCAGCAGCGCCATGCCGCGCGTCAGGTTCACACGGACCGAGCCGTGCGTCATACCCGTACGCTCCGCGATCTCCGGCCCCGACAAACCGGCGACGAGTCGTAGCACGAGGGTCTCGCGGTACGCCTCGGGCAATTCGCGGATGCAGCCGAGCACCCGCTCCGCGAGTTCCCGCTGTTCGGCCGTCGCGAGGGGTGACGGGCCACCGGCCGGGAGATCGTCGATCGGCGCACCCCCAGGAGCACGGCGGCGACGTCGCAACACGTCCCGCGCGGCGTTGCGCGCGGCGGCACAGACGAAGCCCGGCAGCGCCAGAGGATCGCGCAGGCCGTCGAGAGACGCGAACACGTTGCAGAACACCTCCTGGGTCACGTCGTCGGCGAACTGACTGCCGACGTGCGCGAGGGCGATCGCGTGCACGATGCGCGCGAACGCTTCGTACACGGCGCTCTGTGCCGCCGGGTCGCCGCGCCGAGCGCGCGGCACCAGGTCGACCCAAGGTGAGTCGGTGCCTTGCAGGGTCATCGCATCGCAACGTGCCGGCGACGCGATGCTCGCCGCCGACCACGCGAAGGACGTTAGCGCGACGAAGGTGTTAACGAACCCGCGCCGAAGCGGGGCCGGTGGCTCGGTCCGCCCGTGGCGTTTCCCCGCGTCGCGGCGGCGGCCAGGGAATTCACTGACTTGGCGCGCCTTGCGGCCCGCGCGAAGCCACGCATCCGCCGCCGAAGCGGGGTCGGCGGCTCGGTCCGCCCGTGGCGTTTCCCCGCGTCGCGGCGGCGGCCAGGGAATCCACTGACTTGGCGCGCCTTGCGCGCCAAGTCAGTGCGACTGCGATTCGAGCTCGATCGGGCGCGCGTTCGGCACGAGGAAGAAGCGACCGATCGCGACCTGGAAGCACGAGCCGTCGTCGCGTTCGAACGTGTAGCTGCCTTCCATCGTGCCCCACGTCGTCTTGATCGGGCAGTAGCTCACGTACGAGTACGTCTCGCCGGCGCCGAGGCGCGGCGTTTCGCCGACGACGCCGCGACCGCGCAGGTCTTCGCGCCGCCCGTCACTGTCGACGATGATCCAGTGACGCGAGAGCAGCTTCGCCGCGTTCGTCCCCGTGTTCGTCATCGTGATCCGGTAGCGGAAGACGAAGTTGCGACCCGCGGGGTCCGACTCCTGCGGCAGGTACTGCGCCACGGCATGGATCCGGATTCCCTCCGACGTCGTGTCCGATTCGGGCGTGTTCTTCATGGCTCGGCGTGGTTCGGAGGATAGGTGAGTGGGCGGGAATTGCGAGTGGGGCGAGCAGCCCGGCTCAGTGCCCGTGCGGTTCACCACCGCGGTGGAACACGAGCTTCCCGTCCGCCGAACTCAGTTCGAGGTGATCGCCTTCGAGCCTGCCGGTCCACGTGCCGGGCTTGCCCTCGGTGACGAGGTCACCGCTCAGGGTCAGCGTCTTCGCGGCTCCGTCCCAGGTGAACGTTGCCTTCGGGTGACCGTGCGTGCCGTCGGCGCGCGGCGCGCCGTGCACGACGACCTTTTCGCCCTTGCCATCGAACTCCAGCGACATGCCGTGTTTGCCTTCCGGCAGTTCCTGGGACCAGGCGCCGGCGAGCGGGTGCGCCGGGCCGCCGCACGCGGCGAACACGACGAGGGGCAGGACGAATCGGGACCAGGACTTCATGGAATGCCTCGGTGAGGGGCGGCGCATTCTCGCGGTCCGCGTCGCCGATGCCATCCCCCCGGGCGAACTCGGCCGGAATTCCCGCGGCCGGGTCACTGCCGGTGGAACACGAGTCTCATCGGGATTTTCTGCCCCGGCTGCTCGAGCGTGAGCGAGCCGTCGTGCAATTGCAGCAGCTTCGTTTCGCGCGCGCCGTTCTGCGCGGTGCCGTCGATCGCGACCGTGCTGCCGACGAGCCGCCAGGTCCCCTTCGTCTCGACGCTCTTGCCAGCGGCCACGAACTGCAGCTCCGCGTTGCCGTCGGCCTTCAGTTCGATGCGCCCCGCCATGCCGGCGACGATCTTGTCGAGCATCTGCGACTGCTCTTCGCGATCCTGCGGAGCCGCGGTGACACCGTTCGCCGCCATCTGCTCGCGGAGGTTCGAGCGATCGAGCAGGTAGACGCCCGCCGCGGCACTCTTGCCGCCGCACGCGACGAACCAGCCGCAAACGAACAGGAACGCGAAGAGTCGCTTCGGCGAGCGCATGGCGCAGAGGATGCCGCGTGCGCATCGCCGGCGCCACGATGTGCCGCGCTGCGGATTGCCGTCGCCGCGGGCCGTCGGACCGCCGCGGCGCGTATCGTTCGCCGAATGCGCCTCCATCTCGTCGCGGCCTCTCTCGTGTCCACGCTGGCGATGGCGCAGACGCTGCCGCACGGATTCGTGCAGGAGACGCTGGCGCCGAACCAGCACGGCCCGATCGCGCTCGACTTCCTGCCCGACGGGCGCGTGATCTTCGTCGAACAACACACGGGCGCCGTGAAGGTGCTGGCGACGGCGGCCGGCAACGCGGTGGCGACCGTCGGCACGGTGACGGGGCTCGTGACGACCTACAGCCAGGGCCTGCTGTCCGTCGCGGTCGACCCGCAGTGGCCGACGCGCCCGTTCGTCTACTGCTACCACACGAACGCCGCCGCCGCGGACCTGCGCGTCACGCGCTTCACGGTCACCGGCAGCCTCACGACCGCGACGAGCACCAGCCTCCAGCTCGGCACCGCGTACACCGTCCTGAGCGGTGTGCCGGACAACACGCCGCTGCACGAAGCGGGATGCCTGCGCTTCGGGCCCGACGGCATGCTCTGGCTCACCACCGGCGAAGACGACGACGCGTGCAAGGCGCAGGACGTGACGAGCCTGCTCGGCAAGCTGCTGCGCATGCGCGTCGACACGCTGCCCGCGGGTGCCGGCAGCGCGCTGCGCTCGGACCTCGTGCCGCCGGGCAATCCGTTCGCGGGCCCGGGCGACGTCGCGCCGCTCGTCTGGGCGTTCGGTCTGCGCAACCCGTTCCGCTTCCACATCGACCCCGCGAACGGCGCGGTGTTCGTCGCCGACGTTGGCGACGCGCAGCGCGACGAGATCGACCGGTTGACGAGCGGCGGCAACAACCTCGGCTGGCCGTGGTTCGAAGCCGACCTGCCGCTCACCACGTGCACCGGCAGCGCGCCGGGTCCGTCCGCACCGATCGCCGTACACGCGGTTCCGCCGCAGTTCCAGGCGCTGATCTCGGTCGGCGTCTGCCGCGTGCCGACGAACGCGCCGTGGCGCTTCGGGCCGCAGTACGACGGCGACTACTTCTACACCGACCACTTCACCGGCCGCATCTGGCGGCTCCAGGACAACGGCGGCACGTGGCTGCCCGCCCCGCCGGTGCCCGGCCAGGCGAACCCGGCGCTGTGGGCGACCGTGCCGTGGATCGTCGACGCCCGCTTCGGCGCCGACGGCGCGCTCTACTTCTGCGAACGCGCGGACGTCAGCATCGGCAGCGTGCGCCGCATCCGCCCGACCGCCGCGACGTGGTCGACGTTCGGCAACGGCTGTGCCGGCAGCTTCGGCACGCCGTCGCTCGCCGCGACCGGCGGTTCGCTCCCCGTGCTCGGCGGCACGCTGTCGCTGCAGATCGGCGGCCTGCCGACGGCGCCGTCGTTGTCGATCGGCCTGCTCGGCGTGTCGAAGTCGTCGTGGGACGGAGCACCGTTGCCCGCGGACCTCACGATCATCGGCATGCCCGCGTGCACGCTCTTCGCGCAGCCGCTGATCCTCACCGCGCTCCTCGGCGGCAGCGGCACCGCACCGTGGCCGATCGCCGTGCCCGGCGGCGCGTCGTTCGTCGGCCAGGACATCTACGCGCAGGCGCTCGTGCTCGACGCGGGCTGGAACCCGTTCGGCGCCGTGCTCACGAACGCCGGCGAAGGCGTGATCCGCTGAGTCGCGGCGGCTGGCGGATCGAGCCGTCGGCGAGCAGACTCTGCGCATGGGCAAGAACCCGTTCGCCGCCGTCGGCGCCGCCGCGCTGCTCCTCGCGATCGCCGCGTGGTGGCTCCTGCGCGCGACGGCGGACGTGCCGCCCGCACCGGCCGCGAACGCGGCACCCGTCGCCGACACACCTGCTGCGGCTCCCGGTGCAGCAGCGACGCCGATCGATACCGCGCCCGCGGATGCCTCGCCGTCGACCGCGCGCACCCAGGCCATCGAAGGACATGTCGTGCGCGGCACGCTGCTGCAGCACGGCGCACCGCTCGCGAACGTGACGCTGCGTGTGTTCGCCGGCGCCGACCGCAAGGCCTCGGCATTCGCGGCGGCGACGACGGCTGCCGACGGGGCGTTCGTGTTCGCGATGCCGCAGGAGACCTTCTTCTTCGTGGTCGACGCTCCCACGATCCCGCGCGACTGGTGGTCCGGATGGCAGCCTTCTCGGGCAAGCGACTGGGACCTCGGCACCGTGCACGTGCCGCGCGGCGGCACGGTCACGGGAGTCGTGCGCGACGACGCGGGGCAACCGATCGCCGGCGCCGAAGTCCGCGCGGCCTACAGCCAGTACGACCGCATCCCCGCCCCGGCGGCACCGCCAGAGCCGCCGCCGGTGCGCACGGCAGCGGACGGGCGCTTCTCGATCGCCGGTCTGCGTCCCGGCGGCTATGGCCTGACTGCGCTCGCTCCGAACCGGGCGCCGGGAGAGGCGAATGCAACGGTCGCCGAGAGCGGCACCACGAACGCGGAACTGTCGATGCACGGTGGCACCCGCCTCCAAGGCATCGTGCTCGACTGGCGCGGCCAGCCGTTGCCCGGCGCCGAGGTCGCCATGTCGTCGATGCCGAACGGTGTCACGACCGACGCCCGCGGCTGGTTCGTGATCGAGCACTTCCTCGCGCAGAAGAGCCTGCGCGTGAAGGCGCACGACCACATCGAGGATTGGCAAGACGTGCCCTGGAACACCGAGGAGGTGCGGATCCGGCTCGGCCGCGCGGTCACGCTCCGCGGCATCGTGCACGGCGCGGGTTCGGCGAAGACGACAATCCGGGTGACGGAAGCGAAGGACTCGGCGGCCGACGCCGCCGACGCGCGTCCGTGGCACCTGATCGACAAGCCGCTACCCGTCGCGGCGGACGGCACGTTCGCGATCGAAGGCCTGTCGACGTCGGACTTCGTCGTGAGCGCCGAGGCCGCCGGCGTCGGCGCGTCGCCGCCCCTGCGTGTGGCGTTGCGCGACGACGCGGCGATCGAACTGACGATCGCTCCGAGCCACTCGCTCCGTGTGCTCGTGCAGGACGGCGACGGCCGCGCGATCGAAGGTGCCGAAGTGGTCGAGGATCCGAACGTCGCGGACGCGCCGGGCAGCTACTCCGGCCCCTACGCGAAGGACGTGAGCACGCGCATCTTCGGCAGCTACAGGAAGCGAACGACAGCCGCCACGGCGGGAGTCGCGGTACTGCCGATCGACCCGCAGGCGCCGCTCGCGTTCGGCGTTCGCTGCAAGGGGTTCCTGCCGGAGATCCGCGTCTTCGGAGCCCGCGAAGTCCCTGCCGAAGTCACGGTCGTGCTGCAGCGCGCCGGTGGTGTGCGTGGCGTCGTGCGCGGCGGTTGGGCGACCGAGTACGCACGGTCCGTGGTGCTGTGGAGCCTTGCCGACGACGACGCCATGCACACGGCGGCAGCCCCGCCGGCGCCGGGCGCGCAGCGGAGCGAATGGCGGCCGCTGTCCACCACGGTCGACGCGGACGGGCGGTTCGTATTCGGCGGGCTGCGGCCCGGCGCGTGGCGCGCAGCGGTTTCTCGCGGCAGCAGGGCCGGTGTCGGCAAGCGGCCCGACGAACAGGTCGGCGCAGTGCCGGTGCTCGACGACGGCGCGGACCTGCGCACGGTGGTCGACTTCACGGTGGCAGCCGGCGGGGAAGCGGCGATCGAGATCGGCGAGCCCGTGCTCGGCACAGTGCGCGGCCGCGTGCTCCTGCGCGGTTCGCCGTGCGCCGACGTGCAGGTCCTCGCCGCGCGGCCCGGCGAAGTCGTTCGCAGGTGGCTCGGTCAGGCAGAACAACCGGACTGGGACAACGACCTGGTCCGCAACTTCGCCGCCGGCCAACGAACCGGTGCCGACGGCACGTTCGCGTTCCGCTACCGAGAGGCCGGTCGCGTCGAACTGCGCACGCGCCACGACAACGGCGCGGCGACGTCGCCGCCGACGCTCGTCGACCTGCCGCCGCCCGGCAGCGGCGATGTGGAGTGCACGCTCGTGCTCGCTGCGGGCACGATCCGTGGCCGGTTCCCGATCGAGCGACTGCCGGAGAAGGAGCGTTCGCTCCTCAAGGTGGTGCTCTACCCGATGCACAAGGCACAGGCGGACCCGTCGTACTCGAACGACTGGGAGACCGCGTTGTCCTGGGACTGCGCGCGCATCGAGAATCCGGACAACGGCCGCTTCGCGTTCGACTACCTGCCCGACGGCGACTGGCTCGTGCGCGTCCAGCCGTTCGCGATGGGCAGCGATCCCGGGCCGGCATGGCAACGCGTCGTGCGCGTGCAGGGCGACGTCGTCGACCTCGGCGACATGACTCCGGCCACGCGCGTCGCGACCAAGCTCGCGTGGAAGTGGCCGGCCGGCGCGGAGCCCGGCAAGGTGCGCGGCATCTGGCTTCGTGTCGCGCACGGCAACGATGCGGCGGCGATCTGGGCCGGCACGTTCGGCGCGGAGAAGACCGGCACCGCGTGCTCGATCCCCCCGGGCAAGTACACCGTCGTGCCGTTCGGCTCCGTCGACGCGAGCCCTGATTGGGCGGGCCTCGACTACGGCTTCGGCGGGATCACGGGCAACCCGCTCGCCGAGCCGTTCCCGTTCGAAGTGCACACCGACGGCAGCGTGACGCCCGCCGAGTTCCCGTTCGTGCCGATCGCGAAGTGATCACGGCGCGACCGCCTCACGGCCGCGGGAACAGCACGGTCTCCGCGAGGGTCTCCGTGTCGATGCGCAGGATTCTCGCGCCACGTTTCATCAGCACGGTGTGTTCGTCGGGCCAGCCGAGCACGTCGTAGTTGTCGTTCACGTACCGTGTGTGCGGCAGGATCGCACGGGTCGTCAGGGTCGCCGGATCGAGCAGCACGAACGTCTGCCGCAGGTTGCCGGGGTTGTCCAAGGCGGACACCGCGGCGCGCAGCCAGATCCGGCCGGCGGGGTCGCGCGCCAGCAGCGATCCGAACTGCGCCATCGGCCAGACGGCTTCGGCGGCGCGGATCCCCGTTTCCCGCGGTGCCACGACGTCGCGACGCACGCGGCGCGCCACGTCGAACACGAACAGCCCCGGCGAACCGCTCGCGGCCTTGCTGCGACACAGCAGGCTCTCGTCGTCGAACAGACCGAGGATCGTGCAATCCGTCAGATCCGTCGCGTCGCACGACACGCCGGCGGGATCGTGGATGTTCCACCCGGCGCCGTTGCGCCAGCCGACCACCGACCAGCCGCGAACGAACCAGCAGGTCTGGGACGCGAGGAGCGGCATGCCGATCTCGCCGGACGTCAGATCGAACGTCGCGCGCGCCCCCTTGCCGTTCGTCCACACGAACCCGTGGCCCGCCGGCCATACCAGCACCGGACGTTCGTGCTTCGCCGGCCACGGAACGGAGGACACCGTTCCCTCCGCACGTTCGAGGCGCAGCGTGTCCCCTTCGAACCAGGCAGCGCATCCGCCCGGTGCACGCAACGGCGTCGTTCGCCGCGCGTCGGCGACGGCCGCTTCGCGCATCGCCACCGGCAGGCGCGGTTGCAGCGACAGGTAGTCGCCAGTCGCGACGTCACACTCGATGGCCGTCCACGTTCCCGTCTCGAGATCCAGCACACGGTGGTTCACCGGCACTCCGCCGTCGCGCCAGTCGAACGTACGCCAGTACCGCACGGGCGCCGAGGTCCGGAGCATCGCCGGCCGCAACACCTCCGTCGTCAGGAACTGGTGGATCCCGGCGATCTGTTCGGCGAAGCCGGTGTGCAGATCGATCCGGAACACTGCGCCGGGCCAGTTCGCCTGTTCGCTCGCATTCGCGAGAACGAAGCGCCGATCCCGGGTGATGCCCTGCACCTGCATGTCGACGAGCCGGTGCGCATCGGGGTGGTGGTAGCGCGAGACCTCGCCGCCGAGCCAGGCGACCGGCGCGATCAGGGTCGCGGCGAACGCCGCGCCGCCAAAGCGCGCCGAGCGCATCGCGCCGCCACCGCGCCTCCCCTTCGTCCAGGAGACCATCGCGACCAGCAGGCCGGCTGGCGCGACGAACCAGAGCCAGCCGCGCCACGCCAGCGCCATCTCGATCTGAGGGCACTGCCGCAGCACCGCGGTGACGCAGAGACCGAGCACGAGGGCGAGTGCCGCCGTGCCGCCGAGCGCCATGCGACCACCGGGCAGCCACGTGCCGACGGCCCACACCCACGGCGCCAGCAGCAGGCCGAAGCCGCAGAGCTCCGCCGGCCACGGCCACACGATGCGGTACCCCCGCATCGCCTCCTGCCACTCGAACAGGTCCTCCCATGTCCGATCCATCGCCGTGAGGAACAGCTCCCCCACGGCGAGACCGAGCAGCGGCAGCGCCGCGGTCGCCAGCACGAGGAACAGCAGCTTGCCTGCGAACGACACGCGGAGTGCACCGGGCAATCGACGCACGAACTGGTCGTCCTTCGCCCCGAACTCGCCGCGCACCAGCGCCGGCGCCACGAACGCGAGCACGCCGATCACGCCCGCGGCGACGAACCAGCTGAGCGACATGGCTCCGCGACCGTCCTCGTTCCACCAGTGATCGGGCATCAGCAGGAAGGCGAGGCACAGGCTCGCGAACGCGAGCAGGGAGTAGGCGACGAGCACACCCCGCTGCGCGCGCCATTCCTTCCAGCAGTGGGCGAGGGCGAGGTTCATGCGATCACCTCCGCGCGCTTCGAACGGGTCTCGGCAAGCACACGGTGCAGGCCCGTCGGCACGGCGACCGGTTCCCCTTCGCCGAGCACGTCGGCGAGCGAACCGTGCTTCACGATCCTGCCGTCGCGCAACACCGCGACGCGGTCCGCGATGCGCGCGGCGATCTCGAGTTCGTGCGTCGCGCACAGCACCGTGCGTTCGCCGTCCTTCATGGCACCGACGACGCCTTGCAGCACCTCCTCGCGCACCAGCGGATCGAGACCCGCGAACGGTTCGTCGAGCAGCAGCAGGTCCGGTTCGCTCGCGAGGGCTCCGACGAGCATCGTCTTCATGCCCTGACCGCGCGACATCGCCTTCAGCGACGTGCGCATCGGCACCGCGAGGCGTTCGCACAGATCTCTGCACAGCGCCGCGTTCCAGGTCGGATAGTGCGGTCGCAGGAAAGCGAACAGGTCCCGCGCGGTCATCCAGGGCGGCGCATCCGGGACGTCGGGCACGTAGCCGATGCGCCGCAGCGCCGTGCGGTGTGCGCGCAGCGGATCCTGGCCGAACACGCGCACCGTGCCGCGCTGCGGCCGCAGCACGCCGAGCAGGAGACGCAGCAGCGTGCTCTTGCCGGCACCGTTCTCGCCGAGCAGCACGGTGACCGCACCCGCCTCGAGCTGCAGATCCAGTCCGTCGAGCGCGCGCTTCCGCCGCCACGGCGTCCCGAACGAGAACCCGACTCCCTTCACGTCGACGACACCGTTCATGCCTTGCTCCCCGCTGCGTGCGCAGCGCCCTCCTTCGCCTGCTCCACCGCCGCTTCCAGTACGGCGATCTCGTGCCCCGCCCGGACCGCCGCCGCCGCCGCCGCGCGGAACGCCGCGAGCGTCTCCGCGAGCCGGATGCCGCGCGCGACGTCGGGCCCGGCCGCCGTGACGAACACACCCGAGCCGTTGCGTCCTTCGGTCGCGCCGAGGTGCTCGAGATCCCGCCACGCCTTGGTGACCGTGTTCGGGTTGACGAGCGCCTCCGCCGCGGCCCCGCGCACGGACGGCAGTCTGTCGCCGGGCCCGACCTCACCCCGCGCGATCGCATCGAGCACCGCGGCGACGAGCTGCTGGCTCGGGGGCACGAGGCTGTGTGGATCGACGCGCAGGTTCACGAACCGTCCCATCGGACTAGGACGGTGGTCACTTGAGCGCCTGTCGGGGAGCCGCCATGGCATCGCCGCGTCGGCCGTCGCCATCCCGCGCCGGGACCCTCCCATGAAGGAGATGCGCCGCGCGACCGATGCCCCGAGCCGGAGCGGGAGCATGGGACTTCGCATCAACACCAACATCGCGTCGAACTCTGCACAGCGTTCGCTCGCGTCGATCAACGAACGGCTGGGCGTGAGCATGAAACGCCTGTCCACCGGCTTGCGGATCAACTCGGCGGCGGACGACTCGGCGGGCCTCGCACTGAGCGAGCGGCTGCGGGCGCAGATCCGTTCGCTCGACCAGGCGCAGCGCAACGCGCAGGACGGCGTCTCCCTCGTGCAGACCGCCGAGGGCGGGTTGAACGAAGTGGGCTCCATCCTGCAGCGTCTGCGCGAACTCGCCGTGCAGGCGTCGAACGGCACGGTGTCGACCGCGGACCGCGCCACGCTCGACGAGGAGTTCCAGTCGCTCGTCGACGAGGTCGACCGCATCGGGCACGGCACCGAGTTCAACGGGATCCGCCTGCTGGACGGCAGCACGTCGAGTGTGTCGTTCCAGGTCGGCACCGGCACGTCGAGCGGCGTCGACACCATCAGCACGCAGCTCACGCCGGTGCTCGCGACCGGCCTCGGCATCGACACGCTCGGTGTGTCGAACGCCGGAGCGGCGTCGACGTCCATCGCGGCGATCGACGCGGCGATCGACAGCGTGTCGCGGGTGCGCGGCCGCTTCGGTTCGATGCAGAACCGCCTCGACAGCACGATCCGCAACCTCGGCTCGCGGCAGGACAGCCTGATCGCCGCCGAATCGCGGATCCGCGACGTCGACGTCGCGCACGAAGCGGCGCAGTTCGCGAAGTTCAGCCTGGTGCAACGAGCCGCCCTGTCGGTGCTGGCGCAGGCCAACGTGCAGCCGCGCCTCGCCCTGCGCCTGCTCGGCGAAGAGTGACGCTACGCGCGCCGTCGCCGCCGCACCTCGGCGGCGGCGCGCGCGCGGCTCATTGCCCAGCTGCAGATCGGGCATGCCTTCGGGTCGTGCCGCACCGCCGGACAGTGCGTGCGGCCGAACCAGATGAACTGCAGATGCAGCGCGTTCCATCGCTCCCGCGGGAAGGTGCGCACGAGGTCGCGCTCCGTCTGTTCGACGCTGCGGCCGGAGCTGAGCCCCCACCGCCACGCGAGCCGGTGGATGTGCGTGTCGACGGGGAACGCGGGAACGCCGAACGCCTGCGCCATCACTACGCTCGCCGTCTTGTGGCCGACGCCTGGCAACGCCTCGAGCGCGTCGAGGTCGCGCGGCACGACACCGCCGTGACGCTCGACGAGCAGCCGCGACAGTTCGCGGATCGCACGGCTCTTCTGCGGCGACAGGCCGCAGGGGCGGATCGCGGCGCGGATCGTGGTGACGGGCAGTTCGGCCATCGCGGCGGGCGTGCGTGCGAGCGCGAAGAGACCCGGCGTCACGCGGTTCACGCGTTCGTCGGTGCACTGCGCCGACAGCACCACGGCGACCAGCAGCGTGTACGGATCGTCGTGCGCGAGCGGGATCGCCGGATCGGGGAACTCCTCGTCGAGGATCGCGAGGATCCGCGCGGCCTTCTCCGCGCGCTTCATCGGCGACGGCGCCCCGATCGCGCGATCACAGGATGTCCTTCGCCTGCGCCGTCAGTTCGCCGCTCGTGATGAGCAGCACGACGTCGCCGACCTCGAGGCGCGTCTGCCCGTCGGGCACGAGAAGGCCGCCCTGGCGATCGATCGCCATCACGAGGATGCCCTTGCCGAGACCCAGTTCCGCGAGCGGCCGGCCGACGGCCTTCGCTCCCTCACGGACCCGGATCTCCAGCACGCGAGCACCATCGCGCGGCGCGTAGATCCCGCGCCGCAGGTCGAGCGCGATCGCCTGCGCCTCGAGCTGACTCGCGCCGAAGCGCTGCACGACGTGGCGGGCCATCTCGATCGCGAGCTCCTCTTCGGCCAGCACACCGTCGGCGCGACCGGCCTTGCCGAGTTCGTGTCGTTCGGCCTCCGACTGCACACGGGCGATGATCTCGAGCTCGGGCGCCTCGTGCCGTACGAACTCCACGATCTGCCGCGTCGAGATCGGATCGGACAACGTGACGACGACGATGCGTGCCTGCGCGAGCGCGGCGCGTTCGAGCACGAATGGATTCGCGGCGTCGCCGTGGATCGCCGCCACACCGTCGCGGCGCAGCGCCTGGACCGTCGCCCGATCCTGGTCGATCACGAGGAGGGGCCACTGCCGCTCGCGCAGCAGGCGCGCGAGCACCCGCCCGCTGCGGCCGTGGCCGCACACGACCGCGTGCCCGCGCAGGTCGGCACCGTGCGTCGAGGACGGCTTCGCGAGTTCGCCGGAACGGGCGGCGATCCACCGCGACAGCCCGGGGAAGCGGCGCAGCCAGGACTCCATCGGCGCGATGGCGGCGAAGCAGAGCGGGTTCACCGCGATGCTCACGAGGGCCGCGACGACGATCGCCTGGTGCCCATCCGGGGACAGGATCTTCAGGTCCTTGCCGAGGTGGCCGACGATGAACGAGAACTCGCCGATCTGCGCGAGGCCGGCGGCAACGGTGACCCCGGTGCGGATCGGGTACCCCACCATCAGCGTGATGACGAGCGCAGCGACCGGCTTCACGACGAGGATGATCGCGAGGGCACCGAGCACGAGGCCCGGCCGCTCGACGACAAATCCCGGATCGAACAGCATCCCGACCGACACGAAGAAGAGCACCGCGAAGGCGTCGCGCAGCGGCAGCGCGTCGGCCGCCGCCTGATGGCTCGACTCCGACTGGCCGACGATCATCCCGCCGAGGAACGCACCGAGCGCCATCGACACCTCGAACCAGACCGCCGTTCCGAACGCGACCCCGAGCGCGATCCCCAGCACCGCGAGCGTGAACAGTTCGCGCGACTGCAGCTTCGCCACGTGGCGGAGGAACCACGGCACGACGCGCTGACCCACGACGTAGAGCACGCCGAGCCCCGCGACCTTGAGCACCATCCCGCCGAGGGACGGCCAGAGGCCGCCGGATCCGGGCCCCGCGTCGCCGCCGGCGAGCGCGGGCAGCGCGATCAGCATCAGCACGGTCAGCAGGTCCTCCACGACGAGCCACCCGACCGCGACGTGACCGTGCACGGAGTGCAGCTGCCGGAGGTCCGTGAGGCCGCGCACCAGCACCACGGTGCTGGCCACCGACAACGCCATGCCGAAGACGACACCCGGCACCCAGCCCCAGCCGCACCACCACCCGAGCACGGCGCCGGCGGCGGTGGCGAGTGCGCACTGCCCGATCGCGCCGGGCACGGCGACGCGCCGTACGGCGAGCAGGTCGGCCAGCGAAAAGTGCAGGCCGACGCCGAACATGAGCAGCGCGATGCCGATCTCGGCGAGTTGCTCCGCGAGATGGATGTCCGCGACGAACCCCGGCGTGTGCGGACCGACGAGGACGCCGGCGAGCATGTAGCCGACGATGGGCGACAGGCGCAGCTTGCGGGCGACCACGCCGAAGCCCAGCGCCGCCGACAGGGACACCGCGATGGTCGCGATGAGGTCCGTGTTCGCCAGGGCCAGCATCGCATGAGGGTAGACACGGCCTCGCCGGAAGGAAGTCGCATTCCCCGGGCGTCCCTGCGCCGCTACCGTGTTCGCCCCGATGAGCGATCCGGCGTTTGCACAGTGGTTCGAGGCGTTGTGGACCGACCGCGAGGAGCGCGTCTACCGCGCGCTGTTCGGCGACCTCGGTCAGGGCGTGCACACCGCGTCGCCCGCGACCTTCGCGCGGTATCGCAAGGAGCCGCACCCCGGCTGGCTGAACCACGGTGTGTTCGCCTGCCCGCCGAACGAACGGCGCGCGAGCTGGCTCTACGTCACGTCGGGACTCAGCAACCCGTGGAACCTCGACCGCCCCGGCAAGGACCCGTCGGGCTTCTCCGGCGTCGGCTTCGAGCTCGTGATCGAGACCACGGATCCCGCAGACTGGGCCGTGCCGCTGCTGCACAACCTGATGGCGTACGAACTGCTCGTCGCGGTCGGCAGCTACGAAGGCGCCGAGCTGTTCGAGTACGGCAACCGCGTGCCGCTCGGCGCATCGATCACGCCCGCGTTCGACAGCGCGATCCGCTGGCTGCTCGTCGAACAGCCGAAGCACTACCCCGCGTCGTTCGAGATCGCGTCCGGCCGCGTCGACCTGTTCCACCTCGTCGGAGCGACCGATGCCGAGGTCGACCTCGCGCGCCAGTCGAACCAGGACATGCTCACGGCACTGCTCGAGAAGGGCGGCGTCTTCCCGCGCACCGACGCGGCGCGGAAGAGCCTTCGATGAACGACGACGCGGGATCGCGCCGTCCGGCCCCGCAGCCGCCGCCGATGTCGCCGTGCGTGCGGGTCTGCGTGATGGACGCCGCGCGCCGCTACTGCACCGGCTGCCGGCGCACGCTCGAGGAGATCGCGAACTGGTGGTCGCTGTCGGAGGAGGCGAAGCGGGCGGTCCTCACCGACCTGCCCTCCCGCCCGCGCCCCTGACCCGAACTGATGCACTGCGTGGATCACGACGGGATCCGCGCTCCACAAGCCCCTTCGCCGCCTCGACTCGCGATCGCACCCGGCGACCGTCCCCTGTTCGGTCGCAAGCCGAGAGCCGGCGGCGGGTTGGCGACACCGTGATCCACGCGAAGCATCAGTCCCGTGTGGAACCGGGGCGCGGGTTCTTGCACGATGCCCTGCCACGATGTCCGAGCCGAATCCTTCGCCGAAGCCGCCGCGTCCGCTGCGCATCCGCCCGCTCGCCGAGCGGAAGAATCTGGTGAAGAAGGACGCATTCGCGAAGGTCCTGCCGCCGGTCGACGGCTTCCTCCGCTGGTTCGAGTCGCTACCGGACATCTACGGCAGCAAGGCGCTGAAGACGGTGGTCGACCGCATCGTGGAGGCGCGCCGGCACGGCCGCGAGGTCGGCATGTCGCTCGGCGCCCACGTGCTGAAGGTCGGACTGTCGCCGCTCGTGATCGACCTGATGCGGCGCGGTTTCGTCACCCACGTCGCGACGAACGGCGCATCGGCGATCCACGACTGGGAGACCGCCTACCAGGGTGCCACCAGCGAAGACGTCGCGGAGAACCTGCCCGACGGTTCGTTCGGCTTCTGGCGCGAGACGATGACCGCGCTGAACGGTGCGACGGCGCGCGGGGCGAAGACCGGGGAAGGTCTCGGCCTGGCGATCGGCCGCACGATCCTCGAGGGCTCGCTCCCCCACCGGCACCTGTCGGTGTTCGCGGAGGCGGCGCGTCTCGGCATCCCTGCCACCGTGCACGTCGCGGTCGGCTGCGACATCACGCACATGGATCCCGACCTCGACGGCGCCGCGCTCGGCACGTCGACGCTGCGCGACTTCTGGATCCTCGCCGACACCGTCGGCCGCCTCGACCGCGGCGTCTGGTGCAACGTGGGCTCGGCCGTGATCATGCCCGAGGTGTTCCTGAAGGCGGTGTCGATCGCCCGCAACCGCGGCCAGCTCGGCGCCGACTTCTTCACGTGCAACTTCGACATGATCCAGCACTACCGCGCCGTCACGAACGTCGTGCAACGGCCGCCGAAGGAAGGCAAGTCGGTGCTCGCGATGCACGAGATCGTGCTGCCGCTGCTGCACCAGGCGATCCTCTGCACGGCCGAAGCGCGCGGCTGCCTGCAGGAGCCACGCTGATGGGCAGCAGCATCTCGGAGAACCGCCGCCTCGCCGACGTGCTGTCCGCGCTGCCTGCGACGCGAATCCTGGTCATCGGCGACCTGATCCTCGACCGCTACGCCGACGGCAAGGCGAGCCGCGTGTCGCCCGAAGCGCCGGTGCTCGTGTTCGACTTCGACAGCGAACGCTACCTGCTCGGCGGCGCGTGCAACGTCGCCGCCAACCTGCGCGAACTCGGCGCCGCGGCGTCCGTGCTCGGCGTGATCGGCGACGACGAGGGTGGCCAGCGGCTGCGGGCCCTGCTGCACGACGCCGACATCGACACGCAGGCGCTGGTCGTCGACGACTCGCGTCCCACGACGCGCAAGACGCGCTACGTCGCGAAGACGCTGCAGGTGCTGCGCGTCGACGAAGAGAGCCGCCAGCCGATCACCGGCGCCGCCGAGAAGGCGGTGCTCGCCGTGCTCGAGCAGCGGCCGTTCCCGTGGAAGAGCGTGCTGCTGTCCGACTACGGAAAGGGTGTGCTGACGCCTCGCGTGATCGAGGCCGCGGTCGCGGCAGCGCGTTCGCAGGGCGGCGTCGCCGTCGTCGACCCGAAGGGCAAGGACTACTCGATCTACCGCGGCGTCGACCTGCTCACGCCCAACCGCGAAGAGGCCGAAGCGGCGACCGGCGTCGCGATCCGCGCGACCACCGACCTGCACCGCGCGGCACAGCGTCTGCGCGAGATCACCGGCATCGGCAACGCGGTGATCACGCTCGGCAAGGACGGCATCTTCTTCGAGACCGGCGACGGTGCGCACAAGATCCTGCCGACCGAGGCGCGCGCCGTGTTCGACGTCACCGGTGCCGGCGACACGGTGATCGCGATGCTCACGTTCTGCCGGGCCGCCGGCGTCCCGCTCGAGGACAGCCTGCGCCTCGCGAACCACGCCGCCGGCATCACCGTGGCGAAGCTCGGCACATGGGCCCCGAGCCGCCGCGAGGTCCTCGCGCGCCTCGGCGAAGCCGCGGGAGGCAGCGAAGGCAAGGTGCTGACGCACGAACTCGCCATCGAAGTCGCGCACCGCCTTCGCGCAGAAGGACGGCGGCTCGTGTTCACGAACGGCTGCTTCGACATCCTGCACGCCGGCCACTGCGACTACCTGCAAAAGGCGCGTTCGTACGGCGACGCGCTGATGGTCGCGGTGAACACCGACGCGTCGGTGCAGCGCCAGCAGAAGGGCCCGGGCCGGCCGATCAACGGACTCGCCGATCGCATGGCCGTGCTCGCGGCGCTGCAGGCGGTCGACTACGTGGTGTCGTTCGACGACGACACGCCGCTGCGGTTGATCGAAGCGACGACCCCGCACGTTCTTGCGAAGGGCGAAGACTGGCGCGACAAGGGCGTCGTCGGCCGAGAATGGGTGGAGTCGCACGGCGGCCAGGTGGTCCTCGTGCCACTCGTGCAGGGCCGTTCGACGACGAACGTGATCGACCGGATCAAGAAGCTCGGCGGGTGACCGCGAGGGTCGGGCCGTTCGGAGCACTGTCGACCCTGCCCGTCGGCGCGAGCCCTGTCACTGCGGCATCGTCGTCACCTGACCGCCGTCCCGCGCACCGCGCGAACACGACGGATCGCATGGTGCGGTTTCACGCGCCGGCGCGACGGCGACGGCGGCGCCCCGTGACGAGCTAGTACATCCCGGCGGTCAACTGCAGGGCGTTCGTCGCCGTGACCGAGATCAAGGCCCCTTGGGCGTCGACCTCGATCGGCACCATCTGGTGATAGAAGGTGACGCCGACGAACGGCGGCGTGTTGGGAAGGAACGACGTCGACTGCGCCGAGCCGTTGGTCGTCACGAGCAACCCGAGAATGTCCGGTGCCGTCAGGACATCGCAGCCCGGCCCGGCTTGGGGAAACTCGAGGGCAAGCGGTGCCAGCCCCTGCGGGTACGCAGTCACGCTCGTCAGGGTGAGCACGAGGGACGTGGTCGGGAGGCCGGTTCCGGTCGCCACGAGCGTGGTGTCGACCCACGGCAGGGTGGTGGCGACGAGCGTGTTGCTCCCGCCGCTGCTGGGGCAACCGGCGAGGAACCGCACGGCGGTTGCCGGGCACGGCGTGTAGTAGCGGGCGAAGTGGGCCACCGGCTGTCCGCCCGCGGAGGAGAAGAAGCCGCCGGCGGCGAACCCGTTTCCCGGCAGGCTTGCCAGTCCGTGCACGGTCCCGCTCGTTCCCGCGCCCACCGCCGTCCACGCGACGCCGTTCCATCGCGCAACGTTGTTCACCGCGGTCAGCCCGGAAGCAGTGAACGATCCGCCGGCGACGACGTGGCCGATCGACGTGGTCGTCAGCGCATTCACCTGGCTGTTCAAGCCCGCTCCCATTGCCGACCAGACGGTGCCGTCCCAGCGCGCGACACCCGCGGCGCTCACTCCTCCCGCGGTCGCAAAGGAACCCCCGGCGACGATGTCGTCGTTCGGCAGGGTGGTGAGCGCGTAGGTTCTGAACCCCGACCCGATCGGTGACCATGCGACACCGTTCCAACGTGTGACGTAGGCGAGCAGCGGATTGGCATTCAACCCGTCCACGCTGCTCGCCACGATCTCGCCATTCGAACGCGCAGTCAGAGCGACGACTTGCTGCCATGCCCCCGGCAGACCGCTCCCGATGGCCGACCACGCTGTGCCATTCCAGCGCGCGACGTGGTGCGCCGCGTTGCCGCCGGCCGAGGTGAACTCGCCTCCGGCGACGAGGTCCCCGTTGGGCAGCTTCGTCAGCGCGAACACGGTGCCGTTCATGCCGGAGCCGAGCGGCAACCACGCGGTCCCGTTCCAACGAGCGATGAAGTTGGCCGGGGCGCCGCCCGCACTCGTAAAGGCGCCGGCCGCCACGAGATCTCCGTTGGCGAGGCTCGTCACCGCGAACACGTGGTTGTTCACTCCGCTGCCCAGAGGCGACCACTTTCCGCCGCTGAGGAGGGCGACGTGGTTCATCGACGCTGTGCCCGCGGACGTGAATGCACCGCCCGCTACGATCTCCCCCGTGGGCAGATGCGTCGTGCTGAGGACGACGTCGTTGAGGGACGTGCTGCTGCCGAGCGCTGACCAGGAGGAACCGTCCCAGCGGGCGATACCGCTGACCGGCACGCCGTTGATCCCGGAGAATCCGCCGCCAACGAACAGTGCAGAGTTGGAGAGTGCCGTCAGGGTGTACGGCGCCGCACCGGTCCCGCCCGTCGTACTCGTTGCGATCGTCGACCAGTTGGAACCGCCGTTCCAGATCTGCACGACGTTGTCGCCGCGGCTGGCCGCCAGATTCCCGCTCGGCAGTGCCGTCAGCGCGAAGGCCGTCCAGGTCACCGCAGTGCCCATTGCGGACCAGGCGCTGCCATCCCAGCGAGCGACGTTCTGCGCCGGAACGCCGCCGGCAATCGTGAACGCTCCGCCAGCCACGAGGTCCCCGCTCGCCAGGACCGCAAGCGCCTTCACTTGACCGTTGGTACCCGATCCGAGGATCGACCACCCGGCGCCGGTCCATCGAGCGACGTTGCCAGCGGAGCTCGAGAAGTAGCCTCCCGCGATCAGGTCCCCATTGGGCAGGACCGCCAGTGCGCTGATCACGGAGAGGCCGCTGCCCATCGCCGACCATGCCGTGCCGTCCCAGCGGGCGATGTCGTCGACGACGGCGCCACTCGCGAGAGTGAACGAGCCTCCCGCCACGATGTCGCCGTTGGGCATGACCGCCAAGGCGGTCACGCCGTTGCCGTAGAACCAGGTGCCGAGACCCGACCACGTGGCTCCGTTCCAGCGGAAGACGTAGTTGAGGTTCGACCCGGTTGCCGCTGCCACGACCAGATTCCCACCAGGAAGTGCGACGAGCGCCGTCACGACTCCGTTCACGCCCGAGCCGAGAGCCGACCACGTGCTCGTCGCCGGATCCCAGACGGCGACGTTGTTGACCGGCACGTTGCCGGCACTGCTGAACCCGCCGGCAACCACGAGCCGCGGCGGGAGTGGACCGGCGCCGTCGGGATCCCACGCGGCGGATGCCAGGATCGTGCCGTTCACGCCGTCGCCGGCACCTCCGGGTCCCGGCAGCCATGCCGTCGTGCACTGCGCGCCGCACGTTCCGTTCAATGCGATGCAGAGGAGTGCGACCAGGACAAGGAACACCTGCGAACGGCGCGCGATTGCGATTGGCATTGCGTGATCCTGGCGATTGCCGGCGAGGAAGTGGCCCCCAGGATACCTTGGTCCCGTTCGCAGGGCACACCGGCAGCAACCCCTTCGCTACGAGCTGTGCGCCGAGCCGACCAACCCACCTGCCAGGGCAGGTCGGCCTGCACGGGTCAGGACGAACGGAGGCCGCGGCGCGAGTTCGTCGATCGTGCGCGGGGACTCGACCGAACGCACTTGGGGGGGGCGAGAAGTCGACCACCCCGGAATACCGCCGCGCCGCCCGTCGTCGACGCGCCTTCGTTCTCCGTCCCTATCCCTCGCCACGAGGTCGGCATGCGCACCGTTGCCTGCGTCACGCTCCTGTCCCTGCTTCCCTGGCCCGCCGCGCAGGATCCCGCGCCGCCGCGGGCGGTCGCCGCTGCGCCCGCTCGACCGGTCGTCGCGCTGACCGGAGCGACGAGCGCCATCGAGAAGGAAGGCTACCACCGCATCCAGGACGCCCAGAGCCTCGCGCGACTCTGGCTGCAGCATCGCGGCAAACCGCAGCCCGACGGCGAGTATGGGTTCTTCTACAACGATGCCGGCGTGCCCGAGGTCGACTTCGAGCGGTACGAGGTCGTCGCGATCTTCGGCGGCAAGTGCGTGAACAGCGCCGGGTTCGCCGTCGAATCGATCGCCGACGAGCCGGGCCGGCGCCTCGTGCGGTTCGACCACCGCCACTACCAGACCGCAGGGCCGGACGGGGGCGCCGAGTCGGCGAAACCGTTCGCCTTCTTCGTGCTGCCCCGCACGCCGTTGCCGATCGTGCTCGAGGAGGACGTGCAGGGCATGATCAACCAGCCCCCGCAATGGAAGGAGCGAGCGCGGCTCTGAGCATTCGCATCCTGCGGGACGCCGATGCTCAGGACTCGCCGGAAGCACGACGCCCCGCGGTCACCCCCACGAGTGCGTACGCATGCTCGCGCGGGCGCCAGGATCCCGCGGTTCCGCAACGGGTGGTCGCTACGCTCCGTGCTCCTCAACCAGGAGTCCCCGATGCGCCTCGTACCCGCCACGCTGCTGGCCTTCACCGTGCTCGTGACCCCGTTCGCCGCCCAGGAGCGCAGCGCGCCGAAGAAGCCGCTCACGTTCGCCGAGGCGGTCGAGCAGGCCAAGAAGGCGATCGAAGGCGAGAAGCTCGGCGCCGCGGTCACCGCGCTGCAGGCCGCGATCCGCGACGTCCAGAAGAAGCAGCGGACCGCGATCCTCGCGTGCCTGCCGAAGCCGGAGGGGTGGAGCTTCCGTGACGACGAGGTCGACGAGAACGCGGAGTCCCTCGCCGCGACCATGGTCGTCATGGGGCTCAGCCTGACGCGCCGCTACGAGAACGGCGACAAGAGCCTCAGTGTCGAAGTGACCGCGAACTCTCCGATGCTGCAGATGTTGACGGTCGTGTTCAGCAACCCGGCGCTGATCACCGCGGACGGCGGCGAACTCGTGAAGTACGGCGCGCACAAGGCCATCCTGAAGAAGAGCGGCGACAACGGCCAGGAGCTGCAGATCCTGATGCACGACACGCACCTCATCAAGGTCGACGCGCAGGGCATCTCGGCGGACGACCTGCTGAAGATCTTCGATCAGGCGTTCGTCGACCGTCTCGAGAAGCCCCTCGGCAAGTGATCTCACCCGCCGGCGAGCTTCACGTCGTGGCCGGCCCTCTTCAACACGGCGACGACACGTTCGCGGTGGTCGCCCTGGATCTCGATGGCGCCGTCCTTCACGGTGCCGCCGCAACCGCACGCCTGATTCAACGAAATCGCTAACTCGGTCAGTTCGGCGGCGCGGAGCGGCTGGCCCAGCACCACCGT
>CAZIFB010000017.1:0-84566 GCA_964538915.1 uncultured candidatus Brocadiaceae bacterium | reverse complement strand
GAAGCTGAGCCTGCTCACGGTGAGCAGGTGCTCAGGGGGCCTTATCAGCATCCAGTCGATGCAGGCGACGAGCCGCGACCAAAGCAACCGCGAGAGCTGAGGCCCTCGCACGCGGCTCGCGCCTGATCGACCAAGACGTTGGGCCGTCATGATGCGCCGCTGCTTACCTCTACTGACGCTTGCCGTCCTTCACGGATGCTCAGCAGGACGGCACTACAAGACTGATGCGGGGACCTTCGTCGAGTTAGCGAGTAGGGCTCCGACCAGTCTCGCAGGCTACACATTCATCGGCGCGACCGCGGGGCGTGCGTACCTGAGTGTTTGGTCGGGTTGGCCGTGGCTACTGGGTGGAGGCGAGGACGTCTACAGCGTCGCGGTTGCGGAGTTGCCGACCCAGGTCGCTGACCAGATTCGCTCAGGCCAGAATCCTTGGGTGCGGTAGGATGCGGCCCAACAAGCCCTTGGAGCCGGCGAGCGCCGCAGCGGCGCTCGCAGCTCAGGGGCCAAAGACGTTGGCCAGACATGCGGCTCTCTCTTCTGCTGATTCCGTTGGCTGGCGCGGGTTGCGTGGCTAGCAAGCCGTCGATCCAGGCCGTAGCCGAGAGGCTCAAGCAGTTCCCAGACTGGCCACTGTGTCAGTCGATGTCGGACGCCCACGGAGTCGTCGCCCTTCGCATTGGCCAGCGGCTCGCGGTACGATTCGACGATGACAGCCCACCCACCAACGGGCCTGCTTCGATGGCCATCTATACGGGCCAGAGCTACAAGGGCGAGTTCCTGGTCATCGAGGAGTTCCGCGGTTTCGCACTGGGCTGGATCACGATAGAGAGAGCGGCGGCCAACCACCTCATTGGCGTTCGACCAGAGGATGCCATCCAAGTGGGGGATCGTGCTGCATGCAAGCCATCGTAGGATGCTGGCCAACTCGCCCATGCAGGCGACGACCGCTCTCCTGCACGCGGCTCGCTGGCGCGAGCCGCGTGTGGAGCCGGCGCTGCGCGCCGGACGCAGTCGCGGCCGATGGTCAAAGACGTTGGACGGACTAGCGATGGGCTACGAGTACATGCTGGATTTCAAGGTCGCGAAGCCCGAGGAGGCCGATCGGGTCCTTCGAAGCGTCGCAGGGTTCGAGGCCTTCGACCCAAGGTTCGACCTCTACTACTTTCGGCGAGCGTCTACAGGCCCGATGCCAGATGCCCAGGCAGCGATCGAGGACGCGGGCATCTACGTCTGCGACAACGGCGGCTCCTATCAGGTCGTCAAGGACATCCCGGCCGCCACCGCCGCGACCGGACCCTCGGCGGAGCCGCGACCCCTGCCACGCCGCCCAACCGGCCGTTCCAGCGGCGGGGCTTCGCCCCGCCGCTGCAACGGCTATATCGTTGGGCGTCACCTCGCCCCTGCTATGGACAAGCTGCTCGGCGTTCTGATCAGTGCATGGTGCTGGCTTCGAGTGGCCGCGTCCCCGACCCTGATCGGAGCGGCGCTGGGCGTCGGCGCCTACTACCTCATCGGGGGCACTCGGGGCCTGGTAGCCGGCGGGTGCCTTGCCTTGCTTGGACTCTTCCTCGGGCTGCGTCTCGCCAACTATGCGCGGCGCAAGGATCATCTTGTGGAGTTCGCTCATGGGCTTCCTACAAGCAAGAGTGAGTAGGTGGCGCGCGGCTTGGCATGTTTGCCTCCTCGCGCGATGATCGCCGCCCATGGTGTGGCAGGCCAACGCGACGCAGGAGCTGACGAGCCGCGATGACGCACAGGCGAGGCAAGGGCCCTCACCACGCGGCTCGTCTCAGCGTCAAGGACTTTGGGCAGACCCTCATGGCGTACGACTGCGCAGACTGGCACTACGGTGGCGACTATCCCGTGGGAGTTCCGCCGGAGAATGGCGCGACACACATCGGGATGTTCCTCGGCTGGGCGATCAAGCGCGGGCTGGTGGGTGATTTTCACAAGGAGCACTCAGCTGACGCAATTGCTGCTGTGCAGGATGGCGCGCAGACAGGTCGGGACTTCTTGATGGAGCAGTGCGACGAGAAGCTCACTGATGAGGACCTCAGCGAGGAGGGCAACCGGTTCGCCAAGTCCTACTACGAGTCCCGCTACTTCGAGGACTACGAGGCCTGCGTTGGGCGTGGACTTGCGTCTCTGTACCACGTCGAGGACTGCCCCGAGAATCGGGCCAAGGTCGAGGCGCTGTTGGACCAGCGTTTCGCTGAATGGCGGAAGGGCGGTTCCAAGCCGTCGGAGTTGCGAGCGCCGCGGAAGTCGCGCACCAAGAGTCGGCCCTGGTGGCGATTCTGGTAGGCTGCCCAACAAGACCTGGGAGCCGACGAGCGCCGCAGCGGTGCTCGCGGCTCAGCGTCATAGACGTTTGGCCGGAGATGCCGTGGATGCGCTGAAGATCATTGGTCTGAGCGTCGTGGCGGCGATTCTGTACGGCGTGGCTCACGACCAGGTGACCGCGCGCGTCTGCGTCGAGTACTTCACGATCGGCCATCCCCAATTGTTCGCCACGGAGTCACCGACTCTCCTTGGGATCGGCTGGGGCATCATCGCCACTTGGTGGGTTGGGGCGCTCCTGGGGGCGCCGCTGGCCTTCGCCGCGATACGGGGTCCTCGGCCGCGTCGTTCTGCGGGATCGCTTGTGAGACCAATCGGGGTGCTCCTGGCGTTCATGGGCGCTGCGGCCCTCGTTGCCGGCTTGATCGGGTTTGCCCTCGCAAGTGCGGGTTGGGTGTTCCTGCTCGAGCCCCTTGCGTCTCGCGTTCCAGCGGACCGGCATGTCGCCTTCATCGCCGACCTGTGGGCGCATTCCGCGAGCTACCTGGCGGGCCTTGTCGGCGGCATCATTCTCATCAACCGGGTCTGGCGCTCCCGCAAGGCGCCTCCGTACGATCCCGCCCCGTCAGCCGATGCAGCCGGCGGGCCCCAAGCGACCGGCGCCTGATCGCCGAAGACCTTGGGCGCACCTCACGGCATGAGTTGGCGACCTTGGCAGTTTCTGGCCCACATCGCGCTCGGCCTGGCCGTAACAGCGGCGATCGGGGCTTTGAAACAAGCCAGTGGACCGGGTGAGCATCCGTGCCACCTACTACTTCTCTACCCGGTGTCGGGCTGGTTCATCAGCTGGTGGCTACCGCATGGCGCCCCGGGGTCCTTGCCGTAGCCGCCTACTTCGTGGCGCGGTGTCCAAGTGACGCCGGCCCGACTGCCAAGTCCCTTGCGACCGGCTTCGGAGTGTTCTTGGCCGGCGGCATGCTCGTATGCGAGATCGTCGCCGCCATGATTCGCAGCCAGAGACGTCAGCCAAACCACGGTCGGTCGTGACGCTCCCAGAGTACTTCGGCAACCCAGAGTTCGCGGGGCACTTCAAGGTGATGGAGGTGCTCCGCAAGTGGGATCCGATCGGCGTGGTGTGCGAGAACAACCAAGACGAGTACGACGCGTACTCCGTGGGCTTCATGCGTCTCTTGGACGCGGGCGGGTCCGTCGACGAACTGGTGGCAGAGATGCGGTGTGTCGTCCTGGAGCGCATGGGCATGCCCTCGTTCGACGAACGACACGCGAGGGCCTGCGCGACGGAGCTCGTGTCGTTCTGGCGTTCGTGGAAGGATGGCTAGCGAGTCGATGTGGCGGCAGGGCGGGTTCGCCATCTGACCATCCCATTCGCGAACCGACTGCGATTGCAGCTTGCGCGGCCCCGAGATTCCTGGTCGGCTCCCGCTGATACCCATGCAGGTGGCGAGTGCTGCCTCACCCCACCCGAAACGAATCTTCGAAGTGCACCTGCGGGGAAGGCGTGGCGCGACGACGGTGCGAAGAGGAGCCTGTTCGGCACCGAAGCAGCCCAGCCGCGGCGACTTGACCCGGAGGACCCATGAATCGGCAAGACTTGGTGTTCGCAGGCGTTCGCCTTCTCGGCGTGTACTTCCTCGTCGCGGGGCTCGTCGCCGCTCCCTCGCTGCTCGAGATCGGAGCCAACATGCACTGGTCCATCCTCCTCACGCCGATCGTCTCCGTCGCCGCGGGGTACCTGCTGGCCGTGAAGACCGATCTCGTGTGCGGCTGGCTCGGCAGCGGTGCTGGGTCGCGGCCCACGTCGTGACGCGAGTCGCCGACGGTAGACTCCGCGTCCCCCGATGAAGCCGCTGATCTGCACGCACCGTTCCTCCGCCGCGCCCGACCGCGTCTGGCCGCTCGCATCCGACTTCGCGAACGCCGCCGGGCGCATCAAGGCGATCACGAAGGTCGAGATGCTGACACCTGGGCCCGTGGGCTCGGGCTCGCGTTTCCGCGAGTGGCGCGGACGTCAGGCGGTCGACATGGAGATCGCGGCGTGGTCGCCGCCGCGCAGCTACTCGCTCCGCGGATACGCGATGGGGACCGAGTTCACCTCGGAGATCCACTGCGTGCCCGACGGCGCGGGCACGCGGCTCGAGATGGTGGTCCGCGTTCGCCCCCGGACCTTCGGTGCGAAGCTCTTGTCGCCGCTCATCTCCCTGATGTCGAAGGTGATGGTTAAGTCCTGCGCGAAGGATCTCGGCGACATCGCCGCGGCGGCAGAGCGCGACACCAAGGGGGCCTGAGGCGCGCGCGCGAAGCCGTTTCCTCGCGCGTTCCCTAGTAGAGCCGCACGGCCGACGGTTCGGTCACGAAGTAGGACGTGAGCGAGAGGTCGAAGATCAGCGCCGCGTGATGCAGGGTCGTGCCCTGGAACACCGGATAGCCGGCCGGCATCACGAACGCCGAAGGTCCGAGGCCCTTGCCGTTCGCGTCGGTGATCCCGACGGTGTTGATCCACAGCGGCGAGTTCGCGGCGTTGATCGAAAGGCCGGTCCAAAGCGGGTCGAAGTTCAGCGGGATCTGTTGCGGGCCGAGCGGCGATGGGAAGCCGGGTCGCGTGCCACTCGCCGTGCACAGCACCCAGTAGAGGAGGTTGCCGTTCGCAGGGCCGCAGTCGATGTGGAAGTTGTGCGGCACGCCGCCGGTGACCGGCACCGAAGCGGGTTCGCAGACCATCGAGCCGACGTGTCCCCGCACGATCGCGTTCTGGGAACCGGCGAACATCTTGACGCACAGATCGCCGTTGTTGTTGAAGCCGAGGTTCGCACCCTCGCCGGCGTGCGTCGCGACGATGCCGGGCGCCGCCGTCGTCACCCATGGATTGCCCGCGACGGTGAAGGAATCGCCCTGCACGAAGACGGAGCGCGCGCCGTGTGCCGGATCCCACGAGAGCAGCGCAGGCACGCCCCAGCTGGCCTGGGTCGGATCGCCGACGCCCGCGACCTGGATGATCACGGTGTCGCGGTCGTTGATCAGCACGGTCGTGCCGCTCGACGTCATGCCGCCGCCGCCCGTGTTGTCCACGATCCAGCCAGCGGGCAAGCCGCCGACGGCCTGGCCTTCACGCAGGATCATCTGCACGTCGCCGGGGTTGGTGTACGGGGGGCGGGCGAGGAACACGGCGACGTCGCTGTGCGCGTTCAGGCCCGTGGGGCCCAGTTGGGCCACGAACACGACCGTGCCGCTGTCGTTGATCTGCAGGCGGCCGTTCGGGAAGAAGGCCTGGTAGATCTCGCCGGGAACTCCCGTCGGTGCGGCTTCGGTCTCACGCGCGATGCGAGCGAACGTTCCGCCGACCTGGCCGGCGAAGATGCCCGTGTCGTTCGTGCTGCCGCCCACGTCACCGCCGGTCATCGAGTTGGCGAACACGACCCAGCCGTTCGTGCGCGAGAAGCCGCTGTCCGACCAGCCGCTGCTGCTCGACCAGCTGCCGTAGACGCAGCCGCCGGGGCCGGGCGCCGGGTCTCCTTCGCGCACGACGATCGACAGGCCGATGCCGACCTCGAACAGCAGGATCGCGGAGTCGTCGTTGACCGTCGCCGGCGACGTGCCGTTGGTCGTCGACAATGCCTGCGGGAACAGCACTCTGCTGAGTTCGTCGATCTGCGGCTCGAAACCGTCGAGCGTGGGGCCGACGGCGAGGGCGCCGCCCGGCAAGAGGTCGTTCTCGCGGCACATCCACTGCAGACCGCCGGGAATCCCCCAGAGCCAACCGTCGTCGTCGAGGCCCACGGTCGTGCCGCCGCCGGTGACCTTCGCCTTGACGACCGCGATGCCGCTCGAGTTGAGCGCGGTCACGTTCTGCGCGCCGCTGAGACCGAGGAACGTCGCGCCGCTGATCGGCGGGGGGGCCAGGTCGCCCTCGCGGATCAGCACGCTCGGGGTTCCGCCGACCGTGCCGCGGTAGATGCAGGTGTCGTTGTTCGTGCCGCCGGTGCCGGCGAGGGACGTCCCGAACAGGAAGTAGTTGCCGGTGGGGCTGAGACGCGGCGAGTCCCACTGGGTCGACGAGTAGACCACGGTCACGCCCGGGCCCATCGTGCCGGAGGGTTCCGGAGCGCCGCGCTGCAGGAGCACGGCCAGGTCGTTCCCGTTGCGGCCGTACAGCAGGGCCTGGTCGTTGGTGTTCGCCGTTATCCCGGCGCCGGCGAGCTTGGCGCGGAACAGGATGTTCCCGTTCAGATCGAGCACCGGGACGTTCGTCGCCACCGAGACGTCGACGGTGACCCCGGGCAGGCCGGGAACGGCTTCGCCGGAACCGCGGACGACTTCACCGAACTGCTGGAGGAGGCTCTGGGCTGCGGCCGACGAAGCAGCGAGGCAGAGAACGGCGGCGCCGAGGAATGGGGAGCGCATCGACATGGGGTGCGAGTGAGGACTGGCGGGAGGAAGGCTTCGGGCGGAAGGGCGCCGTTTCCGCCGCCGCGGCCGGCCGAATCCCGGCTTCCGTTCTCGCGCCCTGCCGCCGCCCGACCCCTGCCGCGCATTCGGCTTGGGCGCTCCCCCGAGTGGCGGCGATCAGCGCCAGAGCGGCGCGAGTTCCCGTGCGAGATGCGCCGCGACGACGGCGTGGCCGCGCGGGGAGAAGTGGCCGCGGTCGGACACGAACAGCGCCGGCAGATCGGTCTCTGCGGCGAGCCACGGGGTCGCGTCGAGCACGGGCAGCCCGAGCTCGGCCGCGATCGCGCGCAGACGTCGCTGGATCAGGCCTCGTTGGAACCCCGCCGGGTCGAATCCCGCCGCGCGCAGTCCCGCCGCGTGCTCCTCGTCGCTGCAGTGGCACAGTGCCGGCAGGATCAGCACGTGGATGGGCAGCGGATCCGCGGCCGCTTTCGCAGCCGCGAACGCACTGCGGAAGTCGGCGAGCACCCTCGGCAGGACGGCCGGGGCGCCCGCGGGCCATGCGGCATTCTCGTCGGTCGTGTCGAGGAACAGGCAGCCGTCGAGCCCGGGCTGGCCGGGACTGCCGGGGAAGCCCTCGAGCGCCGGGTTCGGCCATGCGGCGATGAGGTCCGGCAGCAGCGACCACGACGGCGCATTCACCGTGACCCAGCCTTCGAGCCAGAGGCACAGCCGCGATCGGGCCATCCACCGCGCCCGCATCGACCTCTGCATCAGGCGCGCGTTCGGCCCGGCGAAGCGCAGGCCGCCGCACACCACGACGTCGGTGTTGCGGTTCTCGAACGCGTCGTTGCCGAGGTAGCAGCAGTACAGGATCGCATCGGGTGCGAAGCCTGGGCGCAGGTCGCCGATCCGCCGCGCCGCCTCGTAGCTGTTGAAGCCCGAGATGCCGCCGTTGCCGATCGTGACGTCGTGGCCGCTCGTGCGCACGTTCGCTTCGAGCGCCCGCACGAACGTCTGCTCCTCGTCGACGCCGTAGCCGAACACCATCGAATCGCCGACGACGAGCACGCGCCGTTCGCCGGGCCGTCTGTCCCCGGGCTCCGGACCGCGCATGCCGAGCGAGTCGATGGCGATGCGGGTGACCGGTTCGGTCGGTACGAGCTGCAGGGTCCCGCGGTAACCGGGCACGAGACCGGCGTTGCCCGAGGGCAGGTCGCAGTAGAGGCCCTTCTGCTGGAACTCGGCCATCTGCGCGGGCGGGTTCCACGCGATGCGCAGGACCACTTCGAGCACCACGAGGGCGGCGCCGAGGCCCAGGCCCAGCGCGATCGCTGCGAAGAGCAGGCGGCGTCGGCGGCGCTTCTGCGGTGCCTGGGTCATCGGCGCCGGTTGTAGCCGCGCCGTGCGCGCGGGGCGACCTCCGGGATCTCCGATGGTCTCACGGGCTCTTCATCGAGTCTGCACATGGCTTCCTACCCTGCGTCGCGTCGAGGTGATGCGCATCTCCGGTCTCGACTCCCTCCTCCGCACCCAAGAACCCGCACGAGAACCAATGAACCTCACGAAGTCTCTTCACGGAACGCTGATCGCGCTCGGCACGGCCGGCGTGGCATCGGCCCAGATCGTCCCGACCGTGGTCGTGGCCAGCGACATCGCGGTCTCCACCACCTGGGGCCCGCCGAACATCTACGAGCTGAACGGCGAGATCCACGTCCTCGATGGCGCCACGCTCACCATCCTGCCGGGCACCGTCATCGCCAGTGACACGACGGTCACGTTCCCGACCCCGGGCAGCGGCCCGTCGTCGCTGAGCGTCGACCGCGGCGCGATGATCATCGCGAACGGCACGCAGACGCTGCCGATCGTCTTCACGTCGAAGGCCGACGGCAACACGCCTGCGGGCGGCCTGTCGACCAACATGACGGGCAGCTACCGCCAGACGGCCGGCGCCGAATGGGGTGGCCTGACGATCCACGGCGAAGGCTACATCTGCGAGAACCAGACCGGCACCAACACGGCGGCCCCGAACAGCGCGAACTACGCGTCGCTCGAAGGTCTGCTCCGCGCCGGCCTGCGCGACTACGGCGGCGGCCCGGTCGTCACCGCGTTCGCGTCGGGCTTCACGAGCGACGGCGAAGGCGACAACGACGACAGCGGCTCGCTGAGCTACGTGTCGCTGCGCTACAGCGGCTTCATCGCGGCCTCGACGGTCGAGCTGAACGGCTACAGCCTCGGCGGCGTCGGTCGCAACACCGACCTGCACCACCTCGAGACGTTGAACAGCCTCGACGATGGCTTCGAGATCTGGGGCGGCACCTGCAACCTGTCCTACGTCGTGGTCTGGAGCTGCGGTGACGACAGCTTCGACGTCGACCAGGGTTGGCGCGGTCGTGCGCAGCACGGCCTCATCGTGCAGGGCTTCAACGCCGGCGTGGCCACGCAGGGTTCGGGCATCGGCGACAACTCGTTCGAGATGGACGGCGCCGAGTTCTGCCACTACCAGCCGGTCACGACGTCGGTGATCTCCAACTTCACGGTCATCGGTGCGCCGCACCCGACCAACGGCGCGACCGGCGGCGACCACGCCACGGCCTGGCGCGACAACGCCCGCGTGCAGTTCCACAACTGCCTGTTCATGGACACGGGCGACAACGTCATCAACAACGACCTCACCGACGGTGAGAACGGCAACGCGGTCGGCTACGGCTGCAACGGCACGCTGAGCTGGGCGACGACCTGGCTGACGGGCTTCGCGACGACGTCGACCGTCAACGCGTTCCCCGGCGCTCCGGAACTGACGCCGGCGCAGGCCTACACGGCGCAGACCTCGGGCAACCTGATCGAGTTCCGCGACGTGCTCTTCTACAACAACCTCCGCCCGGCCGCCTACGGTGAGGCCAACGCGCGCGGCGTGCTGTCCCCGTTCGCCGGCAACAACGCCAGCAACCTCGTCACCACGACGATGCCGATTGCGTCGATCACGCGCGGCGCCACCGTCACGCTCGGCACGCTGCAGATGCAGCCGGTCACCGGACTCGATCCGCGCCCGGTCACGTCGGACGCGCGCCTCAGCACGGAGTGGGCGGTCGCCGGCTCGGGCCTCGACGGCTCGCGCTACCGCGGCGGCTTCGGCGAAGGCAACCTGTGGACGACCGGCTGGGCCGCTTGCGCGAGCTACGGCATCGTCGCTTCCGACACCGCCAACATCGACCTCGGTGGCTGCAAGGCCGGCATCGCGGGCTGCCCGCAGCAGGTGACGACCGGCACGTGGGCCGCCGGCGCGTCGATGAACATCACCGTCAAGAACATGGACCCGATCTTCAGCGCGGGCTTCCTGGTGGCGGGGTTCCTCCCGTTCAACTTCCCGGTGTTCGGCGGCACGCTCGTGCCCTTCCCGGACATCCTCATCAACCTGTCGGGTGCGGGCGGTGAGGCGCAGCTGAACTGGATCAACCCGCCGGGCGGCAGCGGCACGACGCTCTACACCCAGGCGTTGGTCCTCGACCTGATCGCCACCGAGAACATCTCCTTCTCGAACGCGCAGAGCCACCTGCAGCCCTGATTCGCGAACCCTGATTCGCGAACCCTCCCGACGCAGGTCGGCGGCCTTCCGGCTGCCGGCCTGCATCCTGAGTTTTGGCGTCCAACTTCTCGAACGACGATGAAGACGACCTTTCCGAGGCACTGTTCATCCCTTCTGCTGTCCTTGGCCGTTTCCACCGGCCTCACCGCGACGGCGGTCGCGGCGCCCCAGGGGCCGACCCGAGGCAAGGAGCCGCTGGCCGGGGAGCGCGCGCTCGAACCGTTCCAGCGCGATCTGTTCACTCTCGCCTTCCGCGCCGCGTCGTCCGTGCCGGTGGAGCCGCACCGGAAGACGCGCAGCAAGCTGCAGGAGTCCGTCGCGACCGCGCTGCTCGATCTCGATCAGCCGAGCCTCGCGATCGACTACGCGCAGCACATCGGTGACTGGCGGCGCGGCTGCGTGCTCGCCGACTACGCGTTCTGGTGCGTCCAGCACGGCGAGCGCGAGCGCGCGGAAGAGTACCTGGCCTACGCGGACCAGCTCGCGCTGGACGTCGGCAACGACCCGAATCCGCAGGAGTGGCGCCGCGACACGATCCGCTTGAAGATGGCGCGTGCCTACGAGTTCCTCGGCCATCACGCGAAGGCAGCCGAGGCGGCGCGCGCAACCGCGGCGACGTCGGGCCTCGCCTACGATCCGGTGCTCGCATCGACGACCGCGTCGCGAGCCGACAAGGTGACGGCCGAGTCGCTCGACACCGAACTGGGGCACATCGACGACGTGCTGGTCAGCGAGGCGTCGGGCCAGTCCTACGCGGCCCTCGTCACCTGCACCCGACTCTACGACCGTTTCTTCGCGGACGCCGATCGGCGTTCGACCATCGAGAAGCGCATTCGGCTCGGCAACTCGAAGCTGCCGCCGAATCTCCGGCTCGCCGCGTACATCGAAGTCGGCGACATCGCCGCCAGGAAGGGGGACGAGGCGAAGCCCGTGGCTCTCGCGTCGTACCGAATGGCGCGCGACTACTACGAAGCGACGGAGTGGACGCCCGAAGCGGCGGTGTCCTTCGTCCCGCGACTCGCCGTGCTGCGTCACCGCGCGGGTGAAGCCGACGGGGCGCGAGAGGACCTCGAGAAGGGGCTCGTCCGCTACCAGGACGTGCGTGCCGGCTTCCGCTCGACGACCCGCGCCGAGATCCTGCGCCCGTTCGCCGAAGCCTTCCACGACATCGGCGACGACCAGCGGTCCGCATCGATCTGGGCGCTCGTGATCGAAGAGGGAGTCGAGAACCCGAACTCGCGCCCTCGCGCCGAGGACATCGTCGGCACGTGTGTCGCGATGGCGAAGTGCCGCTTCCAGCCGACCGCCGAACTCTCGGCCCGGTTGCGCGAAGTCGTCGACGGACTGGGTGATCCTTGGTGAGAAGTCTCCTCGGACGTGCGGTCGCGGTGGCGATCGCCACCGGTGCCGCGGTCGTCGCCCAGGACGTCGGATCGATTCGCGGCACGGTCGCCGACCGCGAGTGGAAGGGTCCGCTCGCCGAGGTCCAGGTGTCGGTCGTCGAGACCGGCCAGCGCGCCGTCTCCGACGTGCTCGGCGTGTTCACGTTCACCGCGGTGCGGCCCGGCAAGTACACACTCGTGTTCGCGAAGGACGGCTACGTGCGTGAGGTGCGCGCCGACCTCGTCGTCGCCGCGGGCAAGGTCACCGACCTCGAGGTCACACTCGCCGGGGACATCACCGAACTCGAACCACGCGTCGTCACGGATGTCGTGAAGATGGGGGCGGAGGGCGACGCGACGTCGCTCGACACCCGCCTCGAGAGTCCGGCCCTCGTCGACAGCGTCGGCGCGGAGGTGATGAGCAAGGCTGGTGCGAGCGATGCCGCCGCGGCTCTGCGTCTCGTCGCCGGTGCGTCGCTGCAGAACGGCAAGACCGCGGTCATCCGCGGGTTGCCCGACCGCTACGTCAGTTCGCAGATCAACGGCGTTCGCCTGCCGTCGGCCGACGAGGACAAGCGCGCCGTCGAACTCGACCAGTTCCCGGCGGAAGTGATCGCGGGCATCCAGGTCGCGAAGACCTTCACGCCGGATCAGCTCGGCGACGCGTCGGGCGGTGCGGTCAACGTGCTGCTGAAAGGTGTGCCCGACGAACCGTTCCTCGCGCGCTGGAAGCTGCAGACGACCCACAACACACAGACGACGGGGCGCCACGACTTCCTCTCCTACCGGGGCGGCGGCCTGCAGTACTGGGGCGGCAGCGCGAGTGCGCGCGGCGAGCAGGAACTCGGCGAGAACTGGGATGGCGCCGTCGGCGTGACCGAAGGCGACGCACCGATCGACTACAAGTGGTCCGGGTCGATCGGCGGTCGCGTCGAGGTGGCGCGCGGGGTCCGCGTCGGCGGCACGGTGAACATCTTCTACGAGCGCGACAGCTCGCTCGAGAAGAACGGCATCGACGACTCGTGGCGAGTGAACACGATCGGCGAACCGATGGTGCCCGACACGAGCCTCGGCAGTCCCACGGGCGGATCCTTCATCTCCTCGCTGCTCGACGTGAAGCAGGGCAAGCGCAGCGTGAACTGGGGCGGGCTGGCGACGGTGGGTGTCGAGACCGACCACCACGCGGTGACGCTCGCCTACCTGTTCACGCGGTCGTTCGACGACATCGCGACCCTGGCCGAGGACACGCGCGGCAAGCAGTACTTCTTCCCCGGCTACGACCCCGAAGTGCCGACGACGCCGGGCCACGACGTTCCGGACGGTGCACCCTACCTGCGTTACCAGACGCTCGAGTACACCGAACGGCTCACGTCTACGCTGCAGCTCTCCGGGCGCCACCGCCTCGACCAGGTCGTCGGCAGGCGCAAGGCCGCCGTCGAGCTCGATTGGACGCTGGCGCGCAGCACGGCGGATCGTGATCAGCCCGACAAGCGCCTGTTCGCGACGTCGTGGACTCCGGACTTCTTCACTCCGCTGAAGCCGGCCGCCGCGATCACGCTCGGCAACCTGCAGCGCACGTACAAGACCCTCGGCGAAGAGAGCGAGCAGTACACGGTCGGCCTGAAGATCCCCTTCGCGCAGTGGAGCGGCGACAAGGGCTACGTGAAGGTCGGCGTGTTCGGGGACACGGTCGATCGCCGCTACGACCAGGAGACCTACAGCAACTTCGCCGACCCGTCGCCAGGCTTCGCCGGCACCTTCGACGAGGTCGACTGGAGCACGCACTGGATCTTCGAGGACCACGCGATCACCGCGGGCACGACGGACGTCGACTACACGGGTCGGCAGCAGGTGAAGGCGTGGTACGCGATGCTCGACCTGCCGCTCCTGCGCACGCTGAACCTCGTCGGTGGTGTCCGCGAGGAGTCGACGAGCATCAGCGTCGTCAACGTGCCGGAAGCCGCGGCGACGTGGTTGCCCGAGGGCGAGAACGCAGCGGTCGCACTCGGCCCGGGGGATGCGGACGTCGACTTCTCCGAGCGCGAACTCCTCCCGTCGGTCGGCCTCGTGTGGCGACCCGCGGATGCGTGGACGGTGCGCGCCGCCTACGGCGAAACCGTCGCGCGCCAGACCTTCAAGGAGATCACGCCGATCCTGAACCAGGAGTACCTCGGCGGTCCGATCTTCATCGGCAACCCGAACCTCCGCACGAGCCACATCCGCAACTACGACCTGCGCGCCGACTGGACACCGACGTCGACGACGCTGGTGTCGGTGTCGTGGTTCGAGAAGGACATCCGCGATCCGATCGAGTACCTCGAACGTGCGACGACGTTCAACTTCACGACCGCGACGAACTACCCGCGCGGCAACCTGAGCGGCTACGAGGTCGAGGCCCGTCAGGGCCTGGCGCCGATCGGGGAAGCGCTCGAGGGCGTCACGTTCGGCGGCAACCTCACGCAGATCGAGGCGCGGGTGAACCTGCCCGACAGCGAGATCGCGGCGTTCCGGAGCCTGCACGGTCGGGACCCGTCGTTCTCGCGAGAAATGACGAGCGCGCCCGACTGGTTGTGGAACCTATTCGTCACGTGGGACGTCGCGCTCACGAAGACGCAGATCGGCCTCTTCTACACCGTGCAGGGCGACACGCTCGTGCAGGGCTCCGGTCCGTCCAACTCGACGTTCGTGCCGCCGACGTACCTGACGCAGTTCGACACCTTGAACCTCAGCGTCGCCCAGAAGCTCGGCGAGAACGTCCGCCTCGTCTTCGCCGCAAAGAACCTCACCGACTCGGAGCAACGCGAGGTCTACCGCTCCGAGTTCATCGCGTCCGACGTGCTGCGCCGCCGCAGCTCGGACGGGATCGACTTCTCCCTGACCCTCGGCGGCGAGATCCGCTTCTGAACCCCGTGTCCCTCGAAACCATGAACCCCTTCGCGCCCTCCGGATGGCGATCCCCGATCGCCTGCTTCGTGATGTCGTCGCTCTTCGCCGCGTTGCCGGCCCAGGAATCGAGCCCGGTCGGGGCTGCCCGCACGACCCTCGAGAAGTGGGTCGAGGTGCGCGGGCTCCTGTCGAAGGAGCGCCGCGACTGGGACCTCGCCAAGGAAACGCTGAAAGACCGCATCGACGTGCAACGCCGTGAGATCGCGTCCCTGCGTCAGCGCATCGCCGACGCCGAGAAGAACATCGGCGCGGCAGACGCGAAGTTCGGTGAACTCGCAGGCGAACTCGAGCGGCGCAAGACCACCGAGACGAAGCTCACGGAGCACATCGTGGCGCTGGAGAAGCGCGTGCTCGATCTGCTGCCGCGCCTGCCGGAGCCGCTGCGCGAGAAGATCCGCCCGGTCGGCCAGTTGATCCCCGAGCGCGCGGAGGACAGCAAGCTTCGCCTCGACGAACGCTTCCGCAACGTGCTGTTCGTCTGCAAGCAGGTGCACCAATGGAACCGCGAGGTCACGGTGCGCAGCGAAGTGCGGCCCCTGCCCGACGGCACGAGCGTCGAGGTCACGGTCGTCTACCTCGGCATCGGCCAGGCGTTCTACTCCGGCAGCAAGGGCCGCCTCGCGGGCGTCGGTGTGCCGGGCGCCAACGGCTGGACGTGGACGCCCACGAACGAACTCGCGCCCGAGGTCGCGCTGGTCGTCGCGATGCTCGCCGGCGAGAAGGTCGCCGCCTACGTCCGCCTGCCGGTCCAGATCCTGTGAGGAACACAGCCATGCTCCGCACCCTCCGCCCGTCCCTCCTGCTCTCCGCGCTCCTGGCCGGCGCCGCCGTCGCCCAGGAGACGCAGAACCCCCCGACGTCGGCGACCTTCGCGACGATCGCCGCCGACGCGCAGAAGCAGCTCGCCGACGGACTCGCCGACCTCGCGAAGCTGCGCGAACGGATCGCGTCCGAGCGTCTCCCGATGGATGCCGAGATGCGCGCCGTCGAGGCCGAGCTGCAGGCCGCGCGCGCGGAGTTCCAGCGCGTGTCGAAGACGCTCGAAGCGCGTTCGCTCGACCTGACGAACGCGCGCACCGAGATCGACCGCCGCCGCGACCAGTCGACGTGGCTCGGCAACGTGCTCGCCGAGTACGTGCGAGAGATCGAGGCGGGACTGCACATCGCCGAGCTGCAGCGGCACCAGAAGGTGTTCGCCGACTGCAAGCTGGCCATCGAGAATCGCGCCCTCGCCGAGGACGATGTCTTCTCCGCGGAGATCGCCGCTGTTGGGGCGACGATCGACCGGCTGAAGGACGCCCTCGGCGGGACGCGCTTCCAGGGCACGGCCGTCGACGCCGGCGGCGCGGTGAAGGCGGGCACGTTCCTGCTTCTCGGCCCCACGGCGCTGTTCCGCTCCGACGACGGCAGCGCGATCGGCTCGGCCGAACAACGCCTCGGCTCGCTCGAGCCGACGGTCGTGCCGTTCGCACTCCCGGAGGACACCGCGGCGGCGGGTCAGCTCGTCGCCGGTACCGGCGGCCGCTTCCCGCTCGATCCGACGCTCGGCAGCGCGCACAAGATCGAGGCCGTGCAGGAGACGCTCGTCGAGCACTTCCTGAAGGGCGGTCCGGTCATGTGGCCGATCCTCACGCTGGCCAGCGCGGCACTGCTCGTGGTCCTGGCGAAGTGGCTCACGATGGCGTTCGTCCGCCGCCCGTCGCAGAAGCTCGTGCACGCGCTGCTCGACGCGGTCGAGCGCGGCGACCGTGCCGGCGCCGTGGAGCGCGCGGAGACGATCAGCGGGCCCGCCGGCGAGATGCTGGCCGAAGGCGCCCGCCACCTCGGCGAGCCGCGCGAACTCGTCGAGGAGGTCATGTTCGAGAAGGTCATGTCCACGCGCCTCAGGTTGCAGTCGTGGCTGCCGTTCGTCGCGATCTGCGCGTCGTCGGCGCCGCTGCTCGGCCTGCTCGGAACGGTGACCGGCATCATGCAGACCTTCCAGCTGATGACCGCGCACGGGAACGCCGACCCGAAGACCCTGTCGAGCGGCATCTCGGAAGCGCTCATCACGACGGAGTACGGACTCATCGTGGCGATCCCGTCGCTGCTGCTGCACGCGTTCTTGTCGCGCCGGGCGCGCGGCATCCTCGACGAGATGGAGAAGGCCGCGGTGGCCTTCGTGAACCGTTGTCGCAAGGCCGAGACCGCGTCCGCCAAGGCCGGAGTGGCGTGAGCCAGCGATGAACGCCTTCGTCCTCCCCGCGGTCGGCGACCTCGCACAGTCGTTCACCGCCGCGTTCCTGCAGGCGTGGGGGCGCGCGGTCGAGATCTGGGTCGCCGGTGGTTCGGCGATGATCCTCATCGCGATCAACGCGCTGATCATGTTCGCGATCGGGATGCGGGTCGCGGTGCGTCTCCGTGCGAAGGGCTTCCGCGCCGTGCCCGAGAAGGTGTGGCGTCTGTGGCTCGAGCACCCGAAGTATCGCGAGGGTCCGATCGGCGAACTGCTCGACAACGTCGCCGGCGCCGAGTCGCTCGACGCAGCCGGCGCGATCTTCCGGGGCCTGCGCACCGCCGAACTCGGACCCTTCCAGCGCGATCTGCGCGTGATGAAGGTCTGCGTCGCGACGGCACCGCTGTTCGGACTCTTCGGCACCGTGACCGGCATGCTCGTGACGTTCGGTGCGCTCGCGACCGGCACGGGCGGCGACAAGACCTTCGCGGCGATCGCGAAGGGCATCTCCGAAGCGCTGATCACGACCGAGACGGGCCTCGTCGTCGCGCTGCCGGGACTCTTCTTCTGGTACCGCCTCACGCGGCAGAAGGACCAGTACGCGACGTTCCTCGCGCACCTCGAAACCGTCGTCACGCAGGGCCTGTACCGCCGCCTGCGTCGCGATCCCGAAGCCGCCTAGACCAACTTCCCGAGAACACTCCCATGGGCCGTTTCCGCGACTCCTCCGCCGACGAAGGCAACGAAGCAGGCATCGACATGTCGCCGATGATCGACATGGTCTTCATCCTGCTCATCTTCTTCATCGTGACGACGACCTTCGTCGAGGAGACGGGCGTCGAGGTCGACAAGCCTCAGGCCGCGTCGTCCGTTCATCTCGAGAAGAACAGCATCCTGCTCGCGCTCACCGCGTCGGGTGACGTGGTCTACGGCGGCAAGAACATCGGCGTGCAGGGCGTGCAGGCCGTCGTGCGGCGCATGCTGCAGAAGGGCAAGGGCGACGAACTGCCCGTGATCGTCCAGGCCGACACCGCTGCGGCGTCCGGGCTCCTCGTGCGGGTGGTCGACGAAGCGAAGCTCGGCGGCGCCAAGAAGGTCAGTGTCGCCACGAGCCGCACGGCAGGGCGGGGATGACGGCCGTGGAAGCGATCCGCAGCGAGTCCGGAGTGGTGCGTGCGTTCCGTGGCACCGTCGTGGCCATCGGCGCCATCGTGCTGACGCTCGCGTGCTTCCTGGTCCTCCCGCTGCTCGAAGCGATCGCGCAGCCGGACCAGCCCGACCTCACGCTCGTGCCGATCGACACCGCGGCACTGCCGCCGCCGCCGCCCGTGGAGCCGCCGCAGGAGGAAGAGAAGAAGGAGTCCGACGAGAAGCCGCCGGACCTCGCGGACGACGCGCCGCCGCTCGACCTCGCGCAGCTCGAGACCGCGCTCGGCGGTGGTGGTGGCGACGGCAGCGGCTCGCTCGGTGAGTTCGTCCCGAAGCTCGCGATCGCGGGCGTCGGCGGCGCCGACGATGCGGCGTTCTCGCTGAAGGACCTCGAGCAGAAGCCGCGCCCGATCCACGATCCGGCGCCCGTCCTCACCGCCGCACTGCGCAAGAGGCGCCCGGCGACCGTCACCGTTTTGTTCGTCGTCGACCCCAGCGGTCGCGTCGAGAACCCGATCGTCCAGAGTTCGTCGGATCCCTCGTTCGAAGGGCCGGTGCTCACGGCGATCCGTCAGTGGAAGTTCGAGCCCGGCAAACGCGGCGGTCGCGCCGTGCGTTCGCCGATGCGCCAGCAGTTCAAGTTCGAAGGATGACGCCCATGTCCCGCTCCCTCTGCTTCTCCCTCTTCGCGTCGTTCGTGTGGTCCGCGTGTGCCAGCTCGCACGAGGACACGCAGCCGCCGGTGCGCGTCGTCGATGCGACCGCTTCGAAAGGCGACGTCGCCGCGTCGCCGGCGACGGCGACGCAGGACTCCGGAGCCACGACGCCCGCGGAAGCGGCCGGCCCGGCATGGTGGCGCGACGCGACGTTCCGGGAACGGTTCGCCGAGAGCTACCTCGCCGAGACCGACGTCGAGCCGCCCGCACTCGCGATCGACGAATTCGAGGCCCTGCAGGAGGTCGTCGATCTCCGCGCGCAGAACCGCGTCGAGGAGGCGATCGCGCAGCTGCGGACACTCGCCGCGCCGAAGGCGAACGCCACGTTCGACCTGACGCTCGCGAAGATGCTGCTCGAGCGCGACGACCTCGCGGGCGCGACGGCCTCGTACGAGACCGCCGTGCAGAAGCACCCGAAGTTCCGCCGCGCGTGGCACGACCTCGCCCTCGTGCGCTACCGGCAAGGGCAGTACCGCAGCGCCGTGCTCGCGTTCAGCCGCGTCGTCGAACTCGGTGGCGCGAGCCCGACGATCTACGGCCTGCTCGGCTTCTCGCACGCGAACTCCGAGGACTGGCTAGCCGCCGAGTCGGCGTTCCGCCTCGCGGCAATGCTCGATCCCGCGCGTCCGGAGTGGCGCTCCGGGCTGGCGCACGCGGTGCTGAAGCAGCAGCGCTTCGCCGAGGCCGCAACACTGTTCGGCACGATGATCGACGGGCAGCCCGAGCGCGGCGAGCTGTGGCTGCGGCAGGCGCAGGCGTTCCTCGGCATGAACGAGCCGCAGCGGGCGGCGGAGAACCTCGAAGTCCTCGATCGACTCGGGCAGTCGACCGCCGAGAGCCTGTTCACGCTCGGCAACATCCACACGAACGCCGAGAACCACGAACTCGCCGCCGATGCCTACTGCCGCGCGATCGCCAAGGACGGCAAGGACGTCCTGGCGGGCGGGCTGCGTGCGGCGAAGGCGCTCGTTGCGCGTGGAGCCGTGGCCGACGGGGTGCGCGTTCTCGACGCGGTCGACGCGAAGTTCGCGACCGCTCTCAGCGACGCGCAGAAGAAGGAGATGCTCTCCCTGCGCGCCCGCTGCACGGTCGCGGCGAGCGAGGAGGAAGCGAAGATCCTCGAGCAGGTCGTCGCACTCGATCCGCTCGACGGCGACGCGCTGATCCGACTCGGGCGCTTCCACGAAGCGCACGGCGAAGTCGACAAGGCGATCTTCCGTTACGAGCACGCCGCCGGCATCGCGGCGTTCGAGGCCGATGCGAAGCTGGCGCACGCACGCCTGCTCGCTTCACAGGCCAAGTACGCCGAGGCGATCCCGCTGCTGCGCCGGGCGCAGGTGCTGAAGCCGCGCGACAACGTCCGTCAGTTCCTCGAGCAGATCGAGCGCATCGCCCAGGGCCGCTGACCGCGGCCGCTGCGGCGCGTCCGGCGCGTCACTTGGCGCGCAGCGGGCGGACGATCAGGTCCTTCAGCGCGAAGTTGCTGCCTTCGCCGACGCGCGTCACGAACAGGTCGTTGTGGTGGCGGATCAGGCCGAACTCGTCGAAGCACGCGACGCCGCCGCACACCTCCATCGCCAGCAACAGCAGGTCGCTCGCGGAGCGGCTGCAGTCGACCTTCACCTTCGCGGCCTGCTCACGCGACAGGCGGTTCTCCTCGTAGAGCTTGCAGCAGTGCACGAGCCACGTGAGGCCTCGCTCGAGGGCGATGTCCATGTCGACGACGACGTCCTGCACGCGCTGGAAGCGGCCGATCGGCTTCTCGTCGAACTGGATGCGCTCCTCGGCGTAGACGCGCGTCTTGTCGAGCGCGAACGCGAGGGAAGCGAGTGCGAGCGACGCGATGAAGAGGCGGCCGCCGTTCAGCGTCGTCACCATCACCTTGAAGCCGTCGTTCTCGGTGCCGAGGATCGCGTCGTCGCCGACCTCGACGTTTTCGAGCATGATCGAACCGGTGGAGGACTGCTCCCACACCTTCTTGCCGGACATCTCCTGGTAGAAGACGCCCTTCTGCGCCATCGGGACGATGAAGCACGTCGAACGCTTGCCGTTCGGGCCGTTGGGGTTCGTCAGGGCGTGCACGACGACGTGACTCGCCCAGCGCGCGTTGGTCGACCAGCACTTCTCGCCGTTCAGCACCCAGTTGGAACCGCGCCGGACTGCCGTCACTTGCGGGTTCGCGGCGTCGCTGCCGCGACCGGGTTCGGACAGGCCGAACACGAACATGCGTTCGCCGCGCGCCAGCGCCGGCAGGTGCGCCTTCTTCTGCGCGGCCGAACCGCACAGCTGCAGGGGCTTCGCGCCGAGCGAGATCGCCGCGCCCGGCGTGATCGCGACCGCCTGGCTGTGGTAGCCGAGCGCCAGGCCCATCAGGACGAGGTCGGTGTGGTCGCCGCCCTGGCCGCCGAACTCCTCGGCGATCGGCAGGCCGAACAGGCCGAGCTCGCCCATCTTCCTGATGCAGTCGTCGGGGACGAGCTGGTGCTCGCGCTCCCAGTGCAGCAGATGGGGGGCGACCTCGGCGTCGCCGAAGTCGCGGACGGTTTCGTAGAAGGCGAACTTCTCGGGGCTGACGAGGTCGGCGAGGTAGGTGTCGATTCGGCGGGCCATTCGCGGCCGGAGCGTAGCGCGGCCGGGGCCCGCAGGCGACGTTCCGGAGTCAGCGGATCGTCGCTTCGGAGCCCGCGGGTTCGAGGGCCGCGAGGAACGCGGCGGCGGCGCGATTCTCCGGGGACACCTGCAGCACCCGGCGGAACGCTGCCGCGGCGGCGACCGGCTTGCCCGAGAAGCGCAGGTTGTAGCCCAGCACCAGCTGCGCCTGCGCGTCGTACGGCTTCGCCTCGACGTAGCGGTTCAGTTCGTCCATCTGCTGCTCGAACAGCTTGGGGTCGCCGTAGTAGACGCGGCGGTCGATTTCGGCGGACACGATCGCCGGTTGCAGGCGCACGGCTTCGCCGATCAGGAACGCGGCGAAGTGGTAGTCACCGGTCGCGAACGACGCGTCCGCGAGGGCGAAGTGGATCGAGGCGTTGTCCGGCGAGTAGCCGCGCGCGCGCGAGTAGGCGTCGGCAGCGTCCGTGAATCGCCCGGCCTCGAAGTAGAAGTCGCCGAGTTCGACGTACTTCTTCGCGAGGGTCTCCGTCGTCTCGGCGCGGGCGGCGGCGGTGTCCGGCGTTGCGACGACGCGAGCGATGCTGCCGCCGTCTCCGACTCCGGATCCGGCGACGACGACTTCCCCTTCGGCGGGCGCGGACGCCGCAGCCGGCTCACGTTCCACATAGACGACCGAACTGCTGGGCACGTACAGGTAGGTCGGGCAGTACGTCGACGACGGGTACCACCAGTAGTTCGTCGACGCGCAGGTCGGACGGGACCGCAGGTACCACCACGTGTCGAAGTAGCAGCTGTTCCAGTAGTGGGTGCGGTACCAGTACCACGGGTGCCAGAACGAGAGGCTCCAGCCGAAGGTGCTGCAGCCGCCGTACCACGACCAGCTCCCGAACGAGTCGTAGCGGCACGGATCCCACCAGGTGTTCCAGAACACGCTGCGGCACGAATCGCGATGCCCATAGTGGCTGCCGTAGTCGTATGCGCGCGCCGGCACGCGCAGCCCGCTCACGAGCGATGCGCCGCTCGTCGTCGCGCTGCGGGGAACGGTCAGGCGCGGGGACGTCGAACGGGGCACGAGGCGCGGGGTCGCATCGACGGCGGCGACGGGCGCGCGAACGTTGCTCGTCGCGGACTCCGGCGAACGGACTCGCGGCGAGACGCCGCCCGTGGTCGAACGCGGCACTTCGTCCCGCGGGGCGTAGCGGCCGGGGCGGCTGTCGCTCGGGCGCGGCCGAACGACGGGCTCGCGGCTCCCGGTGTTGACCGGCGCGCGCTGGGTCGGCGCGACGGGCGAGCGCACGGTGCCCGGGTAAGGGCGCGGAGCCACGTCGTCGGTGCGTGTGCGCGGCGACAGGGCGGGACCGCGGTAGACGTTGTCGCGCGCTTCGGTGCTGCGGCCCGGCCCGCGGGTCGGCAGCTCGTCGCGGGTGCGCGTCACCGGCGCCGGCGCGCTCGGCTCGCTCGGGCGCGTGATGCGTGGTGTGGGCGCGGGACGACGTCCGGTGTCGATCGGCGACGGCGTCGGGGTGACGCCCGGAACGCGGGGTTGCCCGGGTTGGCGGATGACGGGTTCGGGGCGCGGTGCGGGTGCAGGCGCCGGGCGCGGTGCGACCCGCGGCGTCGGGGAACTGACGGGCGGTCGCGAAACCGGTGCCGGTCGCGGCATCGGCGCAGGCCGCGAAACGGGTGCCTGGGGCGCCGGTGGGCGCGGGGTCGGAGTCACCGAGGGCCGGGGCGCCGGAGACACCGACGGGCGAGGACTCGGCGCGGGTGCGGGTCGAGGGCCCTGGCCGGCCGACGGCCGCGGCTGGGGTGTCGGACGCTGTGCGGCGATCGGTGCCGCGACGAAGGCGAGCAACAGCACGCCGAGGAGCCGGGTCTGGAATCGACGGTCGTTCATGGGATCTCCTCCTGGGAGGGGCCGCGCGGCCAGCAACAAGGATACCGAATCGCTGGCCCCGCGGTTCCGGCCGGCCTCGCGGGCATCGGGTCCCTGGCGTCGCGGTTCGGACATGCCATTGTCTCGGCCGGAAGACACGCGGGGGAAAGCGCGGTTCGGCGTGGCACGATGAGGAGATGCGGTTCCTGGCGAAGCTCTTCTTCCGTGGTCTCGCGGCGATCTTGCCCTTGGCACTGACCGGTTACCTCGTCTGGTGGGCGGTCGCGACGGGCGAGCAATTGCTGCGCAGCGTGCTCGTGCCGTTCCTCGGCGAAGCGCGCTACTGGCCCGGGATGGGGTTCGCGATGTCGATCGTCCTCGTGATGGTGATCGGCCTCCTCATGTACTCCTTCGTCGTGCGGAAGGTCTACGCGCGCCTCACGGCCCTGCTCGAACGGATCCCGGTCGTGAAGTCGGTCTACGGGATGATCGTCGACGTCGTACGGCTGTTCGGCAGCGCGGACGAGCGGCCGTTCCGCAGGGTGGTGATGGTGGAGCAGGCGAAGGGCATGGAGCTGATCGGCTTCCTCACACGCGAGGACTTCGACGACCTGCCGGACGTCGGCGAGGGCAAGGTCGCGGTCTACCTGCCCATGAGCTACCAGCTCGGCGGATTCACGGTCGTCGTGCCGCGCGACCGGGTGCGCGCGATCGACATGAAGGTCGAAGAAGCGCTGCGGTTCTGCGTGACGGCGGGTGTTGCGCGGCACGCCGACAAGGCTGGCTGACACCGCGATACTCTCGGCGCTCCGCCCGGTCCCTCGCCTTCGTGGTGATGTCCATGCTGCGACCGTCGCTCCTCGCGTCGTGCCTCGTGATCTCGGGTTCCGCTCTGTTCGCCCAGACGGCGCAGCAGGCGGCCGTTCGGGTCGATGCGACGGTGCAGACGACTCCCCCGGCGATCGTCTTCAGCTGGCCCGCGGAGGCAGGCGCCACGAGCTACACGGTGCGGCGCCGCGCACCCGGCTCGCTCGTCTGGGGCGTTCCTGCTGCGGTGCCGGGTGGCGGCGCGGCCACTGCGTGGACCGACAGCGCCGTCGTGGTCGGCACGCGCTACGAGTACTGGTTCCAGCGCGCGGGTTCGCCGGCCGGCAACGGCTTCGCGACTGCGGGCATCGCCGCGGATGCGATCGAGGACCGCGGCAAGGTCGTGCTGCTCGTCGACGCGTCGAAGGTCGCGTCGCTCGGCAGTCGCCTCGACCGCCTCGTCGAGGACCTCGTCGGCGACGGCTACGGCGTGCTGCGTCACGACGTGACGCCGGGCACGAGCGTGCCCTCGGTGCGGGCGCTGGTCGCCGCCGACTTCGCCGCGCACCTCGGCCAGGTCACGACGGTCTTCGTGCTCGGGCACGTCCCGGTGCCGTACTCGGGTTCGATGGCGCCCGACGGCCACGTGCCCGACCACTACGGCGCCTGGCCCGCGGACGTCTACTACGGTGAGGTGAACGGGCTGTGGACCGACGCCTCGGTCGACAACACCGGCGCGTCGCGCGTCGAGAACAGGAACGTGCCCGGCGACGGCAAGTTCGACCAGTCGTCGCTCCCGAGCGACGTCGATCTCGCGGTCGGTCGCGTCGACTTCGCGAACATGCCCTCGTTCGCCGCCGGCGAAGACGCGCTGCTCGCCGCGTACCTCGACAAGGACCACGACTGGCGGCACAAGGTCTTCACGGCAGGCCAGCAGGCCGTGATCGACGACAACTTCGGCTGGTTCGGCGGCGAGGCGTTCGCCGCGAGCGGTTGGCGCGCGTCCAGCGCGCTCGTCGGTACCGCGAACGCCGTCGCGGCGGACTACTTCGGCACGCTGAACGTCTCGAGCGGCCCGGGCCACGTCTGGTCGTACGGATGCGGCGGCGGCTGGTTCTCGGGTGCCAGCGGCGTCGGGTCGACGACGGACTTCGCCGCGAGCAGCAACCGGACGGTGTTCACGATGCTGTTCGGCAGCTACTTCGGCGACTGGGACTCGACCGACAACTTCCTCAGGGCCCCGCTGTGCCAGGGCTGGACCTTGGCGAGCGTCTGGGCCGGGCGTCCGCACTGGCAATTCCATCCGATGGCGCTCGGTGCGCCGATCGGCCAGTGCGTACGACTCAGCCAGAACGACTCGTCCGCGGCGGGTCTGTCGGCGCGCGGTGTGCACGTCGCCCTGATGGGCGACCCGACGCTGCGTCAGCACGTGGTCGCGCCGCCTACCGCGGTCTCGGTCGCCGACCTGTGGCCCGCGGCGAGCGTCGGATGGAACGCGAGCGCCGACCCGGTGGCCGGCTACCACGTCTACCGCGCCGCATCGGCGGCGGGACCGTTCGTCCGCATCTCGTCGGCGATCGTCGCGGGAACGGCGTTCGTCGATCCGGCCCCGCTGGTCGGTCCGTCGACGTACATGGTGCGCGCGATCCGTCTCGAAACCGCACCGACGGGCACGTACTGGAATCTGAGCCAGGGTTCGTTCGCACAGGTCGTCCTGCCGACTGCGCCTGCGTCGCACTCGGCCTACGGTGTGGGCTGCCACGGAGTGTCGATCACCGCCTCGCCGGCGCCGGTGTCCACGCCGACCGCAGGCACGCTCGTCTCGTACACCGTGAGCGGCATCCCCGAAACGGCGCCGGGCAGCGGGGTGTACTTCGGTGTGACGATCGTGAGTCCATGGCCGAACCCGTCGGGAACGCCGCTCGATTCGCTCGGCTTGCCCGGCTGTGTGCTGTGGGTCGGCGGCCTCGACATCCTGACCGCATTCCTCGGCAGTTCGCCGGTGCTGGCGACGCCGCTCACGGTGCCGCCGGGCATGCCCCCGGGCAGCCAGTTCTTCGCGACCGCCATCGTGCTCGTCGAGGCCGGCACCCTGAATCCGTTCGGCGGCGCGATGGCGGGCGGCGTCGCGAGCTTCGTGAACGCGTTCTAGTCCGGCGGCCCCGATCCCGTATCGGGCACGAACGATGCTTGCCGAGGCGGTCGCCGTCGTGCGATCGTGGCGCCCATGCACTCGCGCGCCCCCTCGTCCACCTTCGCTCTCGTCATCACGCTCGCCACGACGGTCGCGACGGCGCAGAAGCGCGATGCGCCGATGCAGTACGGCAACCACCTGATGACCACCGTCGAACTCGGTGGGCAGGCCGGCACGACCGAGAAGGGGCTCGTGATCCGCATCCCCGGCGGAGCGACCGTCGTCTTCGACACGGAGCTGCTGCGGATGTCCGCTGCGTGGAGCGAAGGCTGGGTGCGCCTTCGCGGCACTGCGTACGAAGGCGGTCACGGACCGATGCCTCGGCGCGCCGGACCGACGCTCGTCGAGACGGCTCCTGGCCCGGGCTGGGCGTTCGCCGGTGACTTCGCGGATCCTCGCTCGATCCCGCACGGACCGCTGCCGAAGGATCGCGCGACCTACCGCGGCTTCTGGCTCAGACGCGACGACGTGGTGGTGGGCTACCGCATCGGGGACATGGACGTCCGCGAGACCTACTCCGCCGAGAAGGGGCCGCTCCCGATCGTCGTCCGGAACATCGAGGTCGGGCCCTCGCGCACCGAGCAGCGCATGGTCGTCTGCGCCGCGGCGGACGCCGGCGCGCAGGCCGTGACCGGCGCCGAGGGGCGAGCGTTGCTCCTGGCATCGGCGCCGAAGCAGACGCTCGTTTCGACCGACATCGGCTACGCGTGGAGCCTGCTCGCGACCGGCGGCCCGTCGAAGACGGACTGGCTCGATCCGTCGAGCGGTAGCGGTGCCACGATCGCGTTCGTGCCGGCCTTCGCGCGCCTGCACGGAAGGAAGGCTGCAGCGAACGGCGGCGAAGAGGGTTCGTTCGCCGTCCCGCTCCTGTGCGACGGCGAAGCCGCGGACAACGACGACGACACGTTCCATTCGGTCTGGTTCGATCCGCGCCGCACGAGCGACGGCGAGATCGACGAAGGACGCTTCGTCGTCGACCTGAAGAAGCGGGTGCAGGTTCATCGCGTGAACTCCTTCTCGTGGCACCGCGCGGAGCGTTGTGCGCAGCAGTACGAGCTGTTCGGCAGCGATGCCGAAGAGGCGCCGGACACCGCTGCCGCCGATCCGGCCGCGGCGGGATGGAAGAAGATCGCCGACGTCGACACCACGGCGCTCGACGAAGGCATGAAGCACGGCGCCGGCGTCGCCCTGCCGGGCGGTCTCGGCGAGTTCCGTCACCTGCTCTTCCGCGTCGTGCGCGGCGGCACGTTCTTCTCCGAGATCGACGTCTTCGCGGACCGCTGCACGTCGCCGGCGGATTCGGTGCCGCGCTCCGGATCGGCAGTGGCCGCAGGCCTGAGGGGCACCGAGCGCGCAGTGCGTCTCGTCGCGGACGGCGGTCGGATCGTGCTGGTCGTGCCGCCGCACGACGCCGACCTGCTGATCGGCGTCGCGATGACGGCGGGCCAGCGCCCCGCGGTCGAGGCGGTGCTGGCACGCCTGTCGGGCGACAATGCCGTTGCCGTGGTCGGTGCCCCCGCGAAGCCGATGTGGGGCGACGCGATCGTCACGAAGGGCGAACGCGGCGCGGACGACGGCCCGTTCGCGGTCGACACGATCACGATCCCCTTCGACAACCGCTTCCACTCGCGGATGCGTACGGCGGCATTCGATTTCTTCCGCGACGGTCGTGCCGCGATCACGACCTGGAACGGTGACGTGTGGATCGTGTCCGGCATGGACGACTCGCTCGCGCGGCTCGAGTGGAGGCGCTTCGCGACCGGCCTCTTCGACCCGCTGGGCCTGAAGATCGTCGACGACGAAGTCTTCGTGCACGGTCGCGACGGGATCACCAGGCTGCGCGACACGAACGGCGACGGCGAAGCCGACGCGTACGAGTGCTTCAACCACGACGTGAACATCACGCCGGCCTTCCACGAGTTCGCGTTCGACCTGCAGACCGATCGCGAAGGCAACTTCTACTTCAGCAAGGGCGGGCCGGTGCGGCCGGGTGGCCGCGGGTTCATGGCGATCGCGCCGCATCACGGCACGATCATGAAGGTGTCGAAGGACGGTTCGCGGCTCGAGACGATCGCGACCGGACTGCGCGCGCCCAACGGGATCGGTGTGTCGCCGACGGGCGTCGTGACATCGGGGGACAACGAGGGCACGTTCATGCCGCGTTGCCGCCTCAACTGGATCGAGGAGCCCGGCTTCTACGGCGGGGTCAAGGACACCGCGCACCGCACGCCGGTGCCGGACCAGCCCGACTTGCCGCTCTGCTGGTTCCCGATGGAGGTCGACAACAGCAGCGGCGGCCAGGTGTGGGTGACCGGCGACGCGTGGAAGGACCTCGACGGCCGTCTGCTGCACCTGTCGTACGGCACGTGCTCCGTGTACCTCGTGCTCACGGAGAAGGTCGAGGGTCGCATGCAAGGCGGCGTCGTGCGCCTGCCCGCGCAGTTCTCGTCGAGCTGTATGCGCGCCCGGTTCTCGCCGCGCGACGGGCAGCTGTACGTCGCCGGCTTCCAGGGGTGGCAGACGAGTGCGGCGCGCGACGGCGGCTTCCACCGCGTTCGGCGCACGGGCAAACCGCTCGGGTTCCCGACCGGACTGCGGACGTGCGACAAGGGCGTCTACCTGACGTTCGACGAGCCGTTGGATCCCGCGACCGCGAACGACCCCGACAGCTTCGGCGTCGAGATCTGGAACTACCTGTACTCGCCGAACTACGGCTCGCCCGAGGTTTCCGTCCTGCATCCCGAACGCAAGGTCGAGCAGGGCAAGCCGAACCGGGATCCGCTGAAGGTCACCGCGGCGAAGCTGTCGCCCGACGCGCGCACGGTGTTCCTCGCGATCGACGGGATGCGACCGGTGAACCAGATCCAGGTGCGCTGGAGCCTCGACGCGAAGGACGGCCGGGAACTGAAGGGCGAACTGCACGCGACGATCCATGCGCTCGCCGGCGATCCCGGTTTCCCGCAGGAGCACTGAGCCGTGACCGCCCTTCGCGCCGTTCTCGCCGCGATCCTGCTCGCACCCTTCGTCGGGACGCAGACACCGCCGGAAGGTGTGCGCCTCGAGCGCGGTGTGCACGCGACCTTCGAGCGCGTCGCAGAGACGCCCGAGCGCGCGACGGCACGCCTGCGGCTCCTGTCGTTCGCAGTGGAGAGGGGTGAGTCGCCGAGTCCGTGGATCGAGCCGGGGCTGTTCCGCGCGACGCTGCGCACGACGGTCGAACTGCCGCTCCGCGATCGACTGCGCTTCCGGGTCGAGGGCCGCGGCTCGGCGAAGCTGGTCTGCAACGGCGAACCCGTGCTCGAAGGGCGCCTCCGCCCGGGCAAACCACTCGAGTCCACCGAAGCGGTGCGCCTCAAGAAGGGGCCCAACGAGCTGCTCGTGACCTTCGAGAGCAACACGCCCGGCGACGGCGAACTGCGAGTGTCGTGGGCGGGTGGGGACTTCGGGTTCGAGCCGATCGCTCCCGAGCGACTGCACTTCTCGGCCGCGGACGATCTCGCGACGGCCGACGCGCAGCGTGCGGGACACCACCTCTTCGCGGAGCGTCACTGCGCGCGATGCCACGAGCCCGAAACGCGGCGCATCGGCGAGTCCGCGTACGGCGAGCTCGACACGCAGGGGCCCGATCTGCGCGCGGTCGGTTCCCGCGTGAGCGCGGACTGGATGGCCGCGTGGTTGCGCGATCCGCGTGCGATGCGCTCCGACGCGACGATGCCCAAGATCCGCTTCTCGAACGAACACGACGCCGACGACGTCGCGGCGTACCTCGCAACGCTCGGCGCTCCGCTCGCGGCGCCGCCTTTTCCCGGCGGCTTCGCCGGGTCGGGCGAGATCCGCTTCCGTCAGCTCGGCTGCGTCGCGTGCCACACGGCCCCCGGCGCCCCGGCTGCCGATGCCGCGCTCGGCGATCGCATCACGCTCGGCCACGTCGCCGCGAAGTGGCATCCGGCGGCGCTGGTGTCGTTCCTCCAGGATCCGGTGCGCGACCACCCGTCGACGCGCATGCCGGACTTCAACTTGTCGCGCGACGACGCGATGCAGATCGCCGCGTTCCTCCTGTCTTCCCAGACGGCGCAGCTGCCCGCCAGTCGCGGCAACGCCGAACACGGCCGCAAGCTCGTCGAACGACACGACTGCATCCTGTGCCACGCGATCGACGTTCCGATAACCGAGCGGCGCCCGCCGAAGCTGCGCAATCTGCGCGTGGACCGCGGCTGCCTGCAGGACGGCGGCGTGGACTCCGGGCTCGACCACGGCTTCCGGCCCGAACAGGTCGCGGCGCTGCGCGCCTTCCTGCCGTTCGCGGAGCAAGTGCCGTTCCGATCCTCGCCGCTCGACTACGTCACGCGGAACGTCGCCGCGCGCCGATGCACCGCGTGCCACGCCCTGGACGGCGCACCGTCGACGTGGGCTCGCGTCGTCGAACGAACGGCCGCCGCGACGGGGCCCGTGCCGGTGGAGCAGGACCCGACGGCGCAGGGTGTGCCCGCGCTCACCTGGGTCGGCGCCAAGCTGCAGCCGACCTGGATCGCGCGGTTCGTCGGTGGCGAGCAGCCGTCGCCGCGGCCATGGCTCCATGCGCGCATGCCGAAGTTCCGTTCGCATGCGCAGGCGCTCGCACAAGGGCTCGTGCGCGAGCACGGCTATCCGGCCGCGGACGAGGTGCAGCCGCCTCCGGACCTGCAGTCGGCGATGCACGGGGAACGGCTCGTGCAGATGGGCAAGGGTCTCGGCTGCGTGCAGTGCCATGCGCTCGGCGATGCTCCCGCCGTGCAGGTGTTCGAGCGCGCGGGCATCGAACTCGGCACCGCTCGTTCGCGGCTCCGGCACGAGTACTACACCCGCTGGCTTCGCGATCCGACGCGGCTCGACCCCGACTCGCGCATGCCGCGCTACGCGCCAACGGGCACGACCGCGATCACGGACGTGCTGGGTGGCGACGGGGCGCAGCAGTTCGAGGCCATCTGGCAGTTCCTCGGCACGAAGGTGCCGGCGCGGCGATGAGCGCAGGCGGTCCGGGTCCGCGGCGCGCGGTCCGGGTTCCCGCGGCGGGCGCCGGGATCCCGAGGGTTCCGCCATGGGTGAACGTGCGGCTGGACGGCAACCAGGGTCGTGCCCCGACGGCGCAGTTCTTCGTGGGGCTCTCTCGTGATGTCGAGGCGATCCGCAGCTACCCGCTCGACGACTCGCTCGAACGGGTACTCGCGCATCGCCACGGCGTCGCCGTCGAACGCATCTTCGTCGGTGCGGGCGGCGACGACGTGCTCGACCGATTGTGCCGTGCGGTGCTCGAGCCGGGTCGTCGCGCGATCGTGCCGACTCCGACGTTCGAGATGCTGGTGCGCTACGTCGCCCTCGCCGGTGCCGAGCTCGTCTCGCCGCCGTGGGCCGATGGCGCTTGGCCGCGACGCGCCGTGCTCGATGCCGTGAACGGTGACACGGCGCTCGTCGCCGTCGTCTCGCCGAACAATCCCACCGGCCTCGTCGCGAGCGTCGACGACGTGCGGGCCGTCTGTGCCGCCGCGCCGCGCGCGGCCGTGCTGGTCGACGCCGCGTACGCCGAGTTCGGCGGCGAGGACTTGACGGCGGCCGCGCTCTCGTTTCCGAACGCCGTCGTCGTGCGCACGTTCAGCAAGGCTTTCGGCCTCGCCGGCCTGCGCGTCGGCTACGCGATCGCGCCGCCCGACGTCGTGCGGTGGCTGCGCTCGGTGGGCAGTCCGTTCACGTGCGGGACGTGGAGCCGACGGGCCGCCGAGGTCCGATTGCTCGACGGCGGCGACGAGGTCGCCGCGTACGTGCGCGACGTCGCTAGGGAACGCGACGAGATGGTGCGGCATGCGGCGATGCGCGGCCTCGCGCCGCTGCCGTCCGCCGGGAACTTCGTGTTCGTGCGGCCGCGGGATCCCGCGTGGCTGCGCGATGCGCTGCTCGGCGTCGGCATCGCGGTGCGGGCGTTCCCCGCGGGCGTGCGGATCACGATGCCCGCCGACGACCGCACGTTCGCGCGCCTGCTGGCCGGGATCGACGCCGCCGTCGCGCCCGCGGCCATCCTGCTCGACCTCGACGGCGTGCTCGCGGACATCGAAGGCCGAAAGGCGATCGCCAGCGTCGACGACGTGCGCGCGATCGCGGCGGCGCGGCCGATCGGTGTCGTCACGAGTTGTCCGCGGCGGCTCGCCGACTCGGTGCTGGAGCGGCACGGGTTCGCGCCGTTCGTGAAGACGGTGGTCACCGACGAAGACGGGCCGGGCAAACCCGATCCGGCGCCGGTCCGCCTCGCGCTCGAGCGGCTCGGTGCGGGGAGCGCGTGGATGCTCGGCGACAACCCGAGCGACGTCGTGGCCGCGCGCACGGCGGGAGTGATCCCGCTCGCCGTCGCGCCGTCCGGCATCGGCGCCGAAGGGCATGCCGATCGACTGCGTGCCGCGGGCGCCGCACGCCTGGTCGGGGGAGTGTCGGACGTGCGAGCGCTCGTCGCGTCGTGCGCCCGCGCGTGACCGGCGCCCTTCAGCGCAGCGCCGCCCAGTGCAGCGTGGTCGCCAGGACCGCCTGCGTGTTGCGCCGCAGGAACCCGTAGTCGAGCGTGCTCGGCGTGTCGGATGGCTGGTGGTAGTGCGGGTTGCGGAACTCGGCGGTGTCACCGAGTGAGATCGCGGCGATGCCGTGCTTCCAGTAGTTCCAGGCGTCGACGCGCTCGGCATCGCTCGACCAGGTCGCCATCCGGTTCAGGCTGTAGTAGGCGAGCTCCGGCACGTAGGTGTCGACGCACGCTTCGAACAGGTTGCCGAGCCACCCCGATCCGAAGTTGCCGGCGACCAGCACGAAGTCGCCGACGTCGGGCGGTCCGAGCAGCAGGGGGATCCGGAACGGAGAGTCCTGTGAGCCCGATTCCGAACTCGAGTAGCCGACCATGTCGAGCGACAGGATGCCCTCGGGGAGACGGTTCTCACGCATCATCCGTTCGACGTGTTCCCGGCTGCCGACGAGCCCCTCTTCCTCCATCGCGAAGAAGACGAAGCGGATGGTCTTCTCCGTCTGGACGTTCGCGACGAGCCGCGCGACCTCGAGCAGCGCCGCGACGCCGCTGGCGTTGTCGTCCGCGCCGGGTGCGAACGCGACCGTGTCGAAGTGGGCGCCGAGTTCGATCACCGGGGCGGCGTCGGTTGCGCCACGCTTCTCCGCGATCAGGTTGTGTCGTATGCCGGTGGCGCCGAGCTGGACGAAGGTGACGTCGCCGTTCGTGTCGGTGCGCCGCTCCCACGACGTCGCGACGGCGCTGAAGGGTTCGCGTGCGGTCGAGTAGCCGCTTGCGGCGAGCTCTCGTTCGAGCCAGGCGAGCGTCGCTTCGGTCGCCGTTGCGTTGCCTGCCGGCCGCGGCGCGGTCGCGCACAGCGACGCCACGTGCTGGACGAGCCGCGCCTGGTCGACGGCGGCGACCTTCGCCGCGATCGCGGGCTCGGGGGTGATCGAGCACGCCGTTGCCAGGAAGGCGGTCGTCAGGACGGCGAGCGGCGCGGTCATTTCGTCCGCAGCTGGCGATAGCGCTCGCGGTACTTCGCGGCGAGTTCCGTCTGCTTGTTGCGCAGGTCGATCTGACGCCCGCTCACGAACGCCATCTCGATCTTCGTCTTCAGTTCGAACGGGTGTCCGTCGGCGACGAAGAGCGTCGCGTCCTTGCCCACCGACAGCGAACCGAGGCGGTCGTCGACGCCGAGGATCTTCGCTGCGTCGAGCGTGATCGCCTGCAACGCGCGCTGGCGGCCGAGGCCGAACGCGGCGGCGGTCGCTGCGTGGTAGGGGAGGTTGCGGTCGTTGGCGAAGTCGGTGCCGCCGCCGATGCAGAACCGCACGCCCGCTTCCTGCAAGCGCGCCGGCAGCGTGAACGCTTCGTCGTACGGACTGTCGTCGCGCCGCGGCAGGCGGTGCACGCCGTCGAGGATCACCGGCACACGCCGGTCCGTGAGCAGGCCCGTGCAGAGAGCGGCGTCGCGTCCGCCGACCACGACCGCGCGGAGACCGCGCCCGGTGGCCCACAGCACCGCCGATTCGATCTGTTCCTGTTCGTCAGCGAGCAGGAACACCGGGACCTCGCCGCGCAGCGCGGGCACGAGGGCCTCGTGCCGGATGTCGAGCGGCACCGAAGGATCCGTCTTCCTGGCGTCGAACCAGGCGCGCGCTGCGGTGAACGTCTCGTCGATGCGCTCGCGCGCCTTCTTCGCGCCGGAGCCCTCTGCTTCGTCTCCGCCCTCGCCGGCTTCGGGCCGCGGGCCGCGCCGGCCGCGCCGCTCGGCGGACTGCGCCGGCCACGCGACGATCGGACCCGCGTCGGCGCGCACGGTCATGTCGGCGTTCGTCCAGCCGTCGACCTTCATCACCGACGCGCGGCCGGGCAGCGAACCGCCGCTCGGGAACACGGCGGCGATCAATACGCCGTTGCTGCGTGCGACGGGGATCGCCGCGGAATCCGGGTTCCACGCGACGGCGGCCGTCGCTTCCGGCGTCGTGTCGCCGATCTCGTCGACGTCGTTCGTCTGGCGAACCATGCCGATCTCGACGAGGCCGAGCGTCGTGTGCGGTGAGATCAGACCGGGGAAGACGTGTTTGCCCTGGAGATCGACGACGATCGGCTCCGCGCCGTTCGGGAGCTTGAGGGCGCCGCCTTCGCCGACGACACCGCGGATCACACCGTCTTCGAACCACAGCGATCCGCCGAGGATCACGCCGTCCGACACCGTGTGCAGCACGGCGTTGCGGAGCACGATCGGCGCGCGCTGCGGCGCGGCCTTCGGGACCAGATCCTGCGCCGCGGCGGGGACGACGCAGAGTGCGAGCGAGAGCGTCACGAAAGGGTTCATCAGCGGGCTCCTTCGCAGTCGCGGCAGCAGTAGTCGGTGGTCAGATCCTCGGCGGCCCAGTAGGCGTCCTTCGTGTCGCCGTCGCGCGCCGTGCGTTTCTTGCCGGAGGCGGCGGCCTTGCCGATGAGGCGTTGACGCTCCGCGGCGATGGCTTCGCGCATGCTTCTGTCGGTTCCGAGCGAGAACAGGAGCCGCCCGTCGACCCATGTCGCTTCGCAGCGGGCGGCGTAGCTCAGGGGGTCGTCGGACCACAGCACGAGGTCGGCATCCTTGCCCGCCGTGAGCGAGCCCGTGCGGTCGAAGACACCGAGCTGGATCGCCGGATTCTTCGTGACGAAGCAGAGTGCGTCCCACGGCGCCACGCCGCCGTACTTCACCGCCTTGCCGGCCTCGGTGTTGAGGCGGCGCGCGTGTTCATTGCTGTCGCTGTTGAACGACACGCACACACCGGCCTCGTGCATGATCGCGCCGTTGTCGGGGATCGCGTCCCAGACCTCGAACTTGTAGGCCCACCAGTCGCTGAAGGACGACGCGCCGACTGCGTTCGCGCCGATGGCGTCGGCCACCTTGTAGCCCTCGAGCACGTGCTGGAACGTGCCGATCTTGATGCCGAGTTCGCGGGCGAGGCCACAGAGCATGAAGATCTCGTCCTGGCGGTAGCTGTGGCAGTGGATGCGGCGGATGCCGTCGAGCACTTCCGCCAGCGCCTCCAGTTCGAGGTCGCGGCGCGGTCGCATTGCCTTCGCGCGCTCGGCAGGGGCGAGCTTCTCGTAGGCGGCGCGGGTCGTTCGGTACGCGTCCGCTGCGGCGAAGCGGTCGCGCAGCAGCGCCTCGACGCCCATGCGCGTGTTCGGGTAGCGCCGGTTCGGGCCGCGGTCGTTGGCCTGCCGCGGGTTCTCGCCGAGCGCGAACTTGATGCCCGTGGGCGCGCCCGCGAACCGCATGTCGTCCGGGTGCGGAACGCCCCAGCGCAGCTTGACGGTGCAGCTCTGACCGCCGATGGCGTTCGCGGAGCCGTGCAGCTGGTTCACCGCGGTGACACCCCCGGCCAGTTCGCGGTACCAGTTGACGTCGTCCGGGTCGATGACGTCCTCGACGCGAACTTCGGCGGTCACGGCTTCGCCGCCTTCGTTGACGCCGCGCGAGATGCCGGTGTGCGAGTGGCAGTCGATGATGCCGGGCGTGACGTGTTTGCCCGTTGCGTCGATGACCTGCACGCCGCCCGGCGGCTCGCCCATGTCCGAGCGCGAGCCCGCGAACACGATGCGGCCGTCGCGAACGTGCACCGCGCCGTCGCGCAGCACGCCTCGTCCGTCGCAGGGCCACAGGGTCGCGCCGACGAGCACGAACTCGGTCTTCGCGGGCATCGCGAGGAAGCCGTAGCCGCCCAGCGGCGTGGGCAACGGTCCGATCGACGGCGGCGCGGGACGTGCGTCGTCGCCGCCCTTCTTCTCGTCGCTCTTTCCCTTCGCTTCGTCGGTCGAGCGCTCCGCGCGCACCGCGACGGATGTCCCGTCGGACGCCACGCACGTGCCCACCAGCGCACCGCCGTCCTGGTGCACACGCAGCCAGAACACCCGCTCCGCGTCGAGGGATTCCCCCGCCACGCGGCACGAGAGGCGGTCCGGTTCGCGCACGACGTCGGCGAACTTCAGGTCCGAGCCACCGGCCTTGCCCTTCACGGATTCGCCGTCGACCGTCAGCGTCGGCGCAATCTTCGGGTCCTTGCCGGGCCAGCCCGTCGTCCAGGACCACGAGCCGTCGACGCCCGCATCCTTCGCTGCCTGGATCGTGTGGCGGACGCCGCCGACCCACACGTCGCGGATCCTGGACTTCGGGTCGAAGAGATCGCCCTCGACGACGACGAGGTTCGCCAGCTTGCCGCGCGTGATCGTGCCAGCCTGATCCGCGATGCCGAGCAGTGCCGCGGGCTTCGTCGTGAGCAGGGCGAGCGCCTGCTGCGCGCTGACGCCGCACGCGATCGCCTCGGCGACACGTTCGCGGAAGTCCTTCTTGTCGCGCATGCGCGCCGTGGTCCACGCGACGTCCACGCCGGCGTCGAGCAGGCGCTTCGTATTGGTCGGCGCCTGCTCCCACGACTGCAGCTGGCGCAGCGACACTCGTTCGGCGGCGCTCGCCGACGCGACGTCCGGTGCTTCCGGGAACTGCAACGGCACGACGATCGGCACCTTCGCGGCGGCGAGCGCGGCGAGGCGGCGGAACTCCATGCCGCTGCCGACGAGCACGAGCGAGCGCCCGGCTTCGTTGGCGACGCGGACGGCGCGCAGCGCCTGCAGTTCGTCGCGGGCGTCGAACCACAGGGGCAGGTCCGCGCGTTCGGCGAGGGCCGCGAACGCGGACGACGGCCGCGGCGCACCGGCCGGCAGGGCGCTGCCGGGTGTCAGGGTCGCGATGCAGCTCCGGTACCACGCCCCGTCGAACAGTGCCTGTCGGAGCACCGCGATCGCGCCCATCTCACTGTTCGGATAGCCGTCGCGCGTCTGCAGGCTCGTCACGAGCGCCGCGACGTCGCGCACGATCGTGGCGGGCGACGTGGATGTCGGCTCGTCGAGCTGAACGACCGTGCTCGTGCCCTTCACGATGCCGCCGGTCGGCACGCACGCGACCGTCGTGAAGCCGAGCCGGCGCAGCGCACTTCGTTCGGCGGCGGGCACCAGTCCGCCGTCGCGCGCGCTGCGCTGCGGCTGAACCATCGGATTCCAGTGCTGGTCGTCGATCGCGGCGTCGAGCGCCGGCACGTCGGTCGCGACGAACGGATCGACGAGGCCCGGGTAGATCGTGAGGCCGCTGCAGTCGACCGGAGTGGCGCCGGCGGGCGGAGCGGCGTCGACCCCGACGATGCGGCCGTCGCGCAGCACGACGTTCGCGCGCTCGAGCGAGGTCGCGGGATCGACGACGACGCGCGCGCCGGTCAGCACGAACCAGCCCGGGTCGACGGCGCGCGGTCCTTCCGGAGGCGGGCCCTGGGCGGCGAGGGCGGCGGTCGCGACGGCGAAGACGGACGCGGCGAAGCGGCTCATCGTCGCAGCATCGCACGGCGCCCTGCCCGTCGCGAGCGTTCCTCCGCCGGCGTCCGGTCAGGCAGCCGGTGAGTCCCGCCGGGCGGCAACGCCCGCGAGCACGGCCCGCAGCTTCGGTACGGAAACCGGCTTCGACAGGACTTCGTCCATTCCGGCTTCGAGGCACGCCGTCCGATCCTCGATGGTCGTGTTCGCGGTGAGCGCGACGATCGGGACACGAGGCGCGTCGGCTGCCGCAGCGGTCCGGATCTGCGCGGCCGCTTCGAGGCCGCTCATCTCCGGCATCTGCATGTCCATCAGGACGATGTCGAACGGTTCGCGCGCGAAGGTCTCGCAGCAGATCCTCCCGTTCTCGGCGAGGGTCACGTGGTGGCCGTCGCGCTGCAGGATGCGCTCGATCAGGCGCTGGTTCACCGGGTTGTCCTCGGCAACCAGGATCCGGAGCGACGGCGTCGCCGCGGCGGTCGCGGTCGGGCGCACGTTCGTGCCCGGGTTCTCCGCCGGGCTCGCGGCGGGCTCGGACGACGGCGATTGCAGCGTCGCCATCCGTCCCGCCAGTTCCCGTGCCGAAACCGGCTTCGTCAGGTAGCCGGCGAAGTCGCAGCGGCGGCAGCGGGCGGATGCGTTCGCGAGGTCCTGGAACGACGTGATGAGCAGCACGGAGCGGACGCCGCGCGGGCCGACCGGCAGCCATTCGCACAGCTCCGCGTCGCGCTCCGCGTCGCGGTCGTCGACGAGAACGACGTCCGCAGGGCCGATGGCCCCGACCGACCGCAGTGCAGTCCCCGTGTCGAGCGTGACGAGGGAGATGCCGAGACGCTTCGCCGTGGCCTCGAGCGCGCGAATCGTCGCGGCGGAGCGGCCCATCGCCAACAGCCTGGCGTTTCCGGCGAGCTGCGGCAGCGGAGGCAACGGGCTCGCGCAGGTCGTGAGCGGCAGCCGGATGCGGAACGTCGAGCCCTTGCCGACCGTGCTTTCGACGACGATCGTCCCGCCCATCAGGCGTACGAGCCGATCCGTGATCGACAGACCGAGGCCGGTGCCCGCGAACCGCCGCGTGATCGTGCTGTCGGCCTGCGTGAACGGCGTGAAGATCGCGGTGAGGCGGTCCTTCGGGATGCCGGTGCCCGTGTCTTCGACCACCAGCGCCACGTCGTGCACGTCGCCGCGCCGCTCTTCGACGGTGAGCGAGACGCGGACGACTCCGCTCGCGGTGAACTTGATCGCGTTGCTGACGAGGTTCGTGAGGATCTGTCGCACGCGGACGTCGTCGAGCCGGTACGCGTCCGCGAGTCCGGAGTCGACTTCGAGTGTGAGTTCGAGGTCCTTGTCCTGGATGCGCGAGGTCAGCGGACGCAGTGCTTCGAGTGCGAGCGCCTCGAGGTCGGTGGGAACGGGGGACAGTTCGAGTTTGTCCGACTCGATCTTCGAGAGGTCGAGGACGTCGCAGAGGACGCCGAGCAGGTTCGAGCCTGCGTTGCGGATCACGCCCAGGTATTCGCGCAGTTCGCGCGGATCCTCGCTCTCCATCGCGAGGTCCGACATGCCGAGGATCGCGTTCAGCGGCGTGCGGATCTCGTGGCTCATGTTCGCGAGGAACGTCGACTTCACGCGCGTCGCGGTCTCGGCGACCTCGACGGCGCGGCGCAGCTCCGCGGTACGTTCGCGCACCTGTTGTTCGAGGTGCTCGGCCAGGCGTGCGAGGTTGTTGTCGCGGCCCTGGATCGCTTCGAGCATCGCATTGAACGCTCGCACGAGGGCGCCGATCTCGTCGTCGGACGAACCGGCCGCTCGCAGCGAGTAGTCCTCGGTCTGCCGCACGCGCACCGTGGTGTCGAGCAGGCCCTGTACCGGAGCGAGCAGGCGCGTCAGGAGCCAGTGTGCCGCGAACGCGAGCAGCAGCAGCGCCAACACCATCGTTGCGAGCAGGCCCTCGAGATACTCCTGCAGCCGCAACCGCATGGGCTGGCCCGAGGTCCGAACGATCACGACTGCGCGCCGTTTCACCTTCGACTTGTCGGTGTAGTCGAGGTTGACCGCGCTGACCCAGTCCGGACCGATCTGGCGCGTGCCCGGCAGCAGCTCGGGCAGCAGCTCGGAATCGCCCGAGATCGAGAACCAGGCGCCGTCGGCGGACACGACCGCCGCGAGCTGGAGGTCCATCGTGTCCGCGATCGTCGTGAGGAACTCCGTCACCGCGGCCGGCGACTGCTCCGCGACGCTGCTGCGGACGTTGACCGCGACCATCTGCGCCAGCGTCTCGAGGCTGCGGCGCGTGCTGTGTTCGAGCATCGCGCGTTCGCGCCGGTACGAGTCGAGCCCGATCACGGCGATCGCGACGATCGTGAGCAACGAGCACAGAGCCGTCAGCCGGCGACGCAGGGACGTCCTCGGCCTGTTCATCGGCGGGCTCGGCGGGGGGGCGACATCGATGCCCGTGCATCGGCGCACTGCGGAACACTCCTTGACCGCGGTCGGGAAGGACCTTCGGCCGACTGTCGAGGATCGCGACACCGTCGTGTCGCGCGGCAGCCGTCACGCCGCGCGCGGCGGATACACGAAGTGCCAGCAGCGCACGGCCGCGCGGCGCACGTCGTCGAGGGCGAGGTAGAGCGACGGTACCAGGAGGAGGCTGATCAGCGTCGCGAACATGACGCCGAAGCCGAGCGAGATCGCCATCGGGACGAGGAAGCGCGCCTGCACGCTCTTCTCCAGCAGGAGCGGCGTCAGGCCGCCGAACGTGGTCAGCGACGTCAGCAGGATCGGGCGGAAGCGGGCGGCACCGGCGGTGCGCACGGCTTCCATCAAGGACGCATGCGCGTCCCGACTCCGGTTCACCCAGTCGACGAGCACGATGTTGTCGTTGACCACCACGCCCGCGAGGGCGATGACGCCGAACATCGACAGGATGCTGAGGTCGAAGCCGCACAGCATGTGCCCGGCGATCGCTCCGCCCACGCCGAACGGGATCGCTGTCATGATGAGCAGCGGCTGGAGGAACGACTTCAGCGGGATGGCCATCAGCGCGTAGATCAGGAAGAGTGCGATCGCGAACCCGCCGGCGAGCGACGTCAGCAGTTCGGTCTTCTTCTTCTGGTCGCCCTCGAACCCGGCCGACAGGCCGGGGTGACGGTCGACCAGCGCCGGCAGCACTTCCTCGCGCAGTCGAGTGTTGATCGCTTCGGCCGAAGCGTTCGGGTCGTTCTCGTCGATCTCACCGCTGACTCGCAGCGCGCGTTTCCTGTTCACCCGCTGGATCGTCGAGAAAGAGCGGCCGCTCGTGGCCTCGGCGACTTCGCGCAGCGGCACCTCGTCGCCCGCCGGCGTCCGGATCCGAAGCGTGTCGAGGTCGTCGAGCGAACGGCGACCGGCCTCGGGGTAGCGAACCATGACCTTCACGTCGTCGCGTCCGCGCTGCACACGCTGCGCCTCTTCGCCGTAGAAGGCCTGCCGCACCTGTTGCGCGAGGTCCTGCTGGGAGAGGCCGAGCGGTTCGGCGGACGGGCGGATGCGGAGTTCGACCTCCGGCTTGCCGAGCCGGAACGAGTTGCTGATGTCCTTCACCTCGGGCATCGACCGCAGCTCGTGTTCGAGGTCCGCGACCGCCGCGCGCAGGGCATCGATGTCCGCGTGGTACAGCTCGACGTCGACGTCCTTGCCGGTCGTGAAGAACGACGTCGTGAACTGGAGGTCGATCGCGTCGGGGACCGCACCGACGCGGTCGCGGATTCGGCTGAGGATCACGTTCGACGAGATCTCCCGCTTCTCCGACGGCAGCAGCTGCACGTTGAGCTCGGCGAGGTGCGAGCCGGATTGGAACTGCGCGTCGCGCTGGCCGCCGTTGCGGGCCTGCTCGACCGCGAACGGTTGCGAGCCGACGCTCGCCAGCATGTGTTCGAGTACCGAAGGGCTGCCGCCGGTTTCGCGGTCGACTTCGCTGCAGACGTCGCGCGCGGCGGTCTCGATCCTGGCCAGGACTCCGGCGGTCGTCTGGGCGGGCGTTCCCTGCGGCATCGTCAACGACACGACGATGTTGTCGCCGTCGACGCTGGGGAAGAAGATGAAGCGCGGGAAGCCGGCCGCGGTGCTCGCGAACAGGACCAGCAGGAGTGCGATGGCGCCCGCGATCGTCACGTAGCGCCAGCGCAGGCTCGCTTCGAGCACGGGCTGGTAGACGCGGCGCACCAACGACTCGAGCACCAGCGTGAACAGCCGCTGGAGGGTGCCGAGCAGCCGCGCGCCGAGCCACGGACGCCGCGTGGGGTCGTCGCGCCGCAGCATCGACAGGTGCGCGGGCAGGCAGAGCTGTGACTCGACGAGGCTGATCGTGAGCACCGGGATCACGATCAGCGGGATGACGCGCCACACCTGCGCGTCGCTGCCGGGCACGGACAGCAGCATGGGCAGGAACGCGGCGATCGTCGTCGACACCGACGCGAACACCGGCACGCGAACTTCGCGACTGCCGCGCAGGGCTGCGAGCATCGGTGATGCGCCGTTCGCGCGGTGCAGCACGACGTTCTCGCCGACCACGATCGCGTCGTCGACGACGATGCCGAGCACCAGCAGGAACGCGAACAGCGAGATCATGTTGATCGAGACGTCGAACGTCGGCATCAACGCGACCGCGCCGAGGAACGCGACCGGGATGCCGATCGCGACCCAGATCGCGACCCGCAGCTGCAGGAAGAGCGCGAGGATCACGAAGACCAGCACGAGACCCTGCATCGCGTTGCCGAACAGGAGGTCGATGCGCCCCTTCAGCAGGATCGACTCGTCGCGCCACGTGGCGATCTTCACGCCGGGCGGCAGCATGAGTGTGCCCGGGCCAGCGACCCATTCGCGCACCGCGGCGGTCACCGCGAGGGCGTCCTGCGACCCGACGCGGAACACCTTCACCAGCGCCGCGGGCTTGCCGTCGAAACGGGCCGCGAGGTCGTCGTCGGCGAAGCCGTCGACGACTCGGGCGACGTCGCCGAGCTGCACACGCGTGCCGTCGGGCTTCGTCAACAGGACGAGTTTCTCGAACTCTTCGCCGCGGTAGGCCTGGCCCTCTACCCGCAGCAGCGTGTGACCCTCGTTCGCCTTGATGACGCCCGCGGGCAGGTCGAGGCTCCCGCGCCGGACGGCGTCCGCCACGGCGTCGAACGACAGCGAGTAGCGGCGCAGCGCTTCTTCGCTGATCTCGATCGCGATCTCGTAGGGGCGCACGGCGCCGAGTTCGACCTGCGACACCTGCGGCAGCGCGGCGAGATCCTCGCGGGCGCGTTCGGCGAGGCGCTTCAACGTGCGCTCGTCGGTGTCGCCGTAGATCGACACGTTGATGACTTCCTTGCGGACGACGAGGCGCGAGACGATCGGCTCCTCGATCTCCGCGGGGAAGTTCGTGATCGCCTCGACGCGGTTCTTCACGTCGTCGAGGACACGATCGATGTCGGCGTCCTGCAGCGTCTCGATGACGACGAGGCCGACGCCTTCGTTCGCGCTCGACGTGACCTTGTCGACACCGGTGACGCCTTCGACCGCTTCCTCGATGCGGAGGCAGACGCCCTGCTCGACTTCGGCCGGGGCTGCGCCCGGGTAGGCCACCTGCACGGTGACGATGTTGGGCGCGATCTCCGGGAAGACCTCGCGCCGAACGCGGCCCCCGAACAGCGCCGACAGGCCCGCGACCAGGAACGTCGCGGCGACGAGGGTGGCGGCCACATGGTTCTGCACGAACCACGCGAAGAAGCCGCGCTTCTCGTCGGCCAGGACCGTCGGATCGTCGGCGCTCATCGTGCCTCCGCGGCGGGGGGCGTCGCGCCGCCCGTCGGCGTCGGTTTCGGATCGTCGGCGAGTCGCACGATCATGCCGTCCGATGCGCCCTCGACGTCGGTGATGCAGACCATCTCGCCGGCTTCGACGCCCTCCGCGAGCAGCGCTCGGGCTGCATCGGTCCGCAAGACTCGAACGGGGCGCCGGCGCAGGCGGCGTTCGGCGTCGATGACCTGGACCTCGTTGCCGTTGCGCAGCGCGGCGCGGGGCACGACCAGCACGCCGGGGAACGTGCGGCCCTGGATCGTCGCATGAACGAACTTGCCGACGAGCAGCGGCGGCCGGCCGTCGCGCGGCGCATACGGCGCTTCGATCCGCGCGATCGCGGTCAGCTGGCGGCTGCGGCGGTCGATCTCGCCGTCGGTGCGGACGATGCGGCCCTGCCATTCGTGACGACGGCCCGCGAACTGCGCAGTGAACGTCACCGGCGTCGCAGCGTCGGCCGATGCGTTGCCCGCGAACGGCAGGTCGACGAACGCCGCGTCCGACGCCGGGAGCGGAAGGCGCACTTCGGCGGCTTCGACGTCGAACACGACGGCGATCGCCTGGCCCGCCTGCACGCGGCTGCCGACGTCGGCCTGCACGCTGCGCACACGGCCGGCGAACGGCGCGCGGACCTCCGTTCGCGCGCGATCGAGGCGGGCCCTCTCGAGCGCTGCGCGTGTTGCCGCGAGCGAGCGTTCGGCGTCCGCGATCTGAGGGCCGCGTGTGACCAGCGGATCGGCCTTGCGATCGCCCTCGAGCTGCTTCCAGGCGCGCACCGCCGCGTCGGCTTCCGCGCGTTCCTGGAGCAGGTGCAGCTCGGCACGCGCCACGGCGGCCTCCTGCTGCACGATCGCGAGATCGAAGTCGGTGGCGTCGATCGTCGCGAGCACTTCGTCGCGCGCGAACGAACCTCCGACCCGCAGCGACGGACTCGTCGACACGATCCGTCCGGTGACGTCCGCGCCGAGTTCGACGGTCCGGAGCGGTTCGACGGTGCCCTGGGTCTCGACGTCGAGCCTGAGATCCGCGCGTTCGACCGTCGCCGCGCGCACGAGCGGGCCGCGAGCGGCCGGCGGCGTCACGACGGGCTTCGCGGCCCTCGCGGCGATGGTCTTCGCGGCCAGGTATCCCGCGGACAGCACGAGCAGCGGGAGCAGGACTTGCAGGACGGTGCGGAAGGCTTTCACGGGTTCGGTCCGGTGGCCTCGGGGACCGGCGCGAAGCCGCCGCCGAGGGCGAGGAAGAGGTCGATGCGGTTGTCGAGGCGCTGCCGGTCGAGCGCGATCAGTGCGGAGGTCGCGAGGTACGCCTGGCGCTGGCCGTCGGCGACCGCGAGGAAGTCGGCGAGGCCGAGTTGCCACCGTTCGCGCGCGAGGTCGCGGGACTGGCTGGCGTGCTCGGCGGCGCGTGCGAGTGCGGCCCGTCGTTCGCCGAGGTGCGTCTCGCTCGCGAGTGCCGACTCGACCTCGGCGAACGCGCGCAGGACCGTGCCGCCGTACGTCGCGAGCGACTCGGCCCGAAGGGCTTCGCGGCGAGCGACGTCGGCGCGAAGCGCTCCGCCGCGGAAGATCGGCTGCAGCAGGTTCGCACCGAGGCTCCAGACGCGGAAGTCCTGGTCGACGAGGTCCTCGAGTTCTTCGCTCGTGGTGCCGCCGCTCGCCGTCAGGGAGAGGCGCGGATAGAGCGCGGCGCGCGCGGAGTCGACGCGGCAGCCCGAGGCCGCGAGGCGGCGTTCGGCGGCGACGAGGTCCGGCCGGCGCTGCAGCAGGTTGCCCGGTAGGCACGCGGGAACGGGCGGCAGCGACGCAGGCAGGGACTGCGGCGTCGCCGTGTCGCCGAGCGGGTAGCGGCCCGCGAGGATGTCGAGAGCGCGCAGCGTGCGCTGCAAGGCGTCGCGGCGCTGCGACACGACGGCCTCTGCGCTCGCAGCGTTGTTCGCGGCGAGGTGCACGTCGAGTGCGGGTCGCAGGCCGCGGCGATGGCGATCGCGCACGTCCTCCTCGGTGCGGCTGAACGCGTCCACCGTGGCGACCGCGAGATCGAGCTGCTGGCGCGCTTCGACCACCGCGAACCACGACTTGCAGACCTGCGCCACGAGACTCGTGCGCGCTGCCGCGTGGTCCGCCGCGACGGCCTGCAGGTCGGCGAGCGCCGCGGACTCGGCGGCGGCCACGCGACCCCAGACATCGAGCTCCCATCGCACGTTCAGCGAGATCCCGAAGGTCGTCGTCGTGCTGCTCGGCACGCCACCGCTGCCGAACGGGAATCCGACGAACACGCGCCGCGATCGCTGCGGATCGAACGACGCGTCGACTTCGGGCAGGCTCGCGGCGCCGGTCGCGACCCGGTCCTGAAGCGCGGCCTCCAGGCGCGCGGCCGCGGCGCGCAGATCGCGGTTGTGTTCGAGCGCGGCTGCGATGGCTTCGTCGAGGCGTGCGTCACCGAAGCCCGACCACCACGAGTCGACCGGAGCCGCCGAGGTCGCCCCGGCGTCGGGACCCGACCACTGGTCGGGTACCTCGATGCCGGTTTCGTCCACGGCCGCCGGCGCGGGTGCGTTGGCGCAACCGGTGAGCACGACCGCAGTCAACGCGGCGATCGTTCCTTGCGTGCGTGAGGTCATGCGGGAATCTCCTTCGCGCGCGCGGTGCCGCGGCGGGATGCGGCGGATCGGCGCACCTTCGCTCGCAGCGGCGGCTGCGCCGCGAAACCGCCGACGGCGAACGCGACGAGGTGCTCGAGCAGCGCGTCGTTGTCCGAGGGGTCGCAGCGGCCCGCCGTCAGGGCTGCGAGGGTCCGTCCGTTGCGCAGTGTGTGTGCCATCGCGCCGACCAGGAAGTGGAGCCGCCACCAGATGGTGGTGGTGGAGAGGCGCGGCAGCGCCGCCGTCAGTGCGGCCTCGAAACGCCCCCCGACTTCGCGGAATTGCTGTCGCAGGAACGCTTCCAGGAACGGCGGCTGTTCGACGCTGATGCGGCCGAAGACGCGACAGACGCGCTCGGCCGAGCAGTTCCCGGCAGGGTCGACGCCGCGCAGCGGAGGTTCGACGAAGGCCCGCACGATGGACTGCGCGTCCGCGCGGGCCGGCAGCTCGGCGAGGCGGCGCAGGCGTTCCTCGTTGATCGGCGCGATGACCCGGGCCAGCACGGCCTTCGCAAGGGCCGCCTTCGAACCGAAGTGGTAGTTGACCGCCGCGAGGTTGACCTTCGCGCGCGACGTCAGCTGTCGCATCGACGTCGCGGCGTAGCCGACGTCGCCGAACAGGCTCTCCGCGGCGTCGAGGATGGCGGTGCGGGTGGATGGGCTCGACACGGGCGGGCACGGTAGCGATTCGAACGGGTGATTCAAACGGCCGTTCGAATCGGGGTGCGGCGCTCGGCTGGAAGACGCGGATCAGCGGAGGAGCGTCGTCAGCACCGCGGCGAGGTGTTCGAACTGCGCGGCCGTGTTGTAGGCCTGCGGCGCCACGCGCAGGAGCCGGCGTGCGCCGAGCTGCATCACCGGGGCCTCGATGCGATGGCGTTCCCAGAGCACGGAGTGCAGGTCCGCCGGGCCGCCGCGGACCTCGACGGCCGCCAGCGAGCCGATCATCTCGTCGGGGCACAGCGGGATGGTGCGGAGCGCAGCCACGAGGAGTTCGCGGGCGCGCAGGGCGAGCGATCGGTTGTGCTCCTGCAGAGCGGGCAGCCCGCCCGGGAGCAGCGACTCGAGGAAGCGCAGCGCCGCCGGGACGCAGAGGTACGGAGTCGGGTCGTCCGTGCCGGTGAAGTCGAACTCGAGGCGGAAGCGGGTCCGGTCGGTGCGTGCAGAGTTGGCTCCGTGGCTGATCGACAGCGGGCGGATCGTGCGCTGGCGGTCGGCGCGCACGTGCAGCAGGGCCGCGCCCTTCGGCGAGCAGAGCCACTTGTGGCAGTTCCCGGTGTAGTACGCCGCGCCGAGCGCCCGCAGGTCGAGCGGCAGCATGCCGGGTGCGTGGGCGCCGTCGACGAGCGTGTCGATGCCGCGTTCGACGAGAGCGTGCACGATCGGTTCGACGGGCAGCACGACGCCGCTCTGGCTCGTCACGTGGTCGATGAGCAGCAGCCTCGTCCGCGGCGTCGTGTGCGCGATCACGGTGTCGACCACGTCGCGCGGCGACACGATCGGGAGCGCGATCGGCGCCACGACGACACGGGCCCCGCTGCGTTCCGCGACGAAGTCCAGGGCGTTGCGGCACGCGTTGTACTCCTGGTCGGTGACGAGCAGTTCGTCGCCCGGCGCGAACGAGAGCGAACGCAGCACCGTGTTGACGCCCGCCGTGGCGTTCGGCACGAACGCGAGGTCGTCGGCGTCGCAGCGCACGAGACGAGCCAGTTCGTGGCGGGCCTCGTCGAGCAGGCCCTCGAGCTGGCGGTGCAGGAACAACACCGGCTCGCGCTCGAGGCGCGCGCGCAGTTCGGTCTGGTGCGCCAGCACGATCCGCGGACACGCGCCGAAGCTGCCGTGGTTGAGGAAGGTGACGTCGGGGTCGAGGTCCCAGTGGGCCGCGTGCGCGGAGGGCGCGGCGGCGCTCACGAACGCACCCCTGCGGCCCCGGCGAGCACCGCGGCTTCGTGGTCGAGGAGCCGGCGCTTGCAGTCGAGCCCGCCGCCGAAGCCCGTCAGCGAACCGTCCTTGCCGATCACGCGGTGGCACGGCACGACGATCGGCAGCGGGTTCCTGCCGTTCGCACCGCCGATCGCGCGCACGGCGTTCGGCTGCCCGATCGCGGCGGCCTGCTGCTGGTAGCTGCGCGTCTCGCCGAACGGGATGTCCTGCAGCGCCTGCCAGGCGCGCAGCTGGAACGGCGTGCCGCGCGGCGCGAGCGGGAGATCGAACGCGCGGCGCCGACCCGCGAAGTACTCGCGCAACTGGTTCACGACCCGGGCGCAGCGAAGACCTGCGTCGTCGGGCTCGACGGCATCGATCGACGGTGTCGTGCCGGGCAGGTCGATGCGCAGGAGACGCCCGCCGTCGTCGACGACGATGCGCAGTTCGCCGAGCGGCGACGCGAACGTGTGCGCGTGTCCGAACATCGCGGCGAACATAGCCGACGGCGTCAGCGCACCGGAACCGCGACTCGGACGACGGGCGCCGCCAGTTTCGCCGCGTCGGGCGCACCTTCCTGGAGGTGCAGGAACGGCTGCGCCGTGATCGGACCCGCCGCGCGCAGGCCGCGTTCCGTGAGCGCCGCTTCGAGAGCGGCGGTGCCCGCCGCGACCTTGGCGTCCACGTCGCCGTTCGCCGGATACACGACGAGCCATTTGCCCTCGGGCACTGCCGTGACGTTCCAGCCGTCCGGCTGCGCGAACTCGGGGCCATCCGCGCGGCGGCGAAAGCAGAGTCCGAGCCGGCGCCGGCCGTTCTCCGTCCACAGCTGCGGGAAGCCCGCGATCTGCTGGCGCTGGCGTTCGACCTCGGTGTGCAGCGGCGCATAGGTCGCGGCGCGCTCTGCCCACGCGCCAGGATCGTCGACGACGACGCGCAGCGCGGCCTTGAAGTCGACGAGCACCGGCACCGTCGAGCGGGGCTCGCCCGCGCCCATCGGCAGCTGCATGCGGGCCCGATCGGGTTTCGTCGCGCGCTCGCCGGGCAGCGAGAAGAAGTCCGCGTCCCAGGCCAGGTCCGCGAACTCGAACTGCACGGTGCACGAACCGAGGCCGTCGATTTCGGCGCGCGTCACGATCCACGTGTCCGCCGGCGTCCGGAAGTGCTCGCGCAGGTGCACGACGCCGCCCGCGTTCGCGAACGACTGCGGCAGCAGTGTGCCGGCGCGCAGTTCGAGTCGCGTCGTGGAGCCGCCCGGCTGGGTGAGGTCGAACGTCGCGGGGCCGACACGCCGACAACCCGTCGCGCGGTGCAGTGGTCCGAGCGTCGCGGCATCGAGCAGTGAGCGGATGCGGAGTACCCGGGCCGTTTCGTCGGCGTTCGCGTCGCCGGTCCCGCTCTCCGCGAGGCGCACGACGCGGCTGCCGATCGCGAGGAACGGCTCGCGGCCGACGATCGCGCGGAGCTTGTCCGGGAGCTGCGCGAAGAGGCGCACGTCCGTGCCGTCGGGCAGACGGACCGTCGCGGCGATGCGGTCGAGGCCGCCGCGCAACGGGCGGTGGCATTCGTCGAGGACCGCGTCGACCACCTTCGTGTCGGACAGTGCGGCGGTGTCGACCGCGCGGGGAACGGGCGGTCGCGGTTCCTGTTCGCCGCCGCACGCTGCGAGCAGGAGGAACGCCGCCGCGCGCGGGCCGGCTATTGACCGCGGTCGAAGACCTTGCGCCACGCCGCGACGTCGTAGCCGACATCCCGGCCACCGGCAAGGTCGGCCAGCGCCTTGCGCGCGTGCAACCGCACGTTCTGCACCGTTTCCTGCGGCCCGAGCAGTTCGATCAGGTCGTCGGCGTGCGACTGCGCGTTCATCCGCGCCAGCGCCACGGCGGCGGCCATGCGCACCCGCGGCGTCGTGTGCTTCAAGAACGACACGACGAGCTCCGCGTTCGCGGCGTCGCGCGCGAGACCGAGGCCGCGCACGGCGCTGACGATCACTCCGGCGGGCATCGTGTCGCGACCGGCGATCAGGAAGCGGCGCCAGATCTCGACGATCTCGGGTACGCGGTTGCTGCGCGACTGGATCTCGTAGAGCGCCCAGGCGGCTTGCACACGCCCGTCCTCGGGATGCGTCGGGCGCTCGACGATCGCGGCGAGCACGCCGGGCGGCGTGTCGGGCGCCTTCAGCACGGCGAGGCCCAGCACGGCGCGGTCGATCAGCAGCGGATCGTCCGACAGAGCGCCCTGGACGATCAGGTCGAGCATGCTCGCCTGCCCGGAGAAGCCGAGCGCGGCGACGGCGATCGCCTGCTGGTACTTCTCCTTGCCGTTCGCGGCGGCCGCCTGCAGCCGCGCGAAGTTCTCGCCGGGCGCTGGCCCCGCGCGACGGTTCGACACCGCGCCGATGTCGAGGACCGTCTCGCGGAGCGTGCGTTCGAGGCGCTCCGCCTGCTGGTCGGCGCGCACCTGACCGCGGTTCGCGAGGGCCTGGACGTAGCTGTCCATCGCCTGGTCGAGCCGCACGAGAACGGCCTGGAAGTCGCGCCGCCGCGCTTCGCCGTCGCGCATCTCCTGTTCGTGCTTCTCTTCTTCCGGGACCGCTTCGCGCTTCACGCCTTCCGGGGCGGCGGCGCAGGCGGTGAACAGGAACAGGACGGCGAGCTCGGGGCGGACCATGGGCGGCCTTGGAAGGGAATCGCGGCGTATCCTTCCCGCGAGTCCGGGCCGGCGCCAGCGTGGCGTGCAGAGCGCGCTTGCCGGGCCTCGCGGGCCGGGTGACCATGGCGCGGATGACGGACTTCCCGGACCCGCCGCATCGAGTTCGTGTGCGCTACTGCGAGACGGATCGCATGGCGGTCGCGCACCACGGCAGCTACGTCGCCTGGTTCGAGGAGGCGCGGACGGAGTGGATGCGGGCCCGCGGCAAGACCTACCGGCAGATGGAGGACGAGGGCAACCTGCTCCAGGTGGTCGAGTTCGTCTGTCGCTACCACAAGCCGGTCGACTACGACGAGGTCGTGGCGATCCGGCTGCGTGTCGCCGAGGCCGGCCGGGTCGCGGTCGTGCTGGAGTACGAGGCACGGCGCGAGAAGGACGGGGCGGTTTGTGCCACCGGGAGCACGAAGCTCGCCTGTGTGGGCCGCGACGGCAAGCTGCGGCGGCTGCCTTCCGAACTTGGCGGCGCGTGAACTCGCAGTGGCAACGGCGGGGGTGCCGCACTCGCGGGATGGTGCGCCGCCGCGTAAGGTCTGCACCCTGGCGTGGGAATCCTGGATTCCTCGTCCCGTAGCCGCCCGCCTCCATGACCCTCTCCCCGGAAGTCGCGTTCGAACAGCATCGCGAGCGCCTCTTGTCCGTGATCTACCTGCGGATGGGGCCGAACCTGCGCGTTCGCATGGATCCCGAGGACGTGCTGCAGGAAGTCGCGATCGAGGCGGTCAACTCGTGGAAGACACTGTCCGACGAGCAGAACGCCGGTGCCTGGCTCGTGACGCTCGCGCGTCGCAAGGTGGCGCGCATCCTGCGCGACCAGCTCGGCGTCGCGGCCCGCGATCCGCGGCGTGAGCACGCGATCAAGACCGATCTGCCGATGGCGGATCGCCGCTCCGGACCGGTCACGCACGCCGACCGCAAGGACCGCCTCGAACTGCTCGGACAGGCGCTCGAGCGGCTGTCCGACGACCACCGCGAGGTGATCCTCTCGATGAAGATCGAGGGGCTCTCGGCGAAGGAGACCGCCGAACGGATGGAGCGCAGCGAGAACGCGATCCATCTGCTGCTGAGTCGCGCGCTGAAGCGTCTCGCCGAAGAGCTGAAGCTGTGACGGACCTCGAGTCGTCGTCACCGGGAGAGGAGCGGGAGCGCGAACAGGACGCGGGGCCGGCGTCGGCCGATCTCCGCATGGCCGACATGCTGCGCGCGACCACACCCGGGCCGGACCTGCGCCGCGAGCTGCAGGCCGAAGGCACCGACGAGGCGTCGGACCTGATCTCGCGTCTCAACGCGCTCGAGTTCGTTCAGGACGTCATCGGCAGCGCGAACGACGTGCCGACGCGCCTCGGCGACTACCAGATCCGCGGCCTGCTCGGCCGCGGCGGGATGGGCACCGTCTACCTCGGCTGGCAGGAGGAACTCGAACGCGAGGTCGCCTTGAAGGTGCTGTCGCCGAACTACTCGGCCGATCCGACGATGCGCAAGCGCTTCCGCGCCGAGGCGCGCGCGACGGCGGCGCTGCACCATCGGCACATCGTGCCGATCTACGACTACGGCGAGGCGCAGGGCATGTTGTTCTTCGCGATGGAGCGCGTCGAAGGCATGAGCCTCGACAAGCACATCGCCGCCGCGCGGCGCGCACAGAAGTCGCCGGTCGATCCGCTGCTCGCGTGCGCCCGCTTCGCCGGTGTCGCCGACGCGCTCGGTCTCGCGCACCGGCGTCGTCTGCTTCACCGCGACGTGAAGCCGGGCAACATCCTGGTCGCGGGCGACGGCACGATGGCGCTCACCGACTTCGGTCTCGCGAAGGCGCTGGACCAGGCCTCCGCGCGGCTCACGAGCAAGGGCGGCGGCTTCCTCGGCACGCTGCACTACGCATCGCCCGAACAGGCACTCGGCCGCGAACTCACTCCCGCGAGCGATCTCTACTCGCTGGGAGTCACGATCTTCGAAGCCGTGACCGGCGAGCTCCCGCTGTCCGGCAAGACCACCGAAGCGATGCTGCAGTCGATCCTGCACGGCACGCCGCGGCGCCTGCGCGACTTCCTGCCCAAGCCGCCGCGCGACCTCGAGGTCGTGCTGGAGAAGCTGCTGAGCCGCGAGCCAGGGGATCGGTACCAGGACGGTGAAGGGCTCGCGCGCGACCTGCAGCGCATCGCGGACGGCGAGCCCGTGCACGTCCGTCGCCTGCCGCTGCACGTGCGCGTTTGGCGGCGCGCGCGCAAGAACCCGGTGCTCGCCGGCGCGATCGCGGCCGCGGGGTTGCTGCTGCTGGTCACCGTCACGCTGTTCACGGTGCTGCGACGCGAGACGGGCCGGAGCCTGATGTCGCGTCACCAGAACAACCTGGTCGCGATCGCCAACGACATCGGCAGCGAAGCCGGGGCGCCGTGGGGGCCAGCACCTCTCCTGTTCGCCCTGTGCGGTGCCGCCACGTCGGACGTGCCGCCGACTTCGTCGATCCTCGCCGCGCTCGACCGCGCGCATCGCGAGCTGCCGGACGACCCCGGGGTCGAGCTGATGCGCACCGCGTACGTAAGCGATCCCGAGCCGCAGGCCAGTGATCTCCTGCGGCAGGGCCGCGGCTACGAAGCGCTGCGCATCTACGACCAGTCGATCGCCGCCGCGATCGCGGGGCGCGCGGGCGGCGACCTGGCGGTCGAGATCAGGCTGTACCGGCTGTACCTCGCGCGGGCCGTCGCGAATCTCACCGCGACCGTTGCGCGCTCGAACGAAGCGCGTACGGACCTCGCCCTCGCGTCGTACCTCCGCCTCGGCGCCGTCTTCCCGCGCACGCTGCTCGACGTGCTCGACGTCGTGCAGAGCGCCGACATCGCATCCGCGGTCGCGCGGCTCGAGCGCGACTACGCGAATGCGTCGGCCGAACGCGTGCGCACGGCCGGGCGGCTCTTCTGGTCGGTGGCCGGTCTCCGGCCGTGCCGCGACGCCAACGTGATGGACTTCCCGCTCGGCCACCAGAAGCGCCGCGTCCTGCACGAACTCGCGCTGCGGCTCCTCGGCGTCGAACCGAACCAGCTCGAACCGAGCGGTCAGCTCACCGGCTACCACGCAGCGCTGGCCGAGCCCGTTCGGGAGGCGCTCTCCCGCCTCGGTGAGCCGGCCGCGCTGCGGACGATCGCCGAGAGCGCGCGGCAGACGATCGATCGTTCCGTCCACCCCGAGTCGCCGATGCAGGGATGGCGGTCCGTGTTGCAGTTGCTCGAACAGCCGACGCAGCGCGGGCCGTTGCTCGATCGCGAGGGGCGACCGCTGGCGCCGTTCCTTCAGCTCGCGGCGTGGGAAGACCTGCTGCGTCTGTCGCCCCGCCGCGAGACGGTGATCTCGTGGTTGCCGCGCTTCGAGGAGCTGCGACGCAACCAGCCCAATCTGCCCGGCATGCAGCGCGCGGCCGCGATGATGCACTTCGCCGCCGGTTCCGCCGAGGCAGCGGCGCTCGCGCAGGTCTGGTTCCTCGACGCCGAAGGCGATCCCGCCGCGACGATGATGCGCATGCGCTGCCGTCTCCGGGCGGGCGCAGTCGAGGACGCTCGCGACGATGCGATGGTCGCCGTGCAGGACGCCGCTTCCCGTGAAGACGCGATCGCCGAGGTCGTGAGCGCCTGCCAGGAAGCGGTGGCGACTCTCGACGGCGGCGCGGTCGAAGCGGTGCGGCTCATGGCGCGTCAGTTCGCGGCGCTCGTGCGCGGCGGCGCCGGACCGGAGCACGGAGGTCCGCGATGACCAGCAGCTGGAACCCCGCTCGTCGCCGGCTCAGCCGCGGGTGGTCGTGGGTCGTCGGCGTCGCCGTGCTCGTGGCGCTCGGTACTGCGTGGTGGACATTGTCGCGGCAGGCGTCCTGGCGCCCGCCCAGGGAGGCGGTGTCGAATCCCGCTCTGCCGATCCGTTCGCTCGACGACGGGGCGCCGGCAGTGCAGTCCGGAGTGACCGTCGCAGCTGGCGAGACGGTCGAGGGTTTCGTCGCGGGACCGGACGGACGTCCGGCGGCCGGCGCCACCGTCGCCGTGCACCGAATGCTCACCGCCTGGCCCGAATGGCGGAGCGAACGCATCGAGCAAGCGGTCGCGATCACCGGCGCCGACGGTCGCTTCGCGATCCGCGTCGCGCGGAGGCAAGGACTGCTCGTCGTGTTCGGGCACGCGACGCTGGCGGGGGGCATCGAGCAGGTCCCCGCGCAGGCGATGCCGATGCGGCTGCAGTTGCAGCAGGGCTTCGAACTCTTCGGCGAGGTGCAGAACGCGTCCGGCGGCGGTGTCGCGAATGCGCGGGTCGTGCTCGAGTCGGTGCTCAGCGACCAGCGTCGTGTGGCCGCGGTGACGACCGGGCCCAACGGCGCGTACCGTTTCACGAACCTGCCTGCGGGTCCCGTTCGCATCGTCGCGCGTCACGACAGCTGGCAGCCGGTCGCCGTGCCGGTGCACGTGATCGGCGACGTGCAGCGACGCAACCTGGTCTTCGAGCGGAGCGCCGTGGGCTCCGTCCGTGGTCGCGTGATCGGCGCAACTTCGCAGGCGCCGATCGCGGACGCACTGGTCGAGGCACTGCCGGTGAACGGGCGCCCCGGCCTCGCCGATCCCGCGACGGCGCGCACCGGTCCCGACGGCACGTTCGTGCTCGACGGACTGGCGCGCGGCAACCTGCGTGTGCTCGTGCGGCACCCGGAGTATGGCGCCGTCACGCGCAACGTGACCGTCGGTCCGAGCACCGGCGACATCGCGTTCGAGATGTCGGGTCGTTCCTCGGTCTCCGGTTTCCTCGTGCTCGCCGACGACGGCGCTCGTCCGGCCTGGACCGGCGAAGTGCTCGAGATCCGCGACTCGGCCGGCCAGGTCGACTACACGACCGTTGCGGCCGACGGGAGCTTCCGCTTCGCGTCGCCGCTGTCGCCCGGTGCGGGCACGATCACCGTCGCGAGCGGCGCGTTCGCGTTCGAGCGGACCGGCGCGCGCGATGCCTCGGTGCGCATCGACTCCGGCGACGAGACCGAACTCGAACTCGGGACCGTCCCGCCGACCGTCGTTCGCGGCCGCATCGTCGACGAAGCGGGACGACCGCTCTCCGGCGCTTCCGTGTCACAGACCAAGGTGCTCGCCGAGAGCGCACGCTCCATCGGCACCGCGATCACCAACCTGGACATCGGCGTGTTCAGCCGCGTCGTCCAGCTGTTCGGCGGAGATCGCGACGAACAGCTCGCGGTGTCCGGCGCCGACGGTCGCTTCGAGATCCGCGGGCAGAAGCCCGGACTGCTCAGTATCCGCCTCGAACTCGCCGGCCGCGGCACCCGCTGGCTGTCGCTCACGGTTGCAGGGGGCGGCGCGCCGCTCGTGCTCGACGACACGACGCTGCGACCGGGTTGTCGCATCCAAGGCCGCGTGCACCGCAATCGCCGCGGCCTCGCCGGCGCGTCGGTCACGGCCGTCGGCACGGATTCGCAGGCCGTCACGATGACGCGTCGCGACGGGACGTTCGTGTTCGAGGACCTGATGCCCGGTGAGTACGGCGTGCGGGCGCGCTTGCCGTCGATGCCGACGGGCAGCGCCGAGCAGCGGGTCGTCGCGCGTGCGGACGGGGCGCCCCCCGAGGCCGTGTTCGAGATCGACAGCGGGCGCGTCGTCCGCGGCGCCGTGAGTGGCACCGACGGCCAGCCGGTGCCCGGGGCCCTCGTCACGGTCCGCGGTGCCGTGGGACAGACGACGATGACCGACACTGGCGGCGACTTCCTGCTCGAACTCCCGGCGCGAGCGATCGACCTGCAGGTGTCGCTCGGGGACCGCACCCGGCCGAAGGTCGTGTCGCTCGGCGCGAGCGAAGAGAGCGTCGCCATCCGCCTCGACACACCGCCGGTCACCTCGGTGTCGGCGATCGTCTCCGGACTGCCGAGTCGGAAACGCATGTCGTCGGCGTTGGTCCGCTTCGCCCGGCTCGACGACGCGGGCGACGCGTCGCCGCGCTCGACGTGGTTCGAGCTGCCGAACGGCGAACTCTCGTGGACGGCGTGTCCGGTCGGTCGTGTGCACGTCGAGATCTGGTGCGAAGGCTTCGCGCCGTTCGTCGACGACCGGGAGTTCGTCGCGGGTGCGCCGCACAACTTCGGCGACGTACTGCTCGAGCCGGGAGCTCGGCTGACGGGTCGAGTGCTCGGTCCGGACGGATCGGCCGTGGCCAACGCGCTCGTGTGGCTCGGTGAGGAGGCCGACGCGGATCTCTACGAGCCGCGCGTGCGCTCGGCGGCCGACGGCATGTTCCGCCTGGGGGGCGTGTCGAGTCGTTCGTCGCGTCTCGTCGTGCGAGCCCCGGGCTATGCGCCGCGCAGCGTCGATCTCGTGCTGCCCCAGGACGTGCTGGCCGACGAACCGCTCGACGTCGTGCTCGAGCGCGGCGCCGTGATCGAGGTCGCGGTCGCGCGCGATCTCGCGATGGGCAACGCGGGGGTGGAACTGCGTCAGGGCGGCCAGCTCGTCGCGACCTCGGACCTCGACGACGCCGGCCGCGCGTGGTTTCCGAACCGCGCCGCGGGCACGTACACGGTCGGGCTCTTCGGCGGCGAAGGTGCGCCGAAGCCGGTCGTCGTCGGGCCGGGGGTCGCGACCGTTCGTGTGCAGTTGCCCTGATCTGCCCTCCCGGTTCGCAGCCGGCTGCCGTTCGCGGTGAACCGCGCCCGCGGCAGCGCCGTTCGCCGGCCGGCAGCAGGTGGTCCGCCGAAACGCACTGCGCGAGGTAGCGGTCGTCCGGCGCGGGAAAGCCGCCCTCTCTCTCAGGTCTTCGCGAGCCGCAGCACGGCGTCGACGAGCAGCGCCACACCGAAACCCGTGCCGCGATCGCCGCGGAACGCGGGTGCAGCGAGGTCGACGTGGCCCCACCGTGCCTTCGTGCCGTCGAGGTGCCAGTGCACGAACTCGGCGGCGCAGCTCGCCTGCGCGTTGTTGCGGTTCTTCACCGAGTTGCGCATGTCGGCGATCGGGCTCGCGAACTCGGCGCGATAGAACTCGGGCGCGAACGGCAGAGCCCACGTGAGATCGCCCGTAGCGCGGCCGGCGTCCAGCAGCGCCCGTTCGACGTCCGCGTCGTTGCTGACGACCGCCGCGTGCAGGTCGCCGGTTGCGACTGCCTGCGCGCCCGTCAACGTCGCTGCGTCGAGGATCGTGTCCGCACCGAGCACTCGCGCGGCGTAGCTGCAGCCGTCGGCGAGCAGGAGCCGGCCTTCGGCGTCGGTGTTGTTGATCTCGACCGTCTTGCCCGAGTGCATGACGAGCACGTCGTCGGGCTTGTAGGCGGCGGGGCCGATCGCGTTCTCCGCGAGACACAGCAGCAGCGACAGGCGGCACCGCGGCCGGCGCGCGACGAGCGCCGCGAACGCACCGAGAGTCGCAGCCGCGCCTCCCATGTCCGCCTTCATCGTCTCCATGTTGCCGCGCGCCTTCAGGTGCAGGCCGCCGGTGTCGTAGGTGACACCCTTGCCGACGAGGGCGAGGTGCCGGCGGGCGCCGCTCGGAGCGTACGTCGCGACCAGGAGCCGCGGCGCCGATCGTGCGCAGCGGCCGACGGCGTGGATGCCGCCGAGCTTCTGCTTCAGGAGCGCGGGCCCCGTGAACTCGCGGACGGTCACTCCTCGCAGCGATCGCAGCACGGTCTTCGCACGGCGGGCGAGTCCGTCGGGGTCGAGTTCGGTCGGCGGCGTGTCGACGAGGTCCGCGGCCTCGCGCGCGCGGCGCACGACGTCGGCCGTCTGGGCGTCCACACGGACAGCCGAGCCGCTCCGCAGCGCGCACAGGATCGCGAGCGAACCGGCCGCCTTCGCGCCGGTCTTTCGCGTGAACGTCGGCAGCGCCCGCGCGATGGCGTTCACCGCGGGCAGGACGTGGTCGCGGTCGTCGAGCACGAGCAGCACGGCGTTGTCGCCGTCGGCCTTCCAGGTCGTCGCGGCGACGACGCGCCGGATGGACTCGGCGCGCGCCGGCGTCGTGTGGCGCGACGTGGCGTCGGCGAGGGCGCCGGTCGTGACGCGGTGGCCGTGGGTCGTGCGAGACGTGGCGATGCCGCCGAGCAGGCCCGGCGCGGCCTCGGCGCCGAGCGTCTTCGCGAGATCGGCGAGTTCAGCCGGCAGGAGCTTCTCGATCGCGGCGGCGCCGCGTGCGCGAGGGCCGAAGCACGCCTTCGGAGCGATCACGAGCAGGTGGTCCTTCCTGGCGAACGTGCGACCGTCGGTCGCGAACGTGAAGTGCATCCGCGGATGCTACGGTCAGCGTCTCTGCGGGGCGAACGCCGCGCGGATGCGCACCGCGCGCGCGAGACCGTCGCGCGACTGCAGCAGCTTCTTCCGCACGTCGGCGTCGAGTGTCGCAGTGGCGAGGAAGTCGTCGACGACCGCGAGCGCCGCCGGTGAGCTGTGTCCGTTCACGAAGGCGTCGAGCCACGCAGGCATGAAGAAGATGCGGCGGTTCTTCTTGACCCAGGCGACCTGGTCGAGCGCCGGGCGAAGGAAGGGCAGCGTCAACGCATCCTGGCCGCGCCAGTGGAACCACGACAGACTGTCCTGGGTCCACTGCTCCGGCGGCGAGTCGGGCTGCAGGTATTGGCGGAAGTAGTCCGCCTTGTTCTCGGCGGTCGGGACCGTCGCGCGCGCCAGGAACAGCTCCTTGCCGATGTCCTCCTTCGGGAAGCGCCGTTGCACTTCCTCGACGATGTCGCCCGCTTCGTTCGCTGCCAGCAGCGCGGCCGCAGCGAGGAAGGCGTCCTGCTTCCCGACGGCGGCAGAACGGGCCATCGCACGGCAGAGGTCGAACACCAGCGGCGAACGCCCGTAGCGCGCGAGGAACCGGAAGATCGGAGTCTGTCGCGCCGGATCGGTTTCGCGGCCCAGCTGGGTGAGCAGCAGCCCGGTCGCGCGCTCGAGCAACGGCACGGCGCGGTCCTCCGGCAGCCAGCGCGCGAGGCACTCGCCGAGCTTGTCGAGCAGCCACTCGTGCGAGTCGGGGTCGCGTTCGTTCGCGAGCAGTTCGATCAGCGTGTTCGCGAGGATCGCCGGGTCGAGTTCGGCTTCGCGTGCGGCTTGTACGAGCGCCTCGGTGCCGACGGCGCGGACCAGCGGGTCCGGCTCGCCGGGCAGGGTCTGCACGAGGAAGGCGCGGCTCCGTGGATCCGGTACGAACTGCCCGTACGCGACGTCGTGCGGATTGGCGAGGATCGCGCGCGGCGGAGCGCGACCGACGAGGTCGTCGAGCGACGTCGTCGCCGCGTCGCTGCGTACGGTGATCGTGCGCCGCCCGCCGGCGAGGTCGAACACCAGCAGTTCCAGGTCGAGCGGCCACGTTCCGTCGCCGCCGATCGCGCGCTGGGTCAGCTCGGCGCGCTCCACGATGCCGTTGCCGTCGACGGCCCAGTCGACCCGCACCTGGGGCATCGACGGCGCGAGCAGCCAGCGTTCCGACCAGCGGCCGAGGTCGCGCCGCGCAGTGCCTTCGAGGGCGCGCGCGAGGTCGCGCCAGTCGGCATTGTCGAACGCGTGCTCCTCGAGGAACCTCTTCAGCCCGGCGCGGGACGCGTCGGCGCCGAGGCGCTCGTGCAGTTCGCGCAGGACGGCGGGCGCCTTGTTGTAGACGATCGGGCCGTACGCGGACTTCGCGTCCGCGAGGTTCTGCAGCTCCTGGAACACAGGGGTCGTGCCGGGCGTCGCGTCGACCTCGTACGCGCGCGGCTTCGTGCGTTGCAGGAAGCGGAGCCAGGCCTTTCGTTCCGGTTCGAGCGCTTCGAGGGCCTGGTAGGCGATGAAGGTCGCGAAGCCCTCCTTGAGCCAGAGGTCGTCGAACCACTTCATCGTGACGAGGTTGCCGAACCACTGATGGCTCAGTTCGTGGTAGACGAGCGTGCTGCGGCGCACGAGCTCCGCTGCGGTCGGGGCGTGGTCGAAGAGGAGCGCGGTCTCGCGGTAGAAGATCGCGCCCGCGTGCTCCATGCCGCCGTACGGGAAGCCCGGCAGCAGCACGAGGTCGAGCTTGTCGAACGGGTAGGGCACCGCGAAGCTCGTCGCGAGCCAGCGCAGCCCCCGCGTGTGCAGGCCGACCAGTGCTTCGCGGTCGAGCCAGCGCAGTTGCGAGGCGCGCAGGAAGATCCGCATCGGCATCGCGGGATCCACGCCCGGAGCCTCGGGGGGCGGCGCGTCGATCGCGTGGAACGGCCCGCAGGCGAACGCCATCAGGTACGTCGGCAGCGGCTTCGTCGGCCGGAAACACCACACGTCGCCGCGGCCGGGGCGCGTCGTCCTGTCAGGCTCCACGCGGACGGTGTTCGCGATGCCCGTCCAGCCGGGCGGCAGGTCGAGTTCGACGCGGAAACGGGCTCGCAGGTCCGGCTGATCGAAGCACGGGTAGAGGCGGTGCGCGTCCGCGGGCACGACGAGCGTGTAGAGGTACTCGCGGCCGTCGGCGGGATCGCGATAGACGGTGAGCGGCGTGCCGGAGGCGGCGACCGGCGCACGGAACGTCGCCGTGATCTCGTTGCGGTCGCGCACGAGCAGGTCGGGCGGGACGAGTACGTGGTCGTGCACCGCGCGCAGCGTTGCGTCCTTCGTGTTCACGCGGACGTCGCTCAACGACGATCCGGCGAAGTCGAGCACGAGCGGTGCGCTCGGATCGGCGTCGGCGGGCAGCCGGAAGCGGATCCACGCACTTCCCTCGACGGAATCGCCGCCTGCCGTGATCTGGAAGCGAAGGTCGTATTCCACGTCGCTCACGAGCGCCTTGCGCGCGCGCGCGAGTTCGCGGTCGATCCCGGCGGTCGGGTCCTGCGGCACGGCGGCGAGAACGGCGAGAACGGCGGCGGCGATCATCCGCCGCGCACGGTAGCGGTTCGGTGCGCGGAGTCAGCAGCGGGGCGCCCAGGCTGCCCGGAGCGACTCGGACGTGATCGCGTCGTGGGACGCATGCCAGACGGCGCGGCCGTTCTCGAAGAGGATCGCCTGCGGCGATTCGTGCCGGACCCCGCATCGCTCGGCGATGCCGCGGGCGGTGGGCCGATCGGCGATGACGTCGACGAACATCGTGGGAACGTCGGGCAGGTCGCGGCAGAACGCCTCGTATTCCTCGCGGGCGGCGGCGCTCACGGGGCACACGGGGCTGTGCTTGAAGAGCAGGATGCGCGGTGCCGCGATCGCGGCTTCGAACTCGGCGAGGGAGTGCAGGACCCGTTCGGTCATCGGGACATCATGCCGTGTGTGCGGATGGTCGGGGAACGCCGCGGCGCGGTCCGCTACGCTCCGTGACCCCGGAGGTCCCACGTCCCGATGCGCCGTTCCTCGTTCGCGATCCTCGTCGGTGTTCTCTTCGCCGCGTGTGCCCAGCAACTCGACTGCACGCTCGTCCTGCTCAAGACCGGCCCGCGGCGCGGTGAAGTGCAGGGGGCCGATCTGCAGAAGGTGATGGGCGGTCACCTCGGCAACATCCAGCGCCTCTTCCGCGAGAAGCGGCTGCTCGTGGCCGGGCCGTTCGGACGGCAGAAGAGCGATGCGGCGCTGCGCGGGATCTTCGTGCTGGACACGGCCGACCGCGAGGTGGCTCGCTCGCTCGCCGAGTCGGACCCTGGCTTCGTCGCCGGCGTCTTCGCTCTCGAGTACCACGCGATCTCGACGGCGGCGCCGCTGCGAGAATGCGCGGCCGCCGAACTCGCCGCCGACGAGGCAGCGACGAAGGCGGGCAAGCCGCGGCCGATGGGGGAAGGCATGCGCGGCTACGTGCTGCTCACCGCCGAGAACGGTGATGCTGCCGCGGAGGAGCTGGCGGGTGATCCGGCCGTGCTCTGGTTCTCGACGCTCGACGGCGACCGTGCGTTCGTGCTGCTCGACGCCCGCGACCAGGCCGGGGCCAAGTCCTTGCTCGGTGAGCGCGAGGCGCGCCTCGGGGCCGTGCGGCTCGACGAGTGGATGGCGACCGATCGCCTGGCCGAACTGCCGAAGATGGCGCGCTGAACGGTGGCCGGTCACACGCTGCGGAGCGACGCCTTCGACGCGGAGTACCTCGCCCTCCTGCGCGAGAAGATCCGCAAGTCCCCGTGGTTCACGACCAACAACCTGAACCGCGACTTCGTCGGCACTGAGGGCTTCTCGGTCGTCTTCCACCGCGCGCAGCTGGCGCGCACGGTCGCCGAGTTCCCGTGGACGGCGCCGTTCCTCGATCGCGCGCTGCGCGCCGACTGCAATGCCTTCTACCTGAACCCGCTGCAGATGGCGTCCGGTTCGGTCGTGGCGCCGCACGTGGATCGCAGCCTGCACGCGTATCTGCTCGACGTCGATCCGCCGCGCGCTGTCAGTGTGCTGTACGTCGACGTGCCGAAGGACCTGCGCGGCGGTGAGCTCGTGCTGCGTCGCGGCAAGAGACTGCTCGCTCGCGTCACGCCGCGCGAAGGCGCGCTCGTCGAGTTCGAAGGCGATCTCGAGCACGCCGTCGAGCGGATCGAGACGAGCGGGAAACGGCTGAGTCTCGTGTGCGAGCAGTACGAACTGACCGACGAGGAACTGGCGCAGGTGCCCGAGTGGCGCATCGAGAGCCGCGCCAAGCGTTACTGAGGAGGTCGTCCCGCGCTCGCCGCGTGTCTCGGTGCGCCGTTCAGGTGATCACGCGCACGGCGCCGCGCCCGTCGCCGACGATCACGCGGCCGGCCATGCCGACGAACAGGCCGTGGTCGACGACGCCGACGGTGCAGTCGAGCGTCCGCGCGAGCGCGCCGGGGTCGGGAATGCCGTCGTACTTGCAGTCGAGCACCCAGTTGCCGTTGTCGGTGACGACGGTCGTTCCGTTCTTCTGCCGCAGCGTCGGGCGGCAACCGGTGGCTGCGATGCGTCGTTCCGTCTGCTTCCAGCCGAACGGGAGCACTTCGATCGGCAGCAGGAAGCCCTTGCCGAGCATGGGAACGAGCTTCGAGTCGTCGACGATCACCACGAGTTCCTTCGCGAGCACCGCGACCATGCGCTCGCGGGTGTGCGCCGCGCCGCCGCCTTTCACGAGGCACTTCTTCGGATCGACTTCGTCCGCGCCGTCGATCGCGAGGTCGAGACCGGCGACGTCGTCGATCTCGCGCAGCGGGATGCGTGCAGCCGCGGCGAGGTCGGCCGTGGCCTTGCTGGTCGGCACGCCGGCGATGCGCAGGCCTTCGTCGCGGATGCGCTCGGCCAGGCGTTCGATCACGAAGGCGAACGTCGAACCCGTGCCGAGGCCGATCGTCGTGTTGGTGCGGACGAGGTCCGCGGCGGCCCGGGCGGCCGCGCGTTTGCCTGCATTGGGGTCGCTCATGAGCGCGGACGGTAGCGGTCCGCGCCGCGCTCGCCACGCCCATCGGAGTCGCCCGCCGGCGCGAACGGTTGCTTCTTCGCCGACGGCCCAGCACGATTGCGGCCGTCGGCGCGTCGTGGATTCTCGGACACGACACTCGCGCCGGCAGGCTTCGGAGACGGAGGATCGGGATGTCGCGTTCAGCGGACGCTCGAAGGGACGGGCGCGGCTCCTGGCGGCGGCTCGTGGGAGGATTGGCCATCGTGCTCCTCGGCGGCCTCGTCATCTTGGGGCCTTCGCGCTTGTTCGACGTCGAGGGCTTCCGGACGGGCTGGGACGAAGGCACTGCGGACCGGTCCCTGTCGGCGCTGTTCATCGCGAGCGAGATCGCGGCGGGCGTCGCGCAAGTGGCCCTGGCCATCGTGGTGATCCGGTTCGCGCGGCGCTGGCGCGGCAAGACGCGGCCCTGGCTCCCGATGCTTCTCGCCGCGCTCGTCGTCTCGAGCGGCCTCGTGCACCTGCTCGACGTCGTGCTTCTGTGGTACCCGGTCCATCGGGCCGACGTGCTGCTGAAACTCGTCGTGGCCGGGCTGTCGTCCACGGTGCTCTTCGCGTTCGTGACGAGGGTGCCGCGCCTTGCCCAGGTGCTCGACCGACGCAACGGCGCGGGTTCGGCGGCCGACACGACGCGCCTCGAGGAGATGCGCCGCGAACTCGAGGTCGCGCGCGCGGCCGCCCGCGAGCACGCAGCGCAGTCGGAGACCATGCAGGAATTCGCCGAGAGGAATCTGCGCGCTCTGGAACGAATGTCGAGCCTCCTGATCGAGTCGTCGCCGCAGGGGCAGATCCTCATCGACAGCAAGGGCTGCATCGTGCTGTTCAATCGCATGGCCGAGCGGATCTTCGGCTACGAGAGGCGCGAAGTGCTCGGTCGCGCGATCGAGGTGCTCGTTCCCGAGCGTTTCCACGCCGATCACGTGAGGCAGCGGTCTGCCTACGTCGGGTCGCCGTCCGCGCGGGAGATGGGGGCCGGTCGAGACCTGTTCGGTGTTCGCAAGGACGGCACCGAGGTCCCGGTCGAGATCGGGCTCAACCCCGTCGAGACGCCCGCGGGGCCCGGCGTGCTCGCGAGCGTGATCGACATCACGAACCGCCGCCGGGCCGAGAGTGAACTGCGCAACTACGCGGACGCACTTGCCGCGACCAACCTCGAACTGGAACAGTTCGCCCAGTTCGCTTCCCACGATCTCCAGGAGCCGCTTCGCAAGCTCGTGTCGTTCTCCAAGCTCCTCGCCGAGGACGTCCCCGACGGGCTGCCGGACGATGCGAAGCGCGACCTGGAGTACATCGTCGACGCCGCGCAACGCATGCGAGAACTCGTGCGCGGGCTGCTCGATCTCGCCAACAGCAGTCGGGGAGAGATCGTCGATGCGCGCGTGGATCTGGGCGAATGCGCGCGTGCGGCGCTCGAGGCGCTGTCCGAGCGGGTGGCCGAACGTTCCGCCGTGGTCCGTTTGGAACCACTGCCCGTGGTCACGGGCGACCGCCGTCTGCTGACCCAGGTGTTCCAGAACCTCATCGCCAACGCCGTGAAGTTCCAGGCGCCGGGGGCTCAGCCCGAGGTCCGGGTGGACGCCACACAGGCCGGTGGGGACGTCGAGGTGGTGGTGACCGACAACGGGATCGGTATCCCCGCCGAGTACCGCGAAGTCGTCTTCCGGCCGTTCAAACGCCTGCACGGCCGGGGTCACTACGAAGGGGCCGGCATCGGGCTCGCCCTTTGCCAGAAGGTGGTTGCGAGGCACGGTGGCCGGATCTGGGTCACCTCCGAGCCCGGCAAAGGTGCCGAGTTCCACTTCACCATCCCGGGCCACAGGACCCGCGGGGAAACCATTCGGTAGTTTTCCCCAAGCTCCGCGGCCGGAAGAGTCGATGTCCGCTGCGATGCGTGCCTCGCAGGGTGCAATGACGGCCGTCCAACCGACGGTGCTGCTGGTGGACGACGATCCGGCGGACCAGGAGCTGGTTCGCCGCGCGTTCGCACAGGGCCACTTCGAATGCGCTCTCGAGGTGGCTTCGGATGGCAACGAAGCACTGCTCCGAGCGCGGGGTGAGGGAGCGTTCGCCGGCCGGCCGGCGCCGTCGCTCCTCCTGGTCGATCTGAACATGCCCAGGATCGACGGCATCGACCTGGTCCGCGCACTCCGCCGCGACCCGCGCACCCAGGGCATGCCCATCGTCGTGCTGTCGACTTCGAGTCGTCCCGCCGACGTCAAGGCCAGCTACGCCGCGGGAGCCAGCGCGTACATCCAGAAGCCGGACGGCTTCGACGGCGTACACGCCGTCTTGCGCCGCGCCCTCGACTTCTGGTTCGGTGTCGTCCGCCTGCCTGGCTAGGAGCCTGCGTCAAGAGTTCAGCAGGAACCGGATCCCGGTAAGCAGGTCGGCGAGTTCGACCGGCTTCTCGAAATGCAGCGCGGCGCCGCGACCGAGGGTCATTGGGCGGCAACGCTGTTCGTCCCAGGCGCTCAACACGATGACACGCGGCGCGTCGAGTTCGGACGCATGGATGCGGTCGAGGAGGTCGATGCCGTCGATGCCCGGGAGCCCCAGATCGAGGATCACGAGGTTCGGACGGAACGCGCGCATCGCGACGAGGGCTCCATGGCCGTCACTCGCGGTCTCCACGGTCATGTCGGCGTTCTGCAGCTGGAGTTGCAGGGCGACGCGCAGGTCGATGTCGTCCTCGACGACGAGCACGCGCGCGGCCGCCGTGCTCTTGGTCGACGGGTCGGTGTCGCTGCGACGCGGAAGGACGGCGGTCATAGGAGTTCCTCGATGGCCGCGAGTACTTCCGATCCCGTCGCGGGCTTCTCGATGTAGAGCGAGGCTCCTGCCTCGAGCGCCTTTGCGCGGTTCGCCGCGGCGTCCCGGCCGCTGAGCACGACGATCGGTGTGCCGGAGTGTTTGTCCAGACGCCGCATGCGCTCGAGCACCGCGAACCCGTCACCGGCCGGCAGCCCGAGATCGAGCACGACGAGTTCGGGATCGTGCCGTTTCACCGCCATCAGCGCCGACACTCCGTCTTGGGCGCTCATCACGTCGTAGTCACGCGAACGGAGGCGTGCGACGAGTCCGGTACGCACGTCGGCGTCGTCTTCCACGACGAGAAGGCGTCGGCGCTTCCGACGCGGCTGGTTCGCGAGGTCGGTGAGCGTCGCCACCAGATCGTCGATGTCGACCGGCTTGTTGAAGAACGCGGCTGCACCCAGCGTGAGCGCCTTGTTCCTGGCTTCGCGAGCGTCGCGCCCCGTGGCGACGACGACCGGGATCTGGCTCAGCTCCGAGTCCTCGCGCAGCCAGGTGAGCACCCGGAATCCGTCACCGGCCGGCAGCCCGAGGTCGAGGAGGATCACGTCGGGCCGGTGCTTTCGCGCAGCTTGCACTGCGGACACGCCGTCGACCACGTTCATGGTGTCGAAGTCGGCGCCGAGGCGGATTGCATAGCCGGCGGCGAGATCGGGATCGTCTTCGACGATGAGCAGTTTCGTCGGGTTGTTCATGGCGTCACCTCCGAGCGCGCTCCCTTCTGTCGCCTGGCCCACGCCATCAGCAGGGATGCCGTGTCGAATGCATCGTCCAGATCGCGCAGCGACCCTGAGGTGCGTCGTCGACCCGGCCGAGGAGGGGGCTCGTCCTTCGGGAGCAGGTCCTCCAGGATTACCCTGAGCTGGTCGAGGTCGACCGGCTTGCGCATCACCTCGTGCGCTCCGAGGGCGATTGCCTTCGCCGCCGTTCCGTGTTCCCACGCGGCGGTCAGGACGACGACCTTCGTGGCGAGACGGCGCATCCGGATCTCGTGCAGGATCTTGAGGCCGTGCATCCCCGGCAGCCCGAGGTCGAGCAGCGCCACGACAGGTTCATGGGCGTCGATCCAGCGGATCGCTTCTGATCCGTCGCCGATGGTCGCGACGGTATGACCGAGTTGGTCGAGCCAGACCGCGAGACCCATGCTGCAATCATGGTCGTCTTCGACCACCACGATGTGCGGCGCGGTTTCTTCGGCCACGGCGGTTGCGGTTGCCGCAGCGAGTTCTTCGCTGGGGCTGAATCTCTCCGGCAGGACGATTCTCTGCTTCTTCACGATGACCTCCGTTCGTTTGCGCCTGTGTGGCGCGGAGGCGCTTTCGGAACGGAAGCGATCACCCTGGAGACGCGCGCGTGCGCAAGTCTCGACCGGGGATGCTCGCGCGGAATCCCTTAAGGCGTGTCCCGCGAAACCGAGAGGTCGTCGGGCTCGCGATGCGCTGCCACGCGTGCGCGCCGCTTCAGGACGCGGCCGGTGCGATGTCCGGGAGAACCACGATCTCGAGCCAGTACTCCTGCAGCGCGGCGACGGCGCGCGTGAACTGTCCGATGTCCACCGGCTTCACCATGAACGCGTTCGCGCCGAGGTCGTACATCGTCGCGACGTCGGTGTTCTGGTCGGAGACGGTCATCACGATGACCGGCAGCGTTCGCAGCGACGGGATCGCGCGGATCCGGGAAAGCACCTCGCGGCCGTCGAGCTTCGGGAGGTTCAGGTCCAGGAGGACCAGGTCCGGGCGAGGGCTCGTCGCCGGGTCGCTGTAGCGACCGCGCCGTTGCAGGTAGTCCATCGCCTCTTCCCCGTCCTCGACGACGTGCATGTCGTTGCGGATCTTGGACCGGGCGAACTGACGCATGGTCAGCTCGCGATCACCGGGGTCATCGTCGACCATCAGAATCACGGCACGCCTTGGACTGCGCATCGACTCCTCCAGGGGGGGAAGCCTAGCGTGTCCCGGGCGGGACGGTGAACTACTTCGGGCGCGGGATGGTCCGCAGGGGCTCCAGCTGGTCGCGCAAACGGCGTGTCAGCTGGGACACGAAGTCCCCGGTGTCGGTCACCTTCTCCACCGTGTCGGTCGAGACGTCGGCGCAGTAGCCGCTGCGGGTCAGTCGCGCCATCGGATCGCCGAACTGGCTGACGAGCCGGCTCTTGACGCTTTGCGCACCGCGGGCGTCCGTTCGCACCAGAGCGAAGACGTCGATCGCGGATTCGGCGCAGAACACCTCCGGGACCAGCGTGTCCGTCGACGTCACGAGGCAGCTCTGCAGGCTGCGCATCGCTTCTTGTCGTGCGCTCTGCAGCCGGCATCCAGGAGACCTGCGACCGGGGACCTCGAGGTGGACGCGCACGATGGTCATCGCGTTCGTGCCCGCGTCGCCGATCGCCTTTCGGGCGAGGCCTTCGAGCGAGTAGATCGGCAGGTCGACGTGGAAGCGGCTGCCGACGCCGACTTCGCTGTCCGCGCGGATGGCGCCGCCCATCGACTGCGTGATCTCACGCGCGATCCAGAGGCCGAGTCCGAGCCCTCTGCGGCTGCCGATGGTCGAGTTGTCGTCCTGCTCGAGCCGTTCGAAGATGCGGGGGAGCACGGTCGGCGGGATTCCGGTCCCCGTGTCCTCGACCGACACGGTCAGCATGCCGGGCTGCGCCGACGTCACGCGGAACGTGATGCGCCCGCCCTGCTTCGTGAACTTGACCGCGTTGTCCGCCAGGTTCTGGAGCACCTGGGTGACGCGGCTGGCGTCGCCGATGACGAGGGGCACGTCGCGCCCGGCATCGACGTCCAGCAGGATGCCCTTCTCGGTCGCGGAGCTGGTGGCGGCGTCGACGACGTCGGCGATGCATGCCTTGGCGTCGACGAGGCCGGTCTCGAGCGTCAGCTTGCCCGCGCTGATCCGGGCCATGTCCATCAGGTCCCCGATCAGGCGTTTCAGCTGGCGGACGTTCCGCTCGACGACACAGAGGAACTCCTTCTGTTTCTCGTTCAGGTCCCCGTGGGTTCCCTCGCGGAGGATGTCGACGAACGCCGCCACCGCGGTCAGCGGGGTGCGCAGTTCGTGGGAGACGTGTGACAGAATGCTGTCCTTCATCTCCTGTTCGCGCTGGTGCACCTGGAGAAGCTGCTGCCTCAGGCCGTGGCGCTGGATCGCGTGCACCATCGCGCGATGGAGCTTCTGCAGCGTCACGTCGTACTTGGGCAGGTAGTCCTGGGCACCGAGTCCCATGGCGTCCGATGCGAGCTCGAGATCGTCGCTGCCGGTCAGCACGACCACGGGAACGCCCGACTCGAGGACCTTGCGGAGTCCGTCGAGCCCCTCGGAATCGGGGAGGCCGAGGTCGAGCAGCAGGATGTCGAACGCGGCCGTCTCGGACAGCTTCGTCATCGCTTCGGCGATGCTCGCACTCCGGGTGACGACAGCGCCCTCGGGCATCTTCGCGAGCAGACGCTGGAACACGTGGACGTCGCCGTCGTCGTCCTCGACGAGCAGCACGCGCGTGGCATTCGCCTTGGTGCTGCAGTGCACGGAAGGCTCGAGTGTCAGCATGGGAACCCCTCTTGACGGTCAGCGGCCTGGATCGGCAGCGATCCGCGGGAACTTGACGGAGCGCCACGCTCGGGAAGCGTCGTTGCCAAGGGTTTTGCCCTAGTGGACGCGCGCTCCCCGGTGGCGCGCCGCTCGGTTGTTTCCAGCAGAGTGGGTCGCCGCTTCGCTGCGAATCGTCGGCGGGGTCGAGAGCTCTCCGGATCGGACAACCCTCTGCTTCGTCGGGCTCGCACTTGGTGAGTGCGTGCGATCCGAGCCGGATGTCTTGCTTCGATTCGCGACCGGCGAACCCAGGGCCGACGAGCGGGCGAGCACGACGGCACGCGGACCCCCTTGCCTCAGGCGGCAGCCGCGCGGTCGCCCGCGCCGTGCCGTGCGGAAAGCGGGTTCCAGCCGTACCGTCCGTCGCGCCGGGGCGGTGGCCGCCGTGCGCGGCGCAGCGGAAAGTCGGCGAACGAGACACTGCCGCAGGGCACGTGCGGTTGCGGCCTCCTTCGTGCGAACGGCCCGATGCGATCGGCGGTTCGGCTCGTGCCGCGTTCCCTGCAAGGCGGTTCTTTCGCGCGGCCGACGCAACGGCGAACGACCTCGTTCGTTGTTGCGCGCCCCGACGCGCTATCTTCGGCAGGACGAGGAGACACCCTCGTTTCTCGCGCCGTTCGCGCCGCTCCCCGGAGCCCCATGTTGAAAGACGTTCGTTCCGCGCTGCTCTTCGCCCTGCTTGCACCTGCCGCCGTTGCGCAACAGCCCGTCTACCACGCCGTGCGTGAGCCGGTGGTCGATCCGGCGCTCGCGACCGGCACCGGCGGCTTCATGATGGCGATCGACGGCCTGCTCGTCGATTTCCTGATCGCCGGCGGCGGCCAGTTCGTGCAGTTGCCCGACGGCACGGCGCGGATGACCGGCCGCATGTTCAGCCAGTCGAGCGTCTACTGGGCGTTCGCATTCGACATCCACCTGACCGGCCGCGTCGATCCGGGCGGCCCTGGTTACCCGCCGATCGGCGCCCCCGACCTCGAGTTGCAGTCGAACTCCTACGCACCGATCGGTCCGGTCGATCCGAGTGCGTTCGTCTACTACACCGCGGCGACCGGTCGTCTCGTCGGCAGTCGCTGGTACGACGGTCTCGTTCTCGACGTCACGAGCAGCGGCCCGATCCAGGTCGGGCTCGGCGCGAACAACCGGAACGGCAGCCTCGGCCTCGAGGCGCGGTTCCAGGTTTCCGTCGTGCAACAACTCCCGTTCCCCGTGTCGCCGACCGGCACGGCGACGATGACGCTCGATCTGCCCGACCACAAGACCTTCTTCGCGACGCATCCGCTGCCCGACTCTCTGCGTTCCAATCTCGTCGACGGCCGCGCGATGGTGATGCCGGGACTCGGTGACGACTACCTGTTCGTTCCGGCCGGTTCGTTCACGGAGTATTCCGACGGCCACGCGGAGGTCCGTGGGACGCTCGCGCGCATCTCGCACCTCGAAGACGCGTGGGACGTGGCGCTGGACTTCACGAGCCGCCTCGATCCAGGCGAAGCGAACTACCCGCCGTCCGGCAGCCCCGTGTTGCAGTTGCTGCCCTCCGCCTACCTCTCCGGCGGCGGCTTCGTCGATCCGGCGCACTGGCGCTACTACCGCGTAGCCAGCGGCACGCTGACCGGCAGGAAGCTCAACGAAGGCGGCGTCGTCACGCTGTCGAACAACATCGCGGTGCAGGTCGGCGACGGCGTGAACCAGGCGAATGCGTACATCGGCTACTACGGCACGTTCACGGCGAACGTCGCGTCGCAGCCGACCGCTCGCACGATCGCGGTGACCGGCCCGGTCGAGGTCTTCTCGACGACGGCCGTGTTCCCCGTGCTGCCGTTCCCGGAGCTCGTGACTCCCGCGGTGAATCCGACGCTGTCGACGCTCACCGACCAGGGCTTCGTGGTCGAAGGCGATCACCTCGCATGGGCGGAGCAGATCGCGATCGGGTGGGACATCGTCGGCTTCAAGAGCCCGGAGTTCTGGTACCAGGGCTACTTCAAGGTGCTGGACAACCAGCACGTCGAAGTGCACCCGCGGCCCGGTGCCGTGCCCGGCAACTATCCGCTCGCGGTCATCAACCCGGTGATTCCGAGCAACTCGATCCAGATCGACCTCGTCGCGCCGACTTCGCCGAAGCTCTACAGCGAGGCGAACGTGCCCGCATGGTGGCCGCAACACGTGCTCACGCACTCGGGGCCGGTGACCGGCCCGGCGTTCTCGCTCAACATGATCAGCACGTCGCTGACGCCCAGCCTTGCGCCGGGCTTCCTGTCGCTCGACATCGGCAACGCCTTCTCCGAGCTGATCATCGACTTCACGCTGCGACCCAACGACCCGGTCACCGGCATCGCCGTGGCGAACTACACGAACGTGCCGTCCGACTTCGGCGGCCTGTTGTGGCACTTCCAGGGCATCGTGCTCGACTTCGGCGATCCCACCTGGCTGTGGGGCGTCACGAACCCGTTCAGCGTGCAGTACTGAGCCTCGCCGCCCCGCGGGCGCCTGTCGTCACGCGCGAACGGTGACGCGGCCGATGCGGAAGATCACGTCCTGGCGGAGCACCGAGGCGACGGCGCCGCCGGCCGATCGCGCCGGCAGGAACTTCCAGGTGGCCAGGCGATCCAGCGCCGCGCGATCGAGCTCCGCGTTGCCCGACGATGTGGCGACGGATGCCGCCGTCACGCAGCCGGTCGCGTCGATGTGCAACTCGATCGCCACGGTGCCTTCGATGCCGCGCCGCCACGGTACCCACGGGTAGCTCGGCGGCTCGTTGGTGTTGGCGATCGGTGTGGCTTCGACCGAGGCGGAGTTGGCCGTGTCGTTGCGCGGCGCGTGCTTCACCACCGGAGTGAGCCAGGCGATCGTGGGCACGGGTTCGGGAGCGACCACGTCCCTGGGTGTCTCGCACGCGATCGGCGTGGCCTGCTCCGGCACCGGGATCGGGCGCTCTTCGAGGCACACCTCGACGGGTTCGGGGAGAACGACGGGCGCAGGCAGGGGCGGTGCACCGCCCCCGTCCGGTTCCTCGCGCTCCTCGAGCATGTTCGAGGTGGTGGTGGCCGCCGTCGTCGCGCGCCACGACGCCGATGCGCGTCGAGCCAGCCACGGTGCACACGCGACGATCAGGATCGTCGCGTGCACGGTGACGGACATCGACAGTGCGGTCAGCTTGGGCGCAGGCATGTCGGGGGGTGGGTCGGGTGCGAGAGGTTAACGGCCTCCCGCCCCGCGCGGTTCGGGATCAGAATTCCCAGCCGAACAGGATCGTGATCTTCGTGTCCGGCGAGTCGTCCGTGCAGCCGAACAGGGGCGCGAAGTCGAAGTGCGAGTTCGGCGTGGGGCGGAACTGGAAGCTCGGGCCGAGCAGCACTTCGTTGTCGTAGTGGCCGCGCGAACCGGCCTCGTCGATCCAGGCAGCCTTCACTTCGGCGCCGACCGAGAAGCGCTGGTCGACCAGGGTCTTGCTGAGGCCGGCCGTGATCTCGTAGCCGGATTCGCGTGCGCCGCCGGTCTCCTGCTCCCAAACGAAGTTGGTGCCCCAGTGCCAGCTGCTCGTGACTTCGCCGCCGAGCAGGAGCTTCGTTTCCACGTGGTCGGGTGCTTCGTTGACCGCCGCCCATTCGAAGTAGAGCGTCGGGTTGCCCCAGATCTCGTCCCAGTCCGCGAGCGCGTGGCGCACTTCGAACTTCTGCTCGTCGAAGCTCATCGTGCCTTCGTTGCCGTCCTGGTGCGACACGAGGTAGAAGTCGAGCTGGAAGCGGTAGGGGAGACCGAACTCGAACTCGTACTGCGTCTTGGTCTCGGTCGGGCCGCCGCCGTTCGGCGTCTCGGGGACGATCCACAGCTCGAACTCGGCCGTGCCCTCGGGCCGGACGTAGATGCGGGTCTCGGCGAAGCGGCGATGCGACGTCCACTCCGGCTGGCGATAGCTGCCGATGCGGTCCTCTTCGCGGAGGTCGGAGACCTGCTTCGTCTCGACGACGACGGGAGCCTCCTGCGGCTTCTTGTTCGGGTCCTGCATCTTGTCGGCAGGATTGACCATGTTCTGCGCCAACGCCGGCAGGGAGAGCAGGGCGAGGCCGATCGGGGCAAGGACGGGATTCGTCTTCATGAGGTTCTTGAGAGAAACGGGAGCGATCCGCTCGGAGCGGATCGGCGCGGCATGTTCCGCGCAGAGGCCGACGATGCAACGGCCACGATTCGGGCGTGGACAAGGATCGTCCACGCGATCGTGATTGCGGACAGTTGCTGTCTCTTCGCTCAGCCGGTCTCGATCGGGCGATCGCGCAGAGCGGCGAGTTCGTCGCCGTGAACGCGCCAGCGGATCGGGAACCGCGCGCCCGGCGGTCCCTCGAGCGAGAACCTGCCGCCGCGCCCAGGAATCACGTCGAGCGTGAGGTGTGTGTGCCGCAGGTGCTCGACGCCGCCTTGCACACGCATTCGTGGCGCGCTGCTCGAGGAGCGCTGCGTGACGTCACCGGCATCCGCGAAGGTAGCATGAGCGAAGCCGCCCGCCGCCACCGCCATGGAGTCGATCGTCCTCCCCTGCCCGTCCTGCACCGCGCTGAATCGCATTCCCGCCTCTCGGCTCGGCGACGGACCCAAGTGTTCGTCCTGTGAGAGCGGCCTGCTCGGCGACACGGTCGACCTGGACGCGTCGTCGTTCGACCGCGTCGTCGGCAAGACCACGGTGCCCGTCGTCGTCGACTTCTGGGCGGCCTGGTGCGGGCCGTGCCGACAGATGGCGCCGCACTTCGCCGACGCGGCGCAGGAACTCGCCGGTCGCGTGGTCTTCGCCAAGGTGGACACCGAAGCCGCACCGCAGGTCGCCGAGCGCTTCGCGGTGCAGGCGATCCCGACGCTCGTCCTGCTGCAGGGCGGTCGCGAAGTACGGCGTCAGAGCGGAGCGATGCCCAAGGCGGCGCTCGTGCGCTGGGTCACGAGCGGCGGGTAGACCGACGGCGCCCTTTCACCGCACGCGGTAGACGAAACGCCGTTCTCCGTCGCGGAGCCCGAACATGCCGTCGAACCGCAGTGCGGGGGCCCATTCGATGCCCGGCGCGAGTGACGGCAGGTCGAGCGGATTGCGCGACGAGACGACGAGATCGCCGGCGCGCGGCGGATCGCTCGCGAGTCGGGCGGCGAGGTTCTCCCTGGCGACGGGAACCACCCGATCGGTCTCGGGGCGCAGGTAGAAGAAGCCACCCATCGAGGTCCCGTCGCCGTCGACGGCGACGATCGTCCCGTTGTTGGCGCCGTGTTCGTGGAGCCAGCAAGCCATGCGCACTCCGCCGGCGTTGCCGAACCAGAACGACGCGTGCACGAACAGCGCCCCGTGCACGACGAGCAGCGCGCGCCGATGCCAGATCGCCTTGCGCGGCGACTGCGCCGGCCGCGCCGTTGCCAGCCCGACCGCGACCACCGCGAGCAGCATCGTGAATGCGCCGAGTTCGAAGCGCAGCGACTTGCGCGCGATGCAGCTGTGCACGGCGAGGTGCAGCAACGCGGCGGCGAAAGCGCCCGGCAGCAGGCGGGCTCCCTCGAGCAGGCGTGCCGTCGCGGTGCGGAAGAACGGCGGCACGAGCATGGCGATCGGCAGGACTCCCGCGCCGAGATAGAACCACCACGATTGCAGTCGCCACTTCGCGGCGGCGCCGTTCACGTTCGTTTCCACGTAGGCGAACACGGTCCCCAGGAACCGTCCGGACGTCGCGAGGTCGACGAGTCCTTGCAGCGCGATGCCGGGCAGGCAGCCGAGTGCGAACCACGCCGCGCCGGCGAAGCGGCGCTGCCACAGCAGCACGCCGAGCATCGCTGGCCCGAAGATCGCTTCCTGGGCTCGCCCGCAGAAGGCGAGACCGAGACAGAGACCGCCGAGTGCCGGGTAGCCGCGCGGGCCGTGCATCGCGAGGGCGGCGGCGACCGCCATCGTCGCCGCGAAGGCCGGCCCGGATGGTTGCGCATGGGAACTGATCGACAGCCCGGACAGGGCGAAGAGCAGGAGCGCGATTCGCGGCGCCGCGAGCGCGCGCCACTCCACGACGAACTTCCAGAAGAGCCAGAGCGGCAGCAGCGCGCTGAGCGAGTGGACCGCCCGGACGGCACGCATCGTCCACATCGGGTCGTCGAGGCCGATCGCGGTGAGTGCGCGGAAGACCGGCGCGAGCAGGCCCGGGTAGACGAGGCTCCGCACACCGTCGATCCATTCCCAGGTGCGATGCCAGGCGCCGCCCGTGGCGAGGTGCCACGCGGGATCCACGTACTGGAACTGTTGGTCGGCGAAGTCGTAGCCGTCCGCGAACAGGGCCGCGGGGATGTGCAGCAGCAGTCCGGCGGCGAGCCATGCGCGGAGCGACCAGGCGGGGCCTTCGCCGGCGAGGGAACGGAGCCACGTGCGGGCCGGGCCGAGCACGCCGGGATTCTGACGCTCGGATCGTGGCATGCAAACGGAGCTGCGATGGCCATTGGGCGGTGCCGAGGCCTCGCTGCGGCTCACGCGGCGTTGACGGTCGTTTTGCGAGGCGCGATCGTGCACGGCATCGCATGAACTGGACCACGCTGCTGCCCGCCGGTGCGCTGGGCCTCGCACTCGCCGCCGATGCGTTCGCCGCGGCGTTGTGTCAGGGCACCGGCGCACGGCAAGGCCACCACGCGCGCGCGCTCACGATCGGCGCGGCGTTCGGCTCGGCGCAGGCGATCGCGCCGCTGCTGGGCTGGGCGCTCGGCGCTGCGTGTGCAGGCGTGATCGCGGCCATCGACCACTGGATCGCGTTCGGCATCCTCGCGCTGCTCGGTGGCAAGCTGATCCGCGATGGGCTTTCACCCGAGGCGGGGTGTGACGCGCCGGCCACCGGCTGGGCGCTCGCGGCGCTCGCGGTCGCGACCAGCATCGATGCCGTTGCCGCCGGGTTCGCGCTTCCCACGATGGAGGTCACACCGCTCGTCGCGGCGGGCGTGATCGGCGTCGTGACGTTCGTGCTGTCGGCGAGCGGCGTCTACCTCGGGCGGGCCGTCGGCACGGCGCTCGGCGGCAAGGCGGAGATCCTCGGCGGCGTGGTGCTCGTCGCGATCGGCGTCCGCATCCTTTTCGAACACGGCGCCTTCGCCTGACTCACACGGTCAGCTGCTGCTGGCCGGCTTGCGCAGCACCCAGAACTGGCCGTCGACCACCTCGTGCTGCAGGCCCTGCTCGGCCGCGAACGCGGTGACGGCGCGCACGACACCCGGATAGAAGTCGGAGCGATAGTCGTCGCCGAACATGACGCCGCCGTCGCGCAGGACGTGCCACCAGTACGCGAGGTCCGTGTAGACGTCGTTTTCCTGGTGGCTCGCGTCGACGTAGATGAGTTCCGCGCGCACGTTGCGCGCGATCATCACGCGGGCCGCGATGGTCGAGGTCGCCGGGAACGGCACCACGAAGTCCTGCAGACCAGCGTGGACGATGTTCGCGAGGAACTGGTAGTACAGCGTCGGGTAGCCGTTCTTCGGCGCGAGGTCGGTGAGCGGAGGCGCCGACGGGTTCAGCCACCAGTCGAACGAACCGAGCCACGTGTCGACGCAGACGAGCTGCGCGTCGCTGCGCTGCTGGGCGATCCGGCTCGCGAGGTGGATCGCGGACTGGCCCTTCCAGGAACCGACTTCGATCGCGATCTCCGGCCGCACTTCCTGGACGAGTTGCGTGAAGAGAGGGGAATTGCCGTTCCAGCCCTGCGGGTCGAACCGCCACTTGCTCGCGTCGAAGCCCTGGTAGGGACTGACGGGGTGCAGGAGACGCGCCACGTCGACGGTCGGCCGCGTGCGAAGCAGGGGACGGATCGAGGAGAGTGGGGTGAGGGTCGTCATGCCCGTGCCATCGACGGCTCCCCCCGAGCGGCTTGACCGTTCGCGCGCCGCAGAACGCATTCCGGCGCCTTCCGAGTCACGCTTCGGCGCCGCTGCCGAGCACGTGCTGCAGGAGGCGCGGCAGACGCTGTCGCCAGCTGTCCTCGTTGTGGATCCCGGTGACTTCGTTCGCGAGCACACGCCCTTCTCCGTGTGCTTCGAGCACTTCGAACAGTCGGTGGCAGTGTTCGCGGATCGGAGCGCGTTCGCCGTTGCCGATGTCGGCGCCGATGCGCGCGCGCAACGGGCCCGCGGAACGCGCGGTGCGCAGGAGGAACCCGTCGTCGACCCACGCCGACGGCGACAACGCGATCGCGCCGCCGAAGACGTCGGGTCTCGTGATCGCGCCGAAGAGAGCGGACACGCCGCCGATCGACGAACCGAGCAGAACGCGGTCCGCTGCGGCGCGCGACACGGTGATGCCGCGAAGCCGGGCTTCGACGGCGGGCAGCACTTCGTGTTCGAGCAGGTCGAGGTAGGCCTCGCCGAAGCCGCCGAATTCCGAACCGCCGAAGCGCGCACGCACGGGCACGTACTGGTCCGCGCGGGATCCCGCATGCGTCGCGATCGCGACGACGATCGCGGGGCGCACGGCGTGTTCGCACAGCAGGCCGTCCATGACGCGGTGCAACTGCAGCGTGCCCGACTGCTGCCACGCCGGCACCGTGCGGTGGTTCGACGGTTCGAACGCCTTGTGGCCGTCGTTCACCAGAACGACCGGCAGAGGACGTCGTCCGCGCAGTTCGGTGGCCGGGACGTAGATCCGCAGCATGCGCATCCCTGGCAGCCGTGTGCAGTCGAGCAGCACGTCGTCGATCTCGCCGCGACCGTTGCGCGGCATGCCGAGTGCGTGCAGTTCGGGCCTCGGCGCGAGCGCCTGCAGTTCCGAAGGTACGTCGTGCGCGATGCGGCAGGCCATCCGAGAGAGGCGCGGAGTCTAGCGCGCGGCGGGGGAGTGCCCACCGGGCTCGTGTGCGGCGGTGCGAGGGGCCGTGCCCGACTCGCGCAGCGATCGCGTCAGCGGTGGGGCAGGGCGACTCGGAGGGGCACGGGATCGACCGTCGAACTCTCCATGACGACGATGGCCGAACGGTGTCCCGGGGCGCCCACGTAGAGCCGATGCGTGCCAGGTCGCACGCCGCGCAGCGTCACACGGCCGTTCTTGGCAACCGTGACATGGTCGTCCATCAGGACGGTGGCGGTGACCGGTTCTCCCGTGGCGTCGACGATCTCCAGCGCGACTCGACCGTTCGGAACTTCGATGCGCCACGGTCCGGGGCCCCGCAACACGCTGCGGAACGGCACGTGGTCCTCCCGTTCGATCACGATCGTGTCGCCGGCCTGCACGGCGCCGCCGAGGCAGCGTCCATCGTCGCTCAGCGGCAACGCGAACGTGCGACCTGGGGCCGTCCAACCGGCGCGGGCGAATCCTGCGCGTGCGTTGGCCAGCGAAGTACCGTCGGCGGCAACGAGCACGAACGGCGACGACACGATGTCGATGCGGCCGAGTTCGACGTCTGGGGAGCCGGCGCCGTCGAGGCGTACCGGCTGGCGCGTCCACGACGATGCGTCGTCGGGACGCAGTTCGATCGCGTTCCATCCCTCGATGCCGGTGGTGCTCCGCGATGCCGGCAGGATGAACTCGCCGGTGTCGCTCGTCGCGATTCCTTCGCCTGCATCGCCCTGCCACCGCACGCGGCCCGCGCGCGGTCGGCCCTCGCTGTCGACGCAGGTTCCGGTCACGCACGGAGCCGGTAGCCACCGCACGTGCACCGGACCCTCGTCGGGAGAGCCCGCGGGGAACGGGACGTCACGATGTTGTCGTGCTCCGGCCGGACCGATCGACACCGTCAGCACGAACGCTGTGCGCGAGGGCAGTGCCAGGCCGTCGTCGGTCTCGTCGCGCAGTCCCTTCTCCCGGCCCGGCCACCAGGCCCGCAGTTCATGTGGCGGGGCCGGAGCATCGTCGACGACGATCCGGCGTCGGACGATCTCGGGGGCGGCGTTCTCCGGTGCCGTGGTCGCCGGTTCTTCGACGGGACCCTGGTACGCGCGGTCGTCGGCGAGGTCGGGCAGGCGCAGCGTGACGCCGATGCCGGTGTTGTCCGGGAACCAGATCGAGCGCCCGCCGGGCAGCACGACCCGGTCCGGTCGATCGCGCTCGAGACCGCCGAGGATCGTGAAGGCACCGTCGTCGCCGGTTCTCGCCCACGGCCCACGATGGCAATTGCCCTGGCCGACGAATGCACCGGCCACAGGGCGCCCGAGGTGGTCGAGCACTCGTCCGCTCTGCGTCGGTCCATGGCTGCAACGCACCAGCGCCGGCGGATCGCCGGGCCGCCAATCGATGTCGCGCCGGTACAGGTGCAGGCCGGGGTGCTGCACATAGAGGTCGCCGAAGTCCTGGTGAACGTCGACGCCTCGCAGCACCGCGAACCCTGCATGGTCCGCGGTGGCGGACACCAGGTCGGGCCCGTGGCCGCACGATCCGCAGAACCCGACCTTCGCCGCGGGGGCCGGGCGGCCGAGCCAGTCGACGATGCGCAGAGGAACGTCTTGCCCCCGTCCGAGGCGAACGAGCCGGTCGTGCGCGTTCCTCGCCGTTGCGACGCCGCAGCGAGGGTGCTCGACGACCAGGATGTGCCAGTCGCGATTGCCGTTCGGTCGGGCGATGCGAACGAAGCCCTCGGCGTCACTGGTGCCGCGGTGCGTCCACCAGAACTCGCCCCCGATCGGCGTCTCGCGCTCGGCGACCAGGAACACCTCGGCGCCGTCGAGCGGCTCTCCGCTCAAGTCGTCGACGAGTCGTGTGAGCAGCGGTCCACGATCCCCGGCGACCGCTCCCGGGAACAGCTCGTCCGTGATCGAGATCTCCTGCGCCGGAAGAGGTCCAGCGACGGGAGTCAGGGCGCACAGCGATGCGGCGATGGTGTGCGGGCAGGACACTCTCATGGGCGGGCGGCGCCACCGGCAACTCGCGAGCCGAGTGCGTCGGGACTGCCATCCACCCGCCCGCGCGGCGCCTCAGACGTTGCCGATGTGGCCGCGCATGCCGTTCGAAGTGATCGCCCCGAACGGGTTCACCGGACCGCTCGGGAACACGATGGTCGTCGCGAAGAAGTCGGTGCCGAGCAGCGACGGGTCGAGCGGGAGGGTGAGCGAGAACGCGTGCGACGAGCCGGTGATCGCGAAGCCGAACAGTACGTCGAGCGCCGATCGCAACCCGCAGCCGGGCATGCCGATCACGGCGAGGTCGTCGGCCGCGGGATCGCTGGTGCCGAAGACCTCGATGCCGAACAGCGACGTCGTGTCGATGCCGGTGCAGTTGAGACTCCAGTTCTGGCCGATCAACGGGCGGCTGGTCGCCGCGAGCGAGAGGCCGTGGCACCCGGCGCCGAGCGCGGTGTTCTTCGCCATCGCGCCGACCGTGCCGTCGTAGACCGCGTAGAGGCCGAGACCGTTCTTGGTGACGAGGATCTGCGCGCCGGGGCCGGCATTCGCCGTGAGCGCGACCGAGTTGCCGTTCGAGTGGTAGAGCGAAGCGACCCCGTTGAAGAGCGGATGCGGGCTGCTGATCGGCCACGCTTCGGTGAAGTTGTTCAGCACGCCGAGCGTCAGCCCGAACTGCTGGAGGAACGGGTTCAGGGAGGCGGGATTCGACGCAGAGGCTCCCGCGGCGACGTAGACGTTGCCGCCGCTCGCGACGTACTGCGCCAGCACGTTGGCGTCGACCGGGCTGCCGACCACGAACACGCCGTCGTACTGCTGCAGAGTCGCCAGGTCGAACGTGCCCGTGGTGGACACGGTCCAGGTGTGGCCGGCGGCCGTCATCGCGCTCGACAGCTGGGCACCGGTGAGGCCGAAGTTGGACGACCACGCGCGGAAGTTGCCCGGCAGTCCGCCGTGGAACCACGCGGCGACGTTCTGCGCGAACTGCGCTGCGTTCGGCGCACTGAGGAAGCCCTGCGCCGTGAACGTCCACTCGTCGTGTGCGACGACGATCCGGCCCTGGGCGAGCACGGCGGACGAGAGGAGAGCGGGGAGCAGGAGGCGGAATGAGGTCATTTGCCGGAGGTTCGCGGGGTCCACCGGGCAGCGAGCGCGCGCCGCGTTCCGTTCGCGAAAAACGCCGAATCGGCCGCCGCGCCTCCGTCCGTTCGCGCTCACGACCGCGATCGCCGAGGGCACCATCGGCGCGGCGGAGTGGGCGGAGACGTGCCGCCGGCACGGGATCGGCGACGAGCCTTTGTCCGGCCCGGCAGCCACGACGTGATCAGTCGTCGCGTTCGTCGTCGTCGTCGGGCGCGCACGGCATGCCGCCGCGCGAACGGACCCCGGCATCCTTCGCATGCACGAACGTCGGGTCGCCGCGGCGGTCGCTGCGCCCGTTCGCCGCGTCGCGCCGCTTCTGCAACGCCGCCTTCGGCGGATTGCCCGGGATCAGGCACTGCGGCCCGCTGCCGATCAGGTCCTTCCGGCCCGCGTCGAGCAGCGCCTTGTGCACGACGAACCAGTTCTCCGGCTTGAAGTACTGCATCAGTGCGCGCTGCACTTCGCGGTCCTTCAGCTTCTTCACCGTCTCGACGGGCTGCATCGTCATCGGGTCGAGGCCGGTCCAGTACATGCACGTCGCGATGTCCATCGGGGCCGGGATGAAGTCCTGCACCTGGCGCGGCCGGTAGCCGCGCTGCTTCAGGAACACGGCGAGTTCGATCATCTCGTGCACGCCCGAGCCCGGGTGCGACGCGATGAAGTAGGGGATCAGGTACTGCTCCTTGCCCGCGCGCTCGCTCGCGGCCGCGAACTTCTCGGCGAACTCGTCGAACGTCGTCGTCGCCGGCTTCTTCATCAGCGACAGCACCTTCTCGCTGGTGTGTTCCGGCGCGACCTTCAGTTGCCCGCCGACGTGGTGGCGCGCCATGTCCTCGAGGTACTCGTCGTCGAAACGCGCGAGGTCCATGCGGATGCCGCTCGCGACGCGCACGCTGGTGACGCCGGGCGTCTCGCGCACCTTCTTCAGGAGCTGCTTCGTCGGGCCGTGGTCCGTGCCGAGCAGCTTGCACACCGTCGGGTGGATGCACGACAGGCGGCGGCACTTCGCTTCGATCTCGGGACGCGTGCACCGCATCCGGTACATGTTCGCGGTCGGGCCGCCGACGTCGCTGATCGCACCCGTGAAGTCGGGGTCGGCGGTCATCGTGCGCACCTCCTTCAGGATCGACGCCTCGCTGCGGCTCTGGATCGCGCGGCCCTGGTGCATCGTGATCGAACAGAAGGTGCAGCCGCCGAAGCAGCCGCGCATCGTCGTCACGCTGTCCTTGATCATCGTGTGCGCCGGGATCGGCGCCGTGTAGCGCGGGTGGGGCTTCCGCGTGTAGGGCAGGTCGTAGACGCGGTCCATCTCGCGTTCGTCGAGTGCCAGCGCGGGCGGATTGACGACGAGCAGGCGATCGCCGTGCTTCTGCACGAGGCGGCGGCCGTTCTTCGGGTTCGTCTCGTGGTGGAGGAGGCGCGTGGCGTTCGCGAACGCGACCTTGTCGGCGCCGACGGCCTCGAAGCTCGGCAGCTCGGCGGTGACGTTGTCACACGCGGCGTCGCGCCATTCGTGCGCGGGCAGCGTCTCCTTCGACCCGAGCAGGTACGCGACGCCACGCAGGTCGCGGCAGTCGGTGATCGGGCGGCCGTCGCGCAGGCGCCTGCACACTTCGACGAGCACGCGTTCGCCCATGCCGAAGCCGACGAGGTCCGCCTTGCTCGTGACGAGGATCGACGGGCGCACGGTCTCGGACCAGTAGTCGAAGTGCGCGATGCGGCGCAGCGACGCCTCGA
>CAZIFB010000016.1:0-89011 GCA_964538915.1 uncultured candidatus Brocadiaceae bacterium | reverse complement strand
CGCGGATCTGCGCCCGGCCTTCGTCGGACAGCCGCACGTCGTTGCTGCCGTGGAAACGGACCGAGGACTGGCCCTCGGTCTCACCGTGACGGACGAGCCAGAGGCGGCGCTCGCTCGTCACTTCACGAGCTGCAGCGCGATCAGGGCGCCGATGCCCAGAACGACGACGCCGATGCCGACGAGCACCGCGCGGTTCCAGCCCGCGTTCTGCTGAACGATCAGCTGCAGCCGGTTGCTCTGGTCCTCGGTGGTGCGCCGCAGCGACTGCAGACTCTCGTCCGTGGTGCGCTTCAGCTCCTGCACCGCGCGCTGCTGCGACTCCTCGATGCCGTGGGCAAGGCCACGAAGGTCGTCGTCGCGCCGTTCGGCGAGCTGCTGGGACGCCTTCACCTGCTGCTCGCTGTGGTGGACCATCTGCCCCATCGCACCGTGGATGCGGTCCATCGTCGCCTGGAACTCGCGGACGGTCGCTGCGGTGCGCTCGTCCGTGGCCGCGGCGCGCGCAAGCGCACCCTCGACGTTCGAGAGCAACGACGGCAGCTTCGTCAGCGTGCTCGCGACCTGCTCGCCGAGGGCGTTCTGGCGATCCATCTGCGACGCGACCGTGCGAAGCATCTCGAGCTGCTGCATCGACAGCGCCGGCAAGGCACTCGTCGCGGAGACCAGCTTGCCGAGCTGGTCGTCCATGCGCGCCTGCGATCCGCGCAGCATCGTCGACAGTTCCTGGAAGTGCGTGCCGAGAGCGAGCAGCGCCTCTTCGCGCTCCGACAGCTTTCGCTGCGATCGCGCGTCGGCCGGCGCAAAGGTCGTCGCGACCGGACGGGCCTCGGCGTCGATGCGCTGCGCAGTGACGGCGGCGGCGACGCCGGTCGGCGCAGCATTCGCGTCGACCCGAACCCCCGAACCGGACCCCCACCGCTCCCTCAGCCGCTGCAAGAACGAACTCTTGTTGACCATGTGCCTCGCCGACGACCGCACGCGTGCGCGACCGCCGTCCCAGTGCGACCGACGGGCGCCCAACCACACCGGACCGCACCGGCGCCAAAGGTTGGACGAGACCGTTCCGTCCGTCGACCCGCGCGAGACTAGCGCGACTCGCTGCGACCGCAACCGCGCTCCATCGCTCGATCGTGCGAGCTGCGCCGGTGCGAGAAGGTGCTTGCACTTGCTCTTCCCTTCGCTACCTTCCCCGTCCCTCGCAGGTCTCCCCGGACGCTGCGAGGAACGTTCGGCACGTCGTCTGACGGGATGGGGAGTTAGCTCAGTTGGTAGAGCGCGACAATGGCATTGTCGAGGTCAGGGGTTCGACTCCCCTACTCTCCACCATCTCTCCGGTTCGACGACCCCTGCCCGAGTGACCCTGCGCGAGCGATCCAGCCCGAGTCCGCGCTGCGTCCCACCGGCGTCACGCGCTGTACTCGAAGCCCTCGGCGCCCGCGAGTTCGGCGTTCGGGTAGATGAGGTAGCAGGTCTTGCACTTGCCGAGCGGGCGCGCGGTGAACACGTGCCGCCGATAGTCCTGGTAGGTGCTGCCGTTCCACACGTCGAAGAACGACGACTTGGCGAGGTTGCCGAACGACGGCATGCCGGCGAGACAGCAGGGCACGACGTCGCCGAACGGCGCGATGTAGACGCGCTGCCACAGGAACATGCACTTGATCGGCGGCGGACCGCACGGCCGCGGCGCGCCGGCGGCCTTCGCGGGCGCCGGTGACGCCGAGGGCGCAGCGGGCGGCGCGTCCGGTGGCGCCCCCACGTCGGTGAAGTTCCACGGGATCAGGATGTTCACACCGAGGGCCTTCGCGACCTCGCGCGTGCGGTCCTGCCACTCGTTCGCGTAGGCGCGGCAGTAGTTGAGCGACTCGCCCTTCAGGCTCGGGTGGAAGGTGACCAGGTGGTTGAACGTGATGAGGTCGCCGCCCCAGCGGTGCACCATCTCGACGAACCTCGGCGCCTCCGCGACCGTGCGCCGCATGAGGATGTAGTTGAAGTTCATCTTCGGCCGCTGCGCCGCCGGCATCTCGAGCCGGCGCTCCGCGAACCGCGAGATGTTGCTCGTCACTTCGTCGAAGTCTGCCCCCGTGCGCACCGAGTTGTAGGTCGCGCGGGTCGCACCATCCATCGAGAACGTCACCACCTCGAGGCAGCGCAGCATCTGCTCGCGGAATCGCGACTCGCGCATCATCAGCGTGCCGTTGCTCACCATCTCGAGCTTCATCCCGTGGCGCTCGAGGTCGTCCAGCTTCTGGTCCATCTTCGGCGTCATCAGCGGCTCGCCGAACGCCGACAGCTGCATGCTCTTCGCGTACGGGTAGAGCTCGCGAACGACGCGCTGGTACACGTCCTCGTCCATCATCTCCTTCGGAGAATTCGGGTCGAGGAACTGATTGCACATGAAGCACTTCAGGTTGCAGGCCGTGGTGCTCGTGAGGTTGATCCACGTCGGCATCGCGCGCGCGAACGGCGCGCACGAGGCTTCGTCCTCGGCTGCCAGGCGCGCGTTCGCCGCCTTGAACTCGGGACTGCCGAACGGAAGCGACGCCAGCTCGGGCGGCCAGGATTCGAGGACTCGCGGATCGGACGGGGCGGCGGGCATGAAGCGTCGCTTCGTTCTACCACGCCGGGGCGCGAGCGCGCTCGTTCCGAGTCCGCGTCGATCGCACCGTCACTTCGGCGCCGGCCCGTCCTGGAAGTAGGCACGTTCGAGAACGAGACCGAGCGGACCGGTGGTCGTGCCGTGGATCTTCACGCTTCGCAGCAGGGCGACCCGCGGGTGGAGCAGGAACGCCGCCGGCTGCTCGCGCAGCACGATCTCGTGCAGACGCCGGAGCAGGTCTGCGCGCAGCGCCGGGTCCAGCTCCGCGCGCGCGCGTTCGGCCAATTCGTCGGCTTCCGCGTTCGACCAGGCTCCGTCGTTGTCGGCTCCGCCCGTGTGCACGAAGTCGTACGGGTCGCCCCAAGCGCGGAACGTCTGCTGGACGGCGAGTCCGTCCCACTCGAGCGCGCTCTTCTGCGCGAGGAACACGCTCCAGTCGACGACGCGCAGGTCGAGTTCGACGCCCGCCTGTTTGCACGCGCCGGCGAACAGATCGAGCGCACGCCGGAGCGCATCCAGCCCCGCCGGCGCGACCACACGCAGGCGAAGCGGACTGCCGTTCTCCGGGTCGAACCCGCTCTCGCGCAGGAGGCGCCGCGCCTCGGCAGGCGAGTACGCCGGCGGCTCGACGTCGCGCGGGTAGTCGGGGCTGTCCGGCTTCGCGAGCGCCTTCGCCTTCGTGCCGTTGCCGCCGAACGCGTCGAGCACCGCGTCGAGGTCGAACAGCATCGCGAGTGCGCGGCGTACTTCGGGCAGGTCGAGCGGCGTGCGCCGGCAGTTCCAGATCACGCGGAACACGCCGAGCGTGCGGTAGTCGTACGACACCTTCTCGTAGCGGTTCGCGAGTTCCGGGTGCGCTCGCAACACCGCGTCGACGTCGGGCGAGCTGAACCAGTCGAGTTCGCCGGCGAGGAGCGCCGCCATCGCCGCGGCCGAATCGCGGAACAGGAGCCGGATGCCCGCGAAGTTCCACGTGCCGGGGTTCGCGGCGCGGCGCCACGAGAACGCGTTCGGCGCCAGCACGAGGTCGTTGCGCCGCCGCCACGTTCCACCGCCCTCGGGCGGATTGTCGAGCCGGTACGGGCCCGTGCCGGGGCCGCACTCGGTGCGGATGCGCGGGAAGTACTGCGCGAACTCGGCGCTGCCGACGGCCGGCGGCGACACCCCGTCGCGCCGTGCGAGAGCGGCCACACGGTCGACGAAGAACTGCTTCTTGCCGACGATCCACGCTTCGCCCACCGCGTTCGTCGCCGCGTGGTCGACGTCGCGGAACCTCACACGGAACCGCCGCTCGTCGAGCACCTCGACGTCGGCGGTGCGCCGCAGCGCGTCGCCCACACCGCCGATCGGCACGTTCCCCGCGCGCATCAGCTCCCAACCGAAGAGCACGTCGTCCATGGTGAGCGGCGAACCGTCGGCGAAGCGGATCCCCTGCCGCAGCGTGAACACGCAGGACGTGCCGTCGGGCGATCGTTCGAACGTCTCGGCGAGACTGCCGCGCAGTGCGCCGGTCGCCGGATCGCTGTCGAGGAGCGTGTCGTGCGTGAACGCGAACACGTAGCGGCGCACGACGTTGCTGTTCGCGGTGTACGGGTTGACGTCGTCGGGCTCTTCCGCGATCCCGGTGTAGACGTGGCCCTGGGGCACACCCACCATCACCGCGACGGCGCCCTTCGTGTCGGCCGGAGCAAGCCGCGGCTCCGCCGGGCCCCGCAGCAGCGCTTCGAGGCCGAGCGCGATGCCGACGATGGCGAGCAGCAGGAGGAGCAGCAGCGAAGGTCGCATGCGCGGCGCGGAAGTGGTGACCCGGGAGTCTACGGGGAGCCGCGATTCCCGCGAGGGTCAGCGGCCGTCCGCGTCGTCCGGCGACTGCAGTGCACGTCGCCAGCGCTGCTTCAACCACTGGAGGAGCCCGAGCCGTTCCAGGACGGCGTGGCCCAGGCGGTAGAGCGCGTGCGACGAGGCCCGCACGGCGTTGAGCCAGAGCCCGCGCAGGGTCGGCGCGAACACCCACACCGACACCTCGACCCGGCGGGCGTCGCACAGACGACGCTTGTAGTCGGCGTCGCCGATGCCGAAGTCGATCGTGCGGACGACGCCGCCCGCGGCGACCTCCTCGATCAGCCGGAGCAGCAGGAAGAACCCGGGCCGCAGCCGCCGGTGCGCGGGGTCGTAGCCGAGGTGCTCGAGCCACAAGGTGCCGCCCACTTCGAACCCGGTCGCGAACGCCACCGGCTCGCCCCCGAAGCGCAGCACGTGCACGACGAGGAACCCGCCTTCGACGCCGGCGCGCCAGCGCGCCCGCTCTTCGGCCGTGTCGTGGAATCCGGCTCCCAGGCCGCGCTGGTAGGTCTTGCGCGCGATGGACTCGACGGCAGCGGCCACGCGTTCGACGTCCTCCGCGCAAACGACCCGATCGACCTCCACACGATCGCCGAACTGCTGTCGGATGCGGCGTTCGTACCGCCGGTTGTCCTCGCGCTCCCGCCGCGGCTGCGCCTGGAGGAACGCGGCGTAGTCGGCGGGCACGGTCATCTGCCAGTTCTGCGTCGTCACGGCGAGACGATCGCGGCACAACCAACCGGGCCGGCGCGCGAACGCGTGATGCGCGAACGATCCCTCGGCGACGTGCCGGACCGCGATCGCGTCGACGCGCAGTTCGCGCATCGCGGCGCGCAGCCGGTCGCACGCAAAGTCGACGATCTCACGGGAGTCCAGGCCGAGAAGGCCACCGCGCAGGATCTCGAGGACGCGCGCGCGCGAACTTCCGAGCGTGCCGTAGCCGACCCGCCACGGCACCACGGTTTCGACGACCTGCGCGACGACGAGCAGCACCGGAACCCCGTCGCGCTCGACCACGAGCCGGACCGGCACCGCAGCGCGGCCGGCGAGCAACGACGCCCGGAGCAGATCTGCATGCGACTCGGCGTGCCACTGGTGCCGCCGGTGGAGCCCGTCGACTTCGTCGACCTCGGCTGCTCCGCGCAACAGACGCCCGGACAGAGCGCCCTCACCCGCGATCGCGCGAGGGTCCGCGGCCCCGCTTCCCGCGTCGAGCGGAGGGCGACCGACGTTGGCGTCGGCGATCTCGGCGTCGCATCGCAGGGGCTCGTTCACCGAGCCAGCTTGCCGGACCGGCAGACGAGGAACAAGGGCGTGGTCCGGGGCTCGGCGGCGAAACGTCAGCGCAACGACTCGAGCAGCGACCGGGCCGCCGCGTTGTTCGGGTCGCACTGCAGCGCCGTCGCGGCGCTCGCGCGGGCCTCCTCGCGCCGGCCTGTCTGCGCGAGCAGGAAGGCGAGGTTGTGGTGCGCACGTGTGTCGCCCGGCGCGAGCTCGATCGCCCGTCGCAACGAACGTTCGGCCGCCGCCGCGTCGCCAGCCATCCCGTTCGCGACCCCGAGGCCGATCCACGCACTCGCCGCGTCGGGCGCATCCCGCAGGACCTGCGCGAACATCTCCGCCGCGGCACGAGGCTCCGGCTTCGCGAGCCGCAACCGACACCACGCGAGCCCGATGCGGGCCTCGACGACCACGACGTTCAGGGCGGACTTCGGGTCGCCGGGACCGGCGAGCCCAATGGCCGTCGAGAAGTGATCGGTCGCCGCCGAGACGTCTCCGGCTTCGAGCGCACGGTTGCCCGCGAGCAGATGGACCCGCGGATCCCGGGGACCGGCCTCGAGACCTCGAGCGACGAGGCTCGCGTCGTCGCGGAACGTGCGAGTGTGCGACGCCGTGCCGACCGCGAAGACCAGCGAGCCGGCGGCGGCAAGCGTGACGCCGAGGCCCCCGCGCAGTCGGTGCACCGCCAGCATGGCGGCCCCGAGCACCGCAAGGCCGACGTAGCGGTCCGCGACCGGCGACGCGCCGAGTGCATGGCAGCGCACCGCGACGAGCAGCGGTTCGGCCCCGACGACACACAACGCGAACGCGACAACGCGAGCACCGCGACACACCGCGGCCCCGAGCGCCGCGAGCCACACGACTCCCCACACCGCCGCGCGCAGGACGGTCGCCCCGTCGAGAGACAGCGTGCGGAACGGCGACTGCGGCCACGGCCAGACGAGCAGTTCGAGTTGCCGGCCGAAGGTCTCGACGGCGGCGAGCGGCCACTGCGCGGCGATCATCGGATCGACCGCGGCTCGTCCGAGACCTGCCCCCACGCCGCCGAACACCAGGGCGCGCAGACACCACCACACGACGACGGCCGCCGCCATCGAGGCCGCGAGGCGGCGCCCCCGTCCGAACGTGACCGTCGACGCCGCGACCGCCAGCGGAACGACGACGAGCGCGTTCTCCTTCGCGAGAAGCGCACCGAGCGCGAGCAGCGCAGCCGCGATCGCACGGCCCCGCATCGCCGCATCGATGCACGCGAGGCCGAGAGCGTGCCACAGCGGATCGTTCACGGCCGAACACCACGCGACGCCTTCGACCTGCACCGGGTGGATGCCGAACCACAGCGCGGCGAAGAACGCGGCGCGTACGTCGAGGCCCGCACGCTGCAGCACGCGCCACGCGAACATCGTCGCGACGACATGGGCAGCGAGCGCGATCGCATGGATGCCGGCCGCGCCTCCGACCGTGCTGCCGAGCCACAGCGCGAAGGACGCGATCGGTCGCCAGTTCGCGCCGTCACCGAGGAACGGCTTCGTCAGGAGGGCCACGAGGTCGGATCGCTGCAGAGCGGCGTTGCCCGTGACCGTGACGAAGTCGTCGTAGACGAACCCGCCGAACAGCGCCGACGCGTGCACCGCGCCTGTGAGGACCAGCAGCACGAGCAGCGGCGAACGGCGCACGCGCGGAGCCTACCTGAGGCGCCCCGGATCCGAGCGCTCGCGTTCGCCGAGAGCGCGCGGTGCCAGCGACCGATCCGCGGAGGGCCCCGTTCGGCGCGGCTCCGCGGTGGCGCACGGACGTTGACGCCGCGGTCGCCGTTCGCGACGCTGCTCCCCCCTTGCGCGCCGCTTCCCTTGGCGCCGGAGCTTCCGTGACCGATCCCGAACCCACTCCCGCCCCCCTCGATTCCTGGGAGGCCATCCTCGAGGCGATGCGTCGCCGCTTCCCCGGCCAGCGCGACAGCGTGCTGTTCTGCATCCACAAGCTGCAGCAGAACCCCGACCTGACGCTGCGCGATTTCCGCGCCGAAGCAGAGCTCTACGGCATCCCGATGGCCGGTCGCGCGCTGCACTCGGCCCGCGCGCTGCTCGGCATCGGCGATGCAAGGCCGGCTCCCGCGCGCTCGCGCGCGAAGGTCACGGCGGAGTCCGAGCCGGAGCCGGACGAAGCGGGCTCGATCGAGAACCGCGTGGTCGCCGCCGTCCGCCAGATCCAGAGTGCAGCGGGCGCCGAAGCCGAGCGCATGCGCGCGGCGATCCAGAAGGCGATCACGATCCTGCAGCAGGCGATCGACGAGTAGCGGTCAGCGCTGTGGTGCGGCCGCAACCCACGGGTTGCCCGTCGGCGCTTCCGCGCCGACCGGAAGAGGCCGCACAGCGCTGGAGTTGCCCTGGATCCCATCCTGCCGCAGGCACTCCGAGACACCCCGGGCCACGCGAAGGACTGCGGCAGACGTGGATCACTCGCGCGCAGCGCCGCGGTGACGCGCCTGACGCTCCGCGCCGCCCGCGACCGGCGCCCGCATCGCCGCGCGCCGCGTGCCGACCCAGGGCCGCAAGAACTCGGGCCAGTCGTGGCGCGCGCACCGCTCGTAGTCGGCGGCGAGTGCGGCACCGACGGTCGCTTCGGGCAGCGCACGGACCTCGACGAGCCATTCCCACAGCAGCGCCGCCAACCTGTGCAGCGCAATGCCCGACGTCGCGCGCGTGCGGCCGTGCAGCCACTCCGAGAACGCGGCGAACGCGCGGTACGACGACTCGCCGGCCAACAGCGGTTCGAGCGTCGCGGTCCAGTTGCCGCTGTTCGCGACCACGTCCCAGAACCGCGCGAAACGCTTCATCCGCTGCATCGCCGCGAAAGGCACGGCGGCGGTCTGCAGCACCTCGTACGGCGGCTCCTCGGACCAGTTCATGCCGCACTCCGCGTCGTGGCGGACGATCGGCGTGCCGCGCAATCGCTTCAGCACACCGACCTGGATCTCCTGCGGCCCGAGCGACCAGAGCAGGTCGAAGCCGCGCGCGAACGTCGCCTCGTCTTCGCCGGGCAGCCCGACGATGAGATCGGCGTGCACGTGCGCTCCGGTCGACGCGCGCAACCACCGGAGGTTGTCCGCGAGCCGGCCCGCGTCCTGGCGCCGCGAGATGCGTTCGCAGGTCGCCTCGTCGAGCGACTGCACGCCGACCTCGAACTGCAGGGCACCCGGCGGGAACGCGGCGATCTCGGCGCGCAGGGCGTCGGGCAGCCGGTCCGGGATCAGCTCGAAGTGCAGGAACATGCCGTCGCGCCACCGCTCGCGGAAGAACCGCAGGATCGCAGTCGCCGCGTCGATGCCGAGGTTGAACGTGCGGTCGACGAACTTGAAGTGCCGCACGCCGCGCGCGAGCAACGTCGTCATCGCCGCGAGGAACGGGCCGAGCTCGGCCTTGCGAACCGGAACGTCGAGCGCGGACAGGCAGAACTCACAGGTGAACGGGCAGCCGCGCGAGCTCTCGACGTAGACGATGCGGTGCGCGATGTCGCCGTCGCCGTACTCGTCGTACGGCAGCTTCAGCTCGCCGAAGTGCGGCAGCGGGGCGTCGATCACGCGCGGCACGCCGGCATCGCCGGCGAGCACGCGATGACACAACTGCGCGAACGCGAGGTCCGCCTCGCCGCGAACGACGTGGTCCGCGAGTGCGCAGATCTCCTGCTGCTCCGTCTCGTGCGACACCTCCGGGCCGCCGAGCACGATGCACAGGTCCGGGCGCACGCGCTTCAGGATCCGCACCAGCTGCAGCGACTGCGCCGCGTTCCACACGTAGACACCGAGGCCGAGGATCCGCGGCTCGTCGGCGAGGATCGCTTCCGCGACGTCGACGGGTCGCTGGCTGATCTCGAACTCGCGGATCGTGCAGCGCTCGCGCAGTTCGCCGAGGTTCGCTCGCAGATAGCGCAGCCCGAACGACGCGTGGATCCACTTCGCGTTCAGCGTCGCGAGCACGATGGCGGGCATGGGGCGAGCAAGATGACCGCCCGAGCCGCGCGACGACAAGCGGCGCGTTCGATCGCCGGCACGAGGCGCGTTCCGGTGCAGGAGCCGGCCCGAACGCACGGACGTGCGAACGCGAGCGCGCATGGCACCGTATCGGCGGCTGCCCCACGCACGGCGCGACCACCGATGCCCCGCCGATCCCCAAACGCCTCCCAAGGACTGATGCCTTGCGTGGATCACGTCGAAAATCGCCGTAACCGCGGCCCCCGCCGAGACACATCGTCCTTGCCGCTCCCTACGTCGCGGCAAAACGGAGGTCTCGCTGCCAGGGCAGGTTCCTCATCGAGGCAGTTGCGCATCCGCAGCCGGCTCGATGCCGGCGGCATCGTGACTCGAAGCAAGCCAACGTCCTGATCCGAAGTCGATGACGCTCGTCCGGGAGCGTGCTCTTCGAGCTGCCGGGGTGGCCGATCCACTCAAAGCATCAGCTTCGGGGCGCGCGAAGGTCGGCCGAGAGGTCCTTCACCACGACCTCCGGCCCCTCGCACAGCGCCCCGAGGCGCGCCATCTCGTTCTGCAGCTGGCGCACGTTCCCGGGCCACGGCGCGCGCCGCAGAGCGGCAGCCGCATCCGCGGACAAACGCAACGCACGACCGCCGCGCTCGTGAGCATCGCGCAGGAAGCGCTCCGCGAGCAGCACGATGTCCTCGCCGCGATCGCGAAGGGGCGGCAGGTCGAGGCGCAGCACGTTCAACCGGTAGTAGAGGTCCTCGCGGAAACGCCCGGCCTTGACCGCAGCCTCGAGGTTCTGGTTGGTCGCGGCGATCACGCGCACGTCGACCTTCCTCACCTTGCTGTCGCCAACGGCGCGCACTTCGCTCTCCTGCAGCGTGCGCAGGAGCTTCACCTGCATCGGCAGCCGCATCTCGCCGATCTCGTCGAGGAACAGCGTACCGCCGTCCGCCGCGACGAAGTGGCCCGGGTGGTCCTTGATCGCGCCGGTGAACGCCCCCTTCTTGTGCCCGAAGAGCACCGACTCGAGCAGGGTCTCGGGGATGGCCGCGCAGTTCTCGGCGACGAACGGACCCGCAGCGCGGCGGCTCACGGCGTGCAGGGCATGGGCGACCCGCTCCTTGCCGGTCCCGCTCTCGCCCGTGATGAGGACCGGCGCGTTGGCCGGGCCGAATTTGCGGATGCGGGCGCGCAGTTCGAGCATCCCGGGACACTTGCCGACGAGCCCCTGCCACGAATCGTCGTCCGCAGTGCCTTCGGGCACCGGCGGCGACAGCGCGACAGCCAGTGCCCCCTGCATCTCCGGCAACGCGTCGGGTGCCTCGCGGGCCGCGCGCGTGAGCAGTTCGCGGAAGGCCGCGAGGATGTCGTCGCGCGCGGTCACGTTTCCATGTCCTCGAGCAGGCGCAGGCCCGCGTACTCGAGCACGAACTCGCGCTCGACGCCGTCGTCGAATCGCACCACGGCGCGCGCCGACGTCCCGCGGCCGGCCAGACGCCGGATCGCGCCGCGCCCGTACAAGTCGTGCCGCACCCGCGCACCCGGCCGCAGCGCCTGCAGCGCCTCGGGGTCCGGGGTGACGGTCCAGCCGATGCTCGACGAACCCGAGTCGTCGGCGTCGTAGCGGCGCCACTCGGGCGCGTAGTTCTCGAGCAGGTCAGGCGGAAGCTCCTTGAGGAAGCGCGACGGCCGCATCGTCTCCGTGCTGCCGGCGACCATGCGTTCGCGCGCCGTGGACAGGAACAACGACACCCGCGCGCGGGTCAGCGCGACGTACGCGAGCCGCCGCTCCTCCTCGAGCCCCTCCGGATCGTCGGCGGTGCGCATGCTCGGGAACACACCCTCTTCGAGTCCGGCGACGAAGACGTGGTCGAACTCGAGCCCCTTCGCCGCATGCACGGTCATCATCTGCACGGCCGGGCCTTCGCCCTTCGTGTCGGCGGACGTGAGCAGCGCGACGTGCTGCAGGTAGCCGGCGAGGCCGCGCGGTTCGTCTTCGGGTGCTTCGACGCCCTCTTCTTCGCGGTCGTCGAACTCGACGGTGTCGCTGACGAGTTCGGCGATGTTCTCCTCGCGCGTGCTGTCCTCGGCGTCGCCAAAGCCCGTCGCGTGCTTCAGGTAACCCGTGCCCTCGAGCACGACCCTGAGCGCCGGATGCGCGCCGAGCCGGGACGCCTCCTGCGCCGCGGCGAGCACCTTCGCGAGCTCGGCGAGGCCCTTCTTCGCCTTGGTGCCGAGTTCGGCGTGCAGGGCGGGCTCGGCGACCGCTTCGCGCAGCGACATGCCCTCGGCGAACGCGGCGGAGCGCAGCTTCTCGAGCCCCGACTTGCCGAGGCCGCGCGGCGGCACGTTCACGATGCGCCCCATGCTGACGTCGTCGAGCGGGTTCACCAGCACACGAAGGTACGCGAGCAGATCCTTGATCTCGCGGCGCTCGAAGAACGTCAGGCCGCCGACGATCTCGTACGGAACGCCCTGGTCCTTCATCGCCTGCTCGATCGAGCGCGACAGCCAGTGGGCGCGGTAGAAGACGGCGATCTGGTCGAGCCCCACACCTTCGGCGCGCAGGCTGCGAACGCGTTCGGCGATCGTCTCGGCCTCCTCCGTGGCGCCGCCGGCCTTGAGGCGCAGCAGCGGCAGGCCCGGCGCGGCATCGGTGCGCAGGCGCTTCTGCTTGCGCATCTTGTTGTTCGCGATCACCGTCTCCGCAGCGCGCAGGATGTTCGCCGAGCTGCGGTAGTTCTGTTCGAGGCGAACGATCGTCGTCGTCGGGTAGTCGTTCTCGAAGTCGAGGATGTTGCGGATCTCGGCGCCGCGGAAGCCATAGATCGACTGGTCCGGATCACCGACGACGCAGAGGTTCCCGGGCGGCGGGCAGAGCAGCTTCAGCAGGTCGTACTGGACGCGGTTCGTGTCCTGGAACTCGTCGACCAGGAGCCAGGGGAATCGCGCGTTGTAGCGCTCCGCTACGTCGGGGTGCTCGCGCAGGATCGTGAGGAAGTTGACGAGCAGGTCGTCGAAGTCCATCGCGCCCTGCTTCTGCATGCGCTCGTGGTACGGCGTCCACAGTCGCTCGACGATGCGGCCGATGTCGTGTTCGTGCAGCATCGCGTCGGCAGGCTTCAGCGCCGCGTTCTTCAGCTTGCTGATCCAGTTGCCGATCGCCGAGGGCTTCACCTGCGAACTCGACACGCCGTGCTCCTCGAGCAGCTCCTTGATCACGGAGTCCCGGTCCTGCACGTCGTAGATCGTGAAATCCGACGGATAGCCGAGCAGATGACCGTCCTGGCGCAGGAAGCGCGCACAGGCCGAATGGAACGTCGCGACCCGCACGAAGCCGCCGCCGATCTGCTGCACGCGGTGCGCCATCTCGCCCGCGGCCTTGTTGGTGAACGTCATCGCCAGGATCTGGCCCGACCGCACGCCCTCGCGCAGTAGCCGCGCGATGCGGCGCGTGACGACGCGCGTCTTCCCGGAGCCGGCACCTGCCAGGACCATGAGCGGCCCTTCGCCGTGCACGACCGCGGCGATCTGTTCTTCGTTGAGGTCGTCGAGGATCGGGTCGGACATCGCGGGCGGACCAGCATAGGCACCGCGCGCGTCGCCGCCACCGCCTGGAAGTTGCGTCATCCCCGGCGATGTCGCTGGCACGGCGGCCGGACGTGCGGTTCGCTACTCGACGATGACGCCCGTTGCCTGGATCGTCTTCGTCGCCGCACTCGCCTACACCATCTGGGACGGCGTGCGGCGCTCGCGCGGCGCGAAGGACCTCGAAGGGTTCTTCGCCGCCGGCCGTGCGATCCCCTGGTGGGCCGCCGGCCTGTCGGTGATGGCGACGCAGCTCTCGGCGATCACGATCCTGAGCGGCGCGGGAATGGGCTACGAGAAGGGCCCCGAGTGGGTGCAGTTCTACTTCGCGCTCCCGTTCGCGATGATCGTGCTGTGCATCTGGTTCGTGCCGGCCTTGCGGCAACACCCGGTGCTCACCGCGTACGAGTTCCTCGAACGCCGCTTCGGCCCGGTCACCCGGTCCCTGACGAGCCTCGCGTTCCTGATCTCGCGCTGTTTCGCGTTCGCGGCGGTCCTCTACGCACCTGCGGTCGTGTTCTCGGTGATGACCGACCTGCCGATCGCTCCGACGCTGTGGGTGACGGGCCTCGCGACGACCGCGTACACGGTGATCGGCGGCACCGGCGGCGTGGTGTGGACCGACGTGAAGCAGATGGCGGCGATCGTCTTCGGCATCGCGTCGGTGTTCGTGCTGCTGCTGTGGGACACGGTGTCGCAACTCGGACTCGGCGGCGCGATCGGCGCGATGGCCGACACCGGGCGTCTCGACGCCGTGCAGGTCCACGATCCCGCGTGGACGTTCGTACCGGCCGCGAAGGGTGGCGAACCGACGTTCTGGTCGGACCGGTACAACCTGTGGACCGGCCTGTTCGGCACGCTCTGTCTCTTCCTCAGCTACTTCGGCTGCGACCAGTCGCAGGTGCAGAGCATCCTGACCGCGAAGTCGGTGAGCGCGTCGCGCAGCGCGCTGCTCGTGTCGGCGTTCACGAAGGTGCCGCTGCAGCTCCTCGTGCTGCTGCTCGGCGGACTCCTGTTCGTCCACCACTCCCTCGCGAAGGAGCCGCTGGTCTTCCAGCCGCAGGAACAACGCCTCGTCGCCGAACTGCAGGGCGAGGACAAGGCCGCCTTCGAACGCGCGGCGGCGGACCACGGCGCGGCGAGCGAACGACGTCGTGTCGCGATGAAGAACGACGGCGGGGACGCCGACGCCCGCGCCGCCGAACTCCGCGCCGCAGCCACGGCCGCCGCCGACGCCCGCCGCGCAGCGCGGCAGGTGCTGCACGACAGCGAAGTCCGCGCCGGCCGGCGAGCGGTCGGCAGCACGCCGACCGACGAGAAGGACTACATCCTGCCGCAGTACCTCTTCCACGAGGTGCCGAAGCCGCTGCTCGGCCTGATGCTCGCGGCGATCTTCGCGGCGGCGATCAGCAGCGCGGCCGGCGCGCTCAGTTCGCTCACGTCGGCGTCGATGGTCGACTTCTACCGGCGCTGGCTCCGCCCCCGCGCCGACGACAGGACGACGTTGCGCCACAGCCGCATCGTGATGGCCGTCTGGGGCGTGGCGGCGACCGCCGCCGCGCAGACCCTCGGCGGCGGCACGCTGATCGAGACCGTGAACGAGATCGGCTCGCGCTTCTACGGCAGCATCCTGGGCGTCTTCCTGCTGGCGCTGTTCGTGCCCCGCGCGGGCGGAGTGGCGGCGTCGATCGGCCTCGTCGCCGGTCTCGTCGTCGTGTTCGTCGTCGAACACACGCTCGACGTCGCCTACCTCTGGTTCAACCTCGTCGGCGCGGTCGGTTGCGTCGGCGCCGGCGCGATCGTCGCGCTGTTCGCACCGCGCACGGCACCCGCCGCTCCGGACCTGGACACCCGCGCCGCGAACGCCGGCTGGGCCCGCACCTACGTCCTGGTGGCCGGCATCGCGGTGGTCGTGATGCTCTTGCTCCTCGCGATGACGTCGCTCGGACGTGCCGCCTGATCGAGCCGTAGCGCCGTGTCGATCAGGCCGTGCCGCGGCGGCGACCGTGACGGCTCGCCCACCACCCGAACAGCGTGAACCCGACCGCGAGCGCCACCGGCAGCGGGTGCCAATGCACGTGGGTCGCACGCCCGAACCGCACGACGATCTCGGGCTCTTCGAGCAGCAACACTCCCGCGACGTGGCCGAGCACACCGCCGCCGAGCCACACGACCCAGCGATGGTGCGCCATGATGCGGCCGAGGATCTGGCTGCCCCACACGACGAGCGGGATCGACAGCGCGATGCCCGCGATCGCGAGACCGAGATGGCCGTGCGCGGCACCCGTCACGGCGATCACGTTGTCGAGACTCATCGACGCATCGGCGATCACGATGATCCGGATCGCCGAACGCAGCGACTTCGCCGCGGCCACTTCGGGCTCCGCCTCGGCCGGCGCGGCCTTCGGCCCGCCCGGCGACTCGATCGGCCCGTGCTCCTTCGGCGCGAGCAGTTCGTAGGCGATCCACAGCAGCACGAGCCCGCCCACGAACTGCAGCCAGGGGATCGCGAGCAGCCACGTCGCCAGCGCGAGGAAGAGCACCCGCAGCCCCACCGCACCCGCCGTCCCCCACAGGCGCCCGAGCCGCTGTTCGCGCGGCGGCAGGAGCCGCACCGCGAGGGCGATGACGACCGCGTTGTCACCGGCGAGCAGGATGTCGAGCAGGACGATCTGCAGGATGCGCGTCCAGGTCGGGGTGTCGTCGAGGAGCGCGAACATTCGGGGGGCGCGGCACTACACCGTTCCGACCGCTCCGGCGCCAGGACGTAGCGGCCGGCGGCCGCGGTCACTTCCTGCGCTGCTCGAGGAACGCCTTCATCTCGCGCGCCTGCGGGTGGTCGGGCATGCGTGCGAGAAGCGCGTCGAGCAGGCGCTCCGCCTCGTCGTAGCGGCGCCGCGCCGGGTCCATGAAGTAGGACGCCAGGATGAGGTCCGACTCCGCGTAGCTGAAGCCGCCGCGGGCATCGAGAACCGCGAGGAAGGCCGCTTCGGCGTCGGCGTGGCGACCGAGGCGCCGCAGCAGCAGTGCGCGCATCTCGCCGACCACGGGATCGTCGACGAGGTCCCAAGCGTGGGCCCGTTCCGTCGCCGCGAGCGCGGTCTGCAGCGTCGCCGGTGCGACCGCCGCGGCACCCGGCGCCGCCAGCGCGCGGAAGTCCGCGACCGCGGTGTCCTTCAGCCGTTGCGCGACGAACGTGTGCGCAGTGAACAGCAGCCAGCCGACGAGGACCGCGCCGCCCCACCTGCCCGCGCGCGTGAGCCGCCCGCCCTGCTTCAGCACGGTGTGCTGGAACGTCACCTCGGGCCGGCGGACGAGCCGCCAGACGAGCAGGGCGAACACCGCGGTGATCACGCCGGTGCCGACCGAGAGCAGGAACGGCACGCCCTCGCCGAACCACGCGCCGCGAAACGTCCACTGCGTCGCGACGAAGGCGACGACCGCGACCGCGATCTCCTCGGGCCACGTGAAGTCGGACCGCGCCTGCACCCGCTGCTGGCTCGTCGCGAAGAACGCGGGCATCCCGACGCCGACGTGCAGGGCCTCCTTCGGACACACCGACACGCAGTCGAGGCACTTCATGCAGCCCGGGTCGACGATGCGCCCGTGCTTCGCGACCTCTTCGTGCACCCGCACGTTGCTCGTGCACACGCTCGTGCAGTGGCCGCACGCGTCGCACGACGGCGTGACCTTGATCCGCAGCGGCGAGAAACGGTCCGCGACCGCGAAGAACGCGCCGTACGGGCAGCCGTGCGTGCAGAAGCCCTTCGCGCCGAGCCACCACACGATCAGGAAGCCGACGACCAGCACCGACATCGGGGCCATGATCCACTTCGGGAACGTCGCCCACAGATCGGTCGACATCACTTCCATCTGCCAGTCGGCGACGCGCGGCAGGACCTTCTCCCCCGGGAACAGCCAGTGCTGGACGATCGGCCACGCGAACATCTGTCCGGCGACGAGCCACGGGGCGAGCACGAGCAGCCGCGACCGCACCGGTCGCGGCTTCAGCCCGATCTTCCCGAGCATCCACGCACAGAGATCCTGCAACGCGACGACGTGACACGCCCAGCCGCAGAACCACCGGCCGAACACAAGCGTGCTCGCGATCAATGCCGTGAACAGGAGGAAACCGGCGTTGATGCGCCCGAGCTCGACCGTCTGCATCGCCTCCGACGGCTCGACCGGCGACACCGACCGGCCCGTCATCGCCCAGTGCAGGAAGTGCAGTCCGATCAGCACGTGCACGCCGATCAGCACGTACGCGCGCTTCCGCGAGACGTTCGACGGCCGCACCGGTCCGCACTTCGGCTTGTGGCGGTCGACGCGCGGCAGCGAGGCGTGCACGTCGCGTGCGGGCGTCGGCGGAACGGCGGGAGCCGGGGTCATCGCCCCAGTGCTACGGGGCGCCGACGAGCGCCGCAAGCGCCGTTCGGCGGACGCAACTTGTCGCATCGACGCGGCGCCGCGATGCTCCGGCCCATGTTCGACCGACGGCACGGCCAGCTCGACTTCAAGCGGAAGCGCCTGCCGTGGATCGACGAAGTGCGCTACGCGATCGAGGACCACGTGCGCGCCCAGCCCCTGGACGCCGCGGCGCGCGCGCTGCTGCGGCAGCGTCTCTTCGACTGGATGGCGCACGGCTACGTCGTGCTGCCGGGCGCCGTCGAGCACGAACTCGTCGACGCGTTCCTCGCGGACGTCGACGAAGTGCTCGGCAACCACCGCGCGTTCTCGAGCCTCGTGCTCAGCGACAAGTACGACCACGTGAAGATCAAGGACGCGGACCCGGCGTTCTTCTTCGGCCAGCGCATGCGCTTCGTCGACCTGCACCACGCGTCGGTCGCCGGCAAGAAGCTGTCGCTGCACCGCAGCGTGCTCGACTTCCTCGGCCACGTGTTCCGCAGCGAGATCGTGATGATGCAGTCGCTCACGTTCCTCGAAGGAAGCCAGCAGCTGCTGCACCAGGACCACGCGTACGTCATCGCCGAGAATCCGTCGCACCTCGCAGCCGCGTGGATCGCGCTCGAGGACATCGACCCGCGCGCCGGGCCGCTGCGCTACGTGCCCGGCTCGCACGCGATGCCGATGTTCGACTGGGGCAACGGCATCTACCGCCGCGCCGGATCGACCGCGACCGACCAGCAGTTCGCCGCGCACATCGAGAGCCACTGCGAAGCGGCGGGACTCGCGCAGCGCACGTTCTGCCCGAAGAAGGGCGACGTCTTCGTCTGGCACGCGGCCCTCGCGCACGGCGGCTCACCGGTCGGCGACCGGTCGCTGACGCGCAAGTCGCACGTGACGCACTACTCGATGCCCCGCACGTTCCGGCGCCACTACCGCGATCCGTCGAAGAAGCCGGTCGTCGAGCGCATCAACGGCGGCCTCGTCTACCACGACCCGACGGACCCGGCGAACGAGAACCGCCTGCGCCGCGGCGAGCGCCTGTCGTGACGGCAGCGCGCCCCAAGTTGCGGCGGCGCCTGCTGGCCGTCTCGCTCGGGTGCGTCGTCGCGCTCGGCGCCGGCGAGATCGCCGTCCGGATCCTCGGCCTGCCCGACACGAGCCGCCTGTTCCTGTCGGCGCAGGACTTCTCGCCCAGCGAGTTCCGCAGCGACCCGGACCTGTTCTGGCTCCTGTCGCGGAACCACCCCGAGGCGAACGAACTCGGCGTGCGCGGCCCCTGGTTCTCGGCGGAGAAACGGGCGGGCGAGTACCGCATCCTCGCGGTCGGCGACTCCTGCACGTTCGGCGCCGGCGTCGCGTGGGAAGAGACGTGGGGCGTGCAGCTCGAGCGCACGATCCAGGCCGCGCATCCCGACCGCGCCGTGCGCGTGGGGCTCGCCGCCTTGCCGGGGTACTCGACGTTCCAGGACGAGCGCCTGCTCGACAGGATCCTGCCGGCCGTCGCGCCGGATCTCGCGGTCTTCTACTGCGGCGCGTGGAACGACCACGTACCTGCCGCGGGGGCGGACGACGCGACACTCGCCGCACGGCTGTCGACGTCCCGCCTGTTCGCGCTGGTGCACGCACTCTTCGAGCCCGGGCTCGCGCCGGTCCGCGCGGCGTTCGAGCGCGGCGAAGCGCCGAACGGCCGGCGCGTGCCGGTGGACGACTTCGAACGTCGTTTGGGCGCGATGGCGGAACGGTGCCGCGCGGCAGGTGCCGCGGTCGTGTTCATCGTGCCGTCGCAACCGCCCGACACGCAGAGGCGCTTCCCGGGACTGCTCGCCTACCGCGACGCCGTGCGCCGCGCGGCGGATCGGGCCGGCGCCGCGCTCGTCGACCTCGCCGACGTCTGTTCTCGCCTCGACCCCGACGGCGCCCCGCCCCTGCCCGGTCACACGACCGCGTGCTTCATGGACTGGGTGCACCCGACCCGCACCGTGTACGCGGCGCTCGCCGCCGCGGTGTTCGCGCGGATCGACGGCGGCACCGCGAGCGCCGAGCCCGCGGACCTTCCGCTGCTCGCTCCCCGCGACGGCGCCGTCGCGGTCGCCGCCGATGCCGACGGCGCGGTACCGCTGCGCGTCTGGATCGGCGAACGCCCGGCCCGTGCGGCCATCGTCGGCGGAGAACTCCGCGCGACAGTGCCGGAGTGCATGCCGCCCGGCGACCACGTGCTGCAGGTCGTCGGCAGCAGCGGCGCACGTTCGCTCGGGATCGTCCGGATCGGGGCGCGCCCGCTCGAGGCGGTGTGGAGTCCTGGCGACGGTGCCGCGCGAACGATCGCACTCTCGGGCGAGGCGCTGCCGGGCGACGTCGTCGTCGCGTTCGTCGCGAACGAGAGGCTCGCGACCCCGGTGCCGACGCCGTGCGGCCCGCTCTTCGTCCACCTGCCGGAACTCGGCCCGCCACGGGCCGGCGTCCTGCGGTTCGACCTCGTCGCGGCCGGGCGCCCGCACACCATCGCCGGGCAGGACGGCCGCTGGCGCATCGACGTCCCGATCCCGCTGGACCCGACGGCTCCGCGCCGCGACCTGCACGTGCAGGCACTCGTCGTCGCCAAGGGCACTCTGAGCGGCTCGCTCACGGCGGTCGCGACGATCCCCGATCGCCCCTGACGCGGCGTTCGCGCACGGGCGACTGCCGGTGCGCGGCACTACACTGTCCCGGTGGACGACGACCAGCGCCTGTTCGACGACGCGAGCCGAGGCGACGGTGTGGCACTCGATGCGCTGCTCCAGCACCATCTGCCGCAGCTGCACGCGTTCGTGCACGCACGCCTCGGTGCCGAGCTGCGTGCGCGCGAGTCGAGCCTCGACGTCGTGCAGTCGGTCTGCCGCGAACTGCTGTCGGCGCGCGATTCGTTCGCGTTCCACGGCGCCGAACGCTTCCGCGCGTGGTTGTTCACGGCCGCACTGAACAAGGTGCGCGAACGTCACCGGCGGCTGCACGCCGGAAAACGCGACGTCGAACGGGAGATCGAGACGCCGGCTGACGACTCCTTTCGCGCAATCGCCCACCTGCTGACCCCGAGCCAGGATGCAATCGGCAACGAAACCGCACGCGCGCTGCGCGAGACGCTGGCCGAACTCACGGAGGAGCACCGCGAGGTCGTGACGCTGGCGCGCCTCGCCCGCCTGCCCCACCGCGTCATCGGTGAACTGATGGATCGCTCGGAGGACGCGACGCGACAGCTGCTCGCGCGGGCGATGCTGCAGCTCGTCCGCGGACTTCGCCGGCGCGGCGTCGACGTCGACCGCTGGAACCTGGTGCCGTGAGATGACCGCGGACCTGCCGGACGACCTGGCCGACGCTGCAACGGAGCGCCTTCTCGCGGCGAACGGTCCCGCCCGGGCCACCGCACTCGCACGGCTCGTCGACGCCCATCCGGAACATGCTGCCGCGCTGCGCCAGCTGGCGGCGGACCTCGGCGGCGTCGAGCGTCTCCTCGACGCCTCCAGCGCCGAGCCGGCGATCCAGGAGTCCCCGCACCGGGTCGGCGGCTACCGCGTGCTGCGCCGCCTCGGCGAAGGCGCATTCGGCCTCGTCTACCTGTGCGCGCAGGAGCAGCCGGTCGTGCGCGAAGTCGCGGTGAAGGTGCTGCGCCCCGGCGCCGGCGATCCCAAGACGCTGCGGCGTTTCGCCGCCGAGCGGCAGGTGCTCGCACAGCTGAACCACCCCGGAATCACCCAGGTCTTCGACGCCGGGGAACTGGCCGACGGCCGCCCGTACTTCGTGATGGAGTACGTCGACGGCACGCCGATCCACGCGTGGTGCACCGCGCGCCAGCTGCCGCCCGCGGCACGCCTGCGGATCTTCGTCGAGGTCTGCCGCGCCGTCGCCCACGCACACGCCCGCGGCATCGTGCACCGCGACCTGAAGCCAGCGAACGTGCTCGTCGTCGACACACCCGAGGGCCCACAACCCAAGGTCATCGACTTCGGCATCGCCAAGGCACTCGATCGCAGCGACGACGACGCCCCGCGCACGGAGGCCGGCCGGGTGATCGGCACACCCGGTTACATGAGTCCCGAACAGGCAGCCGGTCGCACCGAAGAGGTCGATGCCCGCTCGGACGTGTTCGCCCTCGGCGTCATCCTCTACGAACTGCTCACCGACACGCTGCCGTGGCCGCGCGGCGCCACGACTCGGAGCGAACCGGTGCGACCGAGCGTGCGCGTGACGACGCTCCGCGGCGAGTCGTCGACGACGCCTTCCGCCGCCGCACCGCGAAGCCGCCTCGCGGCGGCGCTCCGCGGCGATCTCGACTGGATCGCGCTGAAGGCGCTCGCGCACGATCGAGCCGAACGCTACGCGACGGTCGCGGACCTCGCCGCGGACGTCGAACGCCACCTGGGCGGACACACGGTGTCCGTCGGACCGCCGTCCCTCGCGTATCGCGCGCGCAAGTTCGCCCGCCGGAACCGCGCCGCGGTGCTCGCCGCCTTCGCGGTCGTGCTGTCGGCCACCGCGGCGGCGGTGTTCGTCCAGAGTGCGCGGCGCGACGCTGCCGCGGGACTCGCCGACTCGCGCGCCTTCCTCGCGAGGCTGTCGCAGCGGGCGCGCACCGCGCCGGACGACGCGGTGCGCCGCGCTCTGGCGACCGAAGCGCTCGCGTTCGCCGACCGCCTGTCGGCGACCCGGTCCGACGACCTGGATCTCCTGGTCGACCGCTGCGACGCCCTGAACGTCGTCGCGGAGATCCACTGCCTGCTCGGTGAACTCGACCCCGCGCGGAAGGCCGCGGCGCAGGCGATCGCGATCGCGCAGCAGCTCGTCGACGCGGCCCCCGACGACGTGGCGCGACGCGGGCTGCTCGGCAGTTCGCTCCGGCTCGACGCGCGCGCGATCGCGGTCGCCGGCGACGATGCCGCCGCCCACGGACGATTCGGCGCGGCCCTGCAGCACCTGGAAGCGTGTGCAGCCGCGGATCCGCGGACCTGGCAACGCGGGCTGGCCGTCGCGCTCAGCGAACGCGCGTCGGTGGTGTCACGGAGGGAGCGTCCGACGGCGATCGCGGAGTACGAGCGCGCGATCCTGCTCTTCGACGAGATCCGCGACGATCCATCCGTTCGCGAAGCGACCCAGCCCGAGTACGTGCTGGCCGTCCTCGGCCTCGGCTGGCAGTTGTTCCTCGAAAGGCGGTACACGGACGCGCGGGCGCAGATCGATCGGATCGGCGACCTGCTGGAGACCACGGGGTACGCCCGGCTGCGCGCGACGAGCGACTACCACCACCTCCGTGCGAAGATCCGCTGGGAACTCGGCGAACGCGAGTCCGCCGTTCCCGAGTTCCGCGAAGCGGCCGACGCGGCGGCGCAATGGTGTCGCGAACAGCCCGGCCGCGTGGCCGCGCACCGGCAGCGCGTCGCGACGCTGGACACGCTCGGGTTCGCGTCGAACTACATCGACGACTTCGCGACGTCGGATGCGGCGTACCGAGCGGCCATCGCCGCGGTCGAAGCGATGCTCGTGCAGTTTCCCGACGATCCGGTGCCGCGCGCCTCGCTCTGCATGCGGCTCTGCAACTTCGCCTACGCGCTGCGTGACCGCATGCGACTGCACCTGCTCGACGAAGCGGCCGAACTCGTGGCGAAAGCCTTCGTGCACGACGCCATGCTCGACCGCTCCACGATGTCGCGGCGCATACCGCGCTGGCAGCTCGTCGCGTTCCGCGCCGGCATCGAAGAGTCCCGCGGCGAAGCCGCCGCCGCGCGGTCGTGGCGCGAAGTGGAGGCGCTGGTGCCCGTCGAAACGGAGGTCACCGACGTCGAACGCAGCTACCAGATCGAGGCGTTCACCGCGATCGCGAGAGCCCACGTCGACGCCCGCGACCCCGCGGGCGCCCTGCCTTGGATGGAGCGTGCTCGCGCCATCGTCGCGGCGTTCCCCGACCACCGGAAGCGCCTCGTGGAGATCGAGTGGCTGCGCGCAAGGATCGCGTTCCTCGGCAAACGACCCGCCGAGGCGGTGCTCGCGGCGGACCTGATCCTGAAGGCGCGGCCGACGTGGTTCGGCTTCCGTCGCGCCGCGGACAGCATGCGACTCGCAGCTTCGTGCGAGCCCGAACCGAAGACCGCGGCGGAGTACCGGACGCGCGCCGCCGAGCTGTATCACCGCACGGTCGAGGAGCTCGACGCCGACGTCGCGAAGAACCCGGACGACCCCTGGTTCCTCGTGCCGTGGGGCGTGTCGATGGTGCGACTCGCCGAGATCGCGGCGCTGCGCGGCGACGACCGGACTGCGCGCGAGCAGGTCGGAGCGGGGCTCGCGAAGCTGGAGGCCGCAAAGCCGGATGCGCAGCACGACCAGTGGGACGACGACGCGTACCGCGCCGGGCTCGCGCTGCGGGAGCGCCTCGCGCGCTGATCCGGACGAGGCTCGGTTCGCAGGTTCCCTAGTAGGACCCGCCGACGAGCGCGAGGCCGTTCGTCGAGGTGATCACGAGCGGGCCGACACCAAAGCCCTGGAACGGCACGACCTGGTGGAAGAACGTCACGCCGACCAGCGACGGTGACGGCGCGAGGAAGATGTCCGTGTCGAGCACGCCTCCGACCGGCAGCGCCGCGAACACGATGTCGGGCGTCGTCAGCAGATCGCAGCCGGGGGCGCCTTCGGCGAGCAGCGCGGCGAGCGGCACCGACACCTGCGTGAAGCCGAACAGCACGAGCGCGACGCCTTGGGCGGGCATGCCCGAAGCACGCGTGCGAAGCGTCGAAGAGTCCCACGGGAGCGTTCGCGCGACCAGCGAGTTCACGCCGCCGGAACCCGTGCAGCCGCTGCCGTACGGAGTCGCCGATGCCGGGCACGGCGTCGTCAGCCGTGCCACGTTCGCCGACACGGTGGTGCCGACCTTCGCGAACCAGCCGGCGACCACGATCTCCCCCGACGCGCTCCTCGTGATCGCGTGCACGATGTCCGACGTGACGAAGAGCGCGTCGGTGCCGAGGAACAACGGTGTCCACACGGACCCGCTCTTCTTCAGGAGCGACTCCGAAGCGAAGTATCCCGGGCCGATGGGAATCTGCGCGCGATACGTGCCGAGGATCAGGTCGCCGTTCGGCAACACGTCGATCGCGGTGACTCCCGGCACGTAGAGCCCCGGCCAGGCCGGCGACTCCGCCGCATGCCACGCCGCGCCGTCCCAGGTCGCCAGCGACTCCGTCGCAATGCCTCCGGCCAGCGAGAACATGCCGCCGACCACGACCTCGCCGTTCGGCAGCTCGGCGATCGCGAGAACGCGGGCGTCACACCCCGAGCCGAGCGCGGACCAGGTACCGCTGGACCACTTCGCGACGCGAGCCGCCGGCATCGCAGCCGAACCGATCTGGGTGAAGTCCCCCCCGATCACCAGATCGCCGTTGCCCAGCGCGCACACTGCGTACACACCGCCCGGTGTTCCGTTGTCGAGCGCCGCCCAGGACACCCCGTTCCACCGCGCCACGCTTCGGGCGATGACCCCGCCCGCCGTGGTGAAGGAGCCCCCCGCCACGATGTCGCCGTTCGGCATCTGCGCGAGTGCGCGCACGGTCCCGTCGATGCCGGTGCCGAGCGGCTGCCACGCGGTCCCGTCCCAGCGCGCGATGCGGTTCGCAGCGCCGCCGGTCGCCACCGAGAACGATCCGGCGGCCACGATGTCGCCGTTCGGCAGTCGCAGCAGCGCGTTCACTTCGCCGCTGCCGCCGGTCAGGCCGCCGCCGAGCGGCTGCCACGCACCCGGACCGCCGCGCGCGACGCCGTTCATCACGACGCCGGAGATGGCCCGGAACGGTCCGCCGATCACGACATCCGTCGGAGCCGCGACCACGGCCTTCACGGCGCCGTCGATGCCGAGACCGTCGACCGTCTGCCAGGTGACGCCATCGTACGAGTAGACCCCGCCGAGCAGGGCATACGAATCGCGAAGGCCGACGGTGAAGCGGCCGCCGAAGTACGTGATCGCGGCGATCTCCGGCGTGAGCGACGTGCCCTGGGCGATGCCCTGCACGGTGTTCAGGCTCGGCCCGAGCGTGTTCCACGCCGTCCCGTTCCACAGGGACGCCGTCGCGTCCTGCGCCGCGACTAGGTCGTACGACGACACCGAGTTCCGGACGAAGAGGCGGCTGCACGGGCTGCCCGCGACCGGGAGCGTGCCGAGGGCGACCCATGCGTTCGACGCCGCGTTGAAGCGCACGACGCGGTCCGCCGCGATCCCGCCGCCGGTCGAGAAGTCGCCGCCCACGAAGAGGTACGACGTCGTCACCGCGGCAGTCAGCCGTACCGCGAGAGTGTGCACGGGGCCGTTGCATCCGGGCGTGGCGATCCAGCTGCTCCCCGTCCACGCGGCGAGGTTGTTCGTCGTGACGCCACCCGCCGTGCCGAAGCTGCCGCCGACCCACAGGGCACTGGTGACGCCGACCGTGTAGTTCGCGAGCGCGTGCACCACTCCTCCGACACCGGCGCCGAGCGGCGACCACGTCGTACCGTTCCAGCTCGCGATGTTGTTCGCCGTGAAGCCGAGAACGGTGTCGAAGCGCCCGCCGATCACGAGCTGGCCGTTCCACGACAACATCGCCTCGACCATCGGGCCGGAACCCGGCGCGGCGACCGTCGCGATCTGCTGCCATGCACCGGCCACGTACCGATGCACGGTGCCGAAGCCCGCGACCACGAGCTCGCCGTTGTGCACCACCGCCGCGGTGAGGTACGCGGTCGCTGCCGGTGCCCCGAGCGAGACCCACTGCGCGCCGTCGTACATCGCAACCGAGGTGGCGGCGTTCGCCACGGTGAAGTGTCCCACGGCGACGAGCACGCTCGGCTGTGGCCCGACACCGTCGGGGTCCCACAGCACCGTCGCTACGACCTGGCCGCGCGGCATCGGCACGGGATCGCCGGATTGCCACTGCAGTGCGCACTGGCAGGGCGCAGCGACGGCGACGAGAACCGTCGCGAGAGCGGACGCGAACTGCGGCAACGGCGAGCAGGACATGGCGATCTCCGGCTGATGGGACGTTGGTTCCCGTGTCAGTACGAACCACCGACGAGCGCGAGGCCGTTCGTCGCGGTGATCACGAGCGGTCCGCTGCCGAAACCCTGGAACGGCACGACCTGGTGGAAGAACGTCACGCCGACCAGCGACGGTGACGGCGACACGTACATCGACGTGTCGACCGCGCCTCCGACCGGCAGCGCCGCGAGCACGATGTCGGGCGTCGTCAGCAGATCGCAGCCGGGGGCGCCTTCGGGCAACAGCGCAGCGAGCGGCACCGACACCTGCGTGAAGCCGAACAGCACGAGCGCGATGCCCTGGGCGGGCATGCCCGTGGCACGCGTGCGCAGCGTCGCGGCCTGCCAAGGCAGCGTGGTCGCGGCGAGCACGTTCGGCCCGCCGGAGCCGACGCAGCCGGAGCCGTAGGGCACGGCGGACGCCGGACACGTCGTGGCGATGCGCGCGACGTTGCCGGCCACTGCGCCGCCAGCAGCCTGGAAGTTGCCGCCGACGACGATCTCACCTGCGGCCGTCGTCGCCAGCGCCCGTACGAGGTCGGTGGAGACCGAGCCGCCCACCGGCAACGGCTCCCACGGCGAGTAGCTCCCCGTGATCCTCATCACGTTCGCCGACAGCGCCCCGCCCGTCGTCGAGAAGTAGTCGGCCTCGCCGCCCGCCACGATGGACCCGTCGGGCAGGACCGCGAGTGCGACCACGACCGCATCGAGTTCCTGACCGTTCTGCGGAAGCGAGGAGAAGGAGGACCCGTTCCATTGCGCGACGTGATGGACCTGGCTCGGCCCCGACCACTGGAACCAGCCGCCCGCGACGAAGCTGCCGCCGGGCGTCGCCGCGAGTGCGTTCACGGTCGACCCGAGGCCGGCGCCGAGCGCCCCCCAGCCGTTGTTCCATCTGGCGACGTGCTCCGCGGGGTAGCTCTGCGGGCCGACCTCGTAGAACTCGCCGCCCGCGACCAGATCGCCATTGGCGATCACGCAGAGGGCGTTGACCGGGCCGTTGCAGCCGCTGTCGCAATCGCTCCACGCGGCGCCGTTCCAGCGCGCGATGTTCGCGACGAGCACGCCGCCGGCGGTCGAGAAGGCCCCACCGGCGATCAGGTCGCCGTTCGGCATCACCGCGAGGGCGCGCACCGGACCGTTCGTTCCGATGCCGAGCGGTTGCCAGCTCGAGCCGTTCCACCGGGCCACGTGGTTCGCGACACCGCCGTTCGCGACGCTGAACGTGCCGCCCGCGACTACGTCGCCGTTGGGCAGGCGCACGAGCGCGTCGACGGCCCCGGTGCCGCCGGTCGGGCCGCCGCCGAGCGGCTGCCACGCGTTCGCGTTCCCGCGCGCGACGCCGTTCACCGTGACGCCGGAGATCGTCGTGAACGCACCGCCGATCACGACGTCGCCGTCGATCGGCAGCACGGCACGCACCGGCAGCGGGATCCCCGACCCGTCGAACGTCCGCCACGCGGTCCCGTCGAACGCGCGTACGCCGCCGGACGAGAGGCTGTCGGTGAGTCCGGCGACGTAGCGGCCGCCGAAGTACGACAGCGTGCGAACGACCACTCCGGGCGACCCCTGGTCGAACTGCGTCGTCAACGCCGGCCCGAGCGTGCCCCAGCCGCTGCCGGTCCACAGCAGCACGCGGTCACCCTGCCCGGCCGCGACTTCGTACGAGGACACGAGGGACCGGACGAGCAGCGTCCGCACGGGGAGCGTCGACGGGGTCGTGCCGAGGCTGGTCCAGCTGTTCGTCGCGACGGAGAAGCGCGCCACCTTGTCGGCGGCGACGCCGCCCGCCGTCGTGAACTCGCCGCCGAGGATCAGGTACGACGTCGTGACCGCCGGCGTCAGTCGCACCGCGAGCGCGTTCACCGGCGCATCGCAACCCGGTGTCGCGAACCACGCACTGCCGGTCCAGATCGCGAGGCAGTTCGACGCGAGGCCGGCGGCGTGTGTGAACGATCCGCCGACGTAGAGAGCGCTCTGGTTGAGGAACGTGTAGACGGCGAGCGAGCTCACCGATCCCCCGCTGACGCCCGCCCCGAGTGCTGCCCACGTGGTGCCGTTCCACCGCGCAAGACGGCTGGCCGCCGTACCGTTCATAGCGAGGAAGTCCCCGGCGACCACGAGGTCGCCGTTGAAGACCGTCATCGCCGCGATCGTCGGCCCCGAACCAGCGCTGCCGAGCGTCAGCCACGAGCCTCCCGACCGCCGGTAGACGGTGCTGCCCACCGCGGCGACGAGGTCGCCGTTCCACACCGTCAGCACGCCCACGCCGTTCGTGGAAGGGACGATCTGCCCGAGCGACGCCCACTCGCTCCCGTCCCACATCGCCACCTGCGTGCCGCCGGACCCCACCGTGAACGTCCCGCCGACGACGAGTGCCACGGGCGCCGGCCCCGCTCCGTCCGGGTCCCAGAGCACGGAGCACTGCACCTTGCCGCGCGGCGTCGACACCGGGTCGCCGGGACCCGACGCGAGACTGCACTGGGCGATCGCGGGCAGCGCGAGGAGCGCCGCGACGAAGAGGAAACGGCAGGCTCCGGACAACGACAGCGGGGTGTCCATCAGAAACTCCCCCCGGTGAGCTGCAGCGCGTTGGTCGCCGTGATCGCGATCCACGCGCCGGTGAGCGCGTCGAACTCGATCGGGATCATCTGGTGGTAGAAGGTGACGCCGACGATCGGCGGCACGTTCGGGAGGAAGAACTCCGTCGACGCCTTGCCGGCCACCGCGAACTGCGCGGTGAGGATGTCGGGGGCGACGTTCAGGTTGCAGCCGGGCACGCCTTCCGCGAACAACGCCGCGAGCGGCACGCCCGGCGTCACTCCCACGAGGCTGGTGAGCCCCAGCACGATCGCGTTCGCGGGAAGCCCCGTCGCTTCGGCGCGGAACGTGCCGTTCGCCCAAGGGAGCGTCAGCGCCGCGAGCGTGTTGGACCCGCCCGAACTCGGGCAGCCCGGTGCGAAGGTCGACGCGGTCGCCGGGCACGACGACACGATCGTCGCGACGTTCACGGAGACGTCGTCGAGGACGTTCGTGAAGATGCCGCCCAGAGCGAGACCGCCGTCGAGGCCGGACTGCATCGCCCACACGGCGGCGCCCTGCACGTCGAGCGAACTCCACGACCCGCGCCACGCGGCCGCGCACGTGTCGACCAGGGATCCGCCGGCGAGCACCGAGAACTGCGCACCGCCGACCACGACGCCGCCGCCCGGCAACGCGGTGACCGCGACGATCGGCTGCGACGGCGCCGACGTCGGATCGAGCGGCCGCCAGAAGTTCCCGTCCCACTTCGCGACGTGCGGCACCGGCACACCGCCGGAGTTCAGGAACTCGCCGCCCGCCACGAGCCCCTCGCTCGTCTCCGCGAGCGTCCACACGACCCCGCTCAGCCCGGCACCGAAGCCCGACCACGCGATGCCGTTCCAGCGGGCGACGCGCACTGCCGGGGTGGATCCCGCCAGGCTGAAGGTGCCGCCCACGAGGATGTCGCCGTTTGCCGCCAGTGCGAGCGCGTAGACCCACGAATTGCAGCCGCCGCCGAGCGACGACCAGGTGCTGCCGTTCCAACGGGCGACGTAGCCGACCTGCGTCGCGCCCGAAGTGAGGAACTTGCCCGCCGCGATCAGGTCCCCGTTCGGCAGCGCGAGGAGCGCCTGCACGTCGCCGTCGAGTCCAGCTCCGAGAGGACTCCACGAAGCACCGTTCCAGCGGGCGATGTGCGACACCGGCGTGCCGTCGCCGAGCGCGACGAAGCTGCCGCCGGCGACGATGTCGCCGTTGGGCATGCGGGCGACCGCGAGCACGGCGTCGCCGAAGCCCTGGCCGAGCGGCGACCAGTTATTGGCATGGCCGCGCGCGATGCGGTTCAGGGTCGCAGCCCCCGCGGTCGTGAACCGGCCGCCGATCACCAGGTCGTCGCCGTCGTGGCACAGGGTCAGGACGTGGCTGTCGAAGCCGGGGCCGAGCAAATCCGTCCACGTCGCCCCCGCGCTGTCGTGCGCGACCACGCTGCCGAGGTCGGGAGTCCAGCCGTGCACACCGGCGACGTAGCGGCCGCCGAAGTAGGCCACACGGACGGGACCTGTGAAGAAAAGCAACGGCAGCGAGGTCCAGCCGCCGGACGCGGTCCAGCGCCACACGCGGGCCCAGTTCGTCCCCGACGGCGTGATCGTGCACGCGACCTCGTACGAGTTGACGCCCGTGCCACGGACGAAGATCTGGTCGATGCTGGCGGTGCCGGCCGCCGGAGGCGCGGTGATCGTCGTCGTCGTGCCGAGCACTGGATTGATCCCGACCAGCGACACCGAGTTGGCGAAGAGCACGTGGCGCGCGACGAACAGCCAGGAACTCGTGATCGCGAGGCCTATGCGTGCCGCGAGCGCATCGACGGGATCGGCCTCGGCACCCTGGAAGTTCCAGGCCGCGCCGTTGAGGAACTGCAGCGTCGGCGTGTTGGAGAAGTTCGTGTTGCAGCCGAGACCCGCCCAGACGGTGTTGTTGAAGATCGCGAGCGCCCGCACCTGAGGTCCCGTCATCCCCGTCGTCGTCGGGCCGGAGCCGAGCGCGGACCAGCCGGTCGACGCGTTCAACTTCGCGACCATGTTCGCGTTCTGCGACACGAACGGCGCGGTGACGCGCGCGAAGCGACCGCCGACGACGAGGTCTCCGTTCCAGAGGGTCAGCGCGTTGACGGCACCGGGCAGCGGCGCCGTCGGCGATCCCTCCTCGACGCCGGCGAGCAGGGTCCACGTCGTGCCGTCGAACGTGTAGAGGAGTTCGTCGGCCGCGGCCACGAGCAGCCCGTTCCACACGATGAGGTGCGAGACGTGACCGAAGTTCGCGCCCGTCGGGGTCCACACGGACCCGTCCCACAGGGCGACGTGCTCGTTGTTCGCGTGGGCGACGTCGAACGTGCCGCCGGCGACCAGTTGCAGGGGCAGCGGCCCGGCGCCATCGGGGTCGAAGGTCGCAAGGGCATCGACCGTCCCTTGCAGCTGACGGAGACCGTCGCCGGGGAGCGCGGACAGGGTGCACTGGCCACGGACCGCGGAAACGGTCGCCAGGACGGCCAGGAGGGAGAACAGGGAGTGGCGCTGGAACGGGAGCATGGTTGCCTCCGGAAGCGGGATGCGGACGGCGCGGCGGCGTGACGCGGAAAGGCGAACGCCCCGATTCGCGGGCCGGGCGCACCGATGCAGGGCAAAGGATGCGCGGCAACCCGCGAACTGCCGTCGAGCGACGCGGCGGCGCCGGTGTTCGCGGATCCTGCGTTTTCGCGGCCCCCGCTCGGCGGCGCGACGGTCAGAACCGGCCCGCGACGAACTGGAGCGAGTTCGTCGCCGTGACCGCGACCCAGGCGCCGGTGCCGGGGTCGAACTCGATCGGGACCATCTGCTGGTAGAAGACGACGCCGACGATCGGCGGGGTGTCCGGGAGCGACAGCTCGTACGGCGCCGCCCCCGCCGCCGGGATCACGATGCCGAGGATGTCGGGAGCGACCGCGAGGTTGCACCCCGCACCACCCTCGGCGAACAGGAGCGACAACGGCACTCCCGGCGCAACGGGCGTGACGCTCGTGACGACCAGCACGAGGGCGTTGGCAGGCAGCCCCGTCCCCAGCGCGCGCAGCGTTCCGTCGGCCCAGGGCAGCGTCAGCGCCGAGAGCGTGTTCGCTCCGCCGGAGCCCGCACACCCGGCGGCGAAGGTCGCCGCGCTGGCACCGCACGACGTCACGACCGCTGCGACGTTCGCCGAGATCGTCGCCTCGACGCGGCGGAACGACCCGGCGAGACACAGCTTTCCGTCGCTCGCCATGACCATGCCGCGCACTTCGTCGCCGACGACCGACAGCGACTCCCACGCGGTGCCGCGCCACACCGCGGCGCAGGTCTGGGTCGCGGTTCCCACGGTGAAGCTCGCACCGCCGACGACCGGCTCGCCGCCCGGCAGCGTGGCCAGCGCGTACACCGGGCGGTCCGGTTGCAGCGGCAGCGGGCCGAACGGCACCCACGACGAGCCGGTCCACCGCGCCAGGTATCGCGTCGAGAGCGAGCCAGCGGTCAGGAACACACCTCCCGCGACGATGCCGGCCGGCGTCTCCGTGAGCGCGTACACCTGGTCGGTGAAGCCCGAACCGAAGGTCGACCACGCCGTGCCGTTCCAGCGCGCGATCCCGTTGGCGGTGAGCCCGCCCGCGGTGACGAACGCGCCGCCCGCCACGATGTCGCCGTTGGCGGCCAGCAGGAGCGCATTCACGCCGGAGGAGCACCCGGTGCCGAGCGGCGCCCACGAGCTGCCGTTCCACCGGGCGATCCGGTTGACTGGCTGCCCGCCGGCCGTGGTGAACCAGCCGCCGGCGATCAGGTCGCCGTTCGGCAGCGGCAGCAGCGCTTCGACCACGCCGTCGACGCCGCTGCCGAGCGGGCTCCACGCGGAACCGTTCCAGCGCGCGATGCCGCTCATCGGCGTGCCGTCGCCGAGCGATGCGAAGCCGCCGCCCGCGACGAGGTCGCCGTTCGCGAGCCTCGCGACCGCCCTGACACCGAACGGCGACGATGCGAACCCGCTCCCGAGCGGTTGCCACGCGCCCGCGTGGCCGCGAGCGATGCAATTCACGGTCGCGCCGCCGATCGAAGCGAACTCGCCGCCGATCACCAGCTCCGCGCCGTCCTGGCACACGCAGTGGACGCGGTCGTCGAAGCCCCCGCCGGCGTACGGCACCCACTGTGCCAGCACGCTGTCGTGCGATCGCAGTCCCCGCGGCACACCGCCGGCGCAGCGGAAGCCGGCCACGTAGCGATTGCCGAAGTACGACACCCGCGTCGCCGTGACGGCACCGGCGGAGTCCGTGAGAGCCGGGAGCGCGACCCAGCCGCCCGCCGCGGTCCACCGCCACACCTTGTCGGTGCCGTTCGTCGTGATCGTGCACGCGACCTCGTACGTGGTGAGGCCGGTGCCGCGGACGAAGATCTGCTCGAGCTTGCCGACGCCCGCGGCCGGCGGCGCCGCGAACGTGTTCGTCGTGCCGAGCACCGGATTGAAGCCCGCGACGGAGAACGTGGGCGTGGTCAGCGAGTGCGCAGCCGCGAAGAGCCACGAGTTGGTGATCGCGGTCCCGATGCGCGCGGCCAACGTGTCGATCGGATCGGTCCAGCCGGCCTGCGGCGTCCACGCGCCCCCGTTCCAGAACTGCAGCGTCGCGGTGGCGGAGAAGTTCGTGTTGCAGCCGAGGCCGACCCACACCGTGTTGTTGAACACCGCGAGTGCGCGCACGTTCGCCCCGGACATGTTGGTCGTCGTCGGACCCGTACCGAATACCGACCAGCCGGTCGTCGCGCTCAGCTTCGCGACGTGCATCGCGTTCACCGAGACGAACGGAGCGGTGATGCGCGAGAAGCGCCCGCCGACGACGAGGTCGCCGTTCCACACCGCGAGCGCGTTGACGACGCCGGGCAGCGGCGCAGTCGGCGACCCCTCTTCCCCGCCGGCGAGCAGGCTCCACGTCGTGCCGTCGAAGGTCCAGAGCACTTCCTCGCTGGCGGCGACCAGCAGGTTGTTCCAGACGACCATCGCCGCGACCGCCCCGAACGGTGCGTTCGTGTTCACCCACGTCGTGCCGTTCCACATCACGACGTGCTCGTTCGCCACGGCCCCCACGTCGAAGGTCCCGCCCGCGACGAGATGGGTCGGCAGCGGCCCCGCCGCACCGTCGGGATCGAACAACGCGAGCGAATCGACGTGGCCCCGCAGGTCGCGCATCGGGTCGCCGGGGATCGCCGAGAGGTCGCACTGGCTGCGTGCCGCCGCGACGAGGACCGCGCCGGTGACGAACGGGAGGACGAAGCGCTTCGAGTTCATGGGGTTCCGCGGCGTGGGATGCACCGGGCCGCGCGCCGTGACGGGATTTCGTCCGGCACCACGCGGCGACCGGGTGGCGCTCGAGCGACGCGCCCCGTCCGCCCGTTCGCGGATTCCCGCCGGTCAGGAAGCGCCCGGCGAAACCGTCCTCCCCCCGACCCCGTCAGGGCAGCGACAGCACCGTCGGCACGCCGAGCCGGATCCCGTCCACACCGAGCCCGATCGTCTGCAGCGCAAACGTCGTTCCGGCGGGCATCGGCGGATGGGCGAAGGTCGCGACGTGGTCGCGTGTCACCGGGTCGTGTACTCCGGCGTAGAGCGTCCCGAACGCCGTGAGATCGAGCCACGTGACGCCGAACGGCGTCGCGACCGCCGGAGCGACCCCACTGAACGCGGTGACGAAGATCTCGCCCGCCGGTCCGTGCGCCCTGGCCGACAACACGGCGCCGTCGCTCGACGCCCGCAGGCTCGTGAAGTCGCGCACCACGGGAACCGTTCCGGCGACGGGAGGGGCGCCGCCGAGCGAACCGACCTGCGCCGTCGAGTCGAGGAGCACGAGGTCCGAGTCGACTGCGTCGATGCCCGGCAACGGCGACGTCCCGACCGGATTCAGCGACGACAGCGTCGCAGCCAGCGCGCTGCCGCCCTCGAGCCGCACCGCCGAGGTTCCGGGGAGAGCACCGTGGGCCGAGCACGCAACGAGCGACACGATGCTGGAAGTGGCCCACACGCCGAAGGCAAAGCTCGCCGGGTCCATCACGCACTGCTCGAGCATCACGACGGAGTCCGTCGCCCGAACCGAGTAGAACAACGAACGGGCGACGTGGACCTGCGGTGAATCGACGATGCCGAGACCCCACATCTCGGTACCACCCTGGTTGCGCAGTTCGTGCACGACGACCGGTCCCGCGCAGCGTTCGATCGAGAGGCCCATCGAAAAGCCGCTCAGGCTCTGCAGCGTGAAGCCGCTGAACACGACCGGATCGTTCGGGCCGAGGTCGTGCACGCGGACCGAGACCTGCGGCAGGAACTGGGTCCGCAGCAGCGCTCCGCGGCCGATCACCTGCAGCTTCTTCGAGATGTCGATGCTTTCGAAGTAGCTGCCCCCGATCACGAGCACCGTGTCGCCGGGTGCCGCGGCGGCGATGGCGGCTCCGATCGTCGACCAGGTCTGGCCCGGACCGACCGTGAGCGTCTGCTGGGACACGAGCGGCGCCGTGCACACGAGGCACGCGGCTACGCACGAGAGCGAGGGAACGGAGCGCATCGGGGCATCATGCCCGCCAGCCCTCGAAACGGCACCCCGGGGCCCGCCGATGCGGCTTTCCGCCGGCCGCGCCGAGCGCCGTTTGCATTCGGTCCGACGGCCCGCGATCGTCCTCGCCCCGATGAGCCAACTTCCCGAACCCGAAGCGCCCTCCGACTTCATCCGCGACCGCGTCCGCGCGGACATGCAATCGGGCAAGGTGAAGCAGGTGGTCACGCGGTTCCCGCCGGAACCCAACGGCTACCTGCACATCGGCCACGCGAAGGCGATCACGCTGTCGTTCTCCGTCGCGAAGGAGTTCTCCGGCCGCTGCAACCTGCGGATGGACGACACCAACCCCGCCGCCGAGGACCAGGAGTACGTCGATGCCATCAAGGAAGACGTGCGCTGGCTCGGCTTCGACTGGGACGCGCTGCTCTACGCGGCCGACTACTTCGACCAGATCTACGCGTGGTCGGAACAACTCGTCGAGAAGGGCCTCGCCTACGTCGACGACCAGAATGCCGACGCGATCGCCGCGTCGCGTGGCACGCTGACCGCGCCGGGCACGAACAGTCCGTTCCGCGATCGATCCGTCGCCGAGAACCTCCGCCTCCTGCGCGAGATGAAGGCCGGCAAGTGGAAGGACGGCGAGAAGGTGCTGCGCGCGAAGATCGACATGGCGCACGCCAATCTCAACATGCGCGATCCGGTGATGTACCGGATCCGGCACATGCACCATCAGCGAACGGGCGACCGGTGGTGCATCTACCCGATGTACGACTGGGCTCACGGCCAGTGCGACTCGATCGAGGGCATCACGCACTCGCTGTGCACGCTCGAGTTCGAACACCACCGGCCGCTGTACGACTGGTTCTGCGACTCGCTCGGCATCTACAAGCCGCAACAGATCGAGTTCGCGCGCCTCAACGTCGAGTACATGCTGACGAGCAAGCGGAAGCTCCTGCTGCTCGTCGAAGGCAATCACGTCGACGGCTGGGACGATCCGCGCATGCCGACGCTGCGAGGCCTGCGGCGCCGCGGCTACCCGCCCGAGGCACTCGTCGCGTTCTGCAAGCACGTCGGCGTCGCGAAGGTGAACGGCACCCACGAGATCGGCCTGCTCGAGCACTTCGTGCGCGACTGGCTCAACAAGAACGCGCTGCGCCGGATGGCAGTACTCGATCCGCTGAAACTCGTGATCGAGAACTGGCCCGCGGGGCAGACCGAGTTGGTCCTCGCCCAGAACAACCCCGAGGATCCGAACGCCGGCACGCGCGAGGTGCCGTTCAGCGGCGAACTGCTGATCGAACGCGAGGACTTCATGGAGAACCCGCCGAAGGACTTCTTCCGGCTGGCTCCGGGACGCGAAGTGCGTCTGCGCTTCGGCTACTTCGTGAAGTGCACCGGCGTCGACAAGGACGCGCAGGGCAACGTCACCACCGTGCGCTGCTCGTACGACCCGACGACGAAGGGCGGCAACGCGCCGGACGGCCGCAAGGTGAAGGCGACGATCCACTGGGTGTCCGCAGCCCACGCGATCGACGCCGAGGTGCGCCTCTACGACCACCTCTTCACGTCGCCCGACCCGGCGAGCGCCGACGGCGGCGACTTCCTGAAGCTGCTGAACCCGCAGAGCAAGCGGATCGTGCGCGGCAAGCTGGAGCCGAGCCTGGGTTCGGCCAGCGGCGGCGAACGCTTCCAGTTCGAGCGACTCGCCTACTTCGTCTGCGACCCGAAGGACAGTCGCCCGGGCGCGCCGGTCTTCCACCGTACCGTCGCGCTGAAGGACGGCTGGCAGAAGGCGCAGAAGAAGGGCGGCGGCAAACCGTCCTGACGGCGGGCCGCGGTCAGCCGCGGACGACGAAGTCCGTCGCGTTGGTCAGCAGCAGCTGGCCCGCGGCGTCGAGGTGCAGCCCTTGCGCGTGGATCGTGCTGCCGAGCAGGGTGCGATCCGACGGCACCGGCCAGGCGAGGTAGCCGCGGTCGTCGTTGCCGATCCACACCGCCGACAGCACCACGTCGAGCGGAACGAACAGGTCGCCGAACGGCGTCGGCACCGGACCCGGCGCGACGGCGAGGGACAACCAACCGACGCCGATGCCACCCGCGCTTCCGTGAATGCCCACGGTGATGGAGCCGCCGAGCGTCTTGTTCGACACCGACATCACGTTCAGCCCCGGCCACGGCCCGGGCTGGAAGACGTAGCGGCCGAGCTCGTCCGCGCCGTAGCCGTAGTTGTCGTTCGCGAGGAACCACAGGTTGCCGTCGGGCCCCATCGTCACGGCGAATCCGGCGCCCGGGTGGTCGTCGAACACGATCTGCGCTCCGACGCCGACGCCGGTTGCATCGAGGGCCACGACGCGCACGGCGCCCTGGTTGTAGTCGGTGAAGAACCACGCGTTGCGCAGCACGTCGGGGTAGAGGCTGCCCGAGTAGAAGCACATGCCCGTCGGCGCGATCGGCGGCCCGTAGCACGCGATCGGATCGACGAGGGCCGGGTCCGGCGTCGTCTCGAAGCCTTCCACCATCGGCCAGCCGTAGTTGCCGCCCGGGACGATGCGATTCAGCTCGTCCATCAGGCCGCCGCCGTTCTCCGTCTGGTAGAGGTCACCAGTGACCGGGTGGACGGCGAAGCCGAAGTGGTTGCGATGGCCGTACGACCAGACGGGACTGTTCGGGAACGGATTGCTCGCGGGGATCGTGAGATCCGGCACCTCGAACCGCAGCACCTTGCCGCGCCAGTCGTTCAGGTCCTGCGCGTGCGGCCCGAACAGGCTCTCGCCCGTCGCGACGAACAACGTGCCGTCGGCCCCGAACACCATCGCACCGCTGTTGTGGTACTGGATCGCCGGGATCGCGCCGCTCGGTGTCAGCACCGTGAAAGCCGTCCCGATGCCGCCGGCGTCGCGCAACCGCGCGATGCGGTTCTCGTTGCCGGACGGATCGGTGTAGTAGACGTAGACGTAGCCGGTGGTGAGGAACCCAGGATCCACGGCGATGCCGAGCAGGCCCTGTTCGGCGTACGAACCGCCGCCGTCCACCGCGATCGTCGCCCAGGGCGTCGCCTGCAGTGCACCGTCGACGAACACACGGATCCTCCCGGTCTCACGCTCGGTCAGGAGCAGGCGCCCATCGGGCAGGAACGCCATCGCGGTGACACTGTCCAGGCCGCCGACCGAAAGGGTTTCGTAGACGAAGCCGGGCGGCGGCGACTGCGACGGGGCCACGACGGCGGCGAGCGCGGCGACACAGGTCGCGCGGACGAAGAGCGAGGTGCTGAGCGGCATCGGGTGCGGAACTAAACCCCGCTGGGGCTTCGCGGGGCGAACAGGCTAGGCATGGCGCCACCGATCGCAAGGCGCCTGTCGCCACGAAAACGCGCTCGTCCGTTCGCCGCAGCGAACAGTCCGAGGCCAACGAGCCTTGCCACCGTCCCTTCCCCGCCGCGAAGTGCCGCGCGGATTCACCATCCTTTCATGCCGCCCTCGTGCCGCTGCGGTCCTGCAAAGAGACGGCGCAGCCCCTGCACGGTCCGCTCTTCCTCAGAACCGGAGCTGCGAGCCGCAGCATCGCGGCAGGGTCCTGCGCGAAGCGGGCGGTCCGTTCAGAACGGGATGTCGCCGTAGTCGACGTCACCGCCCGCCTGGCCCTCGCTCGCCGGCGCGGCCTTGCGCGGACCACCGCCACCGCCGCCGCGTCGCTCGCCACCGCCACCGCCACCTTCCTCGCCGCCGCCGGCACCGCCGCGGCCCGAGCCCATGAACTGGAAGTTCTCGACGACGACTTCGAGCTTGCTCCGCTTCTTGCCGTCCTCCTGGCTCTCCCAGGTCGAGTACTCGAGGCGGCCCTCCACGAAGAGCTGGCTGCCCTTCTTCACATACTGACTCAGCAGTTCGGCCTGACGCCCCCATGCCGTGAGGTCCACGAAGCACGTCGACTCCTTCTGCTCACCGTTCTGCGACCACTTGCGATTGATCGCCATGCCGAATTTGGCGAGCGCCATGCCGCTCTGCGTGTGGCGCAGTTCGACGTCGCGAGTGAGGTTGCCCATCAGGAGCACTTTGTTGAAGTTGGCCACGGGTGTTTCTTCGTCGTTGGTTCAGTCGGATCCGCCGGTCGACTCGAGCCGGCGCGGCCCGAACGCGGGATCCTAGCGCCCCTTTCGAGCCCTCGATATGGTTCGCCGCGTGACTTCGCCCACGCCCCAGTCCGACCGCCGCCGCGCCGCCCGCGTGCTCGGTTCGTTCCCGGTCCGCCTGTCGCCGCGCCCCGCCGACGCACCGGCCGTGCTGCGCGACATCTCCGAGATCGGCCTCGCCTGCTCGAGCCACGACGAGCTGCCGGAGATGACCCAGGTGGGCCTCGACTTCTCGTTGCCCGGCGCGACGGAAGTGCATCACGTCACGGGCGCCGTCGTGCGATGCGAGCCGCTGAAGAACGTCGTTCGCGGCGCGCCGAAGTGGGACATCGCGATCTACTTCACGGACATGAAGCCCGTGACGCGCGCCGCGCTGCGCAACTACGTCTCGAAGGGCAAGAAAGTCTGAGCGGCTGAGGGCCGCGCGGCTCAGGAACGGCGCCGCGCGAGCACGAACCGCGGTGCGCCGCCGGCGTCGGCGACGAGGGTCGCATCGACGAGGCAAGGCTGCGTTCGGAAGAGCTCGAGAGTTGCGTCGCTCGCACCGAGCCCTGTCTCCACGACGACCGAACCGCCGGGGCGCAGACGATCGCCGATCGCCGCGAGGATCGCGCGATAGCAGGAGACCGGATCGCCGGGAGCCGAGTAGAGCGCGAGCGGCGGTTCGTGCGCGGCGACGTCGGCGGCGAGGCCGGTTGGCGACGATGGATCGATGTACGGAGGATTGCTGACGACGAGGTCGAAGTCCGCGCCGGCGGGCACGGGATCCCACCACGAACCATGCAGGAACGTCACCCGCTCGGCGACTCCATGGCGCGCCGCGTTCGCTTCCGCGATCGCGAGCGCGTTGCGGCTCTGGTCGACCGCCAGGACCTGCGCATCGGGGCGCTCCACCGCGATCGCGATCGCGATCGCACCGCTGCCGGTCCCGAGATCGACCACGCGTCCGCCGGCGGAGAGGCGCGCGAGTGCGTGGTCGACGAGTTCCTCGGTCTCGGGCCGCGGGATCAGCACGGACGGCGCGACCGCCAGTTCGAGGCTGCGGAACGCCCAGCTGCCGATCAGGTAGGCGACCGGCTCGCCGCGCCCCCGGCGCGCGACCATGTCGCGCATCGAAGCGCGCTCCTTCTCGTCGAGGGGGCGGTCGTGCGCGAGGTAGAGGTGCAGACGATCGAGGCCGAGCACCTTGCCGAGCAGCAGTTCCGCGGAACGCCGCGGCGCGTCGACACCACGGCGCTCGAACCAGACTTCGGCGCCGCGCAGCACGGAGAGCACGGTGTGTACCGGCTCGCCGGCTTCGCCACCCTGAGTGCCTCCGGGCGGCGCCACCGGATCACTTGCGCTTGCGTTCGGCGGCCGCCATCTGCTTCTGCTGCTTCTCCTGCTTGTTCTTCTTCGCGCCGCCGAGCACACCGCCGAAGAACCCCGCTTCCGCGAAGAGGGCGCCGAGGAACACGAAGACCTGGCCCGGGCCGAAGAGACGGAAGAAGTGCTCGACGCGCAGCGCGGCCTCCGCGTTCTTGCCGAGCGCCGAACCGATGTCGCCGAACAGCTCCTTCCAGCCGCCCGACACCGGCGCGTCGGCCGGCAGCCAGCCGCGAGCCGAAGCGAACTGCAGCGCGTCGGCCGGCGAGAACGCGATCATGTTCATCAGGACCGCGAAGAGCGGAACGAAACACAGGAACAGCCACTTCAGGCTCGCAGCCGTCGAGCGGTTGTTGGCGATCGCAGCCCACCACGTCCAGATCATGCCGACCGCGATCAGCGTGTAGACCGCGCCGCTCATCGTCTGGTACCCGGACAGCGCGACGTTCGCACCGAACGGCATCAGGCAGCCGACGAACATCATCACGCCGGCGAACAGGAACTTGTAGAACGCCTTGTCGCGGCATGCCGGATTGAAGGCCGGCGCCGGCAGCACGGAGCGCATCGCGGCAGCGCCTTCGTCCATCGGCGCGGCGGCCGGCATGCCACCGGCGTCCAGCGGTTCGAGGGGTTCGAGGGAAGCGAGTGCGCCGGGGTTACCCGAATCGGTCATCGGTCGTGCTCCAGTCGTGTGGGAGAGTGGGTGGTTTCGTCGAGGGGTCGTCCGAAGGGCGGGGGGGATCGTGGCGTGACGACGTCCGCCAGTCACGCAGGAACCGGTCGGTCCGTCGCCTGCCCCGCGCCGACGCGTAGCACGAAGGAACGGGGCGTCGAGTTCAGTGTGTTCCCGTGCCGAAGGCGCATCGCGTGGCCCCGCCGTGTCCCGCCGCGCTGTCGCCGCATCGGCCGTCCGCGCCTCGGGTCCTGGAATCACCATCGCGGCGAAGCCCTCCCTGCCGTCCGACGTGAGGAGGACGGCGCACGCCCGAAAGGGCTGCAGGCTTCGCGCGCGATGCCGTTCACAGTCGTTCGATGCGCTCCTCGCGCTGCTGCTGCTGCAGGGCTTCCACCACCGGGTCGAGCTTGCCCTCCATGACCTGGGCGAGCGAGAAGTTGCGGTTCAACCGGTGGTCGGTGAGGCGGTCCTGCGGGAAGTTGTAGGTGCGGATGCGGTCGCTGCGGTCGCCGGTGCCGACCTGCTCCTTGCGCTCCGCCGCCCGCGCGGCATCGGCGGCGCGCTTCTGCGCGTCGTGGATGCGAGCACGCAGCAGCGCCATCGCCCGCTGGCGGTTCTTCAGCTGGCTGCGCTCCTCCTGGCAGGCCACCACGGTGCCGGTCGGGACGTGGGTGATGCGAACGGCCGACTCGGTCTTGTTGACGTGCTGGCCGCCGGCGCCGCTCGAGCGGAACGTGTCGACCTTCAGGTCCTTGTCGTCGATGTGGACCTCGACCTCCTCGACCTCGGGCAGGACGGCGACCGTCGCTGCCGACGTGTGCACGCGCCCCTTCGCCTCGGTCTCCGGCACGCGCTGCACGCGGTGGCCACCCGACTCGAACTGCATCGCGTGGAAGACGCTCTTCCCACGCAGCGCGAAGACGATTTCCTTGAAGCCGCCCTGCTCGGCGGGCGTGCTGTGCATCGGCTCGAACGCCCACCCGACGCGCGCGGCGTAGCGCTGGTACAGCGTGCAGAGGTCCTTCGCGAACAACGCGGCCTCTTCGCCGCCCGTGCCGGCGCGGATCTCGACGATGCAGTCGCGGCGGTCGTCGCCCTGGTCGGCCAGCAGGTCGTCGAGCAGCGCATCGGCCTCGCCGACGGCGCGTCGTTCGAGTTCGGGCAGCTCGGCGGCCGCGAGTTCCGCGAGGTCGCGGTCACTGCCGGCGGCGAGGCCCCGGTGCTCCTCGATCTGCTCCTCGAGCTGCACGAAGGCGCGGTAGCGCTCGACGGTCGGCGACAGCATGCCGAGTTCGCGCTGCAACGGCGCGAGACGCTCGGGGCGCTCGAGCAGCTTGGGATCGGCCGACGACGCGAGGAGTTCCTCGACGCGCGCGACCATCCCGTCCAGCTTCTGCTGGATCCGCGGACGCAGGCGGGTCATGCGCCGCCTCCGCGTCGGCTAGGCCTTCGCCCCTTCCTTGGACTTGCCGTAGCGCTTCAGGAACTTGTCGACGCGGCCCGCCGAGTCGACGAACTTCTGCGCACCCGTGTAGTACGGGTGGCACGCGGCACAGATGTCGGTGCGGATCTCGCTCTTGACCGAGCGCGTCAGGAACTTGTTGCCGCAGGCGCAGGAGACCTGGCACTCGACGTACTTGGGATGGATGTCGGCTTTCATGGCAGTGGCCCGGCTGGCGTCGCCGCGCGAGGGCCGAGCACTGTAGGAATCCGCCGCCGCCGGTCAACACCCGACTGGAACGGTCACGGCACCCACTGCAGCAGGGTCGCCACCGCAACCCCTTCCGCGTCGAGCCCTTCGGTCCGGACGCGCCCGGGCGGCACGGGCCGCACGTCGACGAAGCGCCCCACGAGGGCCACCAGCGCCGCGCGCGCTTCCGGTCCGATCGCCGTGATGGACCGAGCCGGCAGCACGATGGCGGCGCCCGACGCGGTCCCCGGCGACGCGGCGCCGGACGGCATCGGGCGGCGCAGCATCAGCGAACCGTCGGCCGCCACCTCGACGACCGGCCCGGGATGCGATGCCACTGCGGCTGCATCCGCGACGAGCAGCACGGTGCCGGCGACGGGCGCGAGTTCGAAGCCGAACCCGCGCGGCGCGGCGGCGACCGCGTCGCGCGCCGCCGCGAGGGCGTTCGCATCGTGCTCGGTCACGACAACGGTGAGCACCGCGATCGACGACCCGGCGATCGCCATCGCGAGGGCGATCTGCGCCGGCAGCTGCCGCGGCCAGAATCTCAACGGGTCCCCCGCCAGCGAGCGAGCTGAGCCAGTACGACCTCGATCTCGAGCCCGATCACGGTGCCGAGGCTGCCCTCCACCACGCCGAGGAAGTGCTGGGACGTGTCCTGGATGCCGTAGCTGCCCGCCTTGCCGCGCCACTCCCCGCTGTCGAGGTAGCGATCGAGGTCCGCAGTACTCGGCGTACCGCACGCAACGACGGCATGCGAGACGACGACGTCGCGGAAGCCGCTCGCCCGCGCGTGCAGGCAGTGAGCCGTGTGCACACGATGCGTGCGGCCGGCGAGTGCCAGCAGCATCTCCTTCGCGTGTTCGCGCGAACGCGCCTTGCCGAGTTCGATCCCGTCCAGGTCCACCACCGTGTCGACGGCGAGCACCGGGCGCGTGGGATCCGAAACTGCCGCGCCGATCGCCTTGCGCACCGCGCGCGCGACCGCGTGCGCTGACGGATCGCCGGCCTCCGTGGTGTGTTCGTCCGTTCCCGCCGAGACGTACTCGGCGCCCGGTTCACACGGCTCGAACACGATCCCCGCGGCGGCGAGGAGCGCGTGACGGCGCGGCGACGTCGAAGCGAGGTACAGGACCGGGTCCACGCGAGCATGCTCGCCGCCACCCGTCGCCATTGCCAAGCCAAGTTGCCGGGCCAATTGGCATCGAGCTTTCCGGGCCACCGGAGGTGCCGCGCACCGACGAACGCGGGGGCGCAGGGCCATGGCCGCGCTAGACTGGAACGATGCCCTTCCAACACGACCGCCGGTTCCTGCGCGTCAAGCTCGACATGGTGACGCGCTGCCAGATCCGGTGCGTGATGTGCCACTTCGCCCACCCCGAGTTCCGTGAGAACCCGGTGACGATGGGCGGCGAGCTGCTCGACAAGGTCGCCGCGGAACTGTTCCCGCGCGCCCACGACGTCGTGCTCTCGTCGAGCGCCGAACCACTGCTCGCGCCCGACCTCCCGCGTGCGCTCGAGCTGTGCAAGAAGTACGGCGTGCCCAACTTCCACTTCAGCACGAACGCGCTCGCGATGACCGACGCGATCATGGACACCGTGATCGACTCCGGCATGCCGCTCATCACCGTGAGCTGCGACGGGATCACGAAGGAGACGTTCGAGAAGATCCGCCGCCCCGCCAAGTGGGAGCCGTTCCTGCGTCGTTTCGACATCATCAACGAACGCAAGAAGGCGCGCGGTTCGGCGAAGCCCGACATCAGCGTCACGTGTGTGCTGATGCGCAGCAACATCCGTGAAGTGCCGGAGATGATCCGCTTCTGGCACGCACGCGGCGTGAAGTACATGAACTTCGTGCACATGGCCGTGATCGGCGGGCTCGGCATCGAGGACGAGTCGCTGATGAACGACGCGAAGCTGTGCAACACCACGATGGCCGAGGCGCGCCGCATCGCCGACGAGCTGAAGATGGGCGTCACGATGCCGATCCCGATCGCGGAGACCTTCGCGGACCAGGGCAAGGTCACCGACCAGCAGCGCAGCGACGAAGGCGGCGGTTTCGCCCTGATCGCGCCGTCGGCGAACCTCGACGACCTGTCGGACAGCCAGGAGGTCGCGGACTACCTGAACCACAAGAACCGCGAGTTCCTGCTCGCCGTGAAGCCGAAGCGCTACCACAACCGCCCCTGCTACTTCCCGTGGCGCTACGTCCACGTGAACCCGGACGGCACGGTGTTCCCCTGCGGCTGCTGGTTCGAGTTCTCGACGTTCGGCGACTTCAAGACGCAGACGTTCCGCGAGATCTGGACGGGCCCGAAGTTCACCGAACTGCGGCGTCAGCTCTACAACATGGAACTGCGCGACGTCTGTGCGAACTGCTCCGTCGCGAACATGGGCCGCCCCGACGTGAAAGCGTCGTTCAGCCACCGCGCGAAGGTCCGCCGCACGCAGCGCTCGGCGACGTAGCGCCGCTGCCGAGCATGCCGCGACCGCTCGCGTTCCCGCCGAACGTGCGCGTCGTCGACTCGTTCGACGCGCTCCTCGCGACGCCGTTCGCGGGCGAAGTGAACGCGGTGTGCTGGGCCAGGCCGCTGCGCGGCGACTTCGCCGCCCTCGCCGCGCGCCTCGCGGGGTCCGACGCGGTGCGCGCCGTCGAGGCCGACGAACTCGATGACGCGAACGACCCGGCGATCGCGACGCTGCAACACGACCTGCGGCTGCTGCGCAACGCGGGGCACGCACCGTCGATCGAACTCGTGCGTGCATACCCGCGCGACGACGACACGGACTTCCCGACCGACGTGCACTCGTTCCACGTCGACAGCGCCACGACGCCGACCGAGACGTTCCTGTGCACGTACGCGGGCGCCCCGACCGAGGGCCTCGATCCGCGGCACGCCAGCCGCCGCATCGACGATCCGATCCGCCGCCGGGCCCTGCTCGCGCGCTTCGGCGGCCGTGACGACGCGGCCTTCGCCGCGTGGCTCGCCGAGGGCCATCACGACCTGCACTGGACGCCCGACGATGCGCGAGCCACGTATTCGTTCGGCACGGGCAGCCTGTGGCGTCTCGCGGTGCAGTGGGACGGCTGCCCCGTCGCCGCGTGCATCCATCGCGCGCCGGCGACGACGTACGCCGATGCGCCCCGCCTGCTGCTGCTCAGCTGACGCGCAGGATCACGTTCCGGCAGCGAGCCGCTGCCGCCCGTCGTGCACGAGGCCTTCGAGCAGCAGCCGCAGCGTCGTTTCGGTGCAGAACGAACGATGGCGTTCGCGGATGCGCGCACACTCGATCGGGACCCTCGGTTCGGGAGCGGGCTCGCACACGACCCCCACCGGGCGGCCGAGGATCGCCGCGAGCATCGGCGCGAGTTCACGGAAGTCGAGCCAGCGATCCACCGTGTTGAACACCTGCCCGCGCAGCGTCCCGTCGCCGACGGCATCCGCGAGGATCTCGGCGGCGTCATCCGCTCCGATCACGTACGAGCCGTGGCGGCTGCGGAGTTCTCCGTGCCGCAGTGCTTCCATCACCGACTCCGCGCACGGCGTCTCGTCGAACGTCGTGCGCCGCCCGAGCACGAGCCCGAGCCGGAAGACGCTCACGTTGAGCCCGAACGACTGCGCCGCCGCGTTGCAGAACTTCTCGACGGACGCACGCATCGCGCCGTAGAACGACTCGGGCCACAGCGGATAGCGCTCGTCGCGCGGCGTGCGGTGCTGCAGCGGATCGGCGTTCGGGTCGTGACCGAAGACCGCGTAGCTGGACACGTAGACCATCTGCCGAGCCCCGAGCGCCGGGACGCGCTCGAGCAGCCGCATCGAACCGACGAAGTTCGTCTGCACGTAGTGCTCGCCCTGGCTGCGCCCGGCCACCGGGATCGACCCCGGATGCTCGAACGCCGCGTGCACGACCGCGTCGCAACCGGAGACGAGCCGCTCGATCGGCTCCTCCTCGTCGAGGCGCCCCTCGACCCACTCGACACCCGGTCGTGACGGCAGCACCCGGTCGGTTCGCTGACGCACCAGTGCACGAACGGTGTGCCCGCGCCCGAGCAGGCGATCGACGAGCAACGGGCCGACGAGACCGGTTGCGCCGGTGAGGGCGACCTTCATCCGCAGCATGCTCGCCGCAGCGGGCGGCAGGGCAAGGGCGGCCGCGAAACAGCCGCGCAGCTCACTTCAGCTCAGCCGCGGCGCTTGCCGGACGGAGCGAGGCGCACGAGCACACACGCCGGAGAGAGCGGGTGCTTCAGGTTCGGTTTGCCGCTCGACAAGTCGGCACCGACCTCGAGGGGCAGACGACCGTAGGGTTTGAGTTGCGCGCGCAACTGGTCGACGAACTTCACTGCCGCGGGGTCCTTCGGGTCGAGGCCGAGGCGCTGCTGGGCGCGCAGCGTCGACTTCTCCGAGAAGCACAGGTCTTCGAACGTCAGCACGTTGCCGAGGAACGCGACGACGTGCGGTTGCAGCGAGGGCACACGCTGGAAGAACGTGTTGCGGTCGCTGATGCCGGCCTCGCGCAGGAACGCGAGATTCACGCCGTTCTGGTCGTTGTAGATCTGGGCGATCGACTCGCGGACGGCGAGACAGCGGTCGAACAGGTTGGGGATCTGCAGATCGCGAAGCAGGTCCTCGACCTCGAACGCCTCCGTGACGCGGAACTCGTTCCGGTCCACGAACGCCTCGTTGATGCGGCGACGCGCTTCCTGCCCGTAGCCGCAGGGCAGCCCATCCGCGAAGTAGATGTGCAGCATCGCATCGACGAGGTCGAGCTGCGGCAGCGCCATCACGGGCGGCGGCGGCGGTGGCGGCGGCGGGGCCGGCTGACCGGGCACCGCGGGCGGCGGCGGCGGTGGCGGCACGGGAACCGCGACGAGCTCCGGGATCGGAACGTCGACCAGGACCTTCTCGAGCTCGGACAAGACGCGCTGCAGGTTCGCCGGATTCGGCGGCAGGTGCTCGCGGAGATCGGGCGGCGCGTCAGGCAGCTTCTCGGGTTTCGACTTCTTCTTCGTCGGCACGGCGACCTCTCGATGGCGCGCCGGCGGGCGGCCGAGGGCGATCTGCGAGCGGATTCACGAAGGCGACCACGGGGTCGCCGCCAGCCTGCGGCTCGGTTCGGGCTACTTCTTCTTCGCAGCTTCCGCGCGGGCGGCCTTCTCGGCGCGCCGCTGGGCCTTGGGCTTGCGCACCTTCTTCGACGGCGGCTTGAACGCGGCGGGCTTGCCCTTGCTGTGCTTGCGCACCGGCTTCTTCGGCTGCGGCACCTTGATGCCGGACTTCTCGATCAGCTCCGCGACGGTGTCCGAGGGCTTCGCCCCGACCGACAGCCAGTACTGGATGCGATCGGCGTTGAGCTTCACCTGCTCCTGCGCACGCGGCATCAGGGGCAGGTAGTAACCGAGCGCCTCGATGATCCGACCGTCGCGCGGCGAGCGCGGGTCGGTGGCGACCAGCCGGTAGGTCGGGTGGTTGAGGCGACCGAAGCGTTTGAAGCGAAGCGTGACTGCCAAGGACCTGTCTCCGTACTGCGTGAAGCCGCGAAAGGGGCGAGAAGCAAAGCAGATGGCAGAGGCACTTGCCAGCGCTTTTTCGGGGGGCGCGCCCCCCGGTTCAGCGGCGGCGCTGCCCGGGGAACCCACCCGGGAAGCCGCCCGGGAAGCCCTTCGGTGCGCCGCCCCGCGGCATGGCGCCGCCACCCCCGAGCAGGCCGTCGAGGCCGGGCGGCAGGCCCCCGCCCTTCCCCATCTTCTTCATCAGGTCCTGCATCGCCTTGAACTGCTTGATGAGCCCGTTCACGGCGTCGAGATCGTTGCCGGAGCCCTTCGCGATGCGACGGCGCCGCGGCAGGTCGATCACGTCCGGGCGCTGCCGCTCGCGCGGCGTCATCGACAGGATCATCGCTTCGAGCCGCTTCATGTGGCCGTCGTCGAAGTCGACGTCCTTCATCATCGACCCGACGCCCGGCAGCATGCCGAGCACCTTCTTCAGCGGGCCGAGCTTCTTGATCATGTTCATCTGTGCGAGGAAGTCCTCGAAGTTGAACTGCCCCTTCTGAAGCTTCCTCGCGGCCTGCTCGGCCTGTTTCTCGTCGATGACGGACTGCGCCTTCTCGACGAGGCCGACGACGTCGCCCATGCCGAGGATGCGCCCCGCCATGCGGGACGGATCGAACTCCTCGAGGTCGTCCGGCTTCTCGCCGACACCCGCGAACAGGATCGGCCGGCCAGTCACCTTGACGATCGACAGCGCGGCACCGCCGCGTGCGTCGCCGTCGACCTTCGTCAGGATGAGGCCGTGCAGCGGCAGTCGCGCGTGGAACTCCTTCGCGGAGTTGACCGCGTCCTGACCGAGCATCGCGTCGCACACGAGCAGCACGCCGTGCGGTTTGCACACGGTGTGGATCTCCTGCACCTCGCGCATCAACGGCTCGTCGATGTGCAGACGACCCGCCGTGTCGAGGATCACGACGTCGTGCCCGTGCGAGCGCGCGAACTCGATGCCGCGACGACAGACTTCCGGCGGTCGGCCCGCAGCACCCTCGGCATGCACCGCGATGCCGAGCTGCTTGCCGAGACTCTGCAGCTGGTCCACGGCCGCCGGACGCTGGAGGTCCGCGGCGACGAGCAACGGGTTCTTCTTCTTTTGCTTCCGCAGCCACAACGCGAGCTTCGCGCACGTCGTCGTCTTTCCGCTGCCCTGCAGGCCGCACATCATCAGGATCAGCGGCGCCTGGGGCGTGATGGGCAGGCCGACCGCCTGGCCGCCGAGCAGTTCCGTGAGCGCGTCGTGGAAGCACTTCACGAACTGTTGGCCCGGCTCGACGGACTCGATCACCTTCTGGCCGAGCACGCGCTGGCGCACGTCGGCCACGAACTCCTTGGCCACCTGGAAGTTGACGTCGGCCTCGAGCAGCGCCTGGCGCACGGCGCGGATGCCTTCGTCGACGTTGGCCTCCGTCAGCACCTTCTGGCCGACGATCGCGCGGTAGGCCTTGCCCAGCGCATTGGCGAGCGAATCGAACATCCGCCGCAGGATGTTGGCGCGCGCCGCGAGGGTCAAGGGCGAGGCCGAGGTTCGCCCCGAAGACGGGGGTGTCAGTCGGTCCGGAACGCCACCGTTCGTGCGGGGCCGTCGACCACGAGGCGCACGGCGAAGGCCACGTCGACCCCGAGCGTGCCGTCGATGCGCAGGAGCTTCTCGCGTGTCGCGAGTCGTTCGACCGCGAGCGCGCCGCCGAGGTCGAGGCGCACGTTGCCGCACTGGATCGGGCACGAAGTGATCGTGCGCACCTCGCCGGCGCCGCCGCCGCCGAGACCGGTCACGGCCGTGCCCCCTTGCTGCGTCGGCCACCCCATCCGTGCCGCGCACGAGAGCCGGAACTCGGTCGAAGCGGCTCCGGAATCGAGCAGCAGGAGCAGCGACCGCTCGCCCGAACGCAGACGCACGACCGGTTCGTGCAGCAGGAGCAGGTCGGGCACGGGAGCCGCCATCGCCAGAGCACCGGCACTGCGCCGGACGACGAGCTGTCGCGCCGAGCCGATGAACTCCAGGGCCACGTACTGCAGGACCTCCCAGCCGACGAGGCACGAAACGCCGGCGAGGTCGCGCAGTGGGGCCCCGTCGACGATCGCCACGGGAACCTCGCGTGCGGTGACGCCGCCGATGCGCAGCTCGCGCAGCACCCCGACGCGGCCGGCCGTGCGACCACCGGAGATCCCGAGCAGCGGCACATTGCCCTCGACGACGCGCACCCCGAGTCGTTCGGCGTGCTCGCCATCGACGACGCACATGCCGGCGCCGGTGTCCACGACCGCGGTAGCCTCCATCTTCGCCGCGTCCCCAACGAGTTGCACCTGGACCGCAGCCCAGCCCTGCAGGCCTGTGGCAAAGGGCAGGACCGACGGCGCCTCCGCGACCTCGATGGTCAGAGGCCGCAGGCGCGTCAGCACGTCGGGGATCGCATCGGCGCCGAGCCCGAGCCGCGGGTGCTCGGCCCGCAGCGTCGCGAGCCGATCCCATCGCCCTTCGAGCCGCAGCACGTCGAGCAGGCTCTGGATCGCCCATGCGCGCGCCCTGCCGTCGCCCGCTTCACCGCCGATCGCAACGAGTTCGTCGAACGCCGCCGCCGTTCCGCCCCGCACGAGCTTCGCGAAGGCCGCCACGACGCGCTGTTCGTCGGGACTGCGAACCGACGCCCCCGCCGCGGCTTCGTCGGCGGTCGCCATCGCGGCCCAGAACGCGTCGTTCGAAGGCGCCACTGCAGGTCCGCCGCACGCGGCGAGAACGAAGGCGGCGGCGAGCCGAACGGCGCGTCGCGGCGCCGAGGAGAGGCGTCGGGAATGCATGGGATCGGGCCGTTTCGTCGGCCGAGCGCGGCGCCAGAGTCTCGCCCGTCGGCGACCTCGGAGCTACGCTCCCGTCCTCCGCTTCCGGGCCGGTCAGCCCGGGAGCCTCAGGACGATACTGGTGGACACACGCCCATGATGGCCGTGCTGCTCGCGGGCGGTCGCGGCACGCGCCTACGCCCGTTGACCGTCACGGTACCGAAGCCGCTCCTGCCGATCGGCGACGAGTCGATCCTCGAAGTCGTGCTCGGGCAGCTGCGCTCTGCCGGCTTCGACCGCGTGGTGATCACCCTCGGACACATGGCGCGCCTCTTCGCTGCGGTGATCGGCGACGGAACGCGCTGGGGCATGCAGGTCGACTTCGTGTTCGAGGACGAGCCGCTCGGCACCGCCGGACCGTTGCGGATGGTGCGCGATCTCGAGGACGACTTCCTCGTGATGAACGGCGACATCCTGACGACGATCGACTACCGGCGCCTGTTCGCGTTCCACCGCGAGAAGCGCGCCCTCGGCACGATCGCGGTGACGAAGCGCACCGTGCACATCGACTACGGCGTCGTCACCGCGACGCCTGACACGCAGCTCGCCCACTACCACGAGAAGCCGCGCATCGACTACGCGGTGAGCATGGGCATCAACGTGCTGTCGCGGCGATGCCTCGACCACATCCCCGCCGGGCAGCGGTTCGACATGCCCGACCTCATGATGGCGATGCACAGGAAGGAACAACGCGTGTTCTGCTTCGGCACCGACTGCTACTGGCAGGACATCGGTCGCATGGAGGACTACGAGGCGGCGTGCGCCGACTTCCAGAAGGACCCGCAGCGTTTCCGGCGCGGGGCGACGTCGACGACGGAGGCGCCGTGAAGCACGCACTCGTCGTCGGGGCATCGGGCTTCGTCGGTCGTCACCTCGCCGCGGCGCTCGCGGCCGACGGCGTCGAGGTCACCGGTTGCGGCCGCACTGCCGGCCAGGGACCGTGGCAGCAGTTCGCCGCACTCGACGTGCGCGACGCCGCGTCGGTGCGCGACCTGCTCGCCGGGACGAAGGCGGACGTCGTGTTCTGGCTCGCCGGCCGTTTGCGCGGCACGGAGGCGGACCTCGTTGCGGACAACGTGACGCCGGTCGCGAACGCGTGCGCCGCACTCGCGCGCAGGAAGCAGCGCCCCCGCCTCGTGCTCGCCGGGTCCTCCGCGGAGTACGGGCCGGGCACGCCGGACGCCGCTCCCTTCCACGAAGACTCGCCCTGTGCGCCGACCGCGCCGTACGGCCGCAGCAAACTCGCCGCGACGCGCCACGCGCTCGACGCCGCCGCGAAGGAAGGCCTCGACGTGCGGGTCGTGCGCCCGTCGAACCTGCTCGGCCCGGGCCTCCCGGAGGACCTGGCGATCGGCTCGTTCGTCGCGCAACTCGCCGCGTGCAAACGCGCGGATCGCCCGTTCGTGGTGAGCGCGGGCGAACTCACCGCCCAGCGCGACTTCCTCGACGTCGAGGACGCGTGCCGCGGCCTCGTTGCGCTCGCGCGCTACGGCGGCCCGATGCGGATCCTCAACCTCGCGGCCGACATTTGCTTCCCGGTCCGCACGATCGTCGACATCCTGCAGCACGAAGTCGCGGCGCCGATCGAAGTACTGCGCGACCCCGAGCGCGTACGCGAATCGACGACCGACCGCGTCGCGATCTCCGCAGCGGCGGCTGCCCGCGAACTCGGCTTCCGCCGACACGTGTCGTTGCGCGAGTCCGTCGCACGCATGTGGCTCTCTGCGATCGAAGCCGGGCCCGGAGCAGAACCCGCATCGCTGCAGGCGGGACTCGCGTCGTGAGCGGCCCCGGACGTGTGCCGGTGTCCGCGCTGGCGAACGCCGTCACGCGAAGATCGCGGCCGCTGTTCGATCCCGACATCGCGCGTCACGCGCCGACGATCCGTGCCGCGATCGCGAGCCGCCGTGTGCTGGCGATCGGAGGCGCCGGCAGCATCGGCAGCGCGTGCATCCGCGAGCTGCTCCCCTTCCGGCCAGGCTCGCTCACGATCGTCGATCAGGACGAGAACGCGCTCGTCGAGCTGGTTCGCGACCTGCGCAGCGGCGACGAGCTGGGCGGCACGGCGCTGACGACCGCCCCGCTGGACTTCGGCGCCGGCGTGATGCGGCAGTTCCTCGCGGCGTCCGCACCCTTCGACCTGGTACTGCACTTCGCAGCGAACAAACACGTGCGCGCCGAGCGCGACCGCTTCTCGCTGCTCCAGATGCTGGAGACGAACGTGCTGAAGACGCGGCGCCTCCTGCGCTGGCTCGCCGGTGCCGGCTTCACGGGTCGGTTCTTCCCCGTGTCGACCGACAAGGCCGCGAACCCGACGAACCTGCTCGGCGCGAGCAAACGACTCATGGAGATGCTCGCGTTCGCCGACGGGGCGCTGCCGAACGCCACCGTGACCTCGGCCCGCTTCGCGAACGTCGCGTTCTCGAACGGCAGCCTGCTCTGCGGCTTCCTGCACCGCCTCGACCGCGGCCAGCCGCTCGCCGTGCCCACGGACACGCGGCGCTGGTTCGTCACGCCGCGCGAAGCGGGGCAGCTGTGCCTGCTCGCAGCCACCGTAGCACCGGCCCACGCGTGCGTGATCCCGCATCTCGACGCCGGGCGCGACCTCGTGCCGCTCACCGCGGTCGCCGACCTCGTCGTCCGCGCACACGGGTACGAACCGCACCACTTCACGGCGGAAGCGGACGCCCGGCGAGCCGCCGCGCATCCGGTCGCGGGTGCGTGGCCGGTCTTGCACACGCCGCGCGACACGGGCGGCGAGAAGGAGGCGGAAGAGTTCGTCGGGGCCGGCGAGGCAACGGTCGACATCGGCTGCGCCTCGCTGCGCGGCGTCCCGATGCCGCGGCGCCCCGTGCCCGGACTGCAAGCCCTGCTCGACGAACTCGAAGCGGAGCTGCAGGCCCCGACGGGACCTCTCGACGTGGCGGCGATCGCGACTCGCATCGGGGCGCTGCTCCCGGAGTTCGCGCACGCCAGCAGCGAACGGCACCTCGACCAGCGGATGTGAGTCCACCGGCCATGCGCATCCTGATGACCATGTTCGGATGGGCGGACAGCGGCGGCGGGACGATCCTGCCGCGCCAGATCGCGCACGAACTGGCGGCCCGCGGCCACGAAGTGTTCGTGCTCCACGCGGCGACCGAGCCACTGCCCGGCGAACCGGCATACGCCACGCTCCCCCATCGCGACGGCACGATCACCTGCCTCGGCATCCACAACCGGCCCACACCGTTCCTCGACGACAAGGCCCCGGCTCGCGAACTGCACGATCCCGCCGTCGTCCGCATCGTGCGCGAAGCGATCGCGACGTTCGCGCCCGACGTTGTGCACTACCACAACTTCCTCGGCCTCTCCGCGGGCATCGCGGAAGCCGCCGCCGCGGCGCGCGTGCCGAGCGTCTACACGCCGTACAACTTCTGGGCGCTGTGCCCGACGCTCTACCTCACACTGCCCGATCTGGCCGTGTGCGGCGGCGTCGCCCCGGACGGACACACGTGCGTGACGTGCACGAAGTCGACGGAGAACGGCGCGGCCTTCGTCGCTCGGCGCGACCGCATCCGCGAGACTCTCGTCCGCGACGTGGGCGTCTGCCTCCCGACGTCGACGAGCGTACGCGACGTCTTCGTCGAGAACGGCTATCCCGCCGAATGGCTGCCGGTGCTGCGCCTCGGCAACGGCCGCGCCGAGCGGATCTGGAACGCCGTCGGCCGCGCCCGCGCGCCGCGCACGAGCGGGCCGCTGCGGATCGGCTTCGTCGGCTCGGTGATCCCGATCAAGGGTGTGCACGTACTCGTCGAGGCCGCACGTCTCCTGCGCGGCTCGTTCGAAGTGCACGTGCACGGCTCCGGACCGCCCGCATACGCGGAGGCGATGCGGCGCATGGACCCGCGCGGCGTCGTGCAATGGCACGGTCCGTTCGCCGACGAGGACCACGCGCGGATCCTCGCCGGGCTCGATGTCGGCGTCGTTCCGTCGATCTGCCTCGACCACAGCCCGCTCGTCGTCGACGAAATGCAGGCGGCGCGACTGCCCGTTCTCGGCGCACGCATCGGTGGCATCCCCGACTACGTCCAGCGCGACTGCAGCGAACTGTTCTCCGCGGGCGATCCGCGCGCACTCGCAGCCGCCCTGCAGCGATGGATCGACGCACCCGGCGAAGTCGCCGAGCGGGCGCGCCGGCTCCAGGCGCCACCGTCGTTCGGCGCTTACGTGGACGACCTCGTCGCGCACTACGAACGTGCCACCGGCCGCGCCGCGTCGCCACCGCGGCCGCGCGAGCGCCTTCGCCTGAACCTCGGCTGCGGCAAGGACCGCCTCACGGGCTGGGTCAACGTCGACGCGTTCGCCGCGGCCAACCCCGACCGAGTCGTCGATCTCGAGTCGCTCCCCTGGCCCTTCCCCGACGACTGCGCCGACGAGGTGCTGCTGAAGCACGTGCTCGAGCACCTCGGTCGCGACACGCCGACGTTCCTCGGCATCTGGCGGGAGCTGTACCGCGTGTGCGCCCCCGGCGCGTCCGTGCGGATCGTCGTCCCCCATCCGCGCCACCGCGACTTCCTGCAGGACCCGACGCACGTCCGCGCGATCGTCCCGGAGATGTTCCTGCACTTCAGTCTCGACGCGAACCGAGACTGGGCCGTGCGCGGTCTGCCCGGCACTCCACTCGCGGAGTACCTCGGTGTCGACTTCGCGATCGCGTCGGTGTCGATACGGCTCGATCCCCACTGGCAGAAGTGGCTGCAGGCCGATCCCGCGCGGCAGAACGAGCTCGACCACGTGATCCGCACCCACAACGACGTCGTGCAGGAAGTCGACGTCGTGCTCCGCGCGCAGAAGCCGTTCGGCGCCGCGCGACGCCCGATCGCACCGTAGCCGCGCCGCAACCGCGTGCGCCTCCGGGCGATGCCACGGCGGCGTCGAGAAGCGCCTCAGTGCCGAACCTCGCTACGGTCGATGGCCGAGCGTCCAGTTTCAGAACCAGCACTGCATCCAGAGAGACGACTTCCCATGGTCCATCGCCCGACGCTCACCACGCTCCTGCTCGCCACGGCCACCACGCTGGCCGCGTGCGGCGGCGGCAGCAACGTAGGCAACGCCGCTCCGCGCATCGAGTCCGTGCCGCCACAGCTCGTCGCCGGCGGCACCCCGCTGTCCCTCGACGTCGCTGACTACGTCACCGACCGCGAAGGCGCGACGCTCGCCTACACGGTCGATTCCGGCGGCGGATCGTTCGCGGGCAGTGTCTACACGAACACGTTCGACACGATCGGAACGTACGACGTCGAGTTCTCGGTGACCGACGGCGCCAAGACCAACACCGGCTCGTTCAAGGTGAAGGTCACTTCGGCGAACCTCGTCGCCGTGCGCGAAGACGACCAGGGCCTGATGCTGCTCGACTCCGCGACGAACGCCTTCGTGCGCGTCACCGCGTCCGTGTCGCAGCCGCGCGTCGACGCCACGTTGTCCGACAGCCGCGTCGTCTACCACACGACCTCGGGCCCGTCGCGGCTCTTCCTGTTCGACACGTTCTCGCGCCAGAACACGGAACTCGGCGGCGACGAGACGAACCCGGCGTACGCGAACCACACGAGCGACAACAAGGTGCTCTTCACCGCGGGCGCGACGAACTCGAGGAAGCTCTTCCTGCACAACCCCGTCACCGGCACGACGCGCGTTCTCGCGGAGAACCTGCTCTCGACCAACACGGTGCTGGTGAACTCGGCCGACCTCGTGTTCTACGAAGTCGCCGTCGGCGGCCAGGCCGACGTCTACGCGTACGACCCGACCGAGGACGAGACGTTCGCCGTGGCCACGGCAGCGACCGACGAGCAGCTCGAGGCGACCCTGCCGAACGGCGGCATCGTGATCTCGCGCGTCAGCGCCACCGGCCCGCACGACCTCTTCTACTACAAGGTGGCGACCGGCCTCGTGGAGATCGGCGCCGACGTGAGCGCACTCGACTCGCGCGACAAGGTCTACGCAGCGCGCGGCACCAACAGCCACGTCGTGTTCATGGCCCAGTCGGGCACCACCAGCGATCTCTGCTCGTGGAACCCGTCGACCGGCGACACGACCGAGATCAGCACGCTGACCGGTGCGAGCGCGGACTGGGACGAGTTCGAGGCGATCGGCGCCGGCAACGAAGTGGTTTTCGGCCGCACCGATCTCGTGTCGACGCCGAGCGAGACCGACGCGTTCTTCTACGACCTCGACACCGGCACCAATGCCACCGTGCGCAACGGCAGCGACGTGTCGCAGGTGCTCGGCGTGTCGAGCGACGGCACGACCGCGTGGGCCTTCGTTCGCCCGAGCGGCACGACCTCGAGCCTGCTCGCCGTGTCGCTCGTTGCGTCGCCGTCGACGCAGACGTGGGCCGCCGGCGGCGCCGTCGAGACGACGATCGGCACGCTCACGAACGGTGACGTGGTCGGTCAGCGAACCGACGGCACGGCGCTGAACGTGTTCGACGTGTCGGCCGGGACCTGGGGCAGCGCGATCACCGGCACCGGTCTCGCGTTCGGCGGCGACGGCCTCGACGCCGGCGACTTCGTCTACTCGCTCACCGCGAGCAGCCAGACCGACCTGTCGATGTGGGACGCTTCGGGCACGACGTCGGTCGTCCTCAGCAACACGGCGGGCAACGACGCCTTCCAGGCGAAGACCGCGGACGGCACCATCCTGTTCACGCGCGTCGTCGGCACGAACACGAACACCGACCTGTTCGTCTGGGACGGCAGCACGGAGACCCGCCTCACGAACACCGACTCGGCCGGCCTGCACCACGACCACACGGTGGTCGGGAAGTTCAGCGCGTCGCGCTGAGCCGCCTCGCCGCCGGGGCTTTACGACGCGCGCCGCAGGAACGATCCTTGCTGGCGGCGCGCGCCATGAACATCCCCACGATCCTCGTCGCCTTGCCGTTGCTCTTCGCAGCGGCCTGCGCGGTTTCCGCCTCCACCGAGACGACGGTCCACCCGCTGGTGGCCGAACTGGACGACCTGCGAGCCCAGCAGCAGGTGTTTCGGCAGCAGAACACGACGCCGATCGCGTTCGACTTCCCCGAGGACGGCCGCGTCACCGTCCGGGAGATCAGCCTCGACGGCTGGCCGGGCGGCGAATACCTGAAGTGCCGCTTCCACTACCAGAACCGCACGACGCGGCCGATCGTGAAGGCGTGGGTGTCGCTCGACGTGCTCGATGCGCGCCACGAGGTGGTGTCGAGCCAGTCGGTGAACTGCATCGTCCCGGTGCCGATCCCACTCGCCCGCGGCAGCTACTACTCGGACGAGCTGCGCACCCCGACCTACGGGGCACACCTCGAACCCGGCTGGTCGTGGCGCATCCGCTGCATCGCTACGCCGGAGACCGAAGATGAACCGCTGGATCCCCCGGCCGCGCCGCGCACGCCGCGCCAATGGGCGCCGATGGTGATCAAGAACCGCGGCCAGAACGATCTCTGAGCATCGGGCGCCGTCCGGAACGAACCGACGCATCCGGCCCCGCGGCGCGCCGAGCAGGCGCGATCACCGCCTGCCTCGCGCGATGCGCGCCTTGCCCTTCTCGTTCCACTCCGGCCGCGCGTCGCGGTTCGCGAACTCACGCACGACCTCGACCAGCGCGCGGATGACCCTCGTCATGTGCGGAATGTCGAGCCGATCGACTTCGTCGCTCGGGCGGTGGTAGTCGGTGTGCAGTGAGCCGGCGCTCAACGAGTGCGCGACGATCCCGTGGCGTACGAACGACCAGTTGTCGCTCGCCGCGAACAGCTGGTCCGCCATGCGGAAGTCGATCAGTTCGACGCCGCCGCGCTTCAGCGCCGCCCCCACGATCTCCGCGAAGTCGCTGTAGCCCGACCCGGTGACCCAGGCCTTGCCCTCCTTGCCGGGCTCGGGACGGCCGAGCATCTCGAGATTCAGGTTCGCGACGATGCCCTCGCGCGGCACCGGCGGCCGCTTGCAGAACGCGGCCGAACCTTCGAGCCCGCGCTCCTCGGCCGAGAAGCAGACGAACAGGAGCGTACGCCGCGGAGCCGGCATCTTCGCCAGCGCCTCCGCGAGCAGCACGACCGCCGTGGTCCCACTCGCGTCGTCGTCCGCACCGTTGTAGATCGCGTCGCCATCGACCGGCCTCCCGGTGCCGATGTGGTCGTAGTGCGCGCTCACGACGACGAACTCGTCCTTCTTGTCGGTGCCCGGCAACGTCGCTGTGACGTTGCGCAGCGGAACGTCCTTCTTCTCCGCCGCGGGCAAGGTCCACGTCGCGGTCCAGGCCACTTCCTGCTCCGGCGCCTGCTCGGGCAGGACACCGGGACGAACGAGGAACACGGGCCGCGAAGCGCCGCGCACCGCCCCCAGGCGGTCGTGCGCACCGGCGGCGCGCTTCCAGAACGGGTGGTCCACCGGCACCTCCAGCGCCACCGCGCGGCGTGCCGACGGCGCGTCGATCATCCGCTGCAACACCGGATCGTTCATCAGGCCGACCGTGCACTCCTCCTCACCGCTCACGAGGTCCGCGGGTCGCAGGAGACGAACGTCCTCGTCGGGCTTCAGCACGAACTCGGCGCTCTTGTCCTTCTCCTTGCGCACGAGCTTCAGCGTGATCGCGCGCGAATCGAGGCGGATCCCGGGCAGCGTGTACTCGTGGAACCACGAACCGCCCTTCAGCGCCACGAGCCCCGCCGCGGCGAAGCGTTCGCCGAGCCAGTCGGCCGCCTGCTCGAGTTCCGGGCTGCCGGTGTCGCGTCCCGCCCTCTCGTCCGCAGCGAGCCATGTCACGACTTCGCGAACCCGCGCCTCGGTGATGCGCTCCGCGACGACGGGACCCTGGCAACGAACGGTGCCCGCGCAGGCGAGCACGACGGGGAGCAGACGCAGGAGCATTCGCGACATCAGGAGCCTCGTTCGAGCAGCACGTTCATCGAGCCGCTGCGGTAGCCGAACACGTCGAGGGCGACGAAGAGATAGCCCGCCGCCTTCAGCCGTTCCCCGATCGCGACGCGCTCGTCGAACGCGCGCGGCAGCTCCTCGGCACCGACCTCGACGCGCGCGAGCTGCTCGTGGTGACGCACACGGAACTGGCGGAAGCCGAGTTCGCGCATCGCCGCCTCGGCGGCTTCGATCCGGGCGAGCACCGCGAGGTCGATCGCCGTGCCGTGCGGCACCCGCGACGACAGGCACGCGAAGCTCGGCTTGTCCGCCGTGCGCAGACCGGCGTCGCGGCTGTAACGGCGCACGTCGTCCTTTGCGAAACCTGCGTCGACGAGCGGTGCGAGCACACCGTGCTCCGCGGCAGCCTTCTGCCCCGGACGGTGGTCGCCGAGGTCGTCCGTGATCGCGCCGTAGACGACGCTCCACTCCGCGGGAGCGACCTCGGCGCGCCGCTGCGCGACGGTCGTGAACAGCTCCTTCTTGCAGTGGTAGCAGCGATCGCCGGCGTTCTTGCGGTAGTCGGGGCGTTCGAGTTCGTGCGTCGGGAGCACGACGTGCCGCACTCCGATCTCCGCGGCGAGCGCCGTCGCCTCGGCGAGTTCGGCCCGCGGCAACGACGGCGAGTCGGCGGTCACCGCGACGGCGCGATCGCCGAGCGCCGTCCGGCACGCGTGCAGCAACGCCGTGGAGTCGACGCCGCCCGAGAACGCGACCACCGCGCCGCGCAACCGCGCCAGCGACGCACGCAGGTGCTCGAGCTTTCTCTCGTACGGCAGGGACGCGGTCGCGGGCAGCATGAGGCGCTCCGTTCTACTGGCCGCGGGCGTCGTGGACCACCTGCCCGCCGACGACGGTCAGCACGACCTTCGCCTCGAGCAGTTCGTCCTCGGGGCACGTGCGCAGATCGCGGTCGAAGACCGTGAGGTCGGCGACCTTGCCCGGCTCGATCGTGCCGAGGCGGTCCTCCGCGAACATCGCGAACGCGGCGTGCCTGGTGAAGCCGGCGATCGCCTCCTCGCGCGAGAGCTTCTGGTCCGGGCGGAACCCCTGCGCGGGCCCGCCCTGCTCGGCGCGCGTGGTCACGGCCGCGAACAGGCCCTTGCGCGGATCGACCGACTCCACCGGGAAGTCGCTGCCGAACGGCACGGGCACCCCGATCGCCAGGAACGAACGCCACGCGTACGCGAGCTTCACGCGCTCCGGCCCGAGCCTCTCCGGCGCCCACGGCATGTCGGACGTCAGGTGCGTCGGCTGCATCGACGGGATCACGCCGAGGTCGCGGAAGCGCACGACGTCGTCGGCGGCGACGACCTGCGCGTGCTCGATGCGGAAGCGCCGCGACGCGAGGCCGCCTTCGACCTTCACCGCGGCGTACGCGTCGAGAACGTTCCGGTTCGCCCGGTCGCCGATCGCGTGCACACACAGCTGCATGCCGGCGTCCGCGCAGCGCTGCGCGAGTTCCTGCAGCTTCGCCTTCGGCATGCCCTGAAGGCCCCGCGACGTCGGGCGGTCCGCATACGGTTCGAGCAGTTCTGCCCCGCGCGAGCCGAGCGCGCCGTCGGCGTACCCCTTCACCGCGCGCACGGTGAGCAGCCCGTCCTTGCTCTCCCACGGACCCTTGCGGATCAGCTCGCGCTCCGACTCCGCGACCATCGCGTAGACGCGCAGGCGCCACTTGCCTTCGAAGTGGAGCAGCCGCAACTGTTCGAGCTCGCCCTGCGTGATGCCGGCGTCGTGCACGCACGTGAGACCGTGCCGCAGGCACTCGTCCTGGGCACGCAGCAGACGCTCCTTGATCTCGGCGAAGGTCGGATCGTGCTTCGGCACCGCCGCCATCGCCGCGTCGACGAGCACGCCGGTCGGTTCGCCGTGCTCGTCGAACAGGATCTCCCCGCCCGCGGGCGCCTCGCTCCCCGCACGGATGCCCGACAGGAACAGCCCGCGCTGGTTCAGCAGCCCCGCATGGCCGTCGATGCGCACGAGCCACACCGGATGCTCGGGCACCGCGGCGGTCAGCTCCGCGTGGTGCGGCATCGCGGTGTCCGGCCAGTCGTTCTGGTCCCAGCCGCGCCCGAACACCCAGTCGCCCGGCCTCGTCTTCGCGGCCGCGGCGGCGACACGCTCGATCACTTCGTCGTACGACTTCGTGCCGACGAGGTTCACCTCGACGAGCGACGTGCCGAGCCCGAGCAGGTGCCCGTGCGCGTCCTGCAGGCCGGGCAACACGAACGCACCGTGCAGGTCGATCGTCGTCGCGCCCGGCGGCGGTTCTGCGTCGGGCGGAGCGATCCTCCCGTCGCGCACGACGATGCGACCTTCGTGCGGTGTCGATGCACCGGTGTGCACCTTCGCATTCGTGAGCACGAGGTCCTGCGGGAACGCGGCGAACGCAGCGGCGAGCACGACGGCGAACATGCCGTCATGCTAAGCAGCCGAAGAGACAGCAGGCAGGCCGATCCGCGCAGCAGAGACGCACCACCCGACTGAGCTCGCAGCACTAACGCGCAGCGCCGCCCATCTGAAATCGCTTTGTCAACTCATCCAAGGCCTCGAACATGTCGGGAAACTCGGAGCGACGCAGTTCGAACGTCACCTGCATGTCCCCCATACCCGTCGAATGATAGACGACATCCTTGGTGTTGACAGGCACGCGTTGGTCAGGCGTCCGTCGGCCATGGAAATAGAGGTGAAATCGCTGTTGCTGAATCAACGTGATGTAGGCCGAGTGCCGAAGGAATGCGTCCTTGACGGACGCCAGTTCCAGACCTCGCAGGCTCGGGTCCGCGAGGCGTCGCGCGGCCGTCTCCATAGCGAGCTTGTACACCGAATACACTTCGAAGAGGTTCGCGTCCCGCGGACCGTGATAGTCGCCAGGGAACGATGCTGGTCCGGACTCCTCTGGCGATCCTTCGGGAGAACTCGTGGGCAATTCCACCGGCATGGCATCCGACGATTCGCCCTCACGTTCGCGCGATGGCCGGTCGCCGCCAACCACCTGGGCCGGGGACTCGATCGCCGCCGCCCCCGGATTCGGGAAGGTCCCTGGCTGCGGCTCAGTCCTTGGAAGTGCACACCAGGCAATCACAGCCAGGCCGGAGACGAACCCAGCCAAGACGATGAAGGCTCTCTTACGCATGTTCGGGTATCAGTCGTAGAAGCACGTGCTGCATGTCCATACGGCATAGGAGGAATAACCGCCTTGTTCGACTTCCAGAACAGCCTCACTGCCGCAATCGAGGGGATGGTCTTTGCCCTGTGCATAGAAGCCCGTCTCGCCCCTGTCGCGGCGCTCGGCGGAGACCATGCCAAGCCCCTGGATGGTACCAAATCCATCCTGTTGCCAGGCGACAGAGACGTAGAAGCCCTTCACGGTGCAAGGGTTACAGCCCAATCCGCTATCCCCCGGTAGGCCTGTCCCCAAGTCGGTGATGACAGGCCCGCCCGATGCATTCTGGATATCAGGGCCAGTCAGGATGCAGATGCTGGTTGCGGGAGTCGGATCCGCCGCAGACAACGACAAAAGCAAGGGAAACGACAACGCAAGAGTAGCTACCTTCTCCATGGAACCTCCTTGGTGGGCTGGCAGTCTCTCTACCCCCCCCCCCCCCCGGGACTGTCAATGCCCTGCGCTCAGACTTCTTCGCCGCTGCAGCGGATCTCCGCGTCGGCGGTGAAGATCGAACGGCGCCGCACGCGTCCTGCCGGCACGCGAGCACCGGGGAACAGCAGGCACTCGGTCAGCTTCGCACCCTCGCCGACCTCCGCGCCCGCCATCGCGACGCAGCGCTCGAGCGACGCGGACTTGCCGAGCTTCAGGTCGGGCGCGCGGAACTCGGTCCTGCCGCTCTTGCCGAGCAGCAGCAGGTTGAGTTCGAGCAGGTCGGCCGGGTAGCTGACGTTCATGTCGGCCTTCACGACTTCCGCCGCTTCGACCTTGTAGCCGTCGTCGAGGAAGATCTGGATCGAGTCGGTGATCTCGTACTCGTTGCGCATCGCGGTGCGCGGCGTGCGGCGCACGGCGTCGAAGAACGACAGGTCGAACAGGTAGATGCCGCAGCCCTTGAGGTCGGTGCGCGGGTGGCGCGGTTTCTCGATCACGCGGTGCACGAAGCCGTCCGGACCGACGAGCACCACGAAGTTGCGCTTGATCGCCTCGAGGTTCGGCTCGCGCTTGCACGCGAGCACACCGCCGATGCCGCGCCCGTCGCAGAAGCGGCGAACCATCGACGCGAGGTTCTCGGTGTCGAAGTAGATGTCGCCGAGGAACAGGAAGAACGGCTTGTCGACGTGCGACTCGAGACGCGACACCGCGTGCGCGATGCCGAGCATCTCCTCCTGCTCGACGTAGTCGATCTTGACGCCCCACTGGCTGCCGTCGCCGAGGGCGCGCACGACCTCGTGCCCGAGGTGGCCGATGACGACGACGACGCGGCGGATGCCGAGGCCCGCCATCATCTCGAGCTGGTAGGCCATCAGAGGCTTGCCCAGGACGGGCAGGATCGGCTTCGGCCAGTGCTCGGAGAACGGCCGCATCCGCGTGCCCTTGCCCGCGGCGAGGATCACCCCCATCAGGTCGTTGGACACGCGGCGATCCCGTTCGTTCAGTCGCGGATGTTGCGGACGAGCGAGACGCGCTCGGTGATCAGGCTCGAGATGAGCAGGTCCGGCAGGCCGTCCTTCGTCATGTCCTGAAGCACCGCATTCGAAGCGCCCCACGTGCCGGGGAACACCGGCAGCAGCGGGAACCCGCCCTTGCCGTCGCCCACCATCACGCGGAAGTCGCCGCTCACGAGGGAGGCGACGAGGATGTCCGGCAGGCCGTCGTTCGTCAGATCCTCCGCGAGGAGAGCCGTCGGGCCCGCGCCCGCCGGGAACGACTGGCCGGTGAAGCCGCTGGCCTGGCCGTAGAGCACCGTCACCGAAGCGGAGGCTGCGTTGCTGACGACGATGTCGGCGCGCCCGTCGAGGTTGAAGTCCGACGTGATGAGGTAGAGCGGCGACTGGCCGACGGGGACCGACAGGAAGTTCTCGAAGCCCGGATCGGTCGGCCCGAGGCCGCTCGTCGGCGTCGTGTTGCGCAGGATGACGATGTCGGCGAGGCCTTCGCGCGACACCGCGAGGTCGACGAGACGATCACCCGTGAAGTCGGCAGCGACGACGTCCACCGGATTGCCGCCGAGCGGGATCACGATCTCCGGCAGGAACACGAACGGCGTGTTCGTGCCGCGGAAGATGTGCAGCCCGCCACCGGCCGAGTCGCACACCGCGATGTCGCGGTTGCCGTCGCGGTCGAAGTCCCCGATGGTCGCGCCGAAGGGCGACGTCGCGGTACCGAGGATCGTCGGCGTGCCCGCCGGCGTGACGAACGCGTAGCCGCTGCCGGTCGAGACGTTGCGCAGCACGCGCAGTCCGCCCATCGTGCTGACGACGAGGTCGGGGCGGCCGTCGAGGTCGAGATCGCCGGCTTCGATCTGCGCGACCGGCGCACCGATGTCGATCGTCGCTTCGAGCTTCATCGTCGCCGCCGCCGGATCGTCGGCGCCGAGCACGCTCACCTGCGTGTTCAGGTCGCTGCCGACGATCACTTCGCGATCGCCGTCGCCGTCGAAGTCGCCGCCGACCATCCACGATGCACCCGGCAGCCCCGAGTCGAAGTTACGCGCGCCGAGCAGGCGACCGGCGCTGTTCGAGCGCCACAGATGGATGCGCGAACCGCCGCCGGCGAGGACGAGGAGGTCGTTCTGGCCGTTGTGGTCGAAGTCGGCGACCACGGGGCGCAGGGGATCCTCGACCGCGTCGTAGAAGCGCTTCGTCGAGTCGTCGTCGCTGACGCCGCCGCCCGCGAGCTGCGGTGCGACCACGACGCTCGCGCGGAACGCGAGGCATGCGATGAGGTCGGGGCGGCCGTCACCGGTCACGTCCGCGATGGTCGAGATCGTCGGCCGATCGGGCATGTTGACGTCGAACGAGTCGTACGGGCACTGCTCGAGCACCACAGAGACACCGTCGGTGCCGTCGCCGCCGAGCTGCGCCTTCTGGCCGATCGGCGGGAGGATGTCCGTGATCACCGTGAAGCGCTTCCCGAGGAAGCACGACACCGCGATGTCCGGCAGTCCGTCGCCGCTCAGGTCGCCGACCGAGGTCGCGACCGGGAAGCCGGGCACCAGCAGCTCGCACGCGTAGTTGCCGAAGCCGTAGCCGCTCTGCGCGCCAGGGAACACCACGACACGCGACAGGATGTTGTCCGAAGCGATCAGGTCCGGCAGGCCGTCGCGCGTGACGTCGCCGATCTGGACCGTGTAGGGCTGACCACCGCCGGGCAGCGACAGGTCCTGGGTGACGGGGAAGGCGCCCGAGCCGTCGCCGTAGAAGATGCGGATCTGCGGCGCCACGGGCGCGGACACGATGACGTCGAGATTGCCGTCCTGGTCGAGGTCCCCCACGACGGCCGACAGCGACGCGATCGCGGGCAGCGGCAGTTCGCCGACCTTCGCGAACGACGCGCCGCCGTTGTTGAACCAGAGGTCGGCTGCCATCGCCATGCCGCGCACCACGACGAGGTCCTCGTCGCCGTCGTGATCGAAGTCGCCGCCGGCGATCCAGATCGGGCTGTCGCCGATCTGGGCTTCCTGCGTCACGACGAAGTCGGTGCCGTTGCCGAGCAGCACGCGGAACTCGCCGGACAGGCTGATCACCGCCATGTCGAGTTCGCCGTCCCCGTCGAAGTCCGCCACGTGGTAGTCCGAGAGCCGCAGCGTCCCCGGCGTGTACTCGGTGCGCGTCTCGAAGCGCGGCAGCGAACCGATCGTCAAGCTGGCGATGTCGCCTTCATGGCGCGCACAACCGGCGGCGACCACGGCGAGAACGAGGGGAACGGCAATGCGGGGATTGTTCATCGAGGAGGAGTGCGACAACGCTCCGAAGAGTAGCACATCAGGACCGTGGACGCGCTGCGCCGCAATCTCGCGACGGGATCCTCCGCCGCTCCGCGATGCGGACGATGGCAACGGATCTTCAGCTGCCCGGCGCGAGATAGGTCCGTGCGCGCTCGACGTAGTGGTGCGCACGCCAGCGCATGCCCTCCATCTCGTCGTCCGTGACCTGGCGAACGATCTTGCCGGGCATGCCCAGCACCACCGAACGCGGCGGGATCACGGCGCCCTCCTTGATCAGCGCTCCCGCCCCGATGAGCGAGTACTCGCCGATGCGCGCGCCACCGAGAACGATGCTGCCCATGCCGATCAGCGCGTAGTCGCCGATCTCGACGCCGTGCAGGATCACGCCGTGGCCGATCGTCACTCCGCGGCCGATGCGCAGCGGCGCGTCGATGTCGACGTGCACACACGTGTTGTCCTGCACGTTCGTGTCACAGCCGATCTCGATCCAGCTGTCGTCGCCGCGGATCGTCACACCGAACCAGATGCCGACGTCCTTGCCGAGGCGAACGTCGCCGACGACCGTGGCATTGTCGGCGACCATCGCGTCCCCGCGGCGCCGGAGGCGGCCGACCATGTCGGGGTGGACGAGGAACTGGCGCGCGGCGGGATCCTTCGGCGGGTACTGCGAGGGGTTCATCGGGGGTAGAGGAGCTCGAGGTGACCCGGCCACAGCACGGTCACCGCGACGGTGAGCCCGTTGTGCACCGCGTGGGCCAGGATCGACGGCAGGAGAGAGCCGTTCTTCGCGCGCTGCCACCCGAAGTAGAGCGACAGCACGCCGATCGGAAGCGCGTACCCTGGCCCGTGCAAGAGGCCGAACACGGCCGCCGTCGCGACCTGCGTCGCCCACCGCGGCAGGACGACATCGAGGGCGGTGAACAGGTAGCCGCGAAACAGCACTTCCTCCACCACCGGCGCGATCGCGACGATCCCGAACACCGCGAGCACGAACCCCGGCATCGCCGTGCCCTGCTTCGCCATCGTTTCTAGCATCGGCTGCGGCGGGATCACGAAGCCGCACGCGTGGGCGATGCGCAGGTACGCCACGACGAACACGAGCCAGGCGACGGCGAACGGCACGTAGCCGAGCAGCACGCGCCTCGCCGCCACCGGCCGCCACGGCACCCGCGGCGGCCAGAGCGCCGCGCACGCGACGACGGCGAGAACGCCTCCTTCGAGACCGAACGCGAAGCCGAGCCAGCTCGCCGCGAGCACGACGGGCAGTTGCACGATCGGCGCGCGGTCGCCGCCGACCGGCGCAGCAGCAACGGACGTCGGGTCCGGCGGCATCGCGTCACTCGCCGGCGATGACGCCCGCCGTCGGCGACGATGCACTCGCGTACAGCTTCTTCCCGATGCGGCCCGCGAGGAACGCATCGCGCCCGGCTTCGGCGGCGGCCTTCATCGCGCGCGCCATGCGTACGGGATCCTTCGCGAGAGCGACGCCGGTGTTCAGCAGCACGCCATGCGCGCCGAGTTCGAACGCGACGGTCACGTCGCTCGCCGTACCGACGCCCGCGTCGACGATCACGGGCACCTTCGCGCGTTCGAGGATGATGCGGATGTTGTTCGGATTGAGGATGCCCTGGCCGCTGCCGATCGGTGCGCCCGCCGGCATCACCGCGGTGACGCCCGCGTCCTCGAGGCGCTTCGCGAGAACGGGGTCGTCGCTCGTGTAGCACAGCACGACGAACCCTTCCTTCACGAGAGTCTTCGCGGCTTCGAGCGTGCCGAGCGGATCGGGCAGCAGCGTGTCGGGATCGCCGAGCACTTCGAGCTTCACGAGGTCGCCGATGCCGAGTTCGCGGCCGAGGCGCGCCGTGCGGATCGCGTGCTCCGCGTCGAAGCAGCCGGCCGTGTTCGGCAGCAGCACGTAGCGGTCCCGAGGCAGGTAGTCGAGCAGCGACTTGCCTTGCGGCACACCGATCTGGAGGCGCCGCACGGCGACCGTCACGCATTGCGTCCCCGACACCGCCAGCGCCTCCACCATCGACTCCATCGACGGGTACTTGCCGGTGCCGAGGAACAGTCGCGACGAGAAACGGTGCGGGCCGAGGATCAGCGGTTGGTCGACGAGCGTCACGCCGCCGATCGTGCGAGGCCCGCCGCGCAGGCACAAGGGCGCCGCACCGGGATTCGCGCGCCGCCCCCCGGGGTTCCGCGGCCATCGCACGTCGCTATCCTTCGGCGCGTGCGCCACGCCATTCTCTCCCTGGCTCCGATCTGCGCGCTGTTCGCTGCCTGCGGCGGCGGTGGTGGTGGCGGCGGCGGATCCCCGCCGATCGTCGTCACGTCCCTCACCGCGAACCCGCCGTTCTTCGCGCCGGGTGACTCCGTCCTGCTCCTGCCGACGTTCCCGGACGGCACGGCGCGCATCGATCCGGACGTCGGGCCCGTCGCGAGCGGTTCGTCGTACCGCGTCGGACCGACGCTCGTCGCGAAGAGCTACACGCTCACCGTGACGACCGCTTCGGGCACCGAGACGAAGGTGCTCGACGTGCCCTTCCGCTACCGCGAACGCGTCGCCGAACTGCCGCCGAGTTCGATCGAACGCACGCGCCACGGTGCGACGCTGCTGTCCGACGGCCGCGTCCTGATGGTCGGCGGATCCTCGCCGGGCCCGCAGTTCTGGCGCAACGCGGAGGTCTTCGATCCGGCGACCGGGCTGTTCGCGCCCGTCGGCGACCTGTCGGGCGGTCGCGCCGAATGCGGGACGATCGCACTCTCGGACGGCAGTGTCCTCGCTCTCGGCGGCGTCACGAACAGCGCGACATTCCTCGAAGCGACACGCATCGAACGCTGGGACCCCGCGGCGCTCGGCTGGTCGATCGTCGGCAACCTCGCGTGCAATCGCGACACGGTGACCCTCTCCGAACTGCCCGGCGAACGGGTGCTGGTCCTCGGCGGATTCGTCGCGGGAGGAACCGCCACGGACCGCGACGCCGAGATCTGGGAGCCGATCGCCGGCGTCCGCGCACCGATCGGCGAAGCGATGCACGTGCGCTCGGGCCACACCGCGACGACCCTCCCGTCGGGGCTCGTGTGGATCACGGGCGGCGTCGACGTCACGACCGGCACCGTGATCGCGACGACGGAGTTCTTCGATCCGGCCACCGAGACGTTCACTGCCGGCCCGGAGTTGCTGCACCCGCGCACCCTGCACACCGCGGTGCCGGTCGACGGCGGCGTGCTGATCGTCGGCGGCGAAGACGCAGGCAGCCCGATCGCCGCGGCCGAGGTCCTCGTGACGACGACCGGCGTGATCGAGGAAGCGGGCAGCGCCACGGTCGCCCGCACCTTCGCGCGGGCCGTGCGGCTGATCGACGGGCGCGTGCTCGCGGTCGGCGGCGTCGGCGCCGGCAACCTGACGACGGATCGGCTGGAGACCTGGGATCCGGCGACGCGGACGTGGAGCCAGTGGACCGCGCGCCTGCCGAGCCCGCGTACGGGGCACTCGGTGCACGCGCTGCCGGACGGTCGGGTCGTCGTGCTCGGCGGCGACAACGGCAGTGCGTTCCCGCAGCCGACGTGCTACGTCATCGACTGACGCGCCACGCAGCGTCAGCGCGCGACCAGGTTGACGTCGCCTGGTTGGAGCACGATCGAGTACTGCTGCAACGACGTGCCGTCGTCCTTGCGCACGTCGAGCACGACAGCCGCTTCGCTGAGCGAGAGCACCTCGGTCTTCCCGTCGTGAAGCCGACAGGTCGTCGTCTTCATGCTCGTGCCTCCGCTGTCCTGCTGGATCATCACCGTGTCGCCGTTCACGTCGAGGAACGAGACCTGCGCCTGGGCGAACGCCGGGTCCGCGAGCTGCACCCTCACGTGGCAGCGACGCAGCATCGTGATCTCCAGCTTCGTCGTGTCGACGGTCGGGTCGATCGGGTGGCTCTGGTCCACCCACTGCTTGCCTCCGAGGCTCAGCGACACACCGTGGCGCGCGATCGACGGCAGCGAGAACCGTCCCTCCGCGTCCGTCGTCGTCGACGCGCGGAGCCCGATCGACGCGACGCCGCCGCCGTTCCCGTACACCTCCATGTAGGCGCCGATCCGAACGCGGGCCGCGGGCGCGCCGCTGCGATCACGCACCACGCCGGCGACGGGACCCTGCAGATCGCCGGGCAGACGGATCTCGACGTCGCGCGTGCCGCCGCGGATCTCGGGCGTGGTCCACGCCCACTGCTGTGCGCGGTCGAAGACGCGCAGCCGGTACGCCCGCTCGTCGAGACCCGGCAGCGTGAAGCGACCGTCGTCGTCGGTGCTCCCGAACGCACGGACCTTGTTGCCGACCAGCGAGATCGGCTGCTGGTCGTGCGGCGCCGCCAGGTCCTCGGCGGTCTCGTTCGGCGTCAGGGTCTCGAGCTTCCACGGGTACACGGCGACGCCGGCCACGCCCTTGCCGTCGGCGTCGACGACGCGCCCTTCGATCACGGTCGCGAGACGTTCGACCTTCAGGTCCTGCACGACCGTGGTGCCGGACGCTCCGTCGAGACGCGCACCGAACTCGCGCACGACCGCGGGGAAGAGGTCGTCGGCGACCGCATACAAGGCACTGCTCGGGTCCACGTACGCGCCGGGTTCGATCGCGAGCAGGTAGCCGCCGAAGTCGTCCGTCGTCGTGCGACGACCGCCGAGACCCACCACGGCGCCGCGCAGGTAGGAACCGCGCGGACCGGTGACGACGCCGGTCACGATGCGCTCGCCCTTCTCGATGCGCGCCAGCACGACTTCGAGGTCGGCCGCGGTCGCTTCCTCGACCCGCACGGCGACGGGGCGATGGCCGGGCTTGTGGACTGCGATCACGGTGCCGGAGAGCGGGAGTCGCGGCCACCGCACGCGCCCCGACTCGTCGCTGACGCCGTTCGCCGGTGCAACGCGCGCGGCGTCGTCCAGCGAACGCGGGAACTCGACGAGCCCGTGGACCTGCACGGCCGCCGTTGCACCGGCGACGGGGAAGCCGCGATCGTCGCGCACGGTGACGACCTGCTCGCGCGCCGGGGCGACGACGAACATGGGCGCGACGCGCGGACGATCGAACGACGGCACCTGGACGGCCACGGCGATCCACGGCGGCGCGACGTCGAGTTGCGCCACCGGCGACACCGGCCCGATCTCGACCTCACCGCCCGCATCGGAGACGGCGAGGCTCGTCCAGCCCGTTCCGTCTGCCTTCGCCGCGCGGACCTCCGCGCCGACGACCGGTCGTCCACGATCGTCGACGATCGTCCCGCGCACACGATGCGCGGACTCGCCGTCCCGGGCTCCTGGCGCCGCGGTTCGTTCCGCTGCCGCCGGCGCGGCCTGTCCCGCACCCGATGCCGTGCTCGGCACCGGCGACTCCGACCGTGCGGCCACGGCGTCGTCGGTTCTCGTCGCCGGCGGTGTCGCGAACCAGGAGGGAACGGTCACCGCGACGACCGCCAGCACGCACAGGCCGCCGATCACGAGAGACGCCACGCCGAGCTTCGTCATGCAGAGAAGGGAGGAGACGAGGGTGAGGGGTGCGCCGGTCGGATCGGGCGCGCAGAACCAGAGAGCCGCGGGCGCCGCACGCCATCCGCCGCCGAGTTCGCATTCGAGCTGCGTGCGCATCGCGGCGAGACCACGATGGGTCCGCTGTCGGACGTTCGCGGCGGTCGTTCCCGTCCGCGCCGCCGTGTCCTCCGCCGAGAGGCCGTGGTAGTAGCGCAGGAGCACTGCCGTGCGCAGTGGCTCGGGCAACGACGACGCCGCCGTCGCGACCGCGCGCTGCAGCGCGAGCCGCTCGACGGTCTCCTCCGTCGAAGGAGTCTCCGCAACAGCGTCCCGCGCGGCCGCCGCCTCGTGACGCCGACGCCTGTCCTCGGCGCGGCGATGTGTGAGCGCGAAGCGCGCCGCCACGCGGCGCAACCAGCCTTCCGTCGAAGCGGCCGAACGCGGCGGCCTCGACCAGGCGCGGAGCCACGTCTCCTGCAGCACGTCGCCGACGGCGTCGTCGCGCACGAGCGCCCGGACCAGCGGACGCAACCGCGCCTCCTGGCGGCGCAGCGTCTCGAAGTCGGGGAACACGTTCGCGTCGGTCACGACGGATTGACGACGGACGGAGCCCCAGTGTGACACGATCGGGCGGTTCTTCCCGATGGAGGCACGACGATCGTGGCGGATCAGCCGCCGCCGAAGAACGTCACGACCTCGAGCCGGTCCCCGTCGGCGAGTGCCGTCGACGCGTGGTCCGCCCGCCGGACGATCGCCTTGTTTCGTTCGACGGCGACCTGCTCGGGCCGCAGTCCGAGGGTGGCCACGAGGTCGGCGACCGTCGCGCCGGCCGGCATCGTGCGCGGGTCGCCGTTCACGGTGATGCCGAGTTCGTCGTTCATGGTGCTCGTCAGTCGACGCGCTGCAGCAGCAGCACCTTCAGGTATTCGGATTCGGGGTGGGTGACGGCGACGGGGTGGTCGGGGCCGGCTCCGAGTCGCTGCCGAAGCATCACGCGGAAGGGCAGCCCGGCGGCGGCCTGTCGCACGATCTCCTCGAACCGAGGCAGCGTCATGTGATGGCTGCACGTGCACGTGACGAGGAAGCCGTGCGGTGCGAGGAGGCGCAGCGCCTGACGGTTCAGGTCGCGGTAGCCGCGCTCCGCACCCTCGACCTCGCGGCGCGACTTCGCGAACGCCGGAGGATCGAGCACGATCAGGTCGTGCTGCGCGCCGGCGTCGCGCTGGGCGCGGACGAAGTCGAAGACGTTGGCTGCCTCGGTCGCGAGCCCGGCGATTCCATCCGCGGCGGCATCGGCGACGGCGAGGGCCAGGGCATCGGCCGATTGGTCGACCGCGACGGCCGCCCTCGCACCGCCCTTCAGTGCGTTGCGCGCGAACCCTGCCTGGTAGCAGAAGAGGTCGAGCACGCGCCGGCCCTTGCCGAGTTCCTGCACCAGCGCGCGCGCGGGTCGCTGGTCGAGATAGAAGCCGGTCTTGTGCCCGGTGAACGGCCGCACCGTGTGCCGCACGCCGTGCTCGACGATCGTCGTCTCGGTGATGCGGCGACCGTGCAGCAGCGTCACTTCCTCGCGCAGCCCTTCGTGTTTGCGCGCCGGTGTGTCGTTGCGGGCGACGACCGCATCGGCGTGCAGTCGGTCGGCGACAAACGGCACGATCGCGTCGAGCGCGTTCTCCACCACCGCGGCGGTCGACTGCAACACGAGCACCGGTCCGTAGCGGTCGATCACGAGGCCCGGCAACCCGTCGCTCTCGCCGTGCACGATGCGCACGCCGTCGGTCGGACCGAGGAAGCCGGCGCGACGTTCGATCGCGGCCGCAAGGCGCTCGTGGAAGAACGTCTCGCGGTCGGGTGCCCCGTCGCCCGGCCACGGCCCGCACCAGCGCAGTGCGAGGCGGCTCGCCGACGTGAACGCGAGGCCGAGATCGCGTTCGTTCTCGTCGCGCACCCGCACGAGCCGGGGCGGCGCGACCTCGCCGCGTTCGACATCGTCGGCGTAGAACCACGGCTGTCCGCGCCGCAGGAAGCCGCTCGCCTTCGCGGTGAGACGGATCGCGGGACGCGGGGCTTCGGGCTCCTGGCTCGGTTCGCTCGACATCGGGGCGGGGAAGGTAGACGCCGGGCCGGCGCTTTCCGAGCCCATCGCGGCCCTCGATCGGGCCGCAGCCCGGGGCCCTCGGCGGCCCATTGCGGCAGAGCACTCACCGCAGCAGGACGTCCACCGGGCGCGACGCGAAGTCGAACTGGTCGATCAGCACCGCCGCGGCGGTGACGGTCGAGCCCGCGAGCGCCGCCGCGATGCCGGGCGGCAGGTCGAACTTGGCGCGCGCGGCGCCGTTCGCACCGATCACTCCGAAGAAGTCGGTGAACACCGGCGTGTTGGCTGCATTGATGGCGATCGACGTCAGGCCGTCCACGGCCACGGGAATCGGCAGGCCGGCGACGATCCACGGCGGCGTGCTGCCGGAGAGACCGAGCACCACGAAGTACGGCCGCCCCGCGGCCGGCGCACCGAGGTCGAGGTGGTACTCGATCGCTCCGCCGTTCACCGTGTCGATCGACGTGCCGTCGGCGCCGAAGAACGGTGTGGTGTACGGACGCGACTGCGGGGTGCCGCGCAGAATCCACTGGTCCGGATCGATTGCAACCGCGGTCGCGGGCGCCGGCAGCGGGATCACGACCTGGTCGCTGCGTTCGTCGTTCCACACCGTCGCGTCCACGGTGCCCGCGGACGTCGTCACCCGCACACGGACCGGCATCGTGAAGACGCTCTGCGACGCCTGGGTCTGATCGAGTTCGAGGTAGAGACGGTTCGCGCCCGCCACCGTGCGGTTCGCCCACGCGAAGGACCACGCCGGCGACCCGGGGTTCATCACCCATTCGTCGAAGAACCAGTCGAGTTCGCGGCCGGTGCTCTGTTCGACCGCCGCGGCGAACTGTGCCGTGGTCGCCGAGTCGCCTTCGTACGCGGCGCGATAGTCGAGCAGCGCCTGGAAGAACGCGGCGTCGCCCAGCACTCCGCGCAGCATGTGCAGCACCCACGCGCCCTTCCGGTACACGTTGGTCGTGCTGAAGATCTCGGCGACGGACGTCGGCGTGTAGACGTACACCGTGCCCGACGTCGAGAGCGGCTTGCGCGCGACCATCGCGGCGAGGTAGTCGGCGAGCGTGCCGCCGGCCTTGCGTTCGTACCAGATCGCCTCGCTGAACGTCGCGAAGCCCTCGTTGAGCCAGATGTCGTTCCACGAAGCACACGTGATCATGTCGCCCCACCACTGGTGCGCGAGTTCGTGGGCCGTGATCGACTCAGACACCGACGCCTGGCTGCTGACCGTCTGGTGCTCCATGCCGCCGCTCCACGTGAACTGGGCGACGCCGTACTTCTCCGCGACGAACGGGTACTGGCCGTAGACGCCCGACAGCGCGTGCAGCATCGGCACGACGCGGTCCATGCCCGGGCCCCAGCCCGCGAAGCTCTCGGGGAACACCCAGAACTGCACGGGCATCGCGGCGCCGAACCCAGTGTACGTGTCCGTGCGCACGCTCCACTCGGTGCACACGAACGACGCGAGGTACGCTGCCATCGGGTAGGCAGTCTGCCAGCGGCTGCGCGCGCGATTGCCCGCGAGCGCGTCGGTGCCCTGCAGCACGCCGTTGCAGACCGCGGCCATGTTCGCGGGATGCGTGATCCAGATCTCGAAGGTCGCCTTGTCGTCGAGTTCGTCCTTGCCCGGCCACCAGGTCTTCGCGTCCCACGGCTCGCTCAGCGTCCACGCACACGCGCGACCGCCCGGGGTCGTGACGAACTGCAGCCCGCCGAAGCCCGAGCTCGCGGCGGGCACACCGCCGTACGCGACTTCGACGGTGAACGCCTGCCCGACGCCGTACGGCTGGTCCAGGGTGACCACGACGCGGTCGGCGGGCCGCGTCCACGAGACCGGCACGCCCCCCATCGTCACGCCGGTCACCGTGAGCGCCGAAGCGAGATCGAGCGACAGGGTCTGCAGCGCCGGCGCCGCGCTGACGAACGTCGCAGTGCACTTGCCTGAAATCGCGTGGTTCGCGAAGTCGAGTTCGACCTCGAGCCGGTAGTGCTGCGCGTCCGTCGTCGTGACGGGCGGCTGGCCGACCGCGGCCTGGACGACCGCCGACGCCGCGGTCAGGAACGTGAAGAAGCGGGCGCGCATGGAGGGGCGAGGGACGACGCTTGTCGCCGAGCCGCACCGCCCCTGTCAAGGCCGGCCGACCCGCCACGCAGGGGACATCGGGGAGTGCCCCCCGGTGGCAACGGGAGCCGGCCCCGAACACGGACGCACCGCGTCTCGCAACGGGACGCCGCCCCGATGCGCGTGCCACGAACCGTGCCGTGTGCCCGATACCCCGGCGATGCTCTCGCTGCTCGCGAGTTCCTTCGCGGCGGTGGCCGCGACGACGGCGTTCGCCGCAGTGGCCGCCGGCTGGCTGCTGGCCCGACGGTCGATCGCACGAAGCCTGCCCACTCCCGCCCGCGTGCTGCCGATGCGCGCCGTCGACCTGCTGTGGTCGACCCGCGACGCCATCGACGATCTCGCGCGGTCCGGGTTCGTGCCGCTCGGCGAAGCGCAGGTGCCGAACCTGGTGCCGGCTCCCGTCGTGCTGCCGTTCGTCCATCGCGACCGCGGGATGCTGGCGGCGATCCACCAGTTCGCCGGCCCGCACCCGCACACCGTCGTGGAGTTCGTGACCCGGTTCGCGTGCGGAGCGTCGCTCTCGACCTCGTCCGCCAGGGCGTCGGTCGTGCCCCTGCCGCCGCACTGTTTCCTGCAGCTCGGACCCGGCGACTCCGTCGCGCAGCTCCTCGAACGACACCAGGAAGGCGTCGCCGTGCTGCGCGCGCTGGGCCGACGCACGAGAAGCACGGCCGCGGTGACGCTCGGCGACTTCGTGCAGCGCATGGTCACGCACGTGCGCGAGCAGCGCGACGAACTCCAGCGTTCGCCCACGAGGGCGACGGCGACCATGCTGTGGCGCACCCTGTTCGGCTGCCGCCGCCACACCCGCCCCCTGCACGAGCAAATCGGCGCCGACACCACGCCCGCTCTCGCACCGGCGCGCTGATCGCGGCACGGAGCAGACACCGCGGACAGCGGTATGCTGCGCGGCCCGAAACGCCGACCGTCGTGCTGCCCTCGTTCCACCCCACCGTCGCGCGCTGGTTCCGCGAGCGCCTCGGCGACCCCTCGCCGCCGCAGGTCGCCGGCTGGCCGCGCATCGCCGCCGGCGAACACGTGCTGATCGCGGCGCCGACCGGGTCCGGCAAGACGCTCGCCGCGTTCCTCCACTCGCTCGATGCGTTGCTGCAGAGGGGTGATGCGCTGCGCGACGAGCTGCACGTCGTCTACGTGTCGCCGCTGCGCGCACTGGCCAACGACGTGCAGAAGAACCTGCAGCAGCCGCTGGCCGAACTGCGCAACCTCGACCCGTCGTTGCCCGAGGTGCGCGTGACCGTTCGTTCGGGCGACACGCCGGCGAACGAACGCGCGGCGATGACACGCACGCCGCCGCACATCCTCGTCACGACGCCGGAGTCGCTCTACATCCTGCTGACCACGATGCGCGGCCGGAAGATGCTGGCCACCGCGCGCACGTTGATCGTCGACGAGATCCACGCACTCGCCGGCAGCAAACGCGGATCGCACTTCGCACTCACGTGCGAACGGCTCGACCTGCTCGTGCGTCAGCACGGCGGGACGCTGCAGCGCATCGGCCTGTCCGCGACGCAGCGTCCGATCGAGGCGACCGCCGGCCTGCTGGCCGGCGCCGACCGCCCGTGCACGATCGTCGACATCGGCCACTCGCGCGCTATGGACCTCGAGATCGAGGTGCCCGGCGCGCCGCTCGACACGATCTGCAGCGGCGAGATCTGGAACGAGGTCTTCGGCCGCATGAGCACGCTGATCGCCGAACACCGCACGACGCTCGTGTTCGCGAACACGCGCAAGATGGCCGAGCGCGTCGCCGCGCGTCTCGCCGAGGTCGTCGGCAAGGACCTCGTGACGAGCCACCACGGTTCGTTGTCGAAGGCGCGGCGCCTCGATGCCGAACAGCGGCTGAAGCACGGGCAGCTGAAGGCGCTCGTCGCGACCAGTTCGCTCGAACTCGGCATCGACATCGGCGACGTGGACCTCGTGCTGCAGATCGGCCCGACACCGTCGATCGCTGCGCTCCTGCAGCGCATCGGCCGCGCCGGCCACGGCATCGGACGCCTGCCGAAGGGGCGCCTCTTCCCACTGACGCGCGACGAACTGCTCGCGAGCGCTGGACTCCTGTTCGCGGTGCGCCACGGCGACCTCGACCGCACGACGCAGCCGCGACACCCGCTCGACATCCTCGCGCAGCAGGTCGTCGCCGCGTGCTGTGACGACACGTTCGTCGAGGACGAGCTGTTCGCCGCCGCGCGCCGTGCGTTCCCGTTCCGCGAACTGTCCCGCGACCGCTTCGACGCGGTGCTGGCGATGCACGCCGGCGGCCGCGCTGCGCTGCTGCACCGCGACTCGATCCATCGCACGGTGCGCGCCACGCGCCGCGCGCGCCTCACCGCCGTGACCTGCGGCGGCGCGATTCCCGACGTGGCCGACTGGCAGGTCGTACTCGACCACGACGACACGCCGGTCGGCACGGTGCACGAGGACTTCGCGATCGAGTCGTCGGTCGGCGACGTCTTCCAGCTCGGCACCACGAGCTGGCAGATCCGCCGCATCGGCAGCGGCCAGCTGCGCGTCGCCGACGCCCACGGCGTGCCGCCGTCGCTGCCGTTCTGGATCGCCGAGGGTCCGTCGCGTTCCGACGAACTCTCCGCCGCCATCGCCCATGTCCGTGTGCACGGCACGTCGAGCGAGTGGCTGCAGGGGGAATGCGGACTGCGTCCGGCGGCTGCCGACCAGCTCGCGGAGTATCTGCGCTCCGGCGCAGCGGGGCTCGGTGCGATGCCGAGCCGCGACCAGCTCGTGCTCGAGCGCTTCTTCGACGAGACCGGCGGCCAGCAGCTGATCCTGCACGCCCCCTTCGGCAGCCGCATCAACCGCGCGCTCGGCCTCGCGCTGCGGAAGCGCTTCTGCACCGGCTTCGGCTACGAGCTGCAGGCCGCGGCCAACGAGGACGCACTGCTCATCTCGCTCGGGCCGATGCACAGCTTCGAACTCGGCGACGTGTGGAACTACCTGCACCCCGACACGGCGAAGGACGTGCTGGTCCAGGCGATGCTGCCGGCGCCGATGTTCCAGGCGCGGTGGCGATGGAACGTCGCGCGTTCCCTGCTCGTCGAGCGATTCCGTTCGGGGCGCAAGGTGCCGGCACCGCTGCTGCGATTCCGCGCCGACGATGCGCTCGCCGCCGCGTTCCCCCAGGCCCAGGCCTGTCCCGAGACGCTGCCGCCGGGTCCGATCGAGGTGCCCGAGGACCACCCGGTCGTCGGACAGACGGTGCACGACACCCTGCACGAGGCGATGGACGTCGACGGCATGCTGGCGCTCCTCGCGCGCATTCGCGGCGGCGCGATCGCTCTGCGCGAAGTCGACCACTCCGGCCCGTCGCCGTTCGCGGAGAGCATCCTGCACGCGATGCCGTACTCGTTCCTCGACGACGCTCCGCTCGAGGAGCGCCGCACGCAGGCGGTGACGTCGGCGCAGCGCGGCGCGCGCCGCCCGGCGGCGAGCCACGACGTGGCGAGCGAACTCGACCCCGCCGCGGTCGAGCAGGTCCAGGAGGAGTGCTGGCCGGATCCGCGCTCCGCGGCGGAACTGCACGAAGCACTCGGCTGGATGGGCTGGCTGCGCGACGCCGAGGTCGAGCCCTCGTGGCGCGAGTGGCTCGCGACGCTCGCCGCCGACGGCCGTGCGCAGCACGACGGCGACCGCTGGTTCGCCGCGGAGTCGGGTCGCGACCGCCTCGCAGGCTGGCGCGGCCGCCTCGAAGCAGTGATCCCCGTGCACGCCGACGACCTGCCGTTCGAGGATCAGGAAGCGTTGCGCGCGCTCGAGGCCGAAGGCACCGCGATGCGGGCCCGCCTGGTCGGCCGCGAAGTGTGGGCACATCGCCGACTGCTCGCCCGCGTGCGCAACCGGATGCTCGATCGACTGCGCTCCGCGGTGCAACCGGTCAGCCAGGCGGACTTCGCGGCCTTCCTCGCCGGCTGGCAGGGCACGACCGAGACGACCCGGCGCACGGGGCCGCGCGGCCTGCACGAGACGCTCGCGCAGTTCGCATCGGCCGCGTTCCCCGCCGAAGCGTGGGAACACGACGTGCTGCCGCCGCGAATCGCCGACTACCGGCGCGAGTGGCTCGACCAGGCGACACTGTCCGGCGAGTTCGTGTGGCTGCGACTATGGGGACCGTGGCACGGCCCGCTGAGCCGGCTGCCCCTCTCGATCGTGCCGAGGCAGGACCTGGCGTTGTGGCTCGAACTCCCGCTCGAACGGGCGGAGCCGGACGAACTCGGCGCCGCCGCGCGCACGCTGCACGAACTGCTCGCCCGGCGCGGAGCCCTGTTTCCGACCGACCTGCAGACGCAGAGCCGCCTGCTGCCGAGCCATCTCGAAGAGGGCCTCGGCGAACTCGTCGGCAGCGGCCTCGCGACGTGCGACTCGTTCGCGACGATGCGCCAGCTCGCGATCGCGCCGAGCCAGCGCGCGTTCCCGCTGTTCGCAGTCGGCCGCTGGAGTCTGTTGCCGCTGCCGGCAAAGGACACCCGCGCCAGCGACGCCGCGATCGAACTGTGCGCACGCTCGCTGCTCGCGCGCTTCGGCGTGGTCTCGCATCCGCTGCTGCTGGCCGAAAGAGTACCCGTGCCCTGGCGCCTGTTGCTGCGCACCCTGCGCGGCCTCGAACTGCGCGGCGACGTGCGCGGCGGAAGGTTCGTCACGGGTTGGGCGGGCGAGCAATATGCTCTCGCGGGCGCAATCACGGGGCTTCGCACACGAGTTCGCGCCGCGATGAGCGCGTCGTGAACATGGCGCTTCGGCGCCCATGCCGGCTCGCCATGAGTTTCGACGGCGATTCTGGCCGAGACGGCGCGACCCGAATAGCGTGAGGGCTCGCGCACGACCGCGCGTTCGGAGAGCACATGGACTATCGGGTTCTCGTTCTTGCGGCTCTCGCGGTGTTCCTCGTCGTCGCCTGGGTCAGCGCCCGCAGGAACGCGGCGAACGGGCTGTTGACGTTCGGCTTCGGCGTCTTGCCGCTGGGTCTGGCCATCGCCGCCGCGGCGACGGCCGTGAAGATCTGGCTCAGCACGTTTCACTCGCACAAGCCGACGAACGTCTCCAACGTCACCCAGGTGATCGAGCCAGATGCCTTCGCCGCCGGCTCGGAGAACGCATACTTCTGTGCACTCGACGCGCATGCGAGCGGGACACCACCCCGCCTGTTCTCGTATTCGCCGGACGCCGGGACGATCGCGCCGATCGGCGATCCGCTCGAAGCGCGGGCGACCTCGATCGCAGTCGTGCCAGGCGCGTCAGAGCAGCTGTTGTTCGTGATCGCGGGGGACTTGCATCGCTGGGGCGGCAGCCGCACTCCGGTCACGCCATCGACCACTCCGCCTCAGTCTCTCGTTGCCGTGCGTGCCAACGACACCTTTGCGCTGCTGGTGGGATCACCGGCCGCCGACCAATTGCAGCTCTACTCCATCGATCTGCAGACCAACCGATACGCAGCCGTCTCACGGACCCTCATCCCGGCGCGCAGACTGCTCGCGTGCGAGCTCTCGTTGATCGTCGACCAAGCGGCCGTGTTGCTCACGGAGTCCACTTCGGGCGCAACCGAGTTGTGGATCTGGCCGGCAGGGGGCGAGATCACCCCAGTGCGGGAGGTCACGAACCCGCGCAACCTCGTGGCCGACACCGACACTCGGTTTCTCCTGTCTGGACAGTACCAGGGTCGCTTGGCGCCCCTTGCCATCGAGCGTGGCGAAGTTCGGGCGCTCACTGAGGATCGTTCCCTCGAAGCAATCCACGGCGTGGCAGCTTGGCAGGCGCACGACTGGGTGCTCGGTACTGCCGGAGGGAGGGTCGTCGCGTGGGAGATCCGCAGCGGTCGACTCGAACCCGTGGACGCGAATGTGAGCGGGGCGAGCGATCGCCCGCGCAGCCTGATCCCACTCGGCAGAAGCCTCGGCTTCGTCACGGGCGATCACACCTGCTGGAACCTCACCTTCGACGACGCCTCGGCCTCACCGAACCCGACCCAAGCGGACCGCGAGCTCCACCCAACCGCAGTGATCCAGTCGCTCTGGCCTTTCCGCGGCGAATCCCTGTGCAGTGCGAGGGCTTGGCGCGGGTCCAACCACGCGGAGCTGTTCCACTGGTGGACCGATTGAGCGGTCCGTCTATCGCGCCCGATCGGGAACGAAGAGCGGTCGCACACCCATCCACTCGAGCGTGTTGCCGACCGCGACCTGGCTCCCGCGCCACGGACGCTTCAGCGGCCACGGATTCGCCCACGAGCCACCGCAGTGCACGGCGCGCTTCGTGACCCGCGCATCCCACGTGGCGAGTTCAGGCCCCACCAAGGCGCAAGGCGCCTCGCGGTAGCCGTCGCGACAGAGTTCCGCGACGTTGCCGAAGATGTCGTGGAACCCGAACGGGTTCGGGGCAAGGGCGCCGACCGGAGACGTGAAGACGAACCCGTCCCATGTGGGAGACGGGCTCCCTGCCGGAATGCCTTGTCCCTCGCCGTGAGCCGTGCAGGCGGCGTCCCTGAAGTTGATCTGCGAGCCGGAGTCGTGGCTGATCCAGTCGAAGTGGACCGTTGCGTCGGTGCTCGCGCTCGCCGCACGCAACCACTGCGCCGACGTGGGCAGCGCGAGCTGCCAGCGCGGGAGACGCAGGGTCGCTTCGAGCCACGTGATCTGCTGCAGCGGATGGATCCAGGTCACGGGGGTCCAATCCGATGTCGTTTCCGAACGTGCTTGCTCGCCGGGCCCGCCGGCGGATCGCTGAAGGCCATCCGGTTCGTTGGCGATGTTGTATGTCGCGGAGAGCACATCGGGGCCCGACAGACCTTCCCCCATCATTCGGACCCATTGCGCCTGGGTCATTTCGTAGCGAGACAGGAAGAATGGATCCAGGCGACCGCGCACGACGGCTCCGTCGGAGGCGCATGGGACATCGATGTCCCCTCCAGGGACGAGCACCAGGATCAATCCAGTCTCCGGGCGCACGTCATACGCGCCATCCGCTCCGCGAACCGGCAGCGCGTCCGTCACCCCGCCATCCAAGAGGTAGAACTCCTGCAGTCCGGTGACGGGGTTTCTGCCAAGGGGCACGAGACCGCACATCGGCCGCAGCGAGAAGCCGGCAAGACGAGCGTCGCTCGCTACGTCGCGAATCGCGTCCGCCCAGAGTTTCGCGTCGACCGTGGTCGTGCGCGCCTGCAAGGCCGCGGCCCTCACCGAGCGCGCGCGGACGAGCGGGATGCGCCGTTCGAGTTCCTCGAAATCGGCAAGCCCCTTGTCGAGCATCGCCGCCTGCCAGGCGACATCGACTCGATCGGACCCGGAGCCCGCTGCGGAGGTCGCTGCCAAGTCCGTTCGCATCTCGGTGAGTTCCGCACGGTGTCCGACGAGTTCCGTCGCGGCTGACAGCCAGGCCTCGATCCTCGGCACCGTCGCGGGCACGACGGGCCAGAGGTCCGTATCCGCCCGATCCAGGAACTGAGACGCGAGTGCCGCCCTCGCCAGCGTCGTGCGCCGCGCCTCGGCCACGACTTGTCGATGCTTCAGTACGGCGTCGCGAAGAACGAACGAGGCTCCCGTAGCAACCACCAGCCCCACCACCGCCACACCCCGCACGTGGCGCCGCAGCCACTTCTTCGCACGGTACCACCCGCCGGGCGGCCCGGCCTCGACCGGCTGATGGCGCAGGTAGCGCTCGATGTCGCGCCCGAGTTCTCGGACCGTCGGGTAGCGGCGCTGCCGGTCGCGCTCGAGCGCCTTCATCGTGACCCAGTCCAGGTCGCCGTGAACGCTGGCCCGCAAGCGGTGCGGTGACGTTCCCCGTTCGGCAGCCGCGCTCGTCAATCGCTCCCCCATCGTCGAGAGCCGAGTGCTCGGCTTCTTCGGTTCGTGTTCGCGCAGGAAGTCGCCGATCCACGCGAGGCCGCGCCGCTGCGCCTCGTCGACATCGAGGGGCACGACGCCGGTCAGCAGCTCGTACAGCACGACCCCGAGCGAGTACACGTCCGTGCGGGTGTCGAGGTCGCCCTCCGTGCGCTCCGCCTGTTCCGGACTCATGTAGGCGAACGTCCCGACGATCTGGCGCATCGACTCGTGCAACGTCGCACGGATCTGCAAGGGATCCGTCGGCTGCGCGAGGCCGAAGTCGATGATCTTCGCGACCGGCCGGCCGTCGATCTCGCGAACGAGCACGTTGGCGGGTTTCAGGTCGCGATGCAGGATGCCCTTCATGTGGGCGTGCTGCACACCGTCGCACACCTGCGCGAACAACCGCAGGCGCGCCCCGATCGACAGCCGGTGTTCTCGGCAGTAGTCCGACAGCGGCGTGCCGGGCACGAACTCCATCGCGAACCACGACTGCCCTTCGTCGAGGCCCGCGTCGAGCAGGCGCGCGATGTTGGGGTGGTCCATGCGCGCGAGCGCCGCCTGCTCCATCGCGAAGCGCGCGCGGTACGTGCGCTCGAGACGGTCGGTGCGGATGACCTTCAGCGCGACGCGCTGCTCGATCGGCTCGCGGCGTTCGGCGAGGAACACCACGCCCATGCCGCCGGCACCGATGCGCTCGAGGATGCGGAACGGCCCGATGCGCACCGGCAGGTCGACGTCGCCGTGTGGATCGGGCCCGTCACCGGCCGCCTGTGTCGCGGTCTCCACCATGCGCGGCGGAGGATAGCGCCGACGACAGAGCCGCGCGCGGCGGGATCGGGTTCACTGCGCGACGGTGGCCGTCCCGTTCGAGGCGGCGAAGCCGGCAGGACCCGCCGGGTCCAGCAACCACGCCTGCAACGCGAGAATGGCGCCGACAGGCACCGGCGCCGGCATCACCGGCTCGAACGTGGATCGCCCGTGCGCGTCCGTGACGAAGGCGAGCAGGACGTCGGGGTTCGGCACGAGCACACCGCCGAGCACGGGCACCATGACTTCACCGCCCCCCGCGACCCAGATTCCGACCGTCACCGGCATCGCGCGTTCGACGTGCATCACGATCCCCGGCCCCGCGACGAAGGGACCCTCTGCAGCGAGTCTCGGTGTGCCGGCCGAGCCCGCGAGCGCCTGGCCGCGGTCGGTCCAGCGGCCTTCCTCCGCCATGCGCAGTCGCGTGAGCCGGCCCCCGACCACGCAGAGTCCGGTCGTCGCGCGGCCGAGGGCGATGCCGTACGCGTAGCTGCCGGGGAGCAAGGCCGTCCACGCGGAGGCGCCGTCCGCGCGCACCTTGCACACGGCCATGTCGAACAGCGTACTCGCCGCGAGATAGGCGTCGTTCGACGCGTCCAGCAGGAGCTGTGCCTGCAACAGCAGGTTCGACGGACCGTCGGCATCGAGGTTGGCCCAGGCCAACTGACCGTCGGTTTGCAGCTTGAAGAACGCGCTGCCGCCGCCGCCCGCGTTCACATAGCCGCAGATCACCGGGCGATCGTCGTTGCCGATCTCGATCAGCCTGCCGACCGACGGATAGACGTTCTGCCACAGCACGGCGCCGGTGGGCCCCCGCTTGGTCACCAGGCTGCCACCGTTCGCGGCGTACTCGCCGTCGACGTGGTAGGTGTTGCCGAACACGTCACCCGCCGCGTCACCGGTCGTGAGGCTCGGGATGCCGACCACACTCCACACCACGTTGCCGTCCCGATCGATGCGCTGGTACCCGTTGAGGCTCCCGGTGATCCCGCGACCGACGATCAGGATGTCGCCATCCGGCGCGAGCTTGGCGCGCAGAGGAGCGCCGATGCCGGCAGCGTCGTAGTACGTCCACACGGTGGCTCCCGCGGAATCGAACTTCTTGACCTTGGTGACGAACCCCGGCGGACCGCTGCCCACGCCGATCACGTAGACGTTGTCCTGTTCGTCGACGAGGCCGCGCACCGTGTAGGAACCGTCGAACCCCGACTCGTACACACGCCGCCAGAGCAGTTGCCCGCTCGGCGCGAACTTCATCGCGATGCTCGCGGCGTCGACCGGATTGGAGTAACCGGACTTCAGCGTGCCGATGACGAGGACGTTGTCCTGCGAGTCCGTTGCGACCCACGTCGCGGCTTCCCACTTGGTCGCATCCGTCTGGTCGTGGCTCGTGATCCAGACCAGGTTGCCCTGCGCGTCGTGCTTGAGCAGGTCGATCTCGTCGCCGAGGTTGTAGTTGGACCGGACGGTGTAGACGTTGTCGGCCGAGTCCACCGCCAGCATCACGCCACCATCGGGCGCGGTCCACTCGACGGTGGCCTGTGCCACCGCCACGCAGCACGAGGCGACAAGGCCGGCGGCAACCGGAAAGAGGCGGGGAAGGGACGCGAAGAAGGTCGTTTGCATGGGCTCGCTCCTCCTGGCAGGAGCCCGGAACCTAGCCGGCGGATTCGCGGCCTCGCGGGGGCTCAGGACGTAGCGAACGCGGGCAGGTCGGCCCACCCCCGAAGTACGCACCACGACGCAGCGCGCGCCGGCGGGACGACGACGCGTCCACTGGCCAAGGGCTCGGTCAGCCGTTCGCGCCGACAGCCGCTTTGCCGACATCGGCCCGATACTCGTCGAGCACCTGCCGCAGGATCGCGACGTCGGACTCGAACGTCTCCGGCAGCAGCGGCCCGAACGAGAAGCGGAAGAACGACGCGTACGGAGAGCGGTAGGCCGGATCCTTCTTGTGCGGCCGCGCCATGTCGCAGTCGAAGCCCTTCAGGATCGCCGCACCGTGCCGGAACAGCCGGCGATTCAGTTCGTCGGCGTCGAGCCCCGCAGGCAGCTCGAGCCAGTGGTAGAAGCCGCCGTCGCCGGTGTGGACCCTCAGCCCCATCGCCGCGAAGGCCCGGCCGTAGCGCTCGCGCTGCATGCCGTAGTGCCTGGCCACGGCTTCGCGCGCCTGGGCGACGCGCTTCTCGGCGAGCAGCTCGACGGCGTACAGCTGCGACGGATGGCTGACGCCGCCCATGCCGAAGCTCGAGTAGTTCGACATGGTCTCGATGTTCTTCCGGCTGGCGACGATCCAGCCGATGCGGATGCCCGGGCACTGCAGTCCTTTGGTGCAGGCGCCGGCGAGGAACACGTTGCTGTTGTCCAGGTCCTTCACGTAGCGGATGCCGCTCACGCCCTTGGACTCGTGGAACATCTCGTAGGCCTCGTCGAGCAGGATGCCGTTCTTCGGCTGCTCGGCCAGCGCGATCAGTTCCTCGAGCTCCCTGCCGGCGCGCGTGTGGCCGGTCGGGTTGCCCGGATTGGAGATCACCGGCAGCAGGTGCGTCTTCGCGTTCAGGCCGGTGCGATCGAAGTAGGCCGCGTTGGGCGGATGGAAGCCGTTCTCCTTGGTGAACGGCACGACGCGCCACGCGGTCCCGGTCTGCGTCAGGATGTCGAGGTAGGCCGGCCACTCGACGTTGCCGATGCGCACCTCGACGTGCTTCTT
>CAZIFB010000015.1:0-91392 GCA_964538915.1 uncultured candidatus Brocadiaceae bacterium | reverse complement strand
CGCGCGCGAGTCCGACATGTCGATCACGGTATGCCAGGAGCTCGCGCTCCGCTCGGCGCGCAACGTCGGCATCCACGTGCCGATCTCGACGATCCGCAACGCACAGAACTACGTCTACCGCAGCGCCGTCCGCAGCAACGACCGGACCTATCGCGGCGGCTACGGCGCGTACGGCGACGAAGGCGGCAGCTTCCGCTACCAGAACCGCGAGAACACGCGCGCCACCTTCCCCCTGACTGCGGCCGGCGTCACGACGCTCTACGCCGCCGGCGAGTACGACAGCCCGATCATCCGCGACGCGCTGGACTTCCTCGACCGCCAGTACCGCGACTTCAGCCGCGACTCGCAGAACCACTACTTCTTCTACTACGGTCACTACTATGCGGTGCAGGCCTACTACATCACCGGTGACCCGAAGTGGACCGACTACTTCCGCTTCATGAAGCGCACCCTGCTCGCGCAACAGCAAGCCGACGGCAGCTGGCCGTGCCGCGTCGGCCCCGGCGCCGCGTTCGGAACCGCCGTCGCGACGCTCATCCTGCAGATCCCGTTGCAGTACCTGCCCATCTTCCAGCGGTGAAGGGAACCGCGCTCCGGACCCAACGTGGCAACCGCCGTCGATCCTGACTCCCATCCCGCGGTCGACGGGGCCGCCGTCGCCGCGACACTGCGTCCGCTGCTCGCGACGCAGTTCGCGCGGCTCCGCCGACGCTGGTCGTGGTTCGGTGTCGCCTTGACCCTCGCGGCCTGCGGCCTCGCCTTGCTGCTGTTCGTCGGGCTCGACGTCTGGCTGCGACTGCCCCTGCCCATTCGTCTCCTGCACACGGCGGCCCTGGTCGCGCTGGGCGTTGCCGGAACCGTCCGCTTCGTGCGGTACCCGCTGTCGCGGCGCTTCGACGACGTCGATCTCGCGGCATGGATCGAGACGACGTTCCCGGAACTGCACCAGCGCCTCGTGTCGACGCTGCAGCTCCAGGCAGCCAGCGGCGACCTGCGCAACCAGTCGCAGGCGATGATCGATCGGCTCGCGGCCGAGACCGCGAGCATCGCCCGCGACCTGCCGCTGGACCGCCTGTTCGACGACCGCCGCACGCGGCGAGTGGTCGGCAGCGCGCTCGGCGTGTGCATCGCCATCGTCGGCGGGGCGACGCTCCACCCCGCCGTCGCGAAGGCGTTCCTGCTCCGCCATCTCGGCTTCGGCGCCGAGTATCCGCGCGAGACCGACCTGGTGATCGAACTGCCGGACGCCGGTCCGGACCTGCAGCGTCGCGACGAGGAATCGCGCAGCGAGCTCGTGCTGCCCGCCGGCGCCGATCTGCACGTCTCGGTGCTAGCGAAGGGGCGCGTGCCGAAGGACGTCTTCCTCGACATCACGCCGGCCCGGTCCGACAAGTCCGGTCCGAGCGACGCGCGCGCCATCGCGATGACGCCGCGACCCGGCGACCGCTTCCGGCACGTGTTCCGCCGCGTCGCGGGCTCGTTCGAGTTCCATGCACGAGGCGGCGACGACGACAACGGCGATCGTGTCGTCGTCGTGCGTACGGTGCACCCGCCGCAGGTGGCCACACTGCAGGCCAACGTGACCCCGCCCGCGTACACCGGCGCGGACACGAGCGCACAGACGGGCGGCGCGATCGAGGCGCTGCTCGGCAGCAACGTCGAGCTCCTGCTGACGACGACTGCCGCGGTGCAGCGGGCGACGATGATCTTCCTCGAGAGCGGTCGTCGCCTGCCGATGCAGCCGACCACCGTGCAGGACGACAGCGCGGCATCGACGGCATGGCGCTCGGGCTTCGTCGTCGAGGCCAGCGATCGCTACCAGGTCGAACTCGTGGCCGGCACCGGACTGCGCAACCCGAACCCTGGCACCTACCCGATCGCGGCACTGCAGGACTACGCGCCCGTCGGCAAATGGCTCCTGCCCGACGACGAGGGGCTGCTCGTTTTGCCGAACGCGCTGCTCTGCATGCGGCTCGACACACGCGACGACTTCGGCCTGCGCACCGCCGTGTTCACCGTCGACCGGGCAGGCGGTCGCACGCTCGAACGCGACCTGCTCGCACGACCCGCCGACGCTGCCCCGACCGCGGCCCCCACCAAAGGCGCGATCCTGACGGAGATCTTCGAGGTCGCCGAACTGCTCGGCACCGCAGCGGCCCCCGCCGCCGCGAACGACAGCCTGTCGCTGCGCACCACGCTGCGCGACAACCGACTGCCCGAGGCGAACACCACCGAACTGCCGCTGCGCATCGTGCAGATCGTCGATCCGGCACAGCTCGCGGCATCGATCGCGCGAACGTTCCGCACCTTGCGCGAGGACCTCGAACACGCGCTCGAGATCCAGGCCGATCGACGCGCGCGAATCGAGGACCTGCTGACGGCAGCGAACCCGGCCGGCACCGATGTCGCGCAGATCCTGACCGGCGTCGAGGTCGGCCAGGGCCGCGTCAACAGCACGATCGAGCGCGCTCACCGCACTCTGATGCGTTCGTTCGACGTGCACCTCTGGAACCGGCTCGAGACGAGCCAGAACGCGGCGCAGGTCGTCGAGCTGTACCGTCAGCGCAGCCGGGAGATGACCGAGCCGCTGACCCTCGATCCCGCCTTCTACCGCGACATCACCGCCCGACGCCGCGCGGGAACCCTCGGCAGCATGGAGACCACGCTCGACCCGATCCTGGCGATGGTCAACGGCGCCGATCTACTCGTCACGGGAGCCTGCCCCGAGGCGGCGCGCGCGCTCGCCGAGGCCCAGGTCGCCCGTGGGAACGACGACCGCCGCCCGCTCCTCGAGCGGGCGAAGAACGCGGCCGTGGAGATCGAGCAGTCGCTCCAGCAGCTGCTGGCGCGGCTCGAAGAATGGAACGACTACCAGGACCTGATCCAGGAGACGCGCGCGCTGCGCGATCGCCAGCGCGACCTCCAGGACCGGACCGACGCAGCACGAGGCAAGAAATGAAGACCCCGTCGTTCGTGGCAACCGCGCTGTCGGTGGTGTGTGCGTTCGGCACGGTGCTCGCCCCCTGTCGCGCTCAAGACGATTCGGAGACCGTGGAGCGGCTTCGGCGCGACCAGGACGAGATCCTGCGCAAGGCCGAACGACTGCAGGCGCTGATGCAGCGGCTCCAGCAGCGCTACGAGCGCGAAGGCAAGAAGGAGCAGGTTCGCCTTCTCGAGGAAGGCCAGAAGCACCTCGAGCGGTCGGGCATCCTCGCGGACGCCGCCAGCATCCGTGACGACCTCGCCGCGGCCGCGCTCACCGAAGCGGTGCGCAAGCAGAAGGAGGTCGTCGACGACCTCGAGCGGCTCCTGAACATCCTCCTCGAACGCAAGTCGGTCGAGCAGCTCGACCAGCAGGTGAAGCTGGCGGCAGAACAGGCGGCCTCCGCGCGCGAGCTCGAACAACGTCAGCGCGAGCTGATCGAGGCGACCAGGAATTCGGTTCGCAACGAGCCGACGCCGGCGCAGAAGGCGCTTCTCGACCGCCTGTCCGAACTGCAGGCCGCGCAACGGCGCGAAGCCGAGCGCAACGCCCGCGAGGCCGGGACGCGCCGACCGTTCCTCGAGAGCGCGCTCGAGCGGGTGCGGGCGTTGTTGCGCGAGCAGGACCGCCTCGAAACCAGCGCCGCCGAGGAGGCCGAGGGGCGCGCGGACACGTCACGCGAACGCGAGTTCGACCTCGGCAGCCTCGCGCAGCGGGCACGCGAACTCGAACGACAGCTCGGCGACCAGCAGTCGCAGGACGCGCTTGCCGAAGCTGCTCGGCAGCTCGACAACGAAGCTGCGGGCAGCGACGCCCAGTCGCTTCAGCAGGCGCGCGACCGGCTCGACGCCCTGCTGCAGGACGCGCCGAAACTGCCCGGCGGATCGGAGGGACCCGCGCGGGACCCGAAGTGGAGCGAGGTGCGCGAACGCCTGGCGAAGGCCCCCGCCGGCGCCACGCCCGCGGAACGTGCGGAGCTGCAGCAGATCGCGAAGGACGCGGAGTCCGTCGGCAAGGATCGCGGCGCCGAGGCGGGCAAACGCAACACCGGCGACGCCAACCGCCTCGCCGACGACGGGCGCAAACTCGCCGAGACCATGCGCAAGGCGGACAACACACCGACGCAAGGAGAGACCGCGTCGGCGGCCGTCGAAGACGCCGCGAAGAAGCTCGACGAGGCCGCCAGCGCCGGCAAGGCCGGCGACACGAACACCGCACGTGAGAAGGTGAATCAGGCCACGGCGGCGCTCGAACGCGCCCGTTCGCTGCATCGTCAGCAGAACCCCGATGCGGCGCGCAAGGCCGCGAGCATGGCCGCCGAAGCGAACGCGACGGCGCGCGAACTGGAGAACTCGCCGGAGGCCAAGGACGGAGAACGCGCTGCGACGAGCCAGCTCGACGAAGCGGCGAAGTCGTTGCGCTCCGCGGAGGAGGGCCTCGAGCAGGCACGCGAGCAGGGCAAACGCGGCGACGTTCGCGAGCCGACCGCTGCGGCGCGCAAGTCCCTGCAGCAGGCGGCCGACTCCCTGCAGGAGGCGCTGCAGGCCGCCAACGGCGATTCCAGCGAAGGGCAGCAGGCCGCAGCGGAGCGCCAGCAGCAGCTCGAGAAGGCGGCTGCCGAGACGTCGCAGCAGCTGCAGGCGGCGCAGACTTCCGGCCAGGCGACGCCCGATCAGGGGAAACGCGCTGGAGAGCGCCTCGACGCCGCGCGAAAGAAGATGCAGGAAGCGGCGAAGCGGCTGTCCGAGGGCCAGCAGGCGAACGCCGCCGGTGCGCAGCGCGACGCAGCGGAGGAATTGCAGAAAGCCGCGGACGAGCTGCAGAAGGGACAGCCCCCGACCGACGCGCAGAAGGAGGCGCTGCGCGACCAGGGCAAGCGCCAGAAGGAACTCGCCGACGACATCCTCCGCCTCGCGGAAGAACTGAAGAAGCGTCAGAACAAGAACGCGGAGCGCGCGGTCCAGCAGGCAGCCGAGTCGGCACAGCGCGCGCAGCGCGCGATGGAGGACGGCGAGCCGGAGGAAGCCGAGCGCGAGCAGGAGCAGGCACGCGCGAAACTCCAGGAGGCCGCGGAACAACTCGAGGAGGAGAAGGATCGCTACCAGGACCTGCGCCAGGAGGAGCTGCTCTTCCGCATGCGCGAGGAACTGCAGAACTTCCTGCAGGCCCAGCGGCCGATCACCAAGGAGACCCTCGACGCACAGCAGGCGTCCCCCACCGAGGGTTTGTCGCGGCCGGTGCGCCTGAAGCTGAACCAGCTCGGCAAGAAGGAACAGGAACTCGCCGGCAAGGTGCAGTTCCTCGTCACCGCACTCGCCGACGAGGGCAACCTCGTCTACCAGTCGGTGCTGAAGGCGAACATCGACGACCTCGACGAGATCGCGCGCCGCCTCGCGGGTCGTGCGCCGGACCCGGGCACGTTCACCACGATGCTCCAGCAGGACGTCGAACGACGAAGTGAAGAACTGCTGGCGGCCCTCGAGCGGGAACGGGCACGGCGCGACCAGGAACGACGGGAACAGGAGCAAGGCCAGGGCCAGAACCGCCTCAACACGGGGCGCCAGAAGCTGGTTTCGTTGATCGCGGAGCTCGAGATGCTGAAGCAGCTCGGGATCGACACTCGGCGCGCGAACGACAACCTGCGAGTGCTCGTCGAGGCACGCGGCGACGATGCGCCAACCGAGGCCGAAACCTCGATGATCGAGCGCCTCGCCCACCGCCACGGCGAGATCACGCGGCTCTTCCAGCAGATCAAAGCCGGCGTCGAGAACGCGATGAAGTCGATGCAGGACCAGGAAGGCGAAGAACAATCAGGCCACTGAGGACCACCATGCGCGCCATCGTTTTGCTTCCGTTCGCGTTGCTGATCGCCGCGGCCCCGATGCTCCGGGCCCAGGATCCCTCGAAGGAGATCCAGGAGCTCGCCCGCAAGATCGACGAGCAGCTGCGCGAGATCGACCGGCTGCTGCTCGACTCGAGCAAGAAGACGAGTACGCGCCCCGAACAGAAGGAGCGGCTGCAGAAGGCGTCCGAAGGGTCCGCTGCCGCGGAGCAGAGCATCGAGGAGCTGATCGAGAAGCTCACCGAGATGAAGAACCAGGGCAGCCCATCGGGGTCGGCGGACGACGGCGGCCAACAGAAGCCGCAGGACGGACAACAGCAGCCGCAGGGCGGGCAACAAGGCAACAGCCAGATGCGGCGCGAGAACCAGACGCCGGACCACGTCGACCAGGGTCAGAAGCCCGGCGAACAGCAAGGCAAGCAGCAGAAGCCGCAGGGACAGCAGGAGAGCCAGCGCCCGCAGGATGGCAAACCGCAGGGCGGCCAGGAGTCGCCCGACAACCCCGAGAACCGCACCGGCATCCGGCCACCCGAAGGGGAGACCGGTCCGGCACAGCGCGGCGCCGGCGACGAGACGTGGGGCGAGCTGCAGCCCTACATGAACCGCCTGAAGAACCGCGGCTCGTCGCCCAACGTGCCCGAGAAGTTCCGCAAGTACTGGCAGGCCTACCTGAAGAGCAAGCAGGGCAGCGACGGGAAGTGAGCGGGTCGCCGCGCCCATCGGCCCATGTCGTGCGCGACCCGCGCGGCGGCCGTCCCGGGCACCACCAGAAGAGCTCGGTCGCGGACCGACGAGCCCCCTGTTGGGAGTTCCCCGCCCCTCACCGGTAGCCGTCGCCGGCGAGGATCGGTTCGCGGCGTGCGCCGATGTTGAGGCAGATCGCGACGCCGAGCAGCGTCGCCATCGTCGAACTGCCGCCGTAGCTCAGCAGCGGCATCGGCAACCCCTTCGCGGGCACGAGCCAGCCGCACACGGCGACGTGGATGAGCGATTGGGTGCCGATCCACGTCGCGACGCCGACGCACACGAGTCGGCCGAAGCGCTCGCGGGTCCGCATGGCGATGCCGAGCAGACCGATCACGAGCACGAGCACGATGCCGAGCACGGTGACGCAGCCGAGCCATCCCGTCTCTTCGCCCACCACCGCGAACACGTAGTCCTCGCTGCGGTACGGCAGGAAGTCGTAGCGGTTCTGCGGTCCCTGACCGATGCCGAACCCGGTCAGCCCGCCGGCGCCGAGCGCGATCAGCGCCTGCCACGGCTGGTAGCCGTGACTCAGCAGGAGCTCGCGGACTTCCGTCGTCTGCAGGTTCGACTCGTTCCACGACCAGTGCGAGAGCCAGACGTCGATGCGGGTCCGCTGGTAGCCGTGAAGCGACGTGAACGTCCCGACGACGCCGAGCACTGCACCCAGCAGCACCACCGCGAGGATGCTGCGCGCCGACGCACCCGCCGAGTAGCACATCGCGAGCAACACCGGGCCGAAGACCAGCGCACTGCCGAGGTCCGGTTGGCGAAGGATCAGGAGCGCCGGTACCGACGTGACGAGGATCGGCACGACGAGCCCGTCGAAGGTCTTCGCGCGGGTCTTGAACCGGAGCAGCGCTGCGAGCGCGAGCACGACGCCCAGCTTCGCGAACTCGCTCGGCTGCACCGAGAAGCCCGGCAGCGCGTACCAGCGCCGCGTTCCGTTGATCTCGGGGGCGAACCAGGGCAGCCCCAGCAGCGCGAGCACGACGACCCCGTAGAAGAGCCACGCCGCGCGCAGGATGTGAACGTAGTGCGGCAGGAGCAGGAAGAACCCGATGCCGGCGCCGCACAGGAGGAACAGCCCTTGGCGAGCCTGCTGGTTCGAGAACTGCAGGTCGTCGGCGGTCGCCGACCCGACGAACACGAGCGAGCACAGCGCGAGCGCGGCGACGCACAGCACGAGGCCGCCGGGCACGTTCGCCAGCACTTCGAGCCGGTTCGTCCGGCGCGACAGGCTGCCGCTCATCGTCCGCCCTCCGGGAGCAGGTAGCGCGCGTCCAGTTCGGGAGCAGCGTGCACCCCGTCCAGGAACTCGCCCACCAGGCGCCCGGCAGCGTCGCCGCCGTGCACCTTGTCGGGGACCCAGTAGATCACCGAGCAGAAACAGAGCCGAACACCCTCGGGGCCGGGCGACGGCAAGAACCCGGCGAACCACGCGTTGTTCTGGTCCTCGTCCCCGACTTCGGCGGTGCCCGTCTTGCCCGCGACGTGGTGGCGCGCGAGCGAAGGGATGCCGTCGGCCGTGCCCGACTCGACGCAGCGCTGGAGTCCACGGCGGACGATCTCGAGTTCGCCGTCGACGAGGTCGAGCGGCACACGCGGCCGCGCCGGACCGAACAGCACGCCGAGGGTCGGCAGGGAACCGGTCGCGAGAGCCGCATAGGCGCGGGCGACGGCTAGCGGCGTCGCATCGACGCCGTAGCCGATTCCGCGCCGCGGCAGCACCGTGTTGCGATCGACCACGGGAGCCGAAATCGGCACGCCGCGCACCGTCGGCTGCCAGCATGCCACGAAGGGATCCCCGTCGCTGGACGGCTTCAGCAGGCCGAAGCGACGCAGTGCGCGCGCGAACCCCTCTTCGCCGAGTCCGATCGCACACTGGCCGAAGTACGAGTTGCACGACTTCGCGATCGCACCCACCGGGTCCTTGCCCTCGTCCCAGTGCGCGTGCCCACACTTGATGGTGATGCCGCCGTACGCGAGTTTGCCGGAACACGGTTCGATGGCGTCCGGCTCGACGTGGGCGCGCCCGGCCGCGAGCGCCTGCAGGTGCTCCACGAGCACGAACGGCTTCACGACGGACCCGACGTAACCGATCCCGTTCCACATCACGCCCGGCACCTTGCGCGCCAGACCCGACTCGATCGGCGCCCCGGCGAACGCGAGAACGTCGCCCGTCTCGGTGTCGATCACCGCGAGCGACGCCTGCACCTTCCCCCGGTTCACGTCGTCCGAGTACATCCCGACGACACGTGCGTACGCAGCGGCGGCAGCCCTTTCCGCGACCTCCTGCAGGTCGCGGTCGATCGTGATGCGGATCGGCGCGCCGGCCTCGACGCGCAGGTGGCTCCACAGCAGCTGTTCCCGTCGCTTGCCGTCGCGTTCGACCAGACGAAGGCCGAGCCGACCCATCAGCGTGTCGTTGAAGGCCGCTTCGATCCCGGTCGTGCCACGCCGCTCTTCGAGCAGCATCGCGCGTTCGTATCGTTCCCGCGCCTCCAGTTGCAGCAGCGCGCGTTCCTCCTCGCCGCCGGCGAGGGCCGCGGGAACGAGGTCGTCGAGCCAGTCCTCTGGCATCTCGCGCACGAGCATGCGGTCGAGCCACGAACGATCGGTGCGGTCCAGGTCCGCGACGCCGCCGAGAAGCGCGCGCAACGAAGTCCCCGGAGCAACGGACTGCACACGCTCGATCGACGGGCTGATCTCGAGCCCGGGGTGATGCTCCGCGCCGATGCGCAGGCTCGCGGCGAGTTCGAACGGAACGTGGTCGTCGAACACGCGCCGGATCGTCTCGACGAGTCGCCCCCCATCGCCCATCCGACGCTGCTCGAGACTCGCTCGCCGAAGTTCGTCGAGCACGTCCATGAGGCCCGGCGCACCGTCGTCGGGCAGGCCGGCGCGCGCGAGACGCTCACGGCGCGCCGACCGCAACTCGTCGTCGAAGCGCTGCAGCGACGCGAGGCGGCGTGCGAACGCGGCCAACAGTTGCGCGCGAGGCACGGGCATCAGGTCGCCGATCGCCACGTCCCCCCGCGCATCGCTTGCCGTGCGCACCGCGGCGAACACGCGCTTCCTGCTCTGTCCCGAACATGCGGACAGCACGGTCGTGATCGTCGACGACAGATCCGACGCGACGCTCTTCGGCAGCGCCCCGCGGCGCAGAACGCGCGCGGGCATCGCCAGGAGGTCCTCGGCCGCACGCATCGGACCGACGACACCGAGCATGCCGTAGCGGGTTCCTTCGGCGCCCGGGTTCAGCGACGCCCAGGTCGTCGCGGCATGCACCGCAGCACCGACCGGATGGCTGATGCGGAAGCGCTGGTAGTGCAGCGACAGCTGCATCGTCGGTTCGTCGCGCGCGAGCAAGTGGCCGTTGCGGTCGAGCACCTCACCGCGCTGACTCGGAACGGACCGGAACGCCCAGCGGTTCTCGTTGCTGCGCCGCGCCCACGTCTCGTGCTGCTGCACCATCAGGATCCACAGGTGCAAGAGCACGATCGTGAAGCCCCCGACGAAGCAGGCCGCGACCACCGAGATCCGCGACTGCGTCGAGTTCACGTTCGCTCCTCGAACCCGGCGAATGGCGGCAGGCGCCGGAGGAGCCACAGGAACGGCGGTACGAGCACGGCGGCCTGCAGCACGGCGAGTGCGTCGAGCGACGAGCTGGCGGACGGCTGATCGAACAGGCGACCGAAGAGCCCCGCGAGGCGCGGCACCGCGACGGCGCACGCCGCGGCCGCGATCGCCTGCCAGAGCCAGCGCTGACCGAAGAAGAACGTCCGCAAGGGCAGCAGCACGGCGATCGGCACACCGAGTACGAGGATCTGCACGGGCAACGCGGCTTCGTCGACGATCGCGCGCCCGATCGCTGCGCCGAGCAAGAGCCACGGCACCGTGCCGCGCTGCGCGAAGAACGCGAGGTGAACGCACAGCAGGACCGAGGCATCGACCGCGGGCAGCCCGGCGTCGCGCCACAGGCCGAACACGAGGAACGTGTGCGGCGCGAGCAAGAACCAGAGCAGCCAACGCCTCACGGAGCACCTCCGTCGACGACGATCTCGGCGGCGATCGGACCGGTCATCGGCGGAACGTCGACCACGAGCAGGTCGCGCGCCTCGGCGTGCGGCCGCGCCTCGCCGATGGCGAGTCCCGCGGGGCAGAACGGTCCGTTGCTGCCCGTGAACAGCGTGCCCGCGACGAGCGGCTCCTGCGCGCCCGAGAACGTGTCCCCGCGCACACGGAGCAGCACCCGTTCCGCGTCGCGCGATTCGACCGTGCCTTCGAGTTCGCGCGGACGCGCACCCGGCTCGTCGGGCAGGAGCACGACGCACCATGCATGCCGCGAAGCCGCGAACGACTGCAGGAGACCGCCGCCCAGTGCGAGCCCTCGCGCAGTGCCGAGGAAGCGGCCGCGCTGCACGACGGCGGCGCCGTCGGGAACGGCACCGTCCGCGGTGAGAAGGTAGCGGCCCCTCGCGGCGCCGGGCAGCTCCCGCACCACCGCCGGCAGGTGGCGCGCAGCGCGCGGCGCGGGCAACGCGGCGGCATCGGCAACCGGCTTCCACACGACGACGCGCGACAAGGCCCGTGGGTCGACGGGCGGCACCACGAAGACGCCGATGGTGAGGGGCGGTTCGTCGTCGTTCCCGCTGTAGCCCCAGATGCGCGTGTGCCCGAGCAGCAGACCCGCAGGCACCTCGCGGTCTCCGGCGAACTCCATCGTGCGCACGACCTGCCCGCCGTGGTCGAGGCGGGCGGCGCGGTACGGATCGTCCCACAGGTCCGCGCGCAGCGGCGCCGGATCGATCGAGGCCGCTCCGCGAACGACGAGACGGAGACGACCTCCGTCCTCGAGCTCGAGTTCGGCGCCGACCGGCGGCGACGATCGATGGCCGAGGAGAACGACTCGTGCGAAGTCGTCCGGCCGGTCGTCGGCAGCAACACCTCCGCCAGGAGTCGGCAAGTAGCCGATCAGGGCGCCGCCCTTCGTGACGAGGTCACTGGAGCCGGCGAGTTCCGCATAGGTTCGGTCGAGACGCAACTCGGCGGGCACGCCTCCGCCGGCGCGCCGCGACTGGTCCATCACGACCTGGCGCACCGCACAGCTCACCGGCTCGTAGGAGCCCGGCAACACCGCGCGGGCACCGCTCACGTCGGCGTAGCGTGTGCGGGCTTCGAGATCTGCCGCGCGCTCCCGCAGCGCGCGGTCAGCCGCCGGAGCGCCGGCCGCGTGTGCCGGCCGGCCCCACCAGCTCGCGACCGTTCGCGGCAGCACGCACGCGGCACCGACGAGCCAGCGCTCGAGCGGCGCGAACACGGTGGGCAGCGTGAGCCAGCACAGTGCGAACAGCAGCATCCCGTACAGGCCGACGGGGAACGCTGGTGGATCGTGCCGCACTCTTGCCTCCCGCCCGCTTCCGGACGACGCCGCCGCGACTAACCGAGGTCTTCGCCGCCCTCGAGGAACTGCGAGTAGAGCTCGAGATTCTCGAGGAAGATGCCCGTGCCTCGCGCGACCGCTTCGAGCGGGCGATCGGCGACGCGCACGTCGAGTTCGGTCTCACGCGAGATCATCTCGGGCAGGCCGCGCAGCAGCGCACCGCCGCCGCACAGCGTGACGCCGGTGTCCATGAGGTCCGACGCGAGTTCCGGCGGGGTCCGCTCGAGCACCGACTTGATCGCGCCGATCACCTTGCGCACCGGCTCCTGCAGCGCTTCGCGGACGTCGGCCGACGAGATCACGGCGCGGCGCGGCAGGTTGACCAGCGAGTCGCGCCCGCGCACCTCGACCTGGATCTCCTCCTCCATCGGAACGCAGCTGCCGGCTGCGATCTTCAGGCGCTCCGCCGTGATCTCGCCGATGAGCAGGTTGTACTTGCCGCGGATGTACTGGGCGATCGCGTCGTTGAAGTCGTCGCCGGCCACACGAAGGCACTCGGCCATCACGACGTTCGCGAGCGAGATCACGGCGACTTCACTCGTGCCGCCGCCGATGTCGACGATCATCGACCCGCGCGGTTCGTGCACGGGAAGACCGGCGCCGATCGCCGCGGCCGTCGGCTCGTCGACGAGGTAGACGCGCCGCGCGCCGGCGCGCTCCGCACTGCCGATGACCGCGCGCTTCTCGACCATGGTGATGCCCCACGGCACCGCGATGACGAGGCGCGGCCCGACCATCTTCTTGCCGCCGCACGCCTTCATGATGAAGTAGCGCAGCATCTTCTCGGTGATCTCGAAGTCGGCGATGACGCCGCTCTTCATCGGCCGGATCGCCTGGAACCCGGGCGGTGTGCGGCCGAGGTACTCGAGGGCGGCGTCACCGACCGCCATGCCGTCGAGCAGCACTTCCGTAGTGCCCTTGCGCACTGCGACAACCGACGGCTCGTCGAGCACGATGCCGCGATCGCGCACGAAGACGAGCGTATTGGCTGTTCCGAGGTCGATGCCGAGATCGACGGAGAAGCCGCTCAGCAGCCACTCGAATGGTTTGAACATGGAACCCTCCGGCGCCCCACGCCCCGCGGCGATGGCGACACCACACTTGACCTGCAGACACGCGCCGTGGACCAAACGGCGAAGGCGCAACGTAGCGAGCGCGTCTCCGGTAGCAACGGATTCTTCTCGACGCTCACGCACACGAGAGGACCGCGGAAAACACCGCGGCCCCGTCATCGCATCGGCGAGGACGGGGCCGCAGGAGTTGCACGCGCTCGTGCGCGCGCGGCGATCAGCGCGGGCGAATCAAGCCACGTAGGCCTGGTTCGCGAGGTAGACGCAGACGATCGCGCCGATCAGCAGGAAGAAGGTCGTCAGCACGATGCCCTCGTCGATGCCGAGGCCCGGCTTGCTGACCACTTCGATCTCCGGCGCGGCAACGGGAGCGGCGGCGGCTTTGGCGGCTTTCTTGGCCATGGTTCGGTTCTCCGTCAGGTGTCGGGTCAGGTTCGGTGGATCAGGAGGGCCGGATCACGGCGTCTTGGTCGAGGCCTTGTCGCCCTGCTTGATCTCGGCCTTCACGAGTTCGACGTTGCAGAGGATCGCGTTCGCGCTCGCTTCGTAGTGCGTCGCGACGGCTTCGCCCTTGTAGCCCGACGCATCCCAGATGGCGATGCGGAACGGGTTGCGCGCGATCTCCTCGGCGATGTCGACCTTGCCCGGGTTGTCCGTGACCTGGATCGTGCAGAGGCGACCGCTCGCGTTCGTCACCATGCCGGCCAGCGTCGGCGCGGCCATGCTGGGCAGGAAGCCCTTCTGCTGCGCGACGGCCGTCAGGAGCTTCAGGCGGCTGACTTCCTTGTTGAGGTCGGCGATCGAGCCTTCCCGGTTCTGCACGTCACCCTGCAGCGACGCGATCTGGGCCTTCAGGCCGCGGTTCTCGGCTTCGGCGGTGTCCTTGGCGCGGACGGCGTCGTCGCGGGTCTTCTGGTCCGCGATCGAGGACTCGTAGGCAGCCTTGGCCTGATTGAAGGCAGCCTTCACTTCGCTGCTCATCGTCTCGTTCGTCGCGCGGATCTGCGACAGGTCGGCGGTCTGCGCGGCGATCATCTGCTGCTGGCGCTTGACCTCGTCCTCCTTCTGCTGGAGGCGGACCTGCACCTCACCGAGTTGCGTCTCGGCGGCGGTCTTCGCGTTCTCGAAGTTGTTGCGGTCCTTCTCGAGACCGACGCGTTCGGCATCGAAGGTAGCGGTCTTGTCGGCGAGCTCCTTCTCCTTCGCCGTGAACTTCGCCTTCCAGTTGTGCTGCGTCTGCACGTGCGAGCCCGCGAACATCACGAAGGCGCCGGCAGCGATGAGGTTGAGGACGATGAAAACGCGACCGATGGGACTCATGGTTATCCGTGACTCCTGACTTGCAGATCTGCGGGGTCGGTTCCGGCGAAGGGCGATTCGTCCAGGGTTCCGACTGAGCTGTTCAGAGGGGTTGGAAGACGTCGTGGGTTGCCCCGCACGGGGAGGACCCGCACGTGGAGAAACCGCATCCCAAAGCGAGAGGGCAGAGGGCGGCGGAATCCTAACTGCATGCCCGAGACCGTCAAGAACCACTTCGACCTGCGGCCGGGCGATGCCGGCGCGTCAGTTCGGCTTGGTGACGATTCGGGTCGAAGGCAGTCTAGCCCACGCAACGAGCGCGTGCAGGAGCACGGCCAGCAGCGCCAGTCCGACCGCGGGACCCGACCAGGCTCGCAACCATGCCATCGGCGGTAGCACACCGGCCCCGAGCGGCAGGTCGACGCGGAGAATTCGCGCCGCCGCCGCGGGCGAAGGTCGGACGGGCAGGTCGGCGAGCAGACGGCCGTCCGCCCCCACCGCCGCGGTCCAACCGTCGGTCGTGCACCGGACGAGCGGCGTGCACGTCTCGACCGCGCGACAGACGGTCGACGCGACGAGCTGGGTCAGTTCGCTGCCACCACGGAACCAGGACTCGTTCGAAAGCACGCACAGGAAGCGCGCACCCCCCGCCACGCAGTCCGCCGCCGGCGCAGGGTACGCGTTGTCGTAGCAGAGCAGGGCACCGAAGCGCGTCCCATCCGCGAGGGCGAGCGGCGGCCGCAACGATCCGGGCACACAGTCCGCGGGCAGGCCGAACAACGGCGACAGCAGGTCGTACACGGGCTCGCGCAGCGCCGTCGGCAACCGCCGCAACACGGGAAGAAACTCGCCTCCGGGCACGAGGCACGTCTTCTCGTGGTACCCCTTCGCGCGGCCGTTGCGCAGGTCGAAGAGAACCGCGGCCGGCGTGGGCCTGCGCTCCTCCTGTTCGACGTTCGTTCCGATCAGCGCGTCGACGGAGATTCGCGGCAACTCGATCACAACCTTGCCGGCCTCGACCTCGGCGCCGTGGAGCCACAGCGGCAGACTCGACTCCGGCCACAAGACGAGATCCGACGCGGGCCCGGTGCCGAGCAGCGACCGCGTCGGCTCGATCAGGCGCTCGTTCACGACGGCGAGGTGCTTTCGCTTCGCCTCTTCCCGTCCGAGCTCCAGATACGGGTCGAGGCAGTGCAGCCCGGGTTCGACCGCGGCGATCGAAACGGAACGGCGTGCATCGTCGGGCGGTGTCACCACGAGCATGCCGCCGGCGGCCGTGGCGGCGACCGCGACGATCACGGCGGACACGGCGCCCCGCACGCTCGTACGCCAGGCGGGCTCACCGACCCGCCAGCTGCGCAACCACTCGACGGCCGCCGCTGCGAGCCACGCGCACAGCACGTTCGCGAGCGCTTCGCCGCCGAGCCGAAGCGACCCGAGCAACAGCGGCCACTGCCAGAAGGCATGGCACGGCTGGCCGTGGGGATAGCAGATCTCCGGCATGTTCGCTCGGAGCCAGAACGAACCTGCGCTCATCACGGCGAAGCCGAACGCGGCCATGCGCCGAGGCAATCGCCGCACCGCGACGGTGCCGAGCACGAAGTAGAGCCCGCCGAGAACGACGATGCCGAGGAACGCCGGCACCATGCCGATCGGACCGAGGAACGATGCGAGGGCGTGGTGCACCGACCACGAGAACCACAACATGTGCACGGAGCCGAGCAGCATCGTGTCGCGGAACGGCCGCGCGCTCGCGGTCGCGACCCCGAACCACGCGGCGAGCCCGACGAAGACGAGGAACTCGGCGCCCGGGCACGCCGCAGGCGGCGTCGCCAGGGCGAGCGCCGCGCCGCCGAAGAGTGCAGCACGCAACGCGGGACCGGAGGGTGGCGTCATGGCAGAGCGACGCCGCCCGACCCGCCGACGAAGGGCACGAGGGTCCCTGCGGCCCACGCGCTATGGTTCGGCACGAGCACGTAGCCGTCGCGGTGCAGGAGCCCGAACGGATCACCGCTGGGTGAGGCGGGCGCCAGCTCGGCCGCGAACACCCCGTCCGCGCCGACTCGGGCGCGGGCGGGCACGGCCTGCAGCCGCGAATTCGCCGCCCACGGCGAACCCCCGGCGTGCGCCGCCGCGAGCAACTCGCCGGGATCGCCGCCGCTCGCGGCGATGAGCAGAGGTCGCACGAGGAGGTCGAAGACCGTGAAGGCCGACGCCGGGTTGCCGGGCAGGCCGAAGACCCAGCGCGCGCCACTCGAGGCGGCGCGGGTGCCGAAGTAGGTCGGCTTGCCGGGCTTCAGGTCGATGCCGTGGAACTCGGTGCGCACGCCGAGTTCGCCGAGTGTGCCGTGCACGAGGTCGTGTGTGCCCTTGCTGATGCCGCCGATCGTCACGAGCACGGAGGCGCCGTCGAGACCTTCCTGCAGGAGCCGCCGCAGCGCCGCGGGCTCGTCCGGCGCAACCCCGAGCCGCCACGGCTCACCACCGCACTCGCGCACCTGCGCCGCGGTCGCCCACGAGTTGCTCTCACGAACCTGGTGCGGCAGCGGGTCGGCTTCCACGGGCACGACCTCGTCGCCGGTCGCGACGATCGCGACGCGCGGACGCCGCGCGACCGTGACGATCGTACGGCCGAGCACAGCGAGCACGCCGATCGCCGCGGCGCCGATCCGGTCGCCGCGCGCGAGGACGCGCCGCCCCGCCGCCAGCTCGCTACCGAGCGGACGAACGTTCTGGCCACGACGCACCGGCACCTGGAGCGTCACCGGCGACGACCCGAATCCGCTCGTGTTCTCGACGGGAACGACCGCGTCGGCGCCCGACGGGACGACCGCGCCGGTCATGATGCGGATCGCCTTGCCGGCGGGCAGTTCGCCGACGAACGGATTCCCGGCGAGGCTCTGACCGACCACGTCACACCGGGTTCCGGCAGCGAGACCGGAGTCACCGGCGCCCACCGCGAAGCCGTCCATCGCCGAGCGGTCCGTCGCAGGCCAGGGGCCCGTCGAGTCCACGTCCTCGCCGAGGTAGCGGCCGTGCGCGTCGGGCAGCGCAACGCGTTCGACGGCCGCCGGCTCGCGGCAGCTGGCCAGCACGCGCGTGCGAGCGTCGCGGAGGGTCAATGCAGCCATCGCTGCACCTTCGCGCGCGCACGTCGGACACGCAAGCATGGACCTGCGCTTGCCGTCACGCGGCGCTGCGTCCCGCTACGACTCGGGGGCTGCGCATCCTGCGGGCGGATCGTGAAGCGGATCGGCTTCCGATCAGCGGGAGTGCACGGCCGCGCCGCAGAGTTTGTAGAGGATGCGCGCCCCGACGTTCGCGTCCCACTCGTCCTCACCGGGCGCCACTTCCACCACGTCGAAGCCGACGACGTGCCGCCCGCTGCGCGCGAGCGCCTCGATCAGGTGCGCCGCCTCGCCGAAGGAGAGGCCGCCCGGAACCGGCGTGCCGGTGTGCGGGCACAGCGACGGGTCGAGGCCGTCGATGTCGAAGCTGACCCACACGTGGCGCGGCAGTGCCTTCACTGCATCCTGGCACAACGAGTCGAACGTCGCTCCGAGACTGCGCCGCCGCTGCCATTCCTGGTCGAAGTGCGTGATCACGCGGCCGCCGCTCTGCTGGATCGCGAGGAACTCCTGTTCGCAGAAGTCGCGGATGCCGACCTGCACGAGCCGCTTCACCTGCGGCACCCGCTGCAGCACGTTGTCCATGATCGATGCGTGGCTCCACTGGAAGCCCTCGTACGCGACGCGCAGGTCCGCGTGCGCGTCGACGTGGAGGATGCCGAGTTCGGGGAACCGCGCGCCGGCCGCCGCGATCGCGCCGAAGGGCACCGAATGGTCGCCGCCGACGATGCCGGGGATGCGCCCTTCTTCGAACAGCGCCGCGGTCGCGCGCTGCACGACGTCGTTCACCCGCGCGCCGGCCGCGTCGATCGCGTCGATGCTCCCCTTGGAACCGCGACCAGCCAACTCGGCTTCGACGAGGGCACGCGCCTTCCCATGGCTCGGCAGCAGCGAAGGGTCGACCGCCTGCATGTGGATGCCGCGCTCGTAGACGCGACCGAACTGGAAGTCGTAGAGATCGACCTGCCGGCTCGCGGCGAGGATCGCGGCGGGTCCATTCTCGGCGCCGCCGCCGTAGGAGACCGTGGCTGCGAACGGAACCGGCACGAGTACGATCGCCGCGTCCTGCTCGGCCGTGTCGAGACCGAAGATGCCGCTGTCGCGAGCGGCCGCGGCGTTGGGGTCGAATGCGGTCATGCGCGATCCGTAGCGTGGAGGCGCTGGTCGTCGCAAGCGCGATCGGGGCGCGCGACGCGGGACGGGCGAAAAAAAGGCTCCCTGGCTGGGGGTGCGATCAGAATTCGGTCAGGAAGGAGTCAGCAGGAGAGTCCGCACTCGAACAGACAGAGGAAGAATCCAGCCAGGGAGCCCACCTCGTCTCGTTTGCGGGTCCATGCCACCCGCACCCGCATTTACGCACACATCGCGAAAAAGTAACAGCCCCGTGTCGGAGTCGGGCAGCATGCCTGTCCCCGCGACCCAGCGCCGGACCCGCGGGGCCGACGCCACCACCAGCCCCGGGTGCGCGCGAAGTTCCCCTTGCCGCTTGAGTCGCGCCGATCCTTCTGCTTACGTCTTCGCCCCTTGCCGACGGCATGGCAGGATAGCTCAGCTGGTTAGAGCGGCGGCTTCATAAGCCGTAGGTCGCCGGTTCAAGTCCGGCTCCTGCTACCACTTCCCGCGGCGCCTCCCGGGACCGCTCCGTGCGCCGGACCGCAGTGGCGCTGCCCGCCCGGGACAGTTCGCCGGGCGGCATGGCGCGCCGGCTAGCGCGCCGCGGCGGCCACACGGCCTGTCGCCGGGTCGATAGTGAGGCCGAGCGCCTCGTCGCGAGCGACCCAGAAGAAGAACAGGTGCATCATCTCGTCGGTCGTCTCGAGGCCGAAGCGCACTGGCTCGGTCGCATCCGGATTCCACGGGTTCCACGTCGAGTTGTCGTAGTGCGCGAGCGCCGTGATGCGCGTCCCCTTGGGAAAGTGCATCGCGCCGGTGTTCCAACGGTACGACTGCTGCCACTCGAAGTTGTAGTTCGGCACGACGAGCAGAGTGTCGCGGGTGCCGTCCGGGGTCTCCGAGGTGACCGTCATGTCACGCCCGCGCAGGTGCATGTGCACGAAGAGCCCGATGCCCTCGGCGTCCGCCGGGATGGCCTTCGTCGCGCGAACGGGATGCGCCATCGCGCCCGCCGGGATCTCGAAGCGGAAGTTCGCCGCGATCGCGACCTGCATCTCCTTCTGCACCGTGACTCGGGGGAAGCGCAGTCCGACGGAGAGGCGGTCGGTCTCCGGCTCGCCGGTCGTCACGTAGTGCGCCTGAAGCGCGAGGACCGAGCCGGCACGGATCAGCACCGCGGTACCGGGATCCATCACGAGCGGATCGCCGCCCGGCACGTAGCCCGTGATGAAGCCCTCCTGCGAGAACTTCTCGCCGAACTTCACGCGCGCCAGATTGCAGTGGTGCAGCACGCGTTCGTTCTGCGGCTTGATCTCGATCGCTTCGACCCAGGTGTCGTGCTCGAAGCGGTACGGGAGCACGTAGTGGTGGTACGGGATCACGCCTTCGGCCGGCAGACGGATCGGCGCCTTCACCCCGATCACGAGGTCCGGCTCGCCGATCCGCCAGGCTCCGGTCGGCAGTTCGCGCGGCGGCGGCAGGTCCTTGCTGTCGCCGCTCGGCATGCCGGCGGCCGACCAGCGCAGCACCGTCGCACGCTCTGCTGCGGACATCCCGCGATGGTTGCGGAACACGCCGTGCGAGGAGTCCCCGTACCAGGGCGGCATGCGGCCCTGCTCGACGACCTCGACCACCATGGACGCGTGCTTCTTGGTCTGCGCCTCGTCCAGCAGAGGGAACGGCGCTTCACCGTTCGGGCGGTGACACTCCTGGCAGTGACGCTGCAGGATCGGAGCGATGTCGCGCGCGAACGTCGGCGCCGTGTCGCCGGGCGCCACGGCCGGCGGCGGCGTGATCGCGCATCCGCTGACCGGCGTCTCGGCGACCGCGACCGGACGGCCGGCGAACACGTCGTCGATCGCCAGGCGGAGGTCCTCGCGCGAGGGCGCGGTGCGCGCACCACCGTAGCCGTGCTGGTCGTCGACGCGGCCGCGGTAGACAATGCGCCGCTCGGCATCGAGCACCACGGCCGTCGCCGTGCGGTCGACCCCGCAGGCCTTGGCGAGCCGCAGATCGAAGTCCTTGCCGAACACTGCCGCCGGCGCACTCACCGTCACCTGCCCCGCCGCGTCGACCAGGTGGTCGCCCGGCCCGACGTTCACGACGACGACGACCACGCCGTCCTTGGCGCGTTCGGCCGCCAGCGCGCCGATGCGCGGCAGGTAACGGCGCACGAGCGGACATTCGATCGTCGCGAAGAAGAGCACCGTCGCCTTCGGAGCCCCGAGTTCGGGCAACCGACGCGTCTGCCAGCGGAGGTCGGTGAACGTAGCATCGACCGTGGTCCCGAGCGGGACCTGCGCCACCGAAGCCGCGGCAGCGACGACGCCCGCGACGAAGACCACCCGCATCGACCGGAAGAGGGACAAGACGACGGTCGGAGTGTTCATCGCGAAGACTGGGTGGAGCGAGCGGCAAGCGTCCCGCGTGGGCCGCACCGCGTCCAGTCCGGCACGTTGCAGAAGCACGGGCCGCGTGGTCTCCTCCCGCGATGCCCACGGCTCCGACCACCGCGGACGCGATCGTGCGTCTTCGTCGCGGTGGTGACGCGTGGGCGCGGCGCAGCCATGCGGACCTCGCCGACCTCGCGGGGGCGTGCCGGCGCTCCCTCGCAACCGAACTCGGCGCGTTCGTCGACGCGAGTGTGGCCGCGAAGGGTGCGCACACCGTCCCGGGCGCCACGATGGAGGAGCTGGCCTCGGGGCCCCTGCCGATCGCGCGGTTCCTGGCGCTGGTCGAAGGGCTGCACCGCGGACTCCAGCGCGGTGAGCTGCCCGCGCTGCGGCGGCTGCCGCGAACGGCCGACGACGTGCAGGCATTCTCGGCCATGCCTGCGCCCGGACTCGGCGACCGGCTCCTTCTGTCTGGCTGTCGGGCCTCGATCGAAACCGACGAAGCCGCGTCGCCGGCACCACCGCCGCGGCGCGGCGGCGTCGCCCTCGTGCTCGGTGCGGGCAACGTCACGGCCACGCCGTTGCTCGACGTACTGCACCAGGTGTTCCTCGAAGGCCGCGCAGCGGTGCTGAAGGCGAGCCCTCTGCACGAACGACTCGTACCGTGCTTCGAACGGGCGCTGGCGCCGCTCGTCGCGGGCGACCTGTTCGCGGTCGTGCCCGGCGACGCCGACACCGGCCGGCGCCTCGTCTCGGCCCCGGGATTCACGGCCGTGCACCTCACGGGCTCCACGGCGACCTGGGCCGCGGTGCGCGCGAGTTCGCCACCCGACCGCGCCGTTTCCGCGGAAGTCGGCTGTTGCACGCCGGCCCTCGTCCTTCCGGTCGAGTGGCGCCCCGCCGATCTGCACCGTGTCGCACGGCAGCTCGCGGTGTTCGTCGCGTGCAACGGCGGCGCAACGTGCCTCGCGCCGCGCGTCGTCGTCACTGCCAGCGGCTGGCGACAGCGCGAATCGTTCGTCGCGGCGCTGCGCCGCGAACTCGCGCTCCTCCCGGCTCGCGACCCCTTCCACCCCGGAGCCCGTGCGGCGTACGCGGCGGCGAGCGGCGCGGAGGCAGCGAACGGGCCGCTCCCGCCGACACTGCGGGACGGTGTCGACGCGGACCGCGACGCCTCGTTGTTCGCCGAGGAGCGTTTTGCCCCCGTGCTCCTCGAGACCGCGATCGGAGCCGCCGATCCCGACGCGTGGGCCCGGAGCGCCGGCGCGTTCGTTCGCGAACGCATGTTCGGCTCGCTTGCCGCGTACGTGTTCGCACCCCGCGGCGAACGGCGACACACGACGAACGCGACCAGGGCGCTGCCGCACGGCACGATCGCGGTGAACTGCTGGGCCGGGCTCGGCTACGGCCTCGGTGTCGTGCCCTGGGGCGTGCCGAGCGGCCGGCCGTGGCAGCACGGTGCAGGCTGGTCGCGCGGCACCGCATGTGTGCCCGATCCGCGGCGCGTCGTCGTCGAAGCGCCGTTGCGACCCGTGCCGACGCCACCGTGGCTGCGGCCCGGCGCCCGCGGAGCACCGATCCTTCGTTCGCTCACCCACCACTACCTGCAGCCAGCGCCGCACCGCCTCGTCGCGACCGTCCTCCATGCCCTCCGCCCCTGATCGCGACGCACCGCGTCGCGCGCTCGTCGCGACACTGGTCGGCCTCGTGTGCCTCGTGTGGGGCAGCACGTGGTGGGGCATCCGCGTCTGCCTCGAAGGCCAGCCGCCGCTCCTGTCGGTGTCGATGCGCTTCTGGATCGCCGGAGCGGTGATGGTGCTGCTCTGCCCACCCCTGCGCCGCATCGAGAAGGCGCCCCCGCCGCCGCGATGGCTGTGGATCGCAGCAGGCGGCACCAACTTCGCCGCGTCGTACGGGATCATCTACGTCGCCGAGCAGCACGTGACGTCGGGCATCGCGGCGGTGCTTTGGTCGATCTTCCCGCTGCTCATGGCCACCAGCGCGGTCCTGTTCCTCGGCGAACGACTCCTTGCACGCCAGGTCGCCGGCTTCGCCGTGTCGTTCGTCGGCATCGTCGTCGTGTCGTCGGGCGATCTCGGCGGCGGCGCCGATCTCGATTCGGCGTTGCTGCTGCTGGTGAGTCCGTTCGTGTCCGCGACCGGCACGACGCTGGTCAAGAAGTTCGGCAGCGGCACGAGCTCGGTGCTGCTGAATCGCAACGCGATGCTGCTCGGAGCCGCCTTGCTCGGCATCGCCGGCCTGATCTCCGAGGACGTGACGAAGATCACGTGGACGACGAACGGTGTCCTGGCACTCGTCTACCTGGCGCTGTTCGGGACGGCTTTCACGTTCGGTGTGTACTTCTGGCTCCTGCGAACCGCTCCGGCTTCCCTGATGGCCCTGATCTCGTACGTGACGCCGATCCTCGCGATGATGCTCTCGGCGCTCGTCGGCGACGGCACGCTCGAACTGCGCGATTGGGCCGGTGCAGGACTGGCCGCGACCGGCGTGGCGCTCGTCGTCGTACGGGGGCGGCGATGAAAGGCTCGTTCGCCCGGAGCGCGTTCGCCCGCGTGGCGCGCGTTCGCGGCCGTACGTGGGCGAAGCTCGGTGCCGCGGCGTCGCTGCTGCTGCTCTGGTGGATCGCCGGCGGCAACCAGCGGCGCAGCTGGCCGCGTACCGACATCCTGGACGCGATCCGCTTCGTCGAGAGCAGCGGGCGCGAAAGCCCACCCGACGGCGACGGCGGCAAGGCCATCGGCCCGTACCAGATCTGGCATGTCTACTGGCAGGACGCGGTCACGGCAGAGCCGTCGATCGGCGGCTCGTACGAGGACTGCCGCGATCGGGACTACGCCGAACGGGTGGTCGCCGCGTACATGCGGCGCTGGGTCCCGGAAGCGTGGAAGGCGGGCGATGCGGAAATGATCGCGCGCGTGCACAACGGCGGGCCGCGCGGTTTCGAGAACAGGAAGACGGACCGCTACTGGGACAAGGTGCGGAGCCGGCTGCCCTGATCGACCGCAGCAACGACCTGCGCGGCCTGGATCGTCGCGAGGTCCCCGGCCGCGACGACGCGAACGTGAGCACCCACCGGCGACCAGACGCGCGGGTCGGTCGGCCCGAACAGCACGACCGCCGGCACCCCGAGGCACGCGGCGAGGTGCGACGGCCCGCTGTCGTTCCCCACGAAGGCTCGCGCAGCGGAGAGCCGCCGGGCGAGTTCGACCACGGGCTCGACGATGAACGTCACCGGGACGTCCCACGGCCAGCGCCGCGGATCATCGCGTTCGACCTCCGCAGGGCCGACGGCGACGGCGAGCCGTTCGCCTCGCGCGACAAGCGCGTGCGCGAGTTCGAGCCATCGCTCGCGCGGCCAGCACTTGTGCCGGCCGCCGCTGCCGGGCGCCAGCACCACGGGACCGTCGACCGATCGGGTGCGCGGAGGCGCGAGCCAGCTGTCGTCGGGCCACCGCGGCTCGAGCCCGGCACTGTGTGCGAGTTGCAGACCGAACGGTTCGGCGGTTCGCGCCCCGAGGTCGAGAACGCGGACCTCGGGCCCCGACCGGTGCAGGGCAAGGAGCGCGGGATCGTCGGCCACGATCAGGGAGTGGCTGAGGAGACGGTTCTGGACCGCGGCACCGGACACCGTGGCGAACGACCATGCCGCGACGTCCTCGCTCGACAACGCTTCGTCGACGACACCGTGGGTATGGAGCACCTCGGCGAAGTCGCGTACGCCGGCGAAGTGCAGCGACGCACCGGGGTGCGCGCGCCGGAGCGCGCGCAGCAGCGGGAGCGTGAGCAGCGTGTCCCCGAGACCACCGCGCCGCAGCACGAACAACGAAGTCGTGCCGGGCACGCGCGGGTCAGTGACCGTGGTTCAGCTTCTTCTGGTACTCGCTCGCCTGCTTGCTCGCCTGCTGGGCGGCGTACGTGCCCTCCCACTTCTTGGCGAACTTCGGCAGCTCGACCACGAGCTTCTTCACTTCCTGCTCTCGGCTCGGATCGAACCCGGCGAGGAACTTGCGCAGCGCCTTGCCGGCCGCGACCTCCTTCTTCACCGTGGCGTCGGTCGAGAAGCGCGTGATCTGGGCGCGCGCGGCTTCGGCCGCCGGGAACCCCTTCCACCACTTCTCCAGCTTCTCGAGCTGGTCCTGCGCCGCGGCGTAGTCCGGGCCCTTGCCGAGCTGTTCGACGCGAGCAACCGCGGCCTCCGCGCGCTTGCCGAGATCGGCGCGCTGCTTCTCGAGCTCTTCGCGCATCGACGCATCGGTGTTCGGCGCCGCGATGCCCTTGTCGAGCCACTCGCGGACCTTGGCGTGGTCGCGCTTCTGCCAGAGCGCCTTCAGTGGCGCGTAGCGCGGCTCGGCCGGGACCACGGGAGGCAGGATCGCGTCCTTCAGCAGGTCCTCGATCATCGACTCCGAGGGTGTCCCGTTGTCGAAGTGCTTCACGATGCCATCGGGGCCGATCAGCACGACCGTCGGGAAGCCCGACACGCCGTACTTGTCGTTGCACCCCTTCGCCTTCACGAACGGGTACTTCGCGCCGAGGGACGTGATGAACGTCTCTTCGATCAGCTTCTCGTCCTCATCGGACACGCCGATGAGCAGCAGCCCCCGCTCCGCGAACTTCTGGTGCAGTTCGTTCAGGTGCGGGACAGCCGCCTTGCAGGGGCCTCACCAAGTCTGCGCGAAATCGAGCAGCACGACGCGACCCTCGAGGTCGCCGAACGTCGCCGGCCCGTTGTTCCACACCTTCTCGAAGGTGAGCTCGGGCGGCATCGTGCCGACACTCTGCGCAGGAAGGGCCGCGGCGACGAACGCCAGGGCGGCCCACGGCAATCTGGGATTCGACATGGCGCGGGATGCTACCGGCACCCCGCGCGGAGCGAAACGGGGTCGACGGCGACCCCGGGCGTCCGACGGCCGCCGGACGCCTCCACGATCACTTCTTCATCGCCTGGTGCACGTTGCCGACGAGCGCGGCGTTCGGCTTCAGCGACTTGTCGCCGGGCTTCTTCCAGTTCGCGGGGCACGCCTCTTCGGGCAGCTTGCTGAAGTGGATGAACGCCTGCACCTTGCGGGTCAGCTCCTCCATGTTGCGGCCGACGTTCAGGAAATTGATCTCACTGCCGTGCAGCTTGCCGTCCGGGCCGATGATGAACGTACCCCGCAGCGCGAGGCCGTTCTGCATGTAGACGCCGAGCAGCTTCGCGACGGCGCCCGTGCGATCGGCGGCCATGGGGTAGGTGACGTTCGCGAGTTCGCCCTCGTGCTTCTGCCAGGCGAGGTGCGTGAACTTGGTGTCGGTGCTGACCGTGAGGACCTCGGCGCCGAGCTTCTGCAGCGCCGGGTACTGGTCGGCCAGCGCGGCGAACTCGGTCGCGCAGACGAACGTGAAGTCGGCGGGGTAGAAGACCAGGACGGTCCACTTGCCCGCCTTCTTGGCCTCGGCGAGGCTGAACTTGCCGAAGTCCTTCTTCGTCGGCAGATAGGTCTCCATCTCGAACTCGGGCACGATCTGCCCGACCTGGATCGTCGTCACTTCGCTCACGTGGTGGTTCCTCGGAATGCGTCCTGAATCAGGGCTCGAACGCTAGCGGCCGCGACGAAGCCGCGCCAGCGACAAGTCCGCGGGCACTGGCGCGCGGGCCGCGCAGGGCAACGCAGGGTTCCTTGCGCGACCGCGAACGGGCACGATGTTCCGCCCGCGATTCCCCGCCCTTGACCACCCATCAGCCTCCTCCGTCCCCCACTCCCGAAGGCTCGACCGCCGCGAAGGCGCTCGCGGCGGCCGGCGACGTCGAGTCCGCGCGCGACGTCGGCGCGCTCGACGATGCCGCGAAGCAGGCGGCCGAACGTCTCGGCCGCAAGAAGCGCAGCCTCGTCGAACGCCTGATCTACGGTCCGCTGCCGGAGACGAGTGAACTGCAGAGCGGCGCGATCGGCTCGGCTCGCGCCGGCACGCGCGGCCAACCGGTGGTCGACGCCGCGCTGCGTTCGCTGCAGAAAGGCGAGGCGTTCACCGCGGATCGCAAGCTCTCGAGCGAACTGCGCGCGGCGGTCGCGGCGGAGAAGGCGTACGGCTTCACGGTTCCGGGTCAGTTCGGGGGGCTCGACGGCCGCTACGTCGAACTCGCGCTCGTCGAAGAGGAACTCGCGGCGAACGGCCTCGGCCCGCTCGCGGTCGAGATCTCGGGCGAACTCACGATCGGCGCCGGCTCGCTGCTGGCGTACGGCACCGACGCGCAGAAGCGCACGTTCCTGCCGCTGGTCGTGCAGGGCGAGATGATGGCGTTCGGCCTCACGGAGGTCGGCATCGGCGTCAACGCGAAGAAGGTCCGCGCGTACGTCGAGCCCGACCCGGCACTCGACGGCGGCAAGGGCGGCTTCCGCCTCTTCGCGATGGGCGATCGCAACAAGCTCTGGATCACGAACGCCACCCACGGCGGCCTCGTCGCGATCGTCGCGCGCATCGGCCAGGAGGGGAAACAGGTCGGACTGTTCGTGCTGCGGCTGCCCGAACAGGACGTGCCCGCGTCGGCGGGTCTGGGCCACGAGTTCTCGTGCGCGTCGTCCAACACCGGCGCGTTCACGGCGAACCACAACTCGCGCCTGCACTTCCTCAACTACCCGATCGCGAAGGACGACCAGATCCAGGCGGACGGCGTCGAGGTGCTCTTCTACTGCCTGCGCATGGGCCGATGCATGCTCGCGGCGATGGCGGCGGGCTACCAGCGCATGTTCGCGGCGGACGCCGCGGCCTACGCGACGAGCCGCGACGGCGTCGGCGGCGCGGTCGTCAAACACGAACTGCCTCGCCAGCACATCGGCCGCATGCTCGGCGGCGCCTTGCAGTCGCAGGCGCTCTCCCACCTTTCGCTGCAGCAGGACCACGACGGCGTCGACCTCGCCGGTCTGCGCGATCTCACGAAGTCGGCGGCGGCGACGAGTGCGCTCGAGTCGCAGATCGCCGCGGAACGGGTCATCGGCGGCCGCGCGTTCGACCGTTCGTCGCGAGTGCACGAGGCGCGCGCCAACATGCACGTGTTCGGCGTCGTCGAGGGCGAAGACGACCTCATCCTGATGGGCATGGTGAAGGACGTGACGGACGCCTTCACGACCCGCTACATGGCGAGCATGCTGTCGGTGATCCAGTCGATCAACGAAGGCGTCGACGGCAAACCGCTCCCGCCCGACCAGCGCATCCTGCGCCTCACTCCGAAGACGCTCTTCACCGCGCCGGGCAAGCTCTGGCTCGCGACGCGCCGACTGCTGACGAAGGGCGCGTTCTGGAAGTTGAAGGGCTGGATCGTCTGGAACGGCCTGATCGAGCTGCTGCGGCTGCCGCTGCTCGTCGTGCCGACGCGCTGGATTCCCCGCTACCAGCTGCTGCCCGAAGGGCTGCGGAGCTACGCACGCTTCGCCGAGCAGCGTCTCCGCTGGCTGCGCTGGGCGTATCTCGGCATCAACCTGTTCTTCCAGCTCGAACTGACGCGCGCGCAGATCCCGCTGCAGCGGCTCGGCAAGGTGATCGAACAGCTCGTGACGATGCTCGCCCTCTGCCACCACTCGGTGCAGCGCGACCAGAGCCAGCAGCACGTCGCGGCACTGCAGTGCGAACAAATTGCCACCCGCGTCCGGGGCACACGACTGCTGACGGGCCTGATCCAGATGGATCGGCTGCGGCGGCTCGTCGGCCGGGTCGGCGACGACGTCGAGAAGAAGCAGTGCACGCTCATCGCGGGCATCCGGCCCGAGGCGATGGCGCACCCGTTCGAGGCGCGCGAACGGAAGAAGAAGGGCTGATCGCGAGCGACCATACGCGGGATTCCTGAACCGCCGCGACGCCCAGCGGGCTCTCTTCTCGCGCGATGGACGGCCCGGATCCCGACGACCTGCTGCGCGAGGTGCGATGGCTGCATCGCCTGGCGCGAAGCCTCGCCGCGGATCCGGACACGGCCGCCGACGCGGCCGGGGACACGCTCGTCGCATGGGCGCGGACGACGGACCGCCCGCGGTCGCCGCGCGCATGGCTCGCGACGGTGCTGCGGCGTGCGGCGGCGCGACGGCAGCGGAGTGACGAGCGCCGCCGGCGCGCCGAAGAAGCGGCGCAGCCCGCGAGTCGTTCCTCGCCGCGCGCGCCCGACGAGATCCTGGCGACCGCCGAACTGCATCGTTCGCTCGTGGACGCGGTGCTCGCGCTCGACGAACCGTACCGCGCGGCGATCGTGCTCCGGTATCTCGAGGACCTGCCGCTCGACGAAGTCGCGCGGCAGCTCGGGGTGCCGAGCGAAACGGCGCGCACGCGGTTGAAGCGCGGCCTCGAACACCTGCGGCGCGCGCTCGACCGGCGCCACGGCGGAAGGGCCGCCTGGACCGTTCTGCTGCCCGGCCGCGACCTTCCCCCTCTGGTCCCGATCCTCGGAGCGATGATGGCGACGAAGTTCGTGTTCGGCACCGCCGCTGCGGCGCTGGTCGTATGGCTGCTCCTCGGCGACGGTGCCCCGGTCGCACCCGTAGCGGCGACGAACGCCGCAACACTCGAACAACCCGCGACGGACCCCGGGAGCAGGAGCCCCGAGTCGATGGATCCGTCGGCGAACGTGCGAACCGCGCCCGTGATCGCCAAGGAGCCAGGCGCGGTGTTCGTGGTGCGGGGCCGTGTCGTCGACGAAGCGACGAGTGTCCCGATCGCCGGCGTCACGGTGACCTGCGTCGCAGCGCACGACGCGACCGACGCCGTCGCGCGGACCGGTGCCGACGGGAGGTTCTCGCTCCCGTTCGCCGCCGCGACCGACGAGAACGCCGCGGTCCTCCTGACGCACCCGGACTACGCGCCTCTCACGATGGAACTGCGAGCCGCGAACGTCGACACCGAGGCGCACACTTCGGACTGCGGAGACCTCGAACTCGCACCCGGGACACGAGTCGTCGGCGTCGTACTCGACACTGCGGGCGACCCGGTCGCGGAAGCCGAGATCTTCCTGTGCGCCTCGTACTGGACCAGCAGCGGCCGGCGGACCCGACTCGACGACGCGACACACGTCGGGGTCAGCGCCACCGATGGCACGTTCCGGGTGAATCGACGACTGCTGCCGAATCGGCCGCCGGCGGTCCTGATCGCGGCGAGTGGGCGCGGCATGGGCTTCCTCGAGCTGGCCGACCTCTCGCGGAAGGATTGCGAATGCCGCATCGAAGTGCGGCTGTCGCCGAGCGTTCCCGTCAGCGTGACGGTCGTCGACGAGAACGGCGAGGCGCTCCAAGGCGCTCGCGTGACGGCGGAACCGAAGTTCCCGCCGATCGCGACGCTGGACGTGCCGCTCGTATTCGCGCGGCATTCCGCGTTGGAGAACGCGTTCGTTGCGCGCAGCGACGCGAACGGCCACTTGCTGCTGCAGCTGCCGATCGGCACGCCGGCCTTCTTCGTCGGCAACCCGATCGTGCACACTGCGTACCGGGTGCGTGGAGAAGCACCGGACCGCGATGGCGCCGTCGCGAGCGTCGACTTCGTCGATCCACCATCGACCCCCACGCAGCTGCGGCTCGTGCTGTCGCGCCAGCAACGGATCGAAGTGTCGGGCCGGGTGCGCACCCGAGACGGGCAGCCGATCGAGAACGCGACCGTCGCCGCGAGGGGCGAGGGCGACGTCGCGGTTCGCACCGATGCGTCCGGCGCATACACGACGACCGTCGGCCGAGGGGATGGCACACTCGTGCTCGTCGCGTCGGCACCCGGCTGCTTCCCCCGCTCCCAGGAGTCGCCGCCGCTCGCGGCCGCGGCGACGTCGTCGACGATCGACTTCGTGCTCGACGCGGCCGCTGAGTTGATCGGCCGCGTCGTCGACCAGGCCGGCGACGCCGTCGCAGGCGCTTGCGTGCGTGTCGAAGAGAACACGGTCGAAACCGGCGCGGACGGATCGTTCCGGACAATGGTGTGGCCGAACCGGGCGACGTCGATCCATGTCGAACCGCCGTCGGCGGGCATCGGTTGGAACGGTCCCGTGGAGCACATCGTGCTCGGCGGACAGCGCACCGTCACGCTGACCCTCTTGCGGCTCCCCGGCCGCCGTTCCTCGCTCGACGCCCGACTGCTCGATGCGAACGGTTCCCCGCTGGACGGGCAGACGGTCGAACTGCGTCGCGACGACGACGGCGAACAGCTCGATCACCCTGCCACCTTGACGATCGGCCGCGTGACCGCGGTGGGTCTCGTGCCCGGCGACTGGTCGCTGCGAATCGTCGCAAGGCAGGGTTGCGCGCTCGCCAGCAGGTTCACCGTGCGAGGCGACGGCGCGCCGATCGAGGTCTCGCTGCAACAGGAGCACGCCGTCGCCGTGCACGGCGACATCGTCTTCGAACCCGCGGCGGCACCGGAGCGACTGGATCTCGCGTTCTCCTCCGCCGGCCAGCCGGCCCGCTTCGCGGCGGGGACGGGGCAACGCAGCAACCACGACCGCACCAGCCTCACACTCGACGCCGCCGCGCCACGCTCCTTCTACGTCTACGACGTGGATCCGTCGAGACCGCTCGTCGTCGTCGCATCGGCGAATGGCCTCACCGGCGAAGGCACGCTGCGTCCGGAGGAGCAATCGACCGGCAGACTCCGAATCGTCGTGAGGCCCGCTGCGCGCATCCGGGTTCTCGCCGACCAAGCCTTCCAGGGCACGATGCTGCTTCAGCTGCGGCGATCGGGCGGCGCGTGGGAGGAACCGATCCGGTACTGGGGACCGGCCGGGAACATCGAACTCCTCACGTTCGAAATCCCGTCGGGCTCGTACGAGTGGCGGGCGCGGTCGCCGTCGCGCGGCGCGGACAACGCCACAGCCATCCGTTGGCAGACGGGCATCTTCACGGTCGCGCCCGACGCCCTCGCGGACATCGAGCTGCGCTGACCCGCGGGTCCTTGCCGCGCAGTGACGATGCGCGGTCGCGACTCGTCAGCGCGCGGGCGCGGCGACTTCGGTGCCTTCCGGCACGTTGTTGCGGCCGACGTTCTGGCCGTCGAGGCCGGCGAGCAGCTTCTGCATGCTGAGCTGCATCGCGCGCCCGATCAGGCGGTACGGGCTCACCGGGTTCACTTCGAGCGCCGAGACCTGGCGGTTGCTGAACGTCTGCTCCATCAGCGTCGCGCGCGCGCCGGTGCCGTCGGCCGGGCCGAGCACCTGCAGCTTCAGCGCGATCTCCGCGAACGAGCGCGACCCGCTGATCGCTTCGGTCGCGCCCGTCGTGAACGAGACGAGCGTGGGCTTCACGACCACGGTCTGCGGGGACGCCTTCTCGACGACGTTGGCGAAGAGCCCGCTGTCCTGCACCTGCCGCGCCAGCACTTCCCCGAGCATCTCGGGCACGGGCCGCTCCCAGAACTCGTCGCTGCCGTAGGAGATCGGGAAGCCGCGCTCCTGCGTCGGCAGCACGGTCCCTTCGCGTGCGTCGACGATCGGCGCGACGAACACATCGCGATCGCCGGGCGCCTTCGTGGCGTACGGCACGTCGACGTACAGCGCCTGGTTCCTGGCGAAGTCGGCCGAGGTGTCGAAGCTCGCGCACGCGGCGGCGAACACGAGGAGGAGGACGGATACGGTCGTCCGGGGGATGTTCATGCCCCCATGCCATCGGCAGGATCCGGCGAGAACCTGAGGCCGGCGAAGACGCCGTGCGTTTTTGCCTGCGGCTCGGGGAACGGATAGAACCGCCGCCCCTCGTCCGGCGCGGTCAGCCGGCGAGGAACCACCCCGATGCCAGCACGGAATCCGTTCGCGTCCCGTTCCACCCTGAAGGTCGGCAAGCAGGCCTTCACCTACTTCTCGCTCCCCGCCCTGGAGAAGGCCGGCATGGGACCGCTGCAGCGGCTGCCGTACTCGATCCGCGTGCTCCTCGAGCAGGCGCTGCGCAACCTGGACGACTACGTGGTCGCCGAGAAGGACGTGCGCAACATCGCGGGCTGGAGCCCGGCGACCGCCGGGCAGGTGGAGATCCCGTTCCTGCCGGGCCGCGTCGTGCTGCAGGACTTCACCGGCGTGCCGTGCGTCGTCGACCTCGCGGCGATGCGCGCCGCGATGAAGCGCCTCGGCGGCGACCCGAAGAAGATCAACCCGCTGGTCCCGTGCGATCTCGTGATCGACCACAGCGTGCAGGTCGACGCGTTCGCGAGCGCTTCCGCCGAGCAGGAGAACCTGAAGCTCGAGTTCCACCGCAACCAGGAGCGCTACGAGTTCCTGAAGTGGGGTCAGCAGTCGCTGACGAACTTCCGCGCCGTGCCGCCGGGCATGGGCATCGTGCACCAGGTGAACCTCGAGTATCTGGCCAGCGGCGTGCTCGCGAAGAAGGAAGGCAAGGACACGGTCGCGTTCCCCGACACGGTCGTCGGCACCGACTCGCACACGACGATGATCAACGGCCTCGGCGTGCTCGGCTGGGGCGTCGGCGGCATCGAGGCCGAGGCGGTGATGCTCGGCCAGCCGATGTACATGCTGTTGCCCGAGGTCGTCGGCATGGAACTCACGGGCACACTGCCCGAAGGCGCCACGGCGACCGACCTCGTGCTCACCGTGACGCAGATGCTGCGAAAGCACGGCGTCGTGAACAAGTTCGTCGAGTTCTTCGGCGCCGGCATGGCGCAGATGTCGCTCGCCGACCGCGCGACGATCGCCAACATGGCGCCCGAGTACGGCGCGACGATGGGCTTCTTCCCGGTCGACGCCGAGACCTGCCGCTTCCTCGAACGCACCGGCCGCAGCAAGGACCAGGTCGCGCTCGTCGAGGCGTACCACAAGGCCCAGGGACTGTTCTGGACCGCGGACGCTCCGACGCCGCAGTTCAGCAGCACGCTGTCACTCGACCTGTCGACGGTCGTGCCGAGCCTCGCCGGCCCGAAGCGCCCGCAGGACCGCGTGCCCCTCACCGCGATGCGCGACGAGTTCCGGAAGGGCCTCGTCAAGAACGTGAAGGACCGCGGCTTCGGTCTCCCGAACGAGCAGGTCGGCGCTGCGGCGGTGATCGCCGACGACAGCCGCGCCTCGATCGGCCACGGAGCCGTCGTGATCGCCGCGATCACGTCGTGCACCAACACCAGCAACCCGTCCGTGATGCTCGGTGCGGGCCTGCTCGCGAAGAAGGCGGCCGCGCGCGGACTGTCGCGCAAGCCATGGGTGAAGACGTCGCTCGCACCCGGCTCGCGCGTCGTCACCGACTACCTGAAGAAGGCGGGTCTGCTCGGCGCGCTCGAGCAGGTCGGCTTCCACGTCGTCGGCTACGGCTGCACGACCTGCATCGGCAACAGCGGCCCGCTCCCGGCGCCGGTGTCCGCAGCGATCAAGGAGGGCAACCTCGTCGCATCGGCGGTGCTGAGCGGCAACCGCAACTTCGAGGGCCGCGTCAATCCCGACGTGAAGGCCAACTTCCTGGCATCGCCGCCGCTCGTCGTCGCCTATGCACTCGCCGGCACGGTCGACATCGACCTCGACAAGGACCCGATCGGCACGGGCTCCGACGGCCAGCCGGTCTTCCTGCGCGAGATCTGGCCGAGCCAGAAGGAGATCGCCGACACGATCGCGTCGAGCATGTCGCCGAAGGCCTTCCAGCAGCAGTACTCGGTCGTCGACCAGGGCCCGCCTGCGTGGCGCAAGATCACGGCGAAGAAGAGCGACCTGTTCAAGTTCGACGGCAAGAGCACCTACATCCAGGAGCCGCCGTTCTTCACGACGATGACGCGGAGTGTCGGCAAGATCGCGACCGTGCTCGGCGCGCAGGCGCTCGCCGTCCTCGGCGACTCGGTCACCACCGACCACATCTCGCCCGCCGGCAACATCAAGAAGGACAGCCCCGCCGGCCGCTTCCTCGTCGAGAACGGCGTCGAACCCGCCGACTTCAACCAATACGGCGCGCGCCGCGGCAACGACCGCGTGATGACCCGCGGCACGTTCGCCAACATCCGCCTGCGCAACTTCCTGGTGAACCAGGAAGGCGGCATGACGAAGCACCTGCCGTCCGGCGACGTGATGGCGATCTACGACGCCGCGATGCGCTACCAGAAGGACGGCGTGCCGCTCTGTGTCCTCGCCGGCAAGGAATACGGGACCGGCAGTTCGCGCGACTGGGCCGCGAAGGGAACGCTGCTGCTCGGCGTGAAGTTCGTCATCGCGGAGAGCTACGAACGCATCCACCGCAGCAACCTCGTCGGCATGGGCGTGCTGCCGCTGCAGTACAAGGACGGTGACACGCGCGAGTCGCTCGGGCTCACGGGCCAGGAGCTGTTCGACGTCGCGGTCGACGACTCGGTGCAGCCGCGCCAGATGCTGACGGTCACAGCGACGAACCCTACGAACGGCAAGGTCACGATCTTCGAGGCGCAGTGCCGCATCGACACGCCGGTGGAGGTCGACTACTACCGGAACGGCGGCATCCTGCAGACCGTGCTGCGCAAGCTGCTCGGCCCGGCGCGCGCCGAGGTCGCACGCGACGCCGCCGCGAAGTCGGCGACGACGAAGGCGAAGAAGGCGGCGCCGAAGAAGACTGCCAAGGCGAAGCCCACGGCGAAGGCTGTGCCGAAGAAGCCCGCGCCGAAGAAGCCGGCGACGAAGGGCAAGGCAAAGGCCGCGCCGAAGCCGGCGAAGAAGGCCGCGGCGAAGCAGAAGCCGGCTCCGAAGCCGAAAACGCCGCCGAAGCAGAAGCCGAAGGCCAAGGTACGCGGCCGCCGCTGATCCGCGCCGGCGGGCGGCGCGCCCGTCTCACCTGCCGCGCCGGTTCGCGGCAGCGCGCGCGAACCACTCGCTCTCGATCCTGCGCACCCGTTCCGCGCCGAGCGGCACGGTGCGTGGCGCCACTTGGATGCGCGGTCCGGCGAGCGTGACGTTCGGCGAGAACTCGGCGAAGTAGTCCGGCGGCGCCTGCCGGTCGTGCGCCATGCGGCGCAGCCCCGCGAAGAAGCGCCGCAGCGCCACGACGTCCGCATCGGTGAAGACGCCGTCGGCGTCGCCGAAGACGATCGCGAGCACGGGCAGGAGGAGCATCACCCCCGCCGCATCGACGTCCGTGCGCGCCTTCGCGGCGTTCTCGATCTCCGTCGGAGTGATGCGGTGGTCGCCGTCCGCGTCGGCCGCGGCGACGACACGCTCGAACGGTGTCGGCAACGGCTCGTTCGCGGCCGACACCGTCGACCAGCGCGCGACGACCCGATCGTTGAGGCCGAGACGGTCGAGGATCGCGACGTCGGGCAGAACCCAACCGAGGCGCCCCACGCACTCCGCGGTGAACACCGGCACGTCCTCCGTGCTCCAGGCGGTCCGTGTACGCGGCGGCAGGCGCGCCGCTTCGCTCTCGAGGAACGAGCGGTGCTGGTCGCAGCGAACGTTCACCGCCTGGATCGTGAGCCACGCCCGCTGTCCGTCGTACCACCGCACCAACGGCTGGATCCACTCGGGAACGTGCGGCGCGAGCGGCTGGTAGAGGAACGTCGTCGGCGGCTGGATCGCCGGAATCAGCCACGCGATCGACGCAGCGACCCCGACGGCGCCCGTCACGACAGCGGGTACGGCGGCGCCGCGACAGACGCGAAGCAGCATCGCCGCGACCGCCAGGCCCGCCAGCGGAACGAGGTGCGCGAAGATGCGGAACTCGAAGTGATCGCCGCCGACGACGAGCACGTAGTAGCCGGCGAGCGCGAGCACGGTCGCCGTGGCCACCGTCGCGGGCGCGTTCGAGAACAGCACCCTGCCGACGCCCGCAGCACCGATCCGCAACTCGTCGACGAGCCACCACCAGAACACGGCGGCGACGACCAGCCCGCCGTTCTCGACGAGGAACAGCTGCAGGTAGCGAAGCCCCGCTTCCGGCCACGGATCACCGACCTTCGCGAACCACGTGTTCGGCACCCAGTCGCCGTAGAACGACCGCCGCCACACGAGGTGCAGGGCGACGACGAGCAGCGGCGCCGCGCCCGCCACGAACGCGCGCACCGAGAGCCGCTTCTGCCCGACGAGCAGTACGCCCGTCGCAGCGGTCGCGAACGCGAGCGCCATGCCGTCGGGTCGAGTGAGGGCACTCGCCGCCGCGCACGCACTCCACGCCGCCATCCAGCGCGCGCTCGGCGCGCGGCGGAACGCGAGCAGCACCCACGCCACGGTCACCAGCGCGAAGAGCGACGTCTCGAGTCCGCTCGACATCCACTGGAGGAACGTCCGGTTGCTCGCGATCGCCGCGAGCGTCGTGCACACGACGATGTCCGGCGCCCGCTTGCCGTCGCGGCCGACGAGGCGGAAGGCCGCGCCGGCCACCATCGCGAACGTCAGCAGACCGCAGCCGATCGACAGCACGTTCGCGGCGTCGGGCGGTTCGACTCCGAACCAGCCCCACACCGCCCACAGCACGAGCGCCCACGAGAATCCGGTGTACCCCTCGACCGGTGCGAACGGCGCCGGGTTCCACACGAGGCCGCGTCCGTCCATCGCGTTCGACACGTAGCGGAACGTGATGAACGCATCGTCGCAGAGGAACGCGAGGTGCCGCGCGCCCGCGAACACCGCGAAGAACAGCGCGGCGACGATCACGGCGCGCACGATCGTCCCCGGGCGGCGCCTCGACTCGGACGGTTCGGCGGCGGGCGCGGTCATCGGCGCGCGGATGCTACCGGCGCCCCGCGCCCTCTTGAAGCCGCGGCGCTCGCCGCAACCGAAGGCACGAGTGCGTCAGCGTCCCGCGCCGACGGGTTCGCGCGGCTCGACCTTCGGAGTCGCCGCCGCCGGAGGAGCGGCCGGGTTCGCCGGCGCGGCCGGCGAGGGTTCCCACACGGCGCCGGTGATGAGCCGCGCGCCGCGAGAGAACGCGAAGTACTGGAACGCCCAGCCCATCATCACGACGAGGCGGCTGCGGTAACCGATCAGGTAGGCGATGTGCACGCACCACCAGAGCCACCACGCGAGGAAGCCCGACATGCGCGCCTTCCCGATCTGGCCGACGCCGGCCGCGCGGCCGATCGTCGCGAGCGACCCCTTGTCGCGGTAGCGGAACGCCCGCGTCGGCTTGCCCGCGACGCGCCGCGCGATGTTCGCTGCGGCCGCGCGGCCCGACTGGATCGCCGCGGGCGCGACCCCGGGCACCGGCTTGCCGTCCTGTTCGCGGCTCATCAGATCGCCGACGACGAACATCTCGGGGTGTCCCGGCACCGACAGGTCCGGCTCCACGAGCACGCGCCCCGCTCGATCGGTAGGCACGCCGATCGTCCTGCCGAGCGGCGACGCTGCGACGCCCGCTGCCCACAGCACCGTGCGCGCCGGAACGTGCGCGTCGCCGACCCACACGCCGGTGCGGTCGATGTTCGTGACCTTCGACTGCAGCTGCACCTCGACGCCGAGACGCTCGAGCTGTTTCTTCGCCTTCGCGGACAGGGTCGGGTGGAACGGCGGCAGCACCCGTTCCGTGCCCTCGACGAGCAGCACGCGCAGGCTGCGCGGATCGAACGATCGGAAGTCGCGGGCCACGGTCTCGCGCCCGATCTCCGACAGCGCACCGGCCAGTTCGACGCCGGTCGGCCCCGCACCGACGACCACGAACGTCAGTGCGGCGCGCAGTTTCGCCGGGTCGCTCTCGCGCTCGGCGACCTCGAACGCGGAGAGCACGCGGCGCCTGATCTCGAGCGCGTCCTCGACGGTCTTCAGGCCCGGCGCCCACGTCTCCCACTGCGGCTTCCCGAAGTAGCTGTGCGTCGCACCGGTCGCGACGAGCAGGTAGTCGTACGGGATCGCACCCTCCTTCGTCTCGACGACGCGCTTCTCGGCGTCGATCCGCTGGCACTCGCCGAGCAGGGTGCGCACGTTCGCCTGCCGGCTCAGCACCGAGCGGATCGGGTACGCGATGTCCCCGGGATTCAGCGCGGCGGTCGCCACCTGGTAGAGCAGCGGCTGGAACAGGTGGTGGTTCTTGCGATCCAGCAAGGTCACGCGCACCGGCGCCTTCGCCAGTGCACGGGCGGCGGACAATCCCGCGAAGCCGCCGCCGAGGACGACGACGTGCGGGGTCTGGTCGGAGGCGACGGACGACGACGGAGGGACGACGGCCATGGATTGCCGGTTCTCATCGTCGCGCGTCTGCCCGACGCAGGTCCGTGGCGCGGAACCGCCGGTGCCGTCACGCCATCCGGCGCAGGACGATCGGTCGGCGGCGGCGACGCTCGTCGCCGATCGGCATCGCCGCGAGCACACGGGGCGCCGCGGCGTGGGCCGCTGTCGCCGTCCGCGCGTGCACGAAGGCCAGCACGTCGCCGGACTCCACCGGGTCGCCGAGCGTCTTCTTCAGAACGATGCCGACGTGCGGATCGATCGCGTCGCTCGGCTGCCGCCGCCCTCCGCCGAGGTCGACGACGACGTGACCGAGTGCGAGCGGATCGACGTCGGCGACGAAGCCGGGGCGCGCGGCTTCGACGGGCACCACGACCGGCGCGCGGCCGAGCAGGGCCGGATCGTCCATCACGCTCGGGTCGCCGCCCTGCAACTCGAGGTTGTGGCGGAAGACCTGGCGCACGACGCCGTCGCGCCAGAGTCGTTCGAGGGTCGCCTGCGCCGTCTCGGCGTCCGGAGCGACGCCGGCGAGCAGCATCATCTCGACGCCGAGTGCCAGGGTGACCGCGCGCAGATCGTCGGGGCACTGCCCCTCGAGTGCCGCGAGCACTTCGGCCACCTCCAGCGAGTTGCCGAGTGCCCGGCCGAGCGGGTGGTCCATGTCCGTGAGCAACGCCGCCATGCGGATGCCGGCGGCACGGCCGGTGGCGACGAGGCCCTCCATCAGCGCGACCGCGTCGTTCTCCTCCTTCATGAACGCGGCGCGACCGCACTTCACGTCCATGACGAGTCCGTCGATGCCCTCCGCGAGCTTCTTCGACAGGATCGAGCTGGTGATGAGCGGGATGCTCTCGACGGTGCCGCTGATGTCGCGGGTCGCATACATGCGCCGGTCCGCGGGCGCGAGGTCGACACTCGGCGCCATCATCGCGTAACCGCACTGATCGAGAACGGTCTGGAAGCGCTCGATCGAGAGGTCGGTCCGGTAGCCCGGCAGCGACGCGAGCTTGTCGATCGTGCCGCCCGTGTGGCCGAGGCCCCGCCCGCTCACCATCGGCACCGCGACGCCGGCCGCCGCCACGAGCGGTGCCAGCACGAGGCTCACCTTGTCGCCGACACCGCCGGTCGAGTGTTTGTCGATCTTCTTCCGCGGCACGTGGTCGTTCTGCAGCACGCGGCCCGAATCGCGCATCGCCAGCGTCAGCGCCGCCGTTTCCGCCTCGGTCATCCCGTTGCAGCAGACCGCCATCAGAAACGCTCCGAGCTGCGCGTCGCCGAGCGAGCCGTCGACGACGCCGGAAACGAGGTCGCGGATCTCGGTCGCCGAGAGCTCCCCGCCGTCGCGCTTCTTCGCGATCAGGCGGGCTGGATGGTCGTGCATGGTCTCTCCCCTACGAGGCTCCCGACGCGCCGGTCGGTTCGATTCGCGGCGCGGAAGCCGCCCACGGCGTCGCCTTCACCAGGCCACCGGATGCCACAGCGTCTTGCACTCCACGAACGGCTCGACGAGCGCGAGGGACCGCATGCGTTCGGGATTCATCCACTCGGCAGCGCTCCGTTCGCAGTAGCGCACCCGCTTGCAGTTGTCCGCGGCGGCGGCCGTCAACGCGGCGTCCGGTCGGCCGGCCACGAGGAGCCCGTCGACGTCGCGATGCGCCGCGAACTGACCCGCCAGCTCGGCGCGGTGGCCGGACAGGAGGTTCAACGCACCGCCGGGCACGTCGCTCGACGCACACACTTCGCCGAGTGCGAGACCCGCGAACGGAGCCGCTTCGCTGACGAGAGCCACGACCGCGTTGCCGGAGACGAGCACCGGCAGCGCGAGCGCCAGCACGCCTGCGAGCGCGGGTGCGTCGGGCGCGATCACTCCCACGACGCCCGTCGGCTCGACGGTCGAGAAGTTGAAGAACGGGCCGTTCACCGCGTTCTGGCTCCCGAGCAGGCTCTGCACCTTGTCGCAGAGGCCCGCGTACCAGGTCACCAGGGAGATCGCGGCGTCGAGTTCCCTCTTGGCGGCCGCCGCGGTCGCGCCGCCGGCACGCAGCTCTTCCTGCATCGCCGGTCGCCGCGTCTCGAGCATCTCGGCGAGCCGGTAGAGGATCTGGCCGCGCAGGTAGGCGCTGCTGCCGCTCCACGCCGCGAGTCCCGCCCGCGCGGCGACCACGGCGTCGCGCAGGTCCTTCTTGCTCCCGCGCGCGACGTTGATCGCGGGGTTGCCGGTCGGCTGGAACGACCGCCCCGACTCGCTCCGGGGGAACTTGCCGCCGACGAACAGTTTGTAGGTCTTCGGGACCGGAACGGGCATGGCAGGGAGAACGGTGCCAGGAAGGCACCGGCCCCGCAAGCGCGTGGCCGCCGCGAAATCGCAGAGGGGGCAAACGCGGCCGGACGCCGCCTCGCTGCCCCAAGCGGACGTCCGTACGCACCATGACCACATCGCTCCTCCGCCGGGCCGCCGCCATCGTGCTGCCCGTTCTCGCCGCCACCGCGGTGGCCCAGGCCCCCGAGACCCTCGCGCGGAGCCTGCGAAGTGCCGCGGCACTGCAGCGCCTCGACGGCGAACTCTGGGGCATCGGTCCGGATTTCAAGGCGGCCTTCCGCACCGACGGCGTCGAGTTCACGCCGGCACTCGGAAGGCGCGCTCCGCACAACCACCCGCTCTCGCTGCGCACTCTCGCGATCGGTCGCGGCCCGGTGCCGGCGCCGGTCCGGGAAGCCGAGCCGGCCGCGACCGGGTTGCGCGTCGCGTACGACCGCGGGATCGCGATCGAACGCTACGACGTGTCCCCGCGCGGCATCGCGCAGTCGTTCGTCTTCGATCGCCTGCCGGAAGGCCGCGGCGACCTCGTCGTCCGCGTCTCGGTCGCCACCGATCTCCCGCTCGTTCATGGCGGCGACGACGGCCTGCGCTTCGAGCTGCCCGAACTGGGCGGCGTCGCGATCGGCGGCGTGACCGGCATCGACGCGCGCGGCGAACGGGTCCGCGGCGACATCACGTATGCGGACGGTCGGATGGAGCTGCGGCTGCCCGCGGCGTTCTGCGACGCGGCGACGATGCCGCTCGTGCTCGACCCGCAGATCGGCACCGTGTTCGCGGTGACCAACTCGATCGCCGACTACGAGGACCCGGAACTGTCGGCACCGTTCGGCATCGGCTCGTACCTGTGCGCGTTCACCTTCGCGATCAGCGCCAGCGACAACGACATCCGCGCCATCCGCATCGACGGCAACGGCAGCGTGACCGGCAGCCTGTTCGCCGTCACCACCGGCGCGAACCTCGATCGGAACCCGACGATCGGCTTCGTGACGCTGCGCAACGCGCACGTGATCGCCTACGAACGCGGCGGCGACCTGTTCGCGCGGCCGATCACCGGCGGCACCGTCGTCGGCAGCGAGGTCGCCGCAGCGACGGGAACCGACAACCAGATCGAGCCCGACCTCGGCAGCGAGACGACGACGAGCGCCGACGACGCGGTGCTCGTCTATCGCAACACGACGCAGAACACGATCCAGGGCGTGCAGCTCCAGGTGTCCTCCACCGGCACGCTGTCGTCGTTCGGCACCACTACGCTCGTTCCGACGCCGGTTCTCGCGAGCCTCGGCCGGCCACGCATCTCGCACCACGGCGGTGACGCCGGCCGCTTCCTGATCGTCTACCCGCGCACCTCCGCGATCGTCGGCGCCGACACGAAGCCGCAGCTCGTGATGGTCGATCGCAACCTCGTCGTGCTCGCGACGGCCGCAGCGACCAGCACGACCAACGACGAGGACAGTCCGGACGTCGACGGCGACGGCGACCGCTTCGTCGTGACCTTCGAGAGCGAGGCGACCGAGGGTTCGGGCGACAACGACATCCGCGCCGTGCCGGTGTCGTACGACGAACACCAGGGCACGCTCTGGGTCGGCAGCTTCACCATCGTGACGGCGATCGCGAACGTCGACGAGATCGATCCCGCGATCGCGTGCTACCGCAGCGGCTCGGCGATCCTCGCCTGGCGCCGCCGCGCCGCGCCGGGTTCGGCGAACACGGAAGTGTTCATGAAGACGATCGACCAGCTCTCGTGCGCGGAGTGCGAACCGACCGTGCTGCTCGCGAACACCTCGGACATCGAGACCAACCTCACGGTCGCGGCGCACGCGACCCAGGACGACAGCGGCCTCGTCGTGTGGGAAACGTCGACGGTGAGCGGCGCGAACGGCGACCTGAACGCGGTCGCATGGCAGGCCGACGACGGCACCCGCGTGAAGCCGTTCGGCGCGCAGGACTGCGGCCTCGCGCTCCCGACCATCGACGGGTGCGCGCGCGTCGGCAACCTGAACCACCTCGTGCAGGTGCACGGCACCGACGGCCCGTCGTTCTGCACGCTCGTGATCTCGCTGAACGCGTCGTGGCTCACCTGCGGCGGCTGCCGCCTCTACGCCGACCCGTTCGACGGCATCGTCGTCCCGTCCGTCTCCGGCACCGACGGCTTCGCGAGCACCATCGTGCCGATCCCGCCGCTCTCGGCACTCCACGATCTCACCTTCTTCGCGCAGTGGCTCGTGAACAACAACACGGCCGGCGCCGCCTGTTCGTTCCTGCAAGCCGACTTCAGCAATGCCGTCGCCGTCACCATCGATTGATCCCATGGCAACCCTCTCCAGATTCTTCGTTCCGGCAGCACTCGTCGGCTCGCTCGCGGCACAGACGTTCGACCTCCACGATGCGCACGCGGTCGTTCGCGACGAGGCCGGCGCCACGTGGGCGATCGGCCGCGACTACAAGGCGAAGGTCGCGCCGGACGGCGTCACCTTCACGCCGGCGCTCGGTCTCTCGGCGCCGAGCGATCGCGAACTGAGGCTGCAGCTGTCCGGCGTCGAACGCGACGGGACGATCGTGTGGAGCCACGACGGCATGACCGCGGGCGAACTGCGCACCGGCGAGTCGCACGTCGCGATCGACCGCGGTGTATTCGTCGAACGCTGGGACTGCCGCACGGGCGGGCTGGAGCAGAGTTTCGTGTTCCTGGACCGACCCGCGGGCAGCGGCGACCTCGTCGTTCGCTGCGCGCTGACGACGACGCTGCAGCCGAAGACGCGCGACGACGGTTCGCTGTTCTTCCACGACGGCGCGGTCGGCGGCGTCACGATCGGTGCGGTGACCGGCATCGACGCGACCGGCCGCACGTGCCGCGGCGGTCTCGGCGTCCACGACGGCGCCCTCGAACTGCGGCTGCCCGCCGCGTTCGTCGACGCCGCGAGCTACCCGATGACGCTCGATCCGTTGCTCGCGACGGGCTTCCTGCTCGGCAGCGCGACCGACAACGACGACCAGATCGACGCCGCGTACGGCAACGCGACCGACACGACGCTCGTCGTGTGGCGGCGCAGCTACTCGCAGTTCAACCAGGACATCTACGGCCAGCAGATCGCGGCGAACGGCACGTTGTCGGGCCCGCTGCTCGTGTTCACGCTGTCCGGCGGGCCGGATCGCGCACCGAAGGTCAGCTACGTGCGCGGCCGCAGTCGCCACGTCGTGTGCTGGCTCGAGGGAACGTCGATGGTCGGGCCGTGGGTGCTGAAGGCGCGCCCGGTGAACGGCACATCCCTGGGCACGACGATCACGGTGTCCACCGGCGCCTCGACCCCGAACGGCAAGTGGATCGCGACTTCGGGTGACCGCTCGACGATCGGCACGGACACCCTCGTCGTGTGGGCGCGCACCATCAACACCACGACGACCTTCGAGGACATCACGATCCTGCACACCAGCTCCATCGAAGTGAGCCCGCTGGGAAGTCTCAGCGCCAGTCCGCCCGCGGACCTCACGTCCTCGATGACGGCGCCCACCGGGGACCTGTTCGCGCTGCCGAGGAGCCGCACGCCGTCCGGCATCACGGCGCTGTTCCTGCGCAAGCCCGACGGGATCGGCGGACAGAACGTCTACGCGCTCGACTACGACGGCGCCTACCTCGGCGAATGGGAGCACGTCGCCACGTCGGATCCGGCGAAGCAGGCGTTCCTCGCCATCGACGGCGACGGCACCGACTTCGTCGCCTCGTGCCGCAACTTCGCCGGTGAGACGATCACGCGCCAGATCACGTGGACCGGCTCGACGTTCACGGCCGGCCTCACGCCGACGGTGCTCGGCACGCCGCAGAGCGGCGCGTGCGCGGTCGGCTGGCTCGGCGAACGCTTTCTCGTCACCTGGGTCGACGGCACCGGCAACCCGTTCGACAACGACATCCGCGGCGTCGCGATGAAGCGCGACTGCGAGATCTGCAGCCAGACGTTCACGCTCGCGACGGTCGCGCGACCGAACGCCCGCGGGCCCGCGATCGCGGCCGAGTTCGCCGGCGGCGGCACCACGACGCGCGGCCTGATCGCGTGGGACGAAACCGACGCCACGGCACCCTTCGACGACAGCGTGGTCGGCCAGCGCTACGCCGCGATGGTCGGCGTCCCCCCCGTCAACCTGACGCCCGGCTGCGGCAACGGCGGCACTGCGAGCGCCACGGGCCCGTTCTCGCCCGGCAACGACCAGTTCGCGTTCGCCCTGTCCGGCGGGGACCCCACCGCACCGTTCGCCCTGATCAGCCTGAGCCTCGGCGGCTCGTCGGTCCTCTGCGGCTGCGAACTCACGAACTTCATCGTCCTCGAAGCCACCCTCGCGCAGGCCGGCAGCTCCACCTACGCGTTCAAGCCGTGGTGCGACCCGAGCTACCTCGGTACCGACATCGAGTTCCAGTGGCTGCTGTGGCCCGCCGCGCAGAGCCCGTGCCCGATCGTGCCCAACCTCGCCGCGAGCAACCGGATGATCGTCACGCTCCAGCCCTGACCATCCTCCCGGGGCGCGCGCTCTTCTCGAAGTCCGGAGAAAAACTCGGCCGGCGCGAACGGAACCGCGGCCCGGTTCGCTGCCCTCCCCGAGGGTTCGATCCGCAACATGAAGAGCCATCTCCCCCGCGCCGCCGCGGCAGCGTTGTCGTTCCTCGTTTCCCCCGCGCCCGCCCAGGGTCCCGACCCGCTGCACCTGCGCCTCCGCGAAGCGACTGCGCTGCAGGAACTCGACGGGGAACTCTGGGGCATCGGCCCCGACTTCAAGGCCGCGTTCCGCGCGGACGGCGTCGAGTTCACGCCGGCCCTCGGGCGGCGCGCGACTCACAACCACCCGCTCTCGCTGCGCACGCTGGCTTTCGGCCGCGGCGCCGTGATGTCGCCGACCTCCGGCACCGCACCCGAAGCCGCCGGGCAACAGGCCCGCTACGACCGCGGCGGTGTCGTCGAGCGCTACGACGTGACGGCGCGCGGGCTCGAGCAGTCGTTCGTCTTCGAACGGCTTCCCGCGGGCGGCGGCGACCTCGTCGTACGCATCGCGGTCGACACGGACTTGCCGCTCGTGTCGGGCACGGCGGACGGCCTCCGGTTCGAACTGCCCGAAATCGGCGGGGTCGCGATCGGCGGCGTCACCGGCATCGATGCCGCGGGCAGGAGCGTGCGCGGCACGATCACCTGCGACGGCCGGGTCGTCGAACTGAAGCTCCCCGCGTCGTTCGTCGACGGCGCCGCGCTGCCGCTCGTCCTCGATCCGCAGGTCGGTGCGATCTTCCCGGTGACGAGTTCGACGCAGGACTACCAGGATCCCGAGCTGACGGCGCCGTGTGTTGCCGGCGACATATACCTCTGCGTCTTCGAGCGCGAGTTCAGCGCGACCGACCGCGACATCCGCGGCATCCGCGTGGACGGCTCCGGCGCCGTCACCGGCTCGTTGTTCGCGATCACCACCGGCACCGGCGACGACCGCGATCCGACCGCCGCGGCGGTGCCGATGCGCAGCGCGTGGCTCGCCGTCTGGACGCGGGGCGGCGATCTGTTCACGCGCTCCGTCGCATCGACAGGAACCGTGAGCAACGAGTTCACCGCGGTGTCCGGCGCCAACAACCAGATCGAACCCGACCTCGGCGGCGACATCACGGGGACCGTGGACGACCTCGTGCTCGTGTTCCGCAACTCGTCGCTGACCGCGATCCAGTGCAGCACGATGACGCTCTTCTCCAACGGGATCATCGCCACGTCGGCGCCGCTGACCGTCGGTTCGGCGACCGCGCCGAGCAGCGTCGGCCGCCCGCGCATCGCCCACGACGGCGGCGCCCTCGGCCGATACCTGATCGTCTACGGCCAGACGCCGGGTTTCAGCGGCAACACCAAGCCGCAGCTCGTCCTTGTCGATCGCGACGTCAACGTGCTGGCAACGGACGCGATCACCAACGCAGGCAACGACAACGACAGCGCCGACGTCGATGGCGACGGCCGCAACTGGGTCGTCGTCTTCGAGGACGAGACCATCGAGGGCAACAACGACAACGACGTCCTCGCCGTCGCGATCTGGCACGATCCGTTCGCGGCCGCCCTGAAGATCGGTTCGTCGCAGGCGGTCACCAGCCTGGTGAACGTCGACGAGTTCGATCCGGTCGTCGGGTGTTTCACGAACGGATCCGCGCTCGTCGCGTGGCGCCGCCGCGCGGCACCCGGGTCGAGCGACACCGAGGTGTTCTGCAAGACGATCGACGTGCTGAGCTGCACCGCGTGCGAACCCACGGTCCTGCTCGCGAACTCGACCGACATCGAGACCAACCTCGCGGTCGAGTGCCACGCGTCGCACGAGGACGAAGGCGTCGTACTCTGGGAAGTGTCCACGAGCGGCGGCGGCAACGGCGATCTCGATGCCGCGGTCTGGTCGGCGCGGGACGGCGACGTCGTCATTCCGTTCGGCGGCGACGGCTGCGGCCCCGACATCTACTCGGTCGCCGGGTGCGCACGCGTCGGCAACGCGAACTTCGGCGTGTGGGTCCGCGGCCTCGACGGCGCCCCGCTCAACGTGTTCGTGCTGTCGCTCTACCAGGGCTTCCTGCAGTGCGGCCCGTGCCGCCTCTACCCCGACATCTACAGCGGCCTCGTCTTCTATCCCGCCTTCGGCTTCGGAGGCGCCGCGTTCCAGCTGTCGATCCCGAACGCGGCCGCGCTGGACGGCATGCGCTTCTACACGCAATGGCTCGTCGGCATGCAGCCCGGCACGGGTCAGTGCACATGGCTGAACCGCGACTTCAGCAACGCCCTCTCGATCACCATCCAGTGAACGGAGCCACGACCATGCGCCTCCCCATCCTCGTGTCGCTGCTCGTCGCCGCCTCCCTCTCCGCACAGGAACCCGCGCGGCCGACCTTCGATCTCCGCGAGGCCTTCGGCGTCGTGCGCGACGACAAGGGCACGCCGTGGGCGGTCGGCGACGACTACAAGGCGTCGTGGACCCCGGCCGGTTTCACGTTCACTCCGGCACTCGGCCGCCGCGCCCGCGCGAATCGCGACCTCACCCTCCGGCTCGCGACGATCCGGCGCGGAGAAGCGATCGTGTTCGACGCCGAAGCCGCACAAGCGCCGCCCGCATCGCACCTCGGCGAACGGCACATCGAGATCGCCCGCGGGAGCCTCGTCGAGCGCTACGACGCGCGCCGCGACGGCGTCGAGCAGAGCTTCGTGTTCGCGGCGCGACCGCAAGGGACCGGCGACCTCGTCGTCCGCCTCGAGTCGACGACCGCGATGGCTGCACGGACGGAGGCCGACGGGACGCTGCTCTTCCACGACGGCGAGGTCGGCGGCGTCCGCATCGGCGGAGTCACGGGCGTCGACGCCGCGGGCCACCGCTGCGGCGGGACCCTGCACGTGCTCGACGGCTCGATCGAACTGTCCCTGCCCGCGGCGTTCGTCGACTGCGCGAGCTACCCGATGACGCTCGACCCGCTCGTCGGCACCGCCTTCCTCGTCGGCAGCAGCACCGACGACGACTCGCGTGTCGACGCGGCCCACGGGGCGGCCGACGGCAACTGGCTCGTCGTGTGGCAACGCACGTTCTCGTACTTCGACCAGGACATCCGCGCCCAGCGTGTGTCGGTGGCCGGCGCGCTCGTCGGCGCCCCCCTCACACCGTTCCCCACGTCGACGCCCGAGACGAACCCGTCGGTCTGCTACGTGCGGAGCCGCAGCATGCACCTCCTGTGCTGGAACGAGTCGACCACGCCGTTCGGCCCGTTCACGCTGCGCGCACGCACGCTCGGAATCTCGACGTTCGGCGCGGTCGCCACGGTCTCGGGGTCGGGCGGTTCGAGTGGCGGCGTCATCCGCACGTCGGGCGACCGGTCGAACACCGGATCGAAGGCCCTCGTGGTGTGGAACAGCACCGGCAACACCGGCACGACGATCGTGACGAACACGCTCGATGTCGCGGCGACCGGCGCCCTGACCGTGGGCGCCGCCTACGACCTGTCGGCTGCTTCCAATTTCTGGTCGGACTCGCTGGTACTGGCGAAGAGCAGGTTGCCCCTCGGACACGTCCTCCTCGGTGCCGCGGTGCCGCAGTTCGGCGTGCTCTTCTTCGTCCAGCCGCTGACGTACGACGGCGCGGCGGTCGGCTTCCCCGCGTCGATGGGCATGATCCACGCCAACGCACGACGCGCCTTCGGGATCGACGGGAACGGGACGGACCACGTCGCGGCGTGGCACGATGCGAGCGGAACGCTCCAGTCCCGCAGCGTGGTCTGGGACGGCGCTTCCTTGTCGCTCGGGGCTCCCACGTCGATCGGCGGCACACCGGGTGCGTGGCTCGACGTCGGCTTCCTCGGGGAACGCTTCGTGGTGACGTGGAGCGAGCCGACGCCGAACCCGTTCGACGACGACCTGCGCGGGGTCGCACTGAAGCCCGACTGTTCGATCTGCAGCGACACGTTCTTCCTCGCCCAGGTGCAGCGACCGAGCGCGCTGATGCCGTGCGTGGCCCCGACCTTCGCCAGCGGCACGGGCGGCGGGCAGGCGCTGATCCTGTGGGACGAGCGCGACATCGCCCCGCCCTTCCGCGGCAGCGTGGTCGGCCAGATCTACCAGGCCATGATCGGCGCTCCCGCCGTGTTCCTCAGCGCCGGCTGCGGCAACGGCGGCACGGCGAGTGCCGTCGGCGCGTTCTCGCCGGGCAACGACGACTTCTCGTTCGCTCTCGCGGGCGGCGATCCGACGGCGCCGTTCGCGCTGATCAGCCTGAGCCTCGGCGGTTCGTCGATCCTCTGCGGCTGCGAACTCACGAACTTCATCGTGCTCGAAGCCACCCTCGCCCAGGGCGGCGCATCGCGCTACGCGTTCAAGCCGTGGTGCGACCCGAGCTACCTCGGCACCGACATCGAGTTCCAGTGGCTGCTCTGGCCCGCCGCCCAGAGCCCGTGCCCGATCGTGCCGAACCTTGCCGCGAGCAACCGCATGATCGTCACGCTGCGGCCGTGACGATCACTTCGGTGTTTGCAGGGTGACGTCGCGCGGCGCGAGATCGGCGCCGATCGTGAACGAGGTACTGCAGCGCTTGCCGCGCATGTCGTCGAACTCGAGGTCGTAGCTGCCGGGCGCGAAGCCGCGCACCAGCAGGTCCTTCGGCGAGACGACGACGGCGAACACTTCGGCGCCGGCCTGCCGAACGCGCAGGAGGCCCATCGGAGCGGCGATCTCCTCGCCGAACCGCACCGTGACGCGCGCCCCTGGGGGCACGACGACCGGCAGCTCCGCGGTCTCGCCGCCGCGGATCTCCGCGGCGGTGACGACGGGGGCCGTCGCCTCCGACCACACGAGCACACCGAGCGACGCCGCGGGCAGATCGCCGGCCACGCCATCGACGATGCCGCCGGGCGGGGGCCCGAAGATGCCCTCCGCGCCGATCCGGATCTCGACACCGGGAACGGGCCGGCCGTCGGCGAACGTCGCGTGCACTCGCAGCGAGCCGGTGCCGATCGCGATGCTGCCGACGTCGACGGGCACGGCGCCGACGTCGAAGTTGGTGCGGAACGCGAGCACTTTGGGCCGGGCTCCCGTCGCCTCGACCTGCACGTGGTAACGCCCCTGCGGCAGGTGTTCGGCGCGGAAGACCCCGCTCGCGGGATGGCACGCCACTGTGATCCGTTCGCGACTCGTAGGGCCGTTCTCGGCTCGATGCAGCGCTACGCACACGTTCTCAAGCATGTCCGGCGCACCCAGGAGCCGGCCGTGGATCACGCCGCTGCGGAGGGCGGCGGCGGGAGCGACGAGAGTCACGGTGGTGCCGCTCTCGACGTCCCGCGTGAGCAGCGCGAAGGAGTTCCGGGCTTCGAAGAGGCGCACGCGGTAGCCGTCCTCCGCGAGCCCGGAGAAGACCGCGAGTCCCGCGGCGTCCGTGGACACGGTCTCTTCGCCCCGACGCTCGCTTCGGGGATCGATGCGCACGAACCAGCCGGCCAGCGGTTGCTGTGCGTCGTCGACGACGTGAACGGTGAGGGTTCGTGGTCCGTGCACCGAACCGATCACGGGTTCGAACCGCCTCACCTCGCCCGCGCCGAGATCGATCGTCTCGTTCACCAGCGCTTCGGGCATCGCGACCTGCACGACGTATCGACCCGGCAGCAGGTCGTCGAGGCGCGCTTCACCGTTCGCGCCCGTCTCGGCGAACGCCCAACCGAGCCGCCCGAACGAACCGTCGAGCGCACGATGCTCGAGGCGCACCGACACCGTCTGGCCTGAGACGGCAGTGCCTTCCGCCCGCCGGAGACGGACGTCGAGTTGCGCACCGCCGCCGAAGCGCAGCTCGGTGTTCGCAGTCGCGCCGGCGACCGCGGTCGTCTCGGCACTCTGGAGCCGCGACTGCCCGTCGGACAGGAACCGCACCGCGAACACCACGCAGGGACCGGGCTGCACGTGGTGCACCACGAACCGGCCGGCGGCATCGGTGCGCCCGACCAGCGGCGCCATGTCGTCGCTGCGGCGAGGCAACGACTGCACCGCAACGCGCGCATCCGCGAGCGGCGAACCGTCCGGCCCGAACACCACGCCGGCGACGACCGCCTCGGCGGCCCCGATCCGCAGGGTGGTCCGCTTCGCCCCTGGCTGCAGCTCTGCGGCTGCCGACGCGGCACGCCCATCGACGACGGCACGCACCGTGACGGTCGACTCCACGAACGGGCGGCGGAAGCAACCCGCGGCGTCGGTCCGCCCGATCTCCTTGCCCGCGGGCGCTGCGTAGTCCCGTTCGGTGAACGCGACGAGGCGCGCGTCCGGCACCGGCGCCCCCGCCGGATCCACCACCACCACGTCCATGTCGACCTGCACCGGCAGTTCGATCCCCAGCTCGGTCTCGCGACCGGCGACCACTTCGGCGGGCCGCGGTGCTCGGAGCACGGTGCGGGCCCCCTGCGGGAGGCGGAACGGCGCGATGCCGACCGTGACGGCGCCGGGCGGCAACTCGAACAGCGCGGCCCCGTCCGCGCCGGTCTCCCGCCTCGGCACGCTCCTGGTCGCCGTCTGCCGCGACGTGGAGACCGGGCCGCTCTCCTCCGCTGCCGGCGCCGGATCCCGCACCTCGACACTCGCTCCGACGACCGGCTCGCCGTTGCCGGCGTTGCGCACCACGACCCGCAGACGTCCCTTCGTGTCCGCAGCCTTCGCGGGAACGACCGCGGAGCGCTCGGTCGCCGCAGCCGGCGCGACGTCGGCCGTCGGCGGTGTTCTCTTCGCCTGCGCACCGGCTTCGGCGACGACCGCGGACAGCTCCGCGGTCGCCAGCGGCGCCACCGCGTTCGCCGGCCACGCAAGCCACAGGGACAGCAAGAGCGCCGCGGTTGCGGCGCAACTCAACACCAGCTTGTTCATCAGCACAGCTCCGATCACGAAGGAACCCACGTGACCCGAGCCCACCACCGCGGCCGCACCCCGCACCTTGCCGAGCACGACCTCCCGCATCGCGACGAGCGACGCGGGCGGCAACGGAACGACGACCGCCCCACCGGCCAGCACGGACGCCGGCAGCTTCTGGCGCAGCTGGTCGAGGCCGCGGTGCAGTCGCATGCGCACCGTGCCCGCCGCCACGCCCGTCTCGGCCGCGATCTCGTGCGCGGCCTTGCCGTGCACGAGGTGCTGCGCGAGGGTCGAGCGGTACGGTTCGTCCAGCCGTTCGAGCGCGTCGCTGCACAGCGCAGCGGCCTCGCGCCGCGCCGCGACGTCCGCCGGATCGGGCGGAGTCGCCGCGACGAGTCGGGCGGCGTCGGGCTTCTGCGCCTCCGCGCGGCGGAGTTCGCGCACGCGGTTCGCGAGGTGCCCGAGCAGCCACGGCACGAACGGCCGCGCCGCGTCCCACTCGCCGCGCGCCTCGATCGCCGACAGGAACGCACTCTGCACGGCATCCTCGGCGGCGTGCCGGTCGCGGCACAGGTAGGTGGCGACGCGCCAGAGTTCCGGGGCCGTCGCGTCGAACACGGAGGCCAGCGCCCGGGCATCCCCGGTGCGGCGGAATCGGTCGAACAGGCGATCGGGGGAGGGTCGGATCACACGACTCCTGGCGCGGCGGGCCGGGAGTGTCACCGAAGTCGCCGAAGATTTCCGCGGCCACTGCACCCCTGCTGCCGCGCGCGGAGATCCTCATGCCGTGGAACCCGCGATCGAACCGGCCTCTGCCGTCGCACCACCGCGAATCGGCGAGCGCGAACGGCGCGCGCTGTGGCGCTACGCACGGACCCTCGGCGCCGATGCGCACACCGCCGACGACCTCGTGCAGGACGCCTTCGCGGTCGTGCTCGCGCGACCGGGGTTCGACTTCTCGGTACCCGCCGCCGTGTTCACGTTCCTTCGCACGACGTGCCGGCAACTGTGGCTGCGGTCGAAGCAGCGCACGATCTCCGAACGCGAGGTCGCCGAGGCCGACCGCGTGTGGGTCGAGCGCTGTGGCGCCGGCGACGGGGACGACTACGTCGACGCCCTGCGTGTGTGCCTCGACCGCCTGCCGCCGCGCAGCCGCGAACTGTTGGCGGCCACGTACGCCGACGGCGACGGCCGCGCCGCCGCCGGCGCGCGCGTCGGCATCGGCCGGGAGGGAACGAAGAGTGCCCTGCGGCGGCTCCGCACGTTCCTGCACGACTGCATCCGGAAACGCCTCGAGGCACGACCATGACGATGGACCAGGTACTCCACCCTGCGGAAGAACGGCTGCTCGACGCCGCGCTCGCGCAGGTGCTGCGACCGGTGCGCACCACGACGACCCCGCGCTCGACGCGACGCATGCTCGCCGCGGCCCTCGTGCTGCTCGGCCTCACGATCGTCGGAGCGACCGCGTGGCTCGTGAGGGAACCGCAGCGCGACGACGCGCAGGAACCGGAGGCGGCGCCGATGCCCGCCGAAGTCCCGGGCGAGGGCCGCGCCGGTCTCGAGGCGCTTCCCGTGACGACGGAGAACGTTCTCGCGAAGTTCACCGATCCGCGCGAACTGCCGGTCGTCGCTCGCTTCGAGCGACTGCGCGCCCTGCGCCTCTGGCCCGAGAAGACGACGATCCTCGGAATCAGCACGGGGACGTACCACGGAGCATGGAGCAAGCCGCCGGCCGATCTGCTCGCTCCGCTCGCGAAACTGACCCGACTCGAGGTGCTCGGGCTCCCCCACGAACTCGCCGTGTCGCCGGAACTGCTGGCGCCGCTCGCCGGCCATCCGTCGCTGCGCGAGATCCAGTTCGTCCGCGACGGCTTCGCGATCGACGAACGCCTCGTCGCGGCCCTCGCGAAGGTCCCGCGCCTGCGTTCGTTGCACCTGAGTTTCGTGCCGCTCGGCGACCGCGCGCTGCTTCACCTCGCCGCGCTGCCACTCACGTCGCTCGAACTCGAATGGTGCGGCGGTCTCGACGCTGCCGGGTGGCAGGCGATCGCTTCGATGCGCACACTGCAGCGGCTCGCCTTCCGCGACTGGGCGTGGAACGTGAAGCAGGGCGAACCCGCATGGCGGCCGTCAACGGAGGATCTGCGTCGACTCGCCGGGCTCCCGCGCCTCCGCCGCCTCGAACTCCTGGACTGCGCCGTCGACGACGAACAACTCGCCGCGTTGCCCGACACACTGACCACGCTGTCGCTCTTCGGTACGAAGCTCACTCCGGAAGGCATCGGCGGCCTGCGGCGCCTGGCCGCACTGCGGGAGCTCGACTTCGTGCAGCGCGGCGCCGCCATCGCCGACCTCTTCAAGCCGGACTCCGACGAGGCGGCGAACGCATTCGGCGAAGCACTGTCGTCGCTGCGGCTGCGCAGACTGCACTACCGCGGCGCGCTGACGCCGACGGTTGCCGACGCGATCGGCGAACAATCCGGCATCGACGAGCTGTCGATCACGTGCAAGAAGTGCAGCGACACGACGTTCCTCGCCGCGCTCCCGCTCCACCGCGTCGTGTGGCGAGGCCCCGTCACGGCCGATCTGCTCGAGGCGCTGGCGAGTCGGCCGGACCTGCGGGAACTCGAACTGCCCACGAGCATCCCCGACGCCACACCGCTCGCCGCTGCCCCGCGGCTCGAACGACTGACACTCGTCGGCGACGGCATCGCGCCGTCCGTTCTCGCACCACTCGCGCATTCGCCCGCGCTACGCGAGATCGTCCTCCACACCACCGTCCCGAGGGGAGAACCGCGACCCAGCGAAGCGGATCTGCAGAAGGCGGTCGGCGACCGCATCCGGCTCGTGCTGCTCGAGACCGAGGTGACCGTGAAGAAGTGAACCGCGGGGCGAGCTATCCTCGCCGCGATGACTTCGGACGGCGACGACGGCGCGGACGCGGTGGAGCGCCTGCTGTGGCGCGTCGTCGAACGGCCCGCGGCGGAACAGGAGCAGGCCCTCGCGGACGCGGCCGCCGCTGCGCCCGATCTCGCCGACGCACTGCGCGGGCGCTACGAGGTCTTCCGGCGTCTCGCCGCGCTGGCGACGCCGTCCGAAGGCGCGCCCCCGCAGCGCATCGGCGACTACGAGCTGGTGCGCGAACTCGGCCGCGGCGGCATGGGCGTCGTCTGGCTCGCGCGTCAGCGGCGCGGCGACCAGGAACGCCTCGTCGCGCTCAAGGTGCTGCACGACCGTTCCGGCACGAGCAGGGCGCGCGAACGGCTGCGCCGCGAAGGCTCCGCGGTGTTCCGGCTCGATCACCCCGGCATCTGCCAGGTCCTCGACCTCGGCGAAGCCGACGGCCAGCCGTTCCTCGTGATGCGCCACGTCGCGGGCGACACGCTGGCGCAGCACGTCGCTCGCGGCAGGCAAGACGGCAATCGGCTCGTGTTGCCGCGCACGGAAGGGACGACCCCGCTCGCCGCCGCACTCGAGCTGATCGAACACGTCGCGCGGGCCCTGCACGTCGCACACGAAGCCGGCCTGGTGCATCGCGACGTCAAGCCGGGGAACATCATGGTGACGCCCGCGGGCGCGCCGGTGCTGCTCGACTTCGGTCTCGTGCGCGACGACGGCGCCGAAGCGCTCACGATGTCCGGCCAGACGCTGGGCACGCCGACGTACATGGCGCCCGAGCAGATCGAGGCGCGCACTTCCGCCGTCGATCGCACGACCGACGTCTATTCGCTCGGGGCGACGCTGTTCGAGGCGGTGACCCTGCGGCCCCCGTTCGCCGGCCCGACGCGCGAAGCCCTGTTCCGCGCGATCCTCGAGGGCGCTCCGCCGAGCCTGCGGACCTCGGCGCCCGACGCACCTCGTGAACTCGACATCGTGCTGGCGACCGCGATGGCGCGCGACCCGCGGCACCGCTACACGACCGCCGAAGCGTTCGCCGACGAGCTGCGGCGCGTCCGGATGGCGGAGCCCATCCTGGCCCGGAGGCCGTCGCTGCCGCGGCGCGCACAACTCTGGACGCGGCGCAACCCGGTGCCTGCGACTCTGCTCGCGCTGCTCTCCGTCGCCTCGGTCGCGATCACATGGCTCGCCGTGAGCGCCGAACGGAGCGCCGCGACGGCGCGATCGGCCGAGGCTGCCGCGCGGGCCGACTTCGCGTCGGCAGAGACCGCGATCGACGACCTCGTGCAGGTCGCGGTCGAACACCTCGCCGACGTACCGTGGCTCGAGGACGTGCGACGCGACCTGATCGGCCGCGCACTCGCGTTCCACCGCGACGTGCTCGAACGCCAGCACGACAGTGCGTCGCGGCGCGACCTGGCCATCCTCACTGCGAAGGCCGTCCCCCTGACCGCCGAACTCGGTGACCTGCCGACCGCCGAAGCGATGCTGCGCCAGGCGACCGACATCCTCCGCGACAGCAACGACGCCGGCGATCTCGAGACGCGGCGGTGGCTGGCTCACGTGTTCGCTCTGACCGCGCGCCTCGCCGGCGAACGCGGCGACGAGGCGCTCGGGGTGGACGCGGCGCGGTCCGCGATCGAGGCCCTGACCACGCTGCAGCGGCAGCGCGTGTGGACCGCATGGGACGCCGTGGCGCTCTGCAAGGCGCACACGACGTTGGCCGACCATTCCCGGCGATCCCGGCGCCTCGACGAGGCACGGCGCGAACTCGACGCCGCGGTCGCGGTCGAGGCCCCGGCCGGGGACGAGCGGTTCACGGTCGTCCGCGCGGGGGCGCTGGCCGACCGGTCCGCCGTGCTCCGCGCACTCGGCGACGTCCGGGGCGCCGACTCCGACCTCGACGAGGCCCTCCGATCGCTGCGTTCCGTCCTTCAGGCGCGGCCGCAGGCTCGGCACGCGATGCTCGCGCTGGGCAACACGTTGGCGACGTTCGGCAGTGCGCGGGTCGCGAAAGACGAAGTGCGCGCCGGGCTCGAGGCCTACCAGGAGGCTCACGGCGTACTCGAGCGCCTGGTGTCGATGTTCCCCCAGGCGATCGCTCCGCGCCGGTCGCTCACTGCGCTGCTCGACAACCTCGCCACTGCGCTGCGCCGCGACGGACGCGCGGAGGAAGCCTCGCCGCTGCGCCAGCGCGCCGTGGACATGGCGACGCAGCTCGCGGAGGAGAACCCGACCAGCCCGAAGGCGCAGTGGCTGCTCGCGCAAACGCGCTACAACCTCGCGAACTCGCTGCCGCCCGACGGCGCCGAACGGGCGATCGAGCTCTACCGGTCGGCCATGACCGCCCTCGCGACTGCCTTGCAGGAGAACGAGGACGACGACGACAAGCGCCTCGTGGCGACCCGGTGCGCCAACAACCTGGCGGTTCGGCTCCTGGCCGGCGGCCACGACGAGGACGCGCGCGCGGCCTTCGACGCAGCGTGCACACACTGCGAGGTCCTCGTCGCCCACGACGGCGAGCGACCGTCGTCGCTTCGCGAACTCGGCCTCGCGTCGTTCAACGCGGGCTCGCTGGCGATCGAGACGGGCGACCTCGTCGCGGCCGATCGCCGGCTCTCCGCGGCGGTCGACGCGGCACGGCGCTGGGTCGCGGTCGCCCCGGGAGATCTGCGCGCCCACGTCGCTTCGGTGAAACACCGGATCCGCTTCGCGGAGGTGGCGGGCCTGCGTGGAGAGACCGAAGCCGCGGATCGGTGGCGCGACGCGGCCGCGGCGGTCGCGGGTGTCCCGAAGGAGCTGCGCGAGCGCTTCGACGCACGACCCGAGGCCGGGCGCGAGATGGCGCGGATCGAGCGCGGCCTGGGCGAGTCGCTGCTCGCGGCCAACGACACCGCCGGGGCGGCGGCGGCCCTTGTGCGGGCACGGCTGGCGCTGGCCGGCGAGGGCAAGGGCACGGAGGCCGCCGCCGAGGTCTGGATCGCGACGATCGCACGCGCCGAACTGGCGGAACGCACCGGCGACGGGGAAGCCGTCCGCAACGAAGTCACGTCGGCGCTCACGCTCGCCGGGCCGTTGGCCGAGCAGGTGCGGCGCAGTCGCCTGCAACGTGTGATCCTGCGATCGGCACTGCCGCGGCTCGAGCGGCTCGTCCGCGAGCACGCCACCGCGGCGCCCACGGACGGGCTCTCAAGGCTCGCGGCCGTCGTCGGCGCCGCCGCGGGGCGTTGACGACGGTTCGTCGACCTCGCGAAGGAGCAGGTCGACGTCGCCGCCGCGCAGGCGCTGCACGATGGCCGCCAGCCGGAGCAACGCGCGCTGGTAGCGCATGCGAACGGCGTCCTCGGTCGACCCGACCTCGGCCGCGATCGCCGCGAACGTGGCTTCTTCGAGATGGCGCTGCCAGACGACGTCGCGATCGGCTTCCGCGAGGAACTCGAGGCCGAGCCGCAGCCATGCCCGGTCCTCGCCGCGTGCGGCCGCATCGACCGGGTCCGTCGCGTGGACGCCTCCCATCGTGAGATCGAGCCGGCTTTCGGACACGGACTCGAAGTGCACCTCGCGGCGCCGCCGACCCCGCGCCCGGTCGATCACGAGGTTCTCGATCATGCGCGCCAGGAGGCCGCGGAACTGCCGCCGATTCGCGCACACGAAGCGCGGCGAGTAACGCAGCACACGCAGCATCAGGTCCTGGCAGTCGTCCTGGGTGTCGCCGTCACCACGCGCCGCGCGCCGCCGACGCAGCCTGGCCTCGACCCATCCACGATCGCGGTCGACGAGCCTGGCGACCGCGTCGGGGTCGCCGCCGTGCCAGCGTCGCAGCAGGTCGAGGGTGTCGTCGGCGGAACTCACGGGCGTCGACATTCTGGTCGGGGCGCGGACCGCCGCAAGCACCGGCGATCCCGGTGCGGAATCCGGTGTTCGCTCCGACCGATGCCGTTCGCTCGAGGGTCCGGAGACCTCCTCATGAAGCACGCCGTCTGGATCCCGTTCCTGTTCACCGCCCACCTCGCCGCGCAGACCGTCGAACCGCCGTTCGGCGCGGTCTGGCAGATCTCGTCGATCGGCATCCCGTCCGGTGTGACGAGCTACGGCGGCACGGCGTTCGCGCCGAACGATCCGAACACCCTGCTCGTGGCGCCGTGGCCTTCGGGCTCCATCCTGTCGGTTCCACTCGTCCGGAACGCGCAGGGCTACATCACCGGCGCGGGCGTGCCGTCGGCCGTGATCACGGTGGGCGGCACGGACGGCGGCCTCGCCTTCGGGCCCGGCGGCGTGCTGTTCGCCACGTGGTTCGGCCCGAACCGCATGCAGCAGATCCGGCCCGCGAGTACCGTCGTGGACCGCACCGACGATCTCGCTCCCCTCGGCGTCGCCGGCACGGTCGGCACGTGCACGTTCGTACCCGCGGGGCTGCCCGGCGCCGGGCGATGCAAGATCGCGAGCTACTCGGTGGGCATCCTGTACGAGCTGCCGCTCACTCCGGACGGGAACGGGACGTACGCGCCGGGACAAGCGGGCGCAGGCATCCCCATCGCCGGGTTCCCCGAGGGTCTCGTCTACGCGCCGGCCAATGCGCCGCTGCTCGGCGGACAGCTCCTCGTGTGCGAGTGGCTCGCCGGCCAGCTCGTTGCCTACCAGGTCGACACGATCGGCGACCCGCTGCCGGCCACTCGCCAGGTCGTCGCGACGGGCCTGACCAACCTCGGCGGCGGTGTCGTCGATCCGGTCACCGGCGACATCGTGTTCCTCCGTGCGGGCGGCCTCATCACGGTGCTGCACGACGACGCCTCCTGCGGAACCCTGACGAGCTACGGCGCCGCGTCGCCGGGCGCACTCGGGACGCCGACGCTCGCGGCGGCGGGCTGCGTACACGTCGACAGTTCGTTCTCGCTCGATGCGACCGGCCCGGCGAACGCGTTCGGCCTGATCGCCCTCGGTCTGCAGCCGACCTCGCTGCCGTGGTTCAACGTGACCGTGCTGCAGACGCTCGACATCCTCGACACCGACACGCTCGGCGCGACCGGCGCGAGTACGCGCACGTTCGTGATCCCGCCGGTGTCGCAACTCGCGGGAACGCACCTCTACTTCCAGTGCGCCTACGTCGACACCAGCACTTCGTCGGGCCTTGCGAGCAGCGCGGGCCTCGACGTGCTCATCCGCTGACCGCCGGCGACGGTCAGCCCGGCGAAAGACCGCCTTCGAGGCGCACGTAGGCGCGCATGCCCTGGCGGCCGCCTTCGCGGCCGAAGCCGGACTCCTTGAAGCCGCCGAACGGGCTCGCCGGGTCGAAGCGGTTGAACGTGTTGTTCCACACGACGCCTGCCTTCATGCGCTCGGCGCACCAGAGGATGCGCGCGCCCTTGTCGGTCCAGATGCCCGCGGACAAGCCGTAGCTCGTGTTGTTCGCCTTCTCGACGGCTTCTTCCGGCGTGCGGAACGTCAGCACCGCGAGGACCGGCCCGAACACCTCTTCGCGCGCGATGCGGTGGCTCATCGAAACGCCGGTGAACATCGTCGGCGGGAACCAGAAGCCCTTGCCGGGCAGATCGCACGCCGACTGATGCATCGACGCGCCGCCCTCCGCACCGGCCGCGCAGAGTTCGCGGATGCGCGCCAGTTGCGCCTTGCTGTGGATCGCACCCATGTCGGTGTTCTTGTCGAGCGGGCTGCCGACCCGGATGCGCGCCATGCGGCGCTGCAACTTCTCGACGAACAGGTCGTGCACACTCTCCTGCACGAGCAGGCGCGAACCGGCGCAGCACACGTGCCCCTGGTTGAAGAAGATGCCACGCACGACACCTTCGACCGCCTGGTCGAGGGCCGCGTCCTCGAACACGATGTGCGCGGCCTTGCCGCCGAGTTCGAGCGTCAGCTCGACACCGCGACCGGCGACCGCCTTCTGGATCTCCTTGCCGACCTCGGTGCTGCCCGTGAACGCGACCTTCGCGAGCCCGGGATGGCGCACGAGCGCCTGGCCCGTGCGGCCGTCGCCGGTGATCACGTTGACGACGCCGGGCGGCAGCCCCGCCTGCTGGAACACTTCGCACAGACGCAGCGCGGTGAGCGGCGACGTCTCCGCGGGCTTCAGCACGACGGTGTTCCCCGCCGCCAGCGCCGGTGCGATCTTCCACGCCGCCATCAGGAGCGGGAAGTTCCACGGGATCACCTGCCCCACCACCCCGAGCGGTTCGGGGTGCCGACCCGGAAAGAGCAGCTCGAGCTTGTCGGCCCAGCCCGCGTGATAGAAGAAGTGCTGCGCCGCGAGAGGCACGTCGACGTCGCGCGTCTCCTTGATCGGCTTGCCGTTGTCGAGGGTCTCGAGCACTGCGAACTCGCGTGCCCGCTCGAGCAGGATGCGGGCGACACGGAACAGGTAGCGCGCCCGGTCCTCGCCGGAGAGCGCCTTCCACTTCGGGAACGCACGCTGCGCTGCCTTCACCGCGGCGTCGACGTCCTTGTCGCCGGCCTGCGCGACCTCGGTCAGGGTCTTCTCCGTCGCCGGGTCGATCGTGGCGAAGTGTTCGCCCGACTTCGGCTTCGTCCACGCCCCGTCGACGAACAGTTCGTGCCGCTCGGCGATCTTCACGTGGTCGGTCGCTTCGGGTGCCTGCTCGTAGCGCCAAACGCGACCGAACTCGAGCTCCGGCTTCGCCGTGGAATCGTGCGTCTTCTGGTCGTTCTTGGCCATGGCGTGTGCTCCGCGTCAGTCGGCGCTGAAATCGGTCGGGCGCTGGTAGCGGCCCGTGCGTTCCTTCTCGAGCTGCATCAGCACGTCGTTCAGCAGCGAACTCGCACCGAAGCGGAACCACTGCGGCGACAGCCAGCGGTCGCCGCACGTCTCGGCGACGAGCACCAGGTACTTCAGCGCGTCCTTCGCGGTGCGGATGCCGCCCGCGGCCTTCACGCCGACCATTCGTCCGGTCTCGAGATAGTGGTCGCGCACCGCTTCGAGCATCAACAGCACCACCGGCAACGTGCTCGCCGGCGTCACCTTGCCGGTGCTCGTCTTCAGGAAGTCGCCGCCCGCGAGCAGCGCGATGCGGCAGGCACGACGGATGTTGTCGTACGTCCGCAGTTCGCCCGTCTCGAGGATCACCTTGAGGTGCGCGTCGCCGCAGGCCTCCTTCACGGCGCAGATCTCGTCGAAGACCTGACCGTAGCGCCCGGCGAGGAACGCGCCGCGGTCGATCACCATGTCGATCTCGGTGGCGCCGGCGGCGACCGCGAGCTGCACTTCGCGCAGCTTCGTCGGCCGATCGGTGCGTCCCGACGGGAAGCCGGTCGCGACGGCGGCAACCTGCACGGTGCTGCCGCTCACCGCCGCCGCGGCGACTTCGACGAGATCCGGGTAGACGCACACCGCCGCACACGACGGCACCTCGGCCCGCTGCGGCAACGGCCGCATCGCCTTCTGGCACAGCTGCCGCACCTTGCCCGGCGAATCCATGCCTTCGAGGGTCGTGAGATCCATCATCGAGATGGCGAGGCAGAGTCCCTGCACCTTCGCCTTCTTCTTGATGGAACGGGTGCCGAGATCGGCGGCGCGCGTCTCCAGCGCGACCGCGTCGACGGGCGGCACACGGAACTCGACGGGAGACAGCGAGTGGGACATCGCAGGACCCGCGATCGTGCCGGATCCGCCGCGGGAAGTCACGGCCGCGGCCTCCAGTCGCCGCCGCGCCGGCGCCGATGACATCGGGACATGATCGAGGTCCGCATTCCCCTGCACGATCAGGGCACGGGTCGCCGCGGCGAACTGCGCATCGCCGGCGGGGTGTGGGCCGGCGACGTCTGCGCCTTCGAGTTCGTCGAGACGCTGCACGGCATGTCGGGAACGGCCGTCTGCGACTGGCGCGAGCCGGAGACGCGGCTGTTCGTCGACGACGGGGTTCCTGCCGACCCGGGTGCGAGCGATCTGGTCACGCGGATCCGCACTCTGCTGCTCCCGTTCCATCGCGGCTCGTCCGGCCGCTCTTCCGCCGCGCGGATCGCGGCGCTCCACGCCTGCGATCACCGGGGAACGGGCACCGGCGCACCGGATGTTGCCCGGCAAGCCGCGTTCGAGAAGACCGTGCTCGACCAGGTCCTGCAGCTCTGCGAGCCGCGCAAGGTGCTCGACGTCGGCTGCTCCGTCGGCGAAGTCGTGAGACAGCTGCGGGCGAGAGGCATCGAGGCATGGGGCTCGGATCCCAGTCCCGATCTCGACCGCATCGCACTTCCCGACGTGGCGCAGTGGCTGCGCCGCGGCGCCGTCGACGCGCTCCCGTTCGCACCTGCGGACGGCTTCGACACGGTGCTGGCGTTCGACGTGTTCGAACACCTCGCCGAGCATCGGATCGCGGCGATGGTCGCCGAGTTCGCGCGCCTCGGCGTGCAGCGCGTCGTCGCACGCATCGCCCTCTGCGAGTTCTTCGATCCGGGCCACGTCACCCTGCGCCCGCTGTCGTGGTGGGATCGCCAGATGGCGCCGTGGTTCCAGCGGCGCGCGGCGAAGGCTGCGCCGGAGATGGCGATCGCGTCCCGGCTGGACCCGGCCAACCTGCTGCGGGTCTACGAACTCGCGAAGGTGCCCGCCGCGGTGTGACCGCGGTCAGTGTCGGCCGCGTTCGACGTCGGCGAACGTGAAGGGGCGCGGCAGAAGTCGCCGCAGCGACGTGCGCCGCACCGCGCCCTTCGTGCCGGCGAGCAGCACATGCTGCCCCGGACCGAACTCGGCGAGCACCTGGCGACAAGCACCGCACGGACTCGCCGGCTGCGCGAGCCCGGTCACGACCGCGACCGCGCGCAGCTCGGTGACGCCCGCGGCGACCGCAGCGCACACGGCCGCGCGCTCGGCGCAGATCGTGAGCCCGTAGCTCGCGTTCTCGACGTTACAGCCGACGAAGACCCGCCCGTCGGCTGCGAGCACGGCGGCGCCGACCTTGAATTTCGACGCGCGCGCGTAGGCATTCGCACGGACGGCGCGGGCGGCGGCAACGAGGCGGCCGGCGATGGCCGCATCGATCCGAGTCACGTGTCACCCCGATGCCGCGCACTGCGGCCGGCGCCGGCCACCAGCGCGACGAGCGTCGCAACCTGGACGCCGATCTGCAGCGCACAGACCGCGAACGGCATCAACGAACCGTGGTGATCGACGGCATGCTCGATGTCGACGAAGCCCTGCAGCAGCACGTAGCCGGCCGCGGCGGTCGCGATCGCGAGCACGATCGCGAAGAGGCGCACGTCGGTCTGGAGACGATCGAGCAGGATGCCGAGGAACGCGACGATCGGGAGGCCACCCGTCAGCGTCGGCAACAACCACGAGACGGGCTCGGGACCGACGTCGACGAACAGACACGCCCAGATGCCGACGATCGCGCCGACGCAGAAGAGCTGGCCAGCATGGCCGGGCCAGACGGCCGCGAGACCACAGCCCGCTGCGAACAGCACAGGCAGGAGCCAGGCGAAGCGCGCCTTCACGGCGGGTTGCGGCAGGGAGACGATCTCGGTCATGGCCAGCCCGGCGAACGGGGCCGCGGATCATCCCACGTTGGAGGAGCGCGAGGAAGACCTGCGGCGGTAGCATCCCGCGCCCCTCCGGACGACGGCATGGACCAGGCCCTGCAAGACGCGCTGCGCGAGCTCGGTCTCGAGACCGGATCCCCCCTCCGCATCGGCGGGATCCTCGCGCGCGACCTCGTCGCGGCGCACGGCAGCCCGCTCTACGTGTTCGATGCCGACGTGCTGCGGCGGCGCGTTCGCGTGGTGCGGGCGGCACTCGGCCCGCGCGTCGAACTCCTGTGGTCCGTGAAGGCGAACCCATCGCTCGCCGTCACCCGGTGCCTCCGGGACGAAGGCACGGGCGCCGAGATCGCGTCCCTCGGCGAGCTCCACGTGGCGACAGCCGCCGGGCACCCTGCGACCGAACTGCGCTTCGCGGGCCCCGGCAAGACGGACGCCGAGATCGAAGCGGGCGTCGCCGCCGGGCTCACGTTCCACGCGGAGTCCGCGGACGAAGTCGGCGCGATCGCCGCCGCCGCGGAACGGAGCGGGCGCATCGCGCGCGTCGCGGTGCGAATCAACCTGCCCGGCGAACTCGGCGGTTCGCGGCTGCGCATGGGCGGAAGGAGCAGCCGCTTCGGCGTCGACGAGGCACAGGTGCCTGCCGTCGTGCGCACGATCGCGGGCCATCGCTGGCTGCGCCTCGCGGGCCTCCACGTCTACGGGGGCACGCAGGGATTCGACGCGACGGCGTTCGTGCGCCACGCGAGCACCGTCGTCGCGCGAGCCGCCGTATGGGAACGAGAACTCGGCGTCGCGTTCGACGAACTCGACCTCGGCGGTGGCTTCGGCGTCGCCATGTTCGCCGGCGACCCGCACTTCGACCTCGCAGCCGCCGGACGTGGCGTGCAGGAACTCGTCCGCACGAACGATCGCCCCGGACGCCGCTGGTTCGTCGAGCTCGGCCGCTACCTCTCCGCGCCCGCGGGCGTCTACCTCGCCACGGTCGTGCGGACGAAGGACAGCGGCGGCGAACACCACGTCGTGCTCGACGGAGGCCTCCACCAGCACGCTGCGGCTGCGGGCTTCGGCGCAGTCCTGCGCCGCCCGCCGCTGCTCGTACACACGGACGATCCGTGTGCGATCGGTACGACAGCCACCGTCGGCGGCCCGCTGTGCACGTCGGCGGACCAGTTCGCGGAGAACGCGGCACTCCCGCCGGTGGCGAAGGGCGACGTCGTCGCGGTCCTCGCGGCGGGCGCGTACGGGCTCACCTTCAGCCCGCACTCGTTCCTGAGTCATCCGACGCCCGCCGAAGTGATGGTCGACGCCGGCCGTTCCCGCGTCGTGCGCGCGCGCGGAACTCCGACCGACTCGCTGCGCGGCCAAGTCCCCTGACCGACGCGCTCGTGTATGGTGCGGCGCATGCGAACTCAGATCGCCGCATTCGCGACGTTCCTTTGCACGGCCATGCTCGGCGCCCAGGAGGGCGTGCCGCGACCCCAGGGCCTCGTGCCCGAACAGATGTGGCCCGCGCCCGGCGAAGCCGACTGGAAGAAGCCCGTCGTGATCCAGTGGCAGCGCACCTGGGACGACGCGGTCCGTCTGTCTCAGACGACGAAGCGCGCGATCCTCGTGTGCGTCAACATGGACGGTGAGATCGCCAGCGAGCACTACGCCGGCATCCGCTACCGCGACCCCGAGATCGGCAAACTCTACGAACCGTACGTCTGCGTGATCGCGTCGGTCTACCGGCACAACCCGCGCGACTACGACGACCAGGGGCGCCGCATTCCGTGCCCGCGCTTCGGCTGCGTGACGTGCGGGGAGCACATCGCCCTCGAACCGCTCGTCTACGAGAAGTTCCTGAAGGGCAAGCGCATCGCGCCGCGCCACATCATGGTCGAGCTCGACGGGAGCGAGAGCTACGACATCTACTACCGCTGGGACACGGCGTCGGTGTTCAAGGACATCGCGGACGGCATCGCGAACCGGAAGGTGCAGACCGTGCCACTGGTGAAGGGAGACCGTTCGCTGCTCGAACGCCTCGAGAGTCCGGACAGCGCCGATCGACAACAGGTCGAGAACGAGTTCGGCAAGGCCACTCCCGAACAGCGCCGCGCGATGGTCGCCGCCGCGATCCGCGCCGGGGAACTGGCGCCCGTCGAGATCCTGCGTCTCGCGGCGTGGGGCCTCGATCCGTCGCTGGCGAAGGAAGCGCGCAAGGGCATGGTCGTCGCGAAGGACCCGGGCACCGTCAACCTGATCGCCGAGACGCTGCGCGCGCCGCTCGAACACGACGAGCGCAAGGACCTGGTCGCCGCCCTCGGCCGCTTCGGTTCGACCTCGACGTACGCCCAGGCCCTCGCGACCGCGCACCAGGGACTGGACGGAACGAACACCGCCATCGACACCGGCAAGTGGTCGCGCGCCCTCGCCGCGCAGACCTATTCGCCACCCGCCAACGAAGAACTCACGACGGCCCTCGAGCAGAGCGACAAAGCGCTCGCCGCGGAGCCGAAGGACCCCGCGGCCCGACTCGACGTGGCCGAAGCGAGCCTGCTGCAGGCACTGGACACGACGCCGGGCGCAGGACGGGGAGCGGCGCGGCGGACGGCCGCCGCACGGCAGCTGCTGCTCGCCGACGCGGAACGGCAGACCGGCCTGGCGATCGCGCAGGGCGCCGCCGGATGGCGACCGACCGCGTTGCGTGCGATCGCGGCGTTCCATCTCGGGCGGGTGCCCGAAGCCCACCAGCTCGCGATCGCGGCGGCACCCGACCTGCCCCCCGACGCAGCGGGTCGCGTCGCGATGGAAGTGCTCGCGCTCTTCGCCGTGGCCCGCCAGAACGCGATCGTCGCTGCGGTGCGCAACAAGCAGACGTGGCCGCCGCAGTGGGCCGCCGACGTGCACGCCGCGTACGCCGTGCTCGCGCACCATCCCCTCGGCCGCGACGAGCACGCCGCGGACCACTACGACTTCCTGAAGTTCTTCAGCAGCCCGGAGACCGACGCGGTGCTCGACCGCGCACTGGAGCGCTTCCCCGAGTCCGCACTCCTGCACCAGCGGCTGCGCGACCGCATCCTCGAACGGCGCGACCCCGACGCCCTCGAGGCGGAGTACGCACGCCGGCTGACTGCGCCCGAAACACGCCCGTCGCTCTCGTGGTTCGCCGGCTACGCCTCCCTCGTCGCCGCCGAGCAGCATCGCCGCAACCAGCGCCGCGAGAACGCGCTCGCCGCGTACCGACGCGGCATCGAGCACTTCGAGACGTACGCGAAGAACTCGGGCAACCAGGACGGCAGTCACTACGTCGCGATGGCGAACGCGGGCATCGCGCGGCTGCAGCTCGACGGCGGCGACCTGCCCGGCTCCCTGGCATCGCTGCAGCTCGCGTTCCGCACCGCGCCGCTCGCGGCGGCGGCGGTCGACGGACTCGGAGTCACGGCGGTGCAGACCGCGGACATGCTGCGTGCACGCGCGGTCGAAACGAACGCGCTGGACGTCGTGCAGGCCGTCGACCAGGCCCTCACCGCGCTGCCCGACGAGGCCCTGATCCCGCCCGAGTACGAGCGCGCCTCCGGCAACACGAAGATCCGGCGCCGACGTTGAGCCGCCGCGACCGCCGGGCGCCTCAGGCGTCCGCGAGCATCGCGTCGAGCGATCGCCGCGGCACGAACGCACCGATCAGCGACGCGTCGCGCGGCCGCGCGGCGTCTTCGCATTCGACCGGCACGAGGAGCGACGCATCGAAACCGTGGAGGCCGAAGAAACGGCGCGCGAACTCCCAGCGCGAGCAGCGTTCGGGCCCGGCAACGTGCACGAGCGGCGGCGCATCCGGGTCGGCGACCAGTTCGGCGAGTGCGGCCGCCGCGTCCGCCGAGTGCAGCGGCGTGCGGTACTCGTTCGTGTACATGCGCGACGCGTTGCGACCGGCCGCGGCGACGCGCAGTGCCGCCGTGGCGCCGCGACCGTGTTCGTCGGGCCCGAACAACAACGGCAACCGGACCACACGCCCGCCGTGGCGCAGCGCCGCCTCTTCGCCCTCGGCCTTGGTGACGCCGTACGCCGACAACGGTGCTGGTGCGGAGGTCTCGGAGTACGGCGCGTGCCGGCCGTCGAAGACGAGATCGGTCGACACGTGCAGCAGCCGCGAACCGAAGCGACGCGCGAACTGGGCCGGAACGGCGACATTGATGGCACGCGCCGCCTCGATGTTCCGCTCGCACTCGGGCTGACGGGCCATCGCCGCGAGGTTCAGGACGAGATCGGGCTGCAGGGCTTCCACCACCGCGGCGACCATTCCGGGAGCCGCGAGATCGACGGCGGCCTCGACGCCCTTGCGCGCGGTCACCACGGCCATGTGTCCCCGTTCGCGCAGCGCCTTCACCACGGGACCGCCGAGGAACCCGGTTGCTCCGGTGACGAGGATGCGGACGGCGGCCATGGGCGCGTATGGTTGCCGCCGCGCCCCGTGAAGCAAAGCCCGCCCCCCCGCCGCGTACTCCTGATCGCGAACCCGATCTCGGGTGGCGGCCGCGCCCGCGCGCTCGCGCCCCGCCTGGCGGCCGAACTGGCACAGCGCGGCGTGCACGCCGAAGTGCACTTCACGAGCGCCGCCGGAGACGGCGCGGCCCGGGCACGCACGGCGGCCGACGAGGCCTGGGACGGGATCGTCGCGATGGGCGGCGACGGCACGATCAACGAACTCCTGAACGGCATGCCCGATCCGGGGCGCGCCCTCGGGGTGTTCCCGATCGGCACGGCGAACGTTCTCGCGAAGGAACTGCGGCTGCCCGACCGCCCCGAAACCGCGGCGGCCACGATCGCCGCGGGTCACCGGCGCAGCCTCGCGATCGGGGAGTGCAACGGGCGGCGCTTCCTGCTCTTCGTCGGTGCGGGGATCGACGGCTCGGTCGTGCAGCGGCTCAGCGCGGTGCGCACGGGGACTCTCGGCAAGCACAAATGGCTCGGTCCGATCCTGCACACGGTGTGGCATTGGCCGCGCCACTCGCTGGTCGCGACGTTCGCGGACGGCACGCGCCTCGAGGGACTCAGTTCCGTGCTCGCGACGCGTGTCCGCAACTACGGGGGCGTGATGCAGCTCACGCCCGACATCGATCCGGACGACGGGTTCCTGCACGTGCTCTGCTTCCGTGCGAGCAGCCGCACGCGCTGGGTGTGGATGGGTGCGCACGCGATCCTCGGCCGCTTGCGACCGGGTCCGTTGCTCGAGGTGAAGGCGACCACCGCCGTGCGCATCGACGGCAGTGCCCCGTTCCAGATCGACGGCGACCACGGCGGTTCGTGTCCCGCCGACCTGCGTGTGATGCCGGTGCGAGCGTCGATCTGGGCGCCCGCTGTGAACCAGCCGCGTCAGTGATCGCCGACGCGGCTCACGAGGCCGTTGCTGGTGACGACCCCGAGCGTGTTGGCGACGTCGCCCGCGACGAACGGTGGCACGAGCGCGATCGCCTGCGCGTGGATCGTCGTTCCGGGCAGCGTTCCGGGCGGATAGTTCACGTCGAACAGGATCGTCGCCGCGGGAGCGACGGCGAAGAAGACGAGGTCGAACGCCGTCAGGTATGCCTCGCAACCCGGCGCGCCGAGGGCAGCGAGGTCGATGCCACCCGCGGCTTCGCCGGCGGAGAGCGCGAGGAACGCGAGGCGCACGCCGGACCCGGCGATCGCTTCCGGTGCATCCGCGACGCCATAGTGCACGAGCGTTCCCGACTGCGTGGTGCAGACGGGCGGCGGAGACGCGGCGAGAGCGAGTGCACGCAGATCGGGAGACGTGGCGACGGCGTCGCCGACCTGCAGGGGTGGCGGCACGAGCGATGGCCCACCGGGCGAGAAGCCGACGAGGTGCGCGGAGCCGAACGGCGAGCCGGTCGCGCCGTCGACCGCGAGCCAGACATAGCGCACCCGGCCCGAATCGAGGCCGAACTGGAACTGGAAGGTGCCCCGGTTCTGGACTCCGGCGGGGAAGTTCTCGACGTCGCGCCACGTGACGCAGAAGAAGCTCTCGCCTCCGACGACCACCTCATGGGTCGTGATCCGGCCGCTGCCCGGCTCCGCCGGGTTCCAGTCGTGCCACGCGAAGAACGCGGTGTCCGGCGCGCTGCAACAGCGCGGGCTCGGCGTGAAGTCGTTGGGCGGGGTGTTCCACGCGCCGCCGTCGATACCGGGTCCGGTCGCGACGATGCCGTTGCTGTGCACCCAGATCGTCGAGACGGCGCCGCCGGGCACGGGAAAAGCCCGCGGCAGCGCGACCGCGACCTGGCCGTCGTCGCTCGGCGGCAGGAGGATCGCGTTCGCACCCGGCGTCAGGTAGCCGCCATTGCCCCACGAGCCCGCGTAGCCGGCGCCGGACGGATGGAGTTCCAGGGAGCGGCCGGTCAACACGAGCGACGCGATCGCTGCGTCGGGCAACCACACGAAGAAGGAGTCGCGCGCCGACTCGTGGCAACCGTGACCGAAGGCGAGATGCGACGCCGCCGGGGCGCCGGGATCCTGCGCCGGCAGCAGCGCCGACACGAGGCAGAAGATCCCGTTCGCGAGTCCAGCACGCATGCCGAACGCTACCTCGCAGCCGTGCCCAGGCGCGGACACTCCGCTGCGGGCGGCACCGCGCGCCGCGACGGCCCCCACGGGACCGGGCGTCCGGGGCACGAGCCCGCGGGGCTCAGGTCGGGACGCTGCAAAGCAGAGCGGGCCCGCTCCTCCGTGAGGCGCGGGCCCGCAGGTGTCGCATCCAGAGTCGGCGGGGCGACCCCGCCGTTCACTCGTCGACTCCGTCGTTCTTCATGGCCCTCGACCGGCGCCCTGGAGCCGAGCCTGTTGCGGGCGTCGGCTCCAACCAGGCGGGCGAAGGCGCCTCCTAGTAGAGGTTGAAGATCGACCGCAAACCGTTGCTCAAGAGACCGCCGAAGGCGTTCTGGCCGTTCGGCAGGCTGAACGGCGTGAAGAGGCCGAGCACCTGTGCATAGAAGCTGAGGCCCGGCGACAGCGGCTGCGGGATCGTGAGCGTGACCGATGCCGTCGGTGCCGTGCCGGGCAGCGGGACCGTCACGTCGAGCGACAGGATGTTCAGGTTGCAGCCCGGCATGTCGAGGAACCCCATGTCCAGTCCGCCCGGGAACGGAGCGACGCTGAACATCAGGATGCCGAGGCCGATGCCGAGCGGCGGCACGAGGTCGATCATGTTGTCGACCGTGTAGTTCACCGGCACCGTCGGGTTGCCAGGCGTGTAGATCGGCGCCGGCGACGCGGACAAGGCGAGGGCTTGCGTCGCGTTGTAGTCCGGTTGCGTCAGGAACGACGGAGTCGTCGCGAGGTTGATCGAACCCGGGTCGAGCGACAGGCCCGGCGAGTAGCCGACGACCATGTCGATACCGGCCGAGTTCTGCATCGCGTCCCAGACGAACTTCACCTCGCCGCTGGAGAGGTTGAACTGCAACTGCCAGCGATCGGAGACGCCGGTCGTGTTGTAGCGGACGACGTTCTCCCACGTGACGTAGAACACGCCGGCGACTTCCTGGCTCTTGATCGCACCACCGGCCGCCGGGTCGTAGTCGGCGTTGGAGCGGAACGACGGAATCACCGCGTTCAGCAGCTCGAACACGTCGCCGTAGGCGGCCACGTTGTTGTTGCCGATGCCGCCCATGTTCACGAATCCGTTGGAGCACACCGACAGCGTCCCGATCGGGCCAGCCGGCGTCGGAAACGCGATGCTCGGCGTGACGTCGACTTCGGAGTCGTCCGTGAGCGCGAGCGTCGTCGCTCCACCGGTCGGCGCCACGTAGGTCCCGCCGCCCCACGACACGAGGTAGCCAGGGCCCGCCGGAGTCATCGTCATCGAGTTGCCTGCGAGGGTCGCCGACCCGGCCGGCGTGCCGAAGTACTGGTAGAAGGCCTGCGAGGCGCGCGGTCCGTAGCAGCCCGAACCGTAGGCGATGTGGTCCGCGCCGGTGCACACGACCGACGTGGTGTATCCGCCGATCCCGTTCGGGGAGAAGCGCAGCGTCTTGCCCGAAAGCGCGAAGGCGCCGAGATACTCACCCCAGAGGATGCCGACGTTGCCCGAGTTGGCTCCGGAGAGCAAGTCGGATGCGACCTCCGCTCCTGTGCCCGCTGCGTTGCCGGTAGAGACGCCGACCCACACCGGATCGACGGCATTGCCGGGGCAGTTGACGTCGTACGAGTAGTCGATGTTGCCGTTGCTGTACAGGGTGCAGCTGAAGTTGAACTGGTCGGTCGGGGTCTGGTATCGCGCGACGTTCTGCCAGGTTATCGTGACCTGGTTGGCCGTCGCCGTGTTCACGAAGATCTCCCACGGGCCGAGCGGCGATTGTTGGATGTCGTCGCCGTAGACGACGAGGCGCGGCGAGCCGAACGCCGCACCGCGCAGTTCCCCGAGCGTGTCGATCAGGAACTGGATCGGAGCGACGAGGCCGTAGTTCGCGTCGGAGAGGTAGACGTGGCCGTTGGAGCCGACCCAGATGCGGTTGCAGACCTGACCCGGCGCCGTGGTCGGCATCGGGAAGGTGAACCCGAGTTGGATCGGGAGGATGCTCCGGCCTTCGTCGTGGATCGGGTAGCCGCCCCAGACGGAGTACATCGATCCGGACTGCGGGGTCCCGCCGATGTTGGTGAAGCACTGCGCCTGCGACACCGCCGCGAGGGCTGCCACGGCGGAGAAAGAAGCAAGGAGACGGTTCATGGAGTTGCCTCTGGGATTGGGAGGTTCCGACCAACGGTCGCGACGACCGAGGGGGGAGACAAGGAAGGAACCCGGGCAGAACGGTAGTCGAGGGCTGCAAAATGTCCATCGGGCCACCCGGCCGGCCGCTACGGGCCGCATCACCTCGCGATCCCACGCGGCCCGACTCCGCAGGAGCGACTCCGTGCCGAGGCCGCTAGGATCGTGCCGATGGATCGACCTGCTCCTCGCCAAGTCCGCGTCGGCAACGTGCCGTTCGGCGGCGGCAGTCCGTTCGCCCTGATCGCCGGGCCGTGCGTCATCGAGACGCGCGACCACGCACTGCGCCACGCCGAGGCGCTACAGCGAATCTGCCGGACCGCCGGGGTACCGCTCGTGTTCAAGAGCAGCTTCGACAAGGCCAACCGAACGGCCGGAACGGCCTATCGCGGCCTCGGCATCGACGAGGGTCTCGCGATCCTCGGTGAGGTGAAGCGCTCGTTCGGTCTGCCCGTCCTCACGGACGTGCACGAACGCGAACAGTGCGCCCCCGCAGCGGAGGTCGTCGACTGCCTGCAGATCCCGGCCTTCCTCTGCCGTCAGACCGACCTCCTGCTCGCGGCCGCGGCGACCGGCCGGACGGTCAACGTGAAGAAGGGCCAGTTCCTCGCTCCCGACGACGTCGGCAACGTGCTCGCGAAGGTCACCGGTGCCGGCAATCCGAACGCGATGATCACCGAACGGGGCACGAGCTTCGGCTACCGCACGCTCGTCGTCGACTTCGCCGGGTTCCCCACGATGCGCGCGTTCGGTCAGCCCTTGGTGTTCGACGCCACGCACTCCGTGCAGCGACCCGGCGGCGCAGGAACGTCGACCGCGGGCGATCGCACGAAGGTCCCCTACCTCGCGCGCGCGGCGGTCGCTTGCGGCGTCGACGGCCTCTTCCTCGAGGTCCACGAAGACCCGGACCACGCCCCGAGCGACGGCCCCAACATGCTGCGGATGGACTCACTCGCCGCGCTGCTCGGCGACCTCGTGCGGATCCAGTCCGCGGTACGCGCCGGCTGATCGCACACGGCGCCGATTGCCGGCGCAGCGAGCCTTCACACGCGTTTCGCGGCGTCCTCGTCGCCGGGCGCCATGGTTCGGGTCGATGGCGACGTCCACTCCCCCCGATCTCTGGCTGCTCTTCACCGCCGGAGCTTCGCTCTGCCTTCTCGCCGCGGCGTGGCGCCTGCGACGCGAGCCCTCGGGACCGGGCGGTCCGAATGCGCCCGGAGCGACGCCGCCGAACTGACGCGGCTGGGGAATGTCCGAAGGCGGGACGGCGTCTTCGACGCACACCATCGCACCGCCGCCTCTGCGCCGGCGACGCCGGGTCGCCGGACCACTGCCGTGGTTGCCCCGCCTCCGCGGGCTACTATTCGGTGCGCAGCACCACCGGCTGGCACTCCCCCGCATGCGGACCCGCGACTTCTGGACCCTCGCCGCGACCCTGGCCCTGATCGCCAGCCTCGGGCTCGTGTTCCTCGGCCAGGAGAGTCTGGCCGACGGAACGCGTCCGGACGCTCATGAGTCGGCCACCCCGGCGACGTCGGACAGCCGGCCCGCGAACGGCACGCCGACCGACGCAGCGGCCACCGTCTCGTCGCATGGCCCCGACGCGACACCGGCTGTCGCCCGGAAGAGCGAAGCCGGTGTCACCGACGCGACCACGGGCGTGATCCGCGGCGACATCCCGATCGCCGTGTCGATCCTCGACCGCATCCAGTCGATCACGATCCACGTCGAAGAGGGACGCAACGCCGTCGACGGCGACGGCCAGTTCCGGCCGCGACGCACCTTCCTCGAACACGCGAAGCTCGGCCCGGGAACGCCCACGTTCGAAGTTCGCAACGTGCCGTTCTCGGAATACCCGTGGATCGTCACGGCCTTCGCGCCCGGTCTGAACGGCGGCCGCGCGACCGTGATGCTGAACGCCGAGCATCCTGTCGCGGACGTCGCGCTGCCCGTGACCCCAGCTGCGCCGTTCACCATCCTCCTCCGCGACCAGGACCAGGCGCCGTACGTCGGCGTCGAGATCGTGTTGCAGCCCGTCGGCGAACCCAACGGCCGTCCGAAGAAGGTCGCGACGACGGACTCGTACGGCAGCGCGGTCTACGAGAACCTGCTGGGCGGCGAGTACCGCGCATTCCTCTCGATCGCAGGCCAGCCCCTCGAGGAGCCACAGACGCTCGCGGTGCCGACGTCGACGCACGTAGTCGCGAGCACGGTGCAGGGCCACGGGCATTCGATCACGATCGCGCGCGGCATGCCGCTGCAGGTGCGCGTCGCGGACGTTCGCGGCTATGGCCTCGCCGACGTGACGGTCACCGCCACCGCGACGGATCAGGTCCGGCACAAGGCGATCGAACTGACGACGGACGTCACCGGCGTGGTCACGTTCCCGCGCCTCCTGCCCGGCACGTGGCAGGTCGACGTCCAGCGGACCGACTATCAGCGCAGCACGAAACAGGTGACCGCCCGCGCCGGCGAACCGATCGCTCCGATCGAGTTCCAGCTCGTCCGCCTGCGCTGATTCGTAACCCCCGGCGCACATCGTCGAGAGCGATCGCTTCCGACACGTCGCCGGCTTGGGTAGATTCCGCCGGCCCATGGCCCAGCCGCTCGTCGACCTCGCCGCCCTCGACCTGAGCAAGAACGTCGTCAGCGAAGAGGAACTGCGCCAGGTGCTGCCGCACCGCGGCACCTTCCAACTGCTCGACGGGGTCTGCCACCTCGACCTCGAGCAGGGTGTCGCGGTCGGCTACAAGGACTGGGCGGCCGATGCGTGGTGGGCGAAGGACCACGTGCCGGGCAAGCCGCTGATGCCGGGCGTGCTCATGATCGAGGGCGCAGCCCAGATCGCGACGTTCCTCGTGAAGAAGGTCGCGTCGTGGGAGATCGACCGCTTCGTCGGACTCGCCGGCGTGAACGACGTTCGTGTGCGCGGTCAGGTCGTACCGCCGGCGCGCGTCTACTTCGTGAGCGGCAACTGCAAGGTGTCGGGCCGCCGCATGGCGCGCATGCCGGCCCAGGTCTTCTGCAACGGGCAGATGACCATGGAACTCGAACTGCTCGGGGTGATGTTGTGACCGGTGCCGCGGCGGCCGCACCGGCGCCGCTGCCGCGCTGGTTCCTGCTGCTGCCGTTCGTCGTCGCCGCCGCCTGGTGGCCGATCGAGCCGTACTGGAAGAGCGACGACTTCCTGATGTTGCACCACGCGAACGACGCGGCGCGTGTGCTCGGCGACTTCATCGGGCCGCAGTACGGCGCGACCGACGTCTGGTTCTTCTGGCGACCGCTGATGACGGCGAGCTTCTGGCTCGAACTGCAACTCGGCGGCGGGCCGTCGCCGATCCTGTCGCATGCGACGAACGTGCTGGTCCACGCGGGCAGCGCCCTGCTCGTGGCCCTGCTGTGGCGCCGTTGGATCGGCGATGCACGCGGCTTCGTCGCCGGCCTCCTGTGGGCGCTGATGCCCGGGCACGAAGGCGCGATCACGTGGGCAGTCGGTCGCAGCGACGTGCACGGCACGTTCTGGTCGCTGCTCGCGATGCTGTGGTTCTGCCGCCGTCTCGAGGGTCGCGCGCGATGGTGGCCGTCGCTCGTCGCGACGGCGTGCGCGCTGATGACGAAGGAGATCGCGTTCGTGCTGCCGGCCGCGGCGTCGCTCCTCGCGTACTGCCGCGACCCGGGCCGCGGTGCGGTCCCGGCGCTGCGCGCGGCGGCGCCGATCGGGGCGGTCTTCACCGCGTGCTTCGTGTGGCGATTCGTCGCACTCGGGCGCCTCGGCGGCTACGGCGACATGCAGCTCGCGCCGCTGCCGATGCTGCTCGGGTTCGGCCATGTGGTGGCCGACCTGCTCGTGCCGTTGCGTTACGCGGGCGCGGCGGCCGCATCTCCGTGGCCGTGGCTCGGCGCAGCGCCGATCCTCGTCGCGCTCGTCTGGCACATCGCGCGCGGCGGCGTGCGACCGCTCACGGCGTCGATCGCGCTGTTCGTCGTCACGTGTGCCCCGATGGCGCCGTTCTTCGCGGCGTTCGCCAACACGCACAACCTGAGGTACTACTGCCTCCCCACCACGGCCCTCGTGGGACTGATCGCGCTGCCGCGCCGGTGGTCCGCCGTGGCAGTCCTGCTCCTGGCCGCGTGGATCGCACCGTTCGCCGCGCTCCGTGGCGCGGTCCATGCGGCCGACGCGACGACGCGTGCGATGCACCACGCTCTGCTGCAGCTTTCCCGCACCGAACCCACCGAGCCGATCTTCGTCGCCGGCCTGCCGATCAGCGAAGGGGCGGCCGCCGTTCTGTTCCACTTCGGCGTCGATCGCATGCTGGCTCCGCCGTTCACCGAGCGCACGCACCGCCTGTTGCCGCTCCGTCCGGTCGTCGCCGACGGCTTCTCGCTCGGCGAGGATCGTGCGGGCTTCGAGGCACTCCCGGCAGGCTCGACGTGGCGCTTCGAACGGCCCGACCTGCTCATCCAAATGACCGCCGCTTCGCCGTTGCCCGACGTGCCGGTCGCGGGAGACGACCTCGGCGTCGTCGACCTGACGTCCGCGCGGCTCGCGGCGATGGAGGCCGCGCGGAAGGGGCTCCGCCTCGACACGGGGGTGGCGCGCGCACAGGCGTGCCGACTCACGATCTTCACCGCACTCGGCTACCTCGCCTGCCTGTTCCCCGACCACGGTCAGGACGGCGCCCCGCACGGCGCCGTCGACATGCTGCAGTTCTTCGCCGGCGAACGGGCACTCGGCCTGCCGCCCGAGACGGCCCGCGCAACGTTCGCGTCGTTCGCCCCCGGTGCCTTCGCGACGTTCGCGCTCGGGATCCCGACCACCCACGACCTCGTCCCCGAGTTCCCCGCGCTGGTCGAGGTCGGCTCGATGCAGGGCGACACGTTCGTGCCGTCGCACCGCGCCCACCGACTGCTGACGCTCCGCTTCGATCGCGACTACCAGGCCTGGGTCCGGCGCGCTTTCAACCTCGACGGCTGAACCCACCGAGCGATCCGATATCCTGCGCCCCCCACGGACGGCATGCACCAAGCGACCCCGATGACCACGCCGACCCCGCCCGCCGCGCTGCGTGGGTTGCCGAGCAACGTCGGGTGGACGCTCACCGCGTTCGTGGTCGTCGCGCTGTTGATCCGGCTTCCGTTCCTCGACCACAGCGTGTGGTTCGACGAAGCATGCATGGCGAAGCAGCGGATCGGGACGTGGCCGCAACTGCTCGCCGTGCTGTACCGCGACATCCACCCGCCGCTGTACGTCGCGTTCATGTTCTGCTGGAACGCGGTGTTCGGCGACGGCGAGGCCTCCATGCGCATGCCGCCGCTGATCACCGGCCTAGCGTCGATCCCGCTCACCTACTGGGCCGGGCATCGGCTCGTCGGCCGCAATGCTGCGTTGTGGGCATCGCTGTTCCTTGCCCTCTCCCCGGTGCACGTCTGGTACTCGGGCGAAGCTCGGCTCTACGCACCCATGGTCGCCTGCGCGCTGATCGCCGTGGGCACGTTCGATCGCATCCTCGATCCGACGCTGCCACGCCGTCGCTGGCTGTGGTGGGTGCACATCGTGAACATCGCGGTGATGCTCGCGCTGCACTACTACCTCGCTGTGCTGGTCTTGCTGCTGGCGATCGCGGCCCCGATGCTGCGCGGCTTCGGCCGAACCTCGGTCGCCATCACGCTGTGGCACGCTGCCGGGCTCCTGCTCCTCGGTGCGTTCGCTGCCGCGAAGCTCTCGATCGGCGAGCTGGCCACGGACCAGGACTACCTCCGCGCGATGACTGCGAAGGAGCTGTACCTGTTCGTGTTCGACTGGTGCTGGACGGGACACACCCTTCTCGCCGTCGACAACCTGCTCGACGACCTCGCCGCGTGGTCGCAGGAGGGGATCGGCATCGTTCTGATCGCAGTCGGCCTCGCACGGATCGTGAGGGCCCGCCGAGCCCAGCCCGCGGGGCTGCTCGTGCCCGCGTTCCTGTTCGCGATCCCGATGTTCCTGTGGGCCGCCGCTCTCGTCGGCCTCGACAAGACGTACATCGAACGAAGCGCACTCCCCTCGCTGCCCTTCGTCTACCTGCTCGCCGGCTGCGGACTCGCGCACCTCCCCTCGACCGCGCGCCGCATCGTCGGCGGTGCCGTGCTGCTCCTCTGCATCGCGTCCCTCATCGCGTTGCATGCGTTCCATCAGGAGCACTGGACGGTCTACAAGCCGCATCCCGACTGGCGCTCCGCCACCGCATACCTGTCGCGCGAGATCGACCACGACGGCGCCGGGCGCGTCGTCTTCACGTCGACGCCGAATCCGCGATCGCTCTCGTACTACGACGACCGCATCCAGCACGTGCAGAACCTCACGTCGCCCGAGACCCCCGAGGCCGTGGGCGAGAAGGTCCGCAAGAGGCTGGGCCGGACGATCGGCGACTACGCCGAGGAGGTCTACCGCGAGTTCGTGGATCACGACGCGCGCCTGCTCGCGAACGCGAAGATGCTCGTGCACCGAAGCGCCAGCGACCCGGACCGTCTGCGGGCCCTGGCACCGATGCCCGACGGCATCTGCTATCTCGTGCGGGACCATTGGCACCCGAACCCGACGGTCGATCACACGATCGAAGACCTCCTGGTGAACCCGCGCGTGCAGATCCTCGAGAGCAAACACTTCGTCGCCGTCACGGTGCACAAGGTGAGGCTCTTGCCGTGACCGACGGCCCGCCCGGCGCCAACGCTCCCGAGCTGTCGGTCGTCGTCGCGTGCTACCAGGAGGAAGGGCACCTGCGGGACTCGGTCCGCGAGCTCACCGAGACGCTGGATGGCCTGGGTCGTGCCTTCGAGCTGATCTTCGTCGAGGATGCGAGCAAGGACGGAACCGCGGCCATCGTGCGCGAGATCGTGGCGCAGCGACCCGAGGCGCGCGCGATCTTCCACTCCGCGAACGTCGGCCGCGGCGGCACCGTGACCGACGGCTTCCTCGCTGCGCGCGGCCGGATCGTGGGTTTCCTCGACATCGATCTCGAGGTGCACTGCCGGCACCTCCCGTCGTTGCTCGCCGCCATCGACGCCGGGGCGGACGGAGCCACCGCGTTCCGACACTACCGGGCCAGCCTCTGGCCGCCTCACCTGCTGCGCGAACTGCTCAGCAAGGGCTACCGCTGGCTCTTCCGCCGCGCGTTCGCTGTGCCGTTCCGCGACCCGGAAGCGGGCTTCAAGTTCTTCGTCCGCGAGCGCATCGTGCCCGTGGTCCGCACGACGCAGGACCGCGGCTGGTTCTGGGACAGCGAGATCATGGTTCTCGCCCATCATGCCGGACTGCGCATCGTCGAAGTGCCGTGCCCGTTCGAGCGACGCACCGACAAGAAGTCGACCGTTCGTCTGTTCCGCGACGTCTGGCGCTACCTGGTCGCGATGCGTGCGTTCCGCGCGCGGCTCCGCAGCGGACGCTGACCGTCACTCCGCGAACAACTGCACGTCGAGCTGCAGCGACAGCCCGACGAGGTCCTCGAGGACCCTCGGCTCGAGCGCGAAGCCGCCCATGCGCTCCGCGCAGCCGCGCAGCTGCACGGTCACGCCCGCCCACGTGACGCCGCGCATCGCGGCGACGTCGCGCCAGCCGCTGCGGGCGCGAAGCAGTGCGAGGAGCTCCGCGACCTTCTCTTCGGGCCAGTGGAAACCGCGCGGCAGCACTTCGTGGATCCACAGACCCTCGTCGCGCACGTGGCGACGGTGCGGACCGGACTCACCCTTCGCGAACGCGCGGGTCGGCGCGAGGTCGAGTGCGCGCGTGATGCGATCCGGCGGCACGTCGTCCAGCACGAGACGCAGGCCGACGACCGCTCCGGGCACGACGGCGACCTCGCGCTCGTCCCAGCCATCCCCCATTCGGCGCCACTGCACGTCGAGGAAGAACGACTCCGGCTGCAGCCGGTAGCTCGTCACGCCGCGATCGCCGTCCTGATGCACGCGGCCCGGCGAAACGTGGCCCCAGGCCGGCTGTCGTTCGACGAGACCGCGCACGAGATCGGTGTTGCTGCAGCGCAGCCGCGACAGCGGCATGTTCGGCAGCGCTCCCGCGGTCACGTCACACCTCCGCCGCCGCGCCGCCCGAAGCGCCCGGCCGCGGCCCGGGCACGTCGTCCGTCAGGATCTCCTCGACGTCGAGGACGGCGCACGTGCACGGCACCTGCAGCAACGACGACAGCGACGGCGAAGTCCGCCCCTCGTCGCCGGAGATCCACTCTTTCACGTACGTCCCGTGCTGGCACGACACGCGCAGTTCGAGCGTCTCCGGCGCGAGCGGACGGAGCTCCAGGATCCGGACGTCGCGCGTGCGGTCGAGGTCGGCGCGGCGATGGGCGACGCGCTGCGGGGTGCGCTGCACGATGGTCCCCGCGAACTTCGCGGCAGCAGCGAGTGCGTCCGGCGCCGGCACCCCGGTGCACGCCACCTCGGCGCGGTAGATCTTGTCGAAGTTCGTCTGCTTCCAGTAGACGACACGCTCTCGAGTGACGCGCACGAACGGCGCGAGCTCGATCGCGCCCTCCGCACGCGCGACGATGTCCTGCCGCAGCGCCTCCAGGTCGATGTCGGGGCGCCGCGCGCCGACGACTTCGAACACGAACGGCCTGCCGCGCCCGAGCATCAGCACGTCGATGTCCTCGCGCCCGGCCCCGTGGAAACTGCCCGCCTTCGCCTGCATCTGGGGCAGCACGCGGCGAGCGATGATCTCCTGCACCGACTCCTTCGTCAGCTTGCCGAAACCTTCGCACTGGGTGCAGCCCTTGCGGCGCCGCCGGTCGCCTTTGCAGCGCGGGCAGTAGAACACCGTCTGCGGCAGTCCGCGGCGCAGCTTGCGATAGCGCGACTCGAGCCAGACGTCGGTGCGCGGGGTCGGGAACGAGAGATCGGTCGGCAGCGGCTCTGCCATGGGGCGGGCAAGTGTGCCCCTCGTTCGACCGGAGGCAAGCGTCGCGCGCCGCGCGCGCTCAGGTCGTCGCCGGCGCGGGGGCGGCCTGACGGTTCTGCTTGCGCAGCGTCGAGTTCTTCCGTTCCGTCCGGCGCTCGAGGAAGCGGCCGAGCAGGCCGAAGAACTCGCGCACGTCGATCGGAACCTGGAGGAACGAGTGGATGTTGCACTTGCTCTTCTCGACGGCCATGTCGCGCACGTTCCGCGGCGCCGTCAGGACGAACAGCTCGCTGCTCGTGTCGAACGAACGCAGGTGGTGCAACAGCTTGACCGTGTCCTTCTCCCGCGGATCGACGCCGAGGAACACGCAGTCGAAGGCCTTGCCGCGCGCTTCGTTGATGCCCGCGTAGCCCGTACCGACGGTCACGTGGAACTCGGGGAACTGCTGCAGACCGACCTTCACCTGGTCGCGCACCAGAGGATCCTTCTCGACGAGCAACACTTCCATGACGGAGCGGCCTATCGGCACCGCGGCGCTCCGACGCACACGTTCTCACGATCGCAGCGATGGCATCGACGCTTGACCTGCCCCTCGCCGTGCAGTGTCGTGCCCGCGCCCATGAACTTCCTGGCCGGCGTCGACGAAGCAGGACTCGGTCCGATCCTCGGACCGCTGGTCGTCGCCGGCGTCGCGATGACCGGCCCGGAGGGCGCCGACCCCTGGAAGGTCCTCGCGCGTCACGTCGCGAAGACGAAGCACACGAAGGGAAAGGTGCGCGTCGCGGACAGCAAGCAGGTGAACCAGGGCCCCCACGGCGCCTGCCGGCTCGAGGAAACCGCCCTGGTCTTCTGGTCGGCGATGCACGGCGAACCGCCCGCGTCGCTCGAGCATCTGCTCGCGATGATCGGCGTCGACGTCGCCCACCTGCGCCGGTGTCCATGGTACGAGGACCTCGCGCTGCCCTTGCCGCGCGCCGCCGACCCCGGGTTCGTGCTGTTGCACGGCGAACTCGTCAGGCGCGCGCTCGACAAGGCCGGCATCGCGCTCGTCGACCTCGCCCTTCGCCCCGTCGACGTCGAAGAGTGGAACGACCTGATCGCGGACACGGACAACAAGAGTCGCGCGCACTTCCGCGCCTACTCCGAAGTCATCGCCCGGCTGCTCGCCCACGCCCCGGCGCGGCTCTCCCAGGGCGCACACGGTCACCTCGTGGCCGACCGTTGCGGTGGTCGAATGCACTACGCCGGCGACCTCGCGCGGCTGTGCCCCGGGGCCACGGTCACCACGGTCACCGAGACACCGGAGGTGTCTTCGTACCGCATGCACCTCCCGGCTGGTGACGTCGCGATCACCTTCGCGGAGCGCGGCGAGAGCCGCGCCTTCCCGACGGCTCTCGCGAGCTGCTTCGCGAAGTATCTGCGCGAACTGATGGTCGAGGCGATGAACCGGTGGTTCTGCGCGCGTGTGCCGGGACTGCAGCCGACCGCGGGCTACTACACCGACGGCCACCGCTTCCTCGACGACGTCGAGCCGCTGCTGCGCGACGCGTCGCTGCCGCGCGGGCGGCTCGTGCGCGTCCGCTGATCCGCCGAGAGCGCCGACTCGGGGCGTCGGAACCGGTTTCGACCGCTCTGTGCGGCCGCACGGGCGGCCACGAGGAACGACGCGCTCAGCCTTCGACGAACCCCGAGTCCTCGAGGAGCGCGCCGCTCGAGGCCGCGGCCACCGCGAGCTGGTCGCAGCGCTCGTTCTCCGGGTCCCCGGTGTGCCCGCGCACCCACCTCCACGTCACTTCGTGCGATTCGATCGCGCGCAGGAGCCGCTGCCAGAGATCCTGGTTCTTCACGGGCTCCTTGCTCGCGGTCTTCCAGCCTCGCTTCTGCCACCCGTCGATCCAGTTCTTCGTGAACGCGTGCACGACGTACTGCGAGTCGGACCAGGCGGTCACCGCACACGGCCGTTTCAGGGACTCGAAGCCGACGATCGCGCCGAGGAGTTCCATCCGGTTGTTCGTCGTGCGGCGGTAGCCAGCCGACAGTTCCTTTCTGTGCTCTCCCGCGAGCAGGACCGTGCCGTAGCCACCGGGCCCCGGATTGCCGAGGCACGCACCGTCGCTGTAGATCGTGACCGTCGCCGTCATGGCTCCGCAATACCGGGAGGGCCTGCCGCGGACAACGCCGCGGCGAATCGCACGAGTTCCGGCCACAGCTCCTCGAAGTCGGTGGCGAACGCCACGCGCTCCCGCCGCAGGATGTCTCCGCCCGCGGCGAGCGGTGTGGGGCGCGCGACGCGGCGCGCCATGCGCGTGAGGACCGCATCGATGCCCTCGAGCGTCGAATACTCGAAGAGCCAGCGTTCGCGGCGCATCCACGGCAACACGCTTGCCAGGCGCGGCGGCAGGTGCCCCTCGTTGCGAGCCAGCAGTTCGTGCACGTCGTCGACGAACTGCATGAGGGGGCGGCCGTCCCCGAACCGATCCCAGCCGCTCGCGAGGAAGTGATCGAAGTAGACGTCGACCAGCACGCCGGCGAAGCGACGGAACGGCGGTTCGAGCCGGCCCCGGGCGCGGCGCACGACCGGGTGCGCGTCGACGAAGCGATCGACTGCCCGGTGCTGCGCGATCCCGATGCGCACGTCCTCGTGCAGGAGCGCGACGTCCACGCCGAGAACGAAGTCGCCTGCGAGATTGCCGACGCGCACGAGCGGGGCGTCGGGCGCGAGTCGCAGGTGCGCGAGCCAGTTCACGGGCAACAGCATCCGTCGCGAGCGACGCGGCGCAAATTGCGCGGACCGGAAACGCGAACGGGCGCCCGCGGCGCCCGTTCACGATGCCGGCGAACCGGCACTGACACCTGTCAGAACAGGTTGCAGAGCGAGCGGATGCCGTTGCTCAGAACGGCGCCGAACGGGTTCTGGCCGTTCGGCAGGCTGTTCGCCGCGAAGAGCGACATCGCCTGCGAGTAGAAGCTGACTCCCGGAGCCAGGGGCTGCGGGATCGACAGCGTCGCCGTCGCGATCGGCGCCGTGCTCGACATAGGGAGCGTCACGTCGAGCGACAGGATGTTCAGGTTGCAGCCCGGGATGCCGAGGAAGCCCATGTCCAGACCACCAGGGAACGGAGCGATGCTGAACATCAGCAGCGTGATACCAACGCCGAGCGGCGGGGCCACGTCGATCACGTTCGACGCGGTGTAGGTCACCGGCACGGTCGGACCACCGAGCGTGAAGACCGGGTCCGGCGACGCCGACAGCGTGAGCGGCTGGAGCACGGTGTCCGGCGAGGTGATGGCCGGCGTACCCGTCGCGAGGATGATCGAGCCCGGGTCGTTCGAAGGACCGGCAGGCGAGTAGCCCACCACCGTGGCGCCAAACGGCGTCGTCGCGTTCATCGAGTCCCACACGATCACGACCTCACCGGTGTTGAGGTTCAGCTGGAACTGGAACCGGTCGGTGTCCTGCGTCGTGAAGTAGCGCACGAGGTCGATGTAGGAGACGACGAGCAGCGTGCCGCCGACCGTCGGAACCTCTTCCCAGCTGATCGTGCCGGTGACACCCGGGTCGTAGTCCGCATTGCTGCGGAAGCTCGGCACGAACGCGTTGAGGAGTTCGTACACCGAGCCGTAGGACCACACCGGGTTCGACCCGGACGGCCCCATGTTGATGAAGCCGTTCGAGCAGACCGACACCGTCGGAATGGCGCCGGCGACCGTCGGGAACGCAATCGAGGGCGTCACGTCCGCTTCGCTGTCGTCCGTGAGGAACAGCTGGTTCGCGCCGCCGGTGGGCGGGATCCACGCACCGCCGCCCCACGTCACGAGGTAGCCGGTGACGAGCGGGTTGAACCGCACCGAGTTGCCGGTGAGACCGGCGGACGACGACGGGCCGTCGGGGAAGTACTCGTAGATGGCCTGCGACGCCGAGACGAAGTCGTAGCAGCCGCTGCCGTACGGATCGTTGCGGGCACCCGCGCAGATCAGGTTCGACGTGAAGCCGCCGATGCCGTTCGGTGAGAAGCGCACCGTGGTCCCAGCGAGGTCGAACGGGTTGCCGAAGAACGGATCGAAGGTCTGGTACAGGAGGCCGAGCGTGCCGGAGTCGGCGCTGCCGCTGAGATCGCTCTCGGGCGTGGTGAAGCTCCCGACGCCGCCGCCGATCGACACACCGACGATGTACGGGGCGCTGCCCGCCAACGCGGTCGCCGAGTCGTACGAGATGTCGACTTCGCCCGTCGCGTAGAGCGTGCAGCTGACGTTGAACGAGCCCGACGGGCTGCCGCCCGTGTAGAGCCACACGTCGACCCACGTGACCCGGCACTGGCCCGGCACCGTCTGGTCGATGGACACTTGCCACGCGCTACCCGTGCCGAAGTCCAGGTCGTTGCCGAAAGCCGCGATGCGCGGCGACGCGATCGAGCTGAACCCGCGCAGCTCGTCCAGGTAGGTGATGCCGTAGTCGACCGGCTGCAGCAACCCGTAGTTGCCGTCGGTCAGGTAGATCTCGCCGTTGGACGAGACGTAGATGCGGTCGATGGTCCGCGGGGCTCCCGCCATCGGGAACACGAAGCCGAGCGGGATCGACGGGACGGTCAGGCCTTCGTCCGAGTTAGTGTAGAAGGCCGTCGTCGGCAGCAGCGTCGCGGCGGAGCCGGATGGAGCTCCGAGACACTGGGCTGCGGCTGCGGACGCGAGGAGAGACGCCACGAGCACACTTGGGGCATGAAACGACACAGGGAACCTCCGTTTGGAGACGAGTCAAGGACACCGGTCGCAACGAGAACGAGAGCGCGCCGGTGTGGCGGGGAACCTACCCCAAGCGCGCAAGCTCGTCGACTCCGCTTCTCCGTGACGGATTTGTCCCGCCGAGCCGCAAAAGCGCACGCGTGCCTCGGTCGAGACACGTCCCTACACTGCTCCCCCGCCGATGAGCACCGAACTGCCCACGAAGTACGACCCGCAGACCCTGGAGCCGGCCGTGACGGCGCGATGGCTCGACCACAAGGCCTTCGCGGCCCTGCCTGACGGCCGTGCGAATCGCTACGTCGTGATGATGCCGCTGCCGAACGTCACGGGCGCGCTGCACATGGGGCACGCGATGGACAACGTGATGCAGGACCTGCTCATCCGCTGGCACCGCATGCAGGGTGACAACACCCTGTGGCAGGCGGGTACCGACCACGCCGGCATCGCCACGCAGGCGGTCGTCGAGAAGCGCCTGAAGGAGATCGAGAACAAGACGCGCCACGACGTCGGTCGGAGCGGGCTGGTCCAGCGCATCCACGACTGGGCCGCCCAGAGCAAGAAGCGCATCGTCGGCCAGCAGCAGGCCATGGGCTGCTCCTGCGATTGGGACCGCGCCCGCTTCACGATGGACGACGTCTGCGCCCGCTCGGTGCGTCACACGTTCTTCGCGATGTTCAAGGACGGCCTCATCTTCCGCGGCAACCGCCTGGTGAACTGGGACTGCGCGCTGCAGACGGCCGTCGCCGACGACGAGCTCTACAAGGCGACCGTGCAGGGCAAGTTCCACTACCTGCGCTACCCGGTGGTCGCCGCGTCGCCAGGCGAGCCGACGCACGTGATCGTCGCGACCACGCGCCCCGAGACGATGCTCGGTGACACGGCGGTCGCGGTGCACCCCGAACCCGGAAGGGCCCTGCGGGCCACCATCGACGCGCAGCGTCGCAAGGTGGCCGACGCGCCGACGAAGGAACGCGCGGACGCGGAGCACGAACTCGATCGACTGCTGCAGCGTGAACGCGACCTGCTGCCTGCGCTCGAACGGATCGCCCGGATGGCGATGGCTGGCCGCAAGGTGAGGCTGCCGCTCGTGGACCGCGAGATCCCGATCGTGCTCGACGAGTGGGCCGATCCGTCGCTCGGGACGGGCTGCGTGAAGATCACGCCGGCGCACGACCCCAACGACTACCAGGTGTGGCAGCGCCACCCGCAGATCGGCGCGGTCAACGTGCTGAATCCCGACGGCACGATCAGCGACCTCGGCGGCCCCTACCGCGGCCAGGATCGCTTCGTCGCGCGGAAGAACGTGATGGCCGACCTCGAGCGACTCGGGCTCGTCGAGCGGATCGAGGACCGCACGATCGAGATCGACCACAGCGACCGCAGCAAGACGATCGTCGAGCCGTACCTCAGCAAACAGTGGTTCGTGCGCATGGGCGACGTCGAGGGCGGCGTCGTGATGGGCCGAGGCACTACGAAGGAGTTCCGCAGCGCCGGGCTCGCGCAAGCGGCCCTCGACGCTTCGGCCGGCGCCCTGCCGCCGTTCGTCGACGGCAGCGCGCGAAAGGCGGTCGCGTTCCATCCCGACCCCGAGCGCTACCGCAAGATGTACGACCAGTGGCTCGCGGAGAAGCGCGACTGGTGCATCAGCCGCCAGCTCTGGTGGGGTCATCGCATCCCGGTGTGGCGCGGCGACATGGCGACCACGCATCTGCTGATGCTCGAGCCCATGCTCGGCCCGCAGCTCGCGCGGACCGACGTCGCCGCGTGGGTGCTGCTGCCGGACGGCACGCGGATGACCCCGAAGGCCGCGTTCGCGCAGTGCAAGGGCCCGAACGCGCCGACTTCGGTCGAAGTGCAGGTCTGCTTCCTCGACGCGAAGAACGACGAGATGCTCGGCGCGATCCTGCAGGGCGCCGGACTGCAGCTCGATCCCGACGTGCTGGACACGTGGTTCAGCAGCGCCCTCTGGCCGCACAGCACGCTCGGCTGGCCCGACCCGCAGACGGCGAAGGTCGACCCCGGCCAGACGTCGCTCGCCGCGAACGGCAGCACACCCGACGCGCTGTCGTACTGGTACCCGGGATCCTGTCTCGTCACCGGCCGCGACATCATCACGCTGTGGGTCGCGCGCATGGTGATGACGGGCCTCTACAACCTCGGCGACGTGCCGTTCACGAGCGTGTTCCTGCACGCGACGATCCTCGACGGCAAGGGCGAGCGGATGAGCAAGAGCAAGGGCAACGGCATCGACCCGCTCGACATCATCCAGCGGTACGGCGCCGATGCACTCCGCTACGTCGTCTGCGAACTGCAGACCGGCACGCAGGACATCCGGCTGCCGGTGCAGGCGATCTCGCCGTTCACGAAGCCCGGCGAACCCGAGCAGCTCGTCGACCTCGCGACCGCGAAGCCCGGCCCCTACCTCGGCACGTTCCTCGATCCGGTCACGAAGCAGCCGATGGACCTCATCGGGCAGTACGCGACCGAGGGCATCGTGCCGGCGAAGGCGACCAGCGAGCGCTTCGCGGTCGGCGGCAACTTCTGCAACAAGCTCTTCAACGCAGCTCGCTTCGCGTTCTTGAACCTCGAGGGCACGCGCTTCCGGCCGCTCGAAGTCGGCAAGCTGCCGATCGAGGACCGCTGGATCCTGTCGCGCCTGCAGGCCGCCATCACGTCCGTGCAGAAGAGCCTCGTGGACTACAACCCCTCGGCGGCGATCGGCGCTGCACGCGACTTCTTCTGGAACGAGCTCTGCGACTGGTACCTCGAGATGGTGAAGCCGCGTTTCAAGGACGGCGCGGACCCTGGCCAGCGCGCCGACGCACAACAGGTGCTCGCGGCGGTGATGGACCAGACGCTGCGGCTCCTGCACCCGTTCGTGCCGTTCCTCACCGAGACGCTGTGGACGAGACTGTGCGAACTGGCGCCCCGCCGCGGAGTGGCCGCCGAGTTAGCACCGAGCGCGCTGCTCGTGCAGGCGAACTGGCCGACCGGCGACGCACGCTGGTCGACCGCGACGATCGAACGCGACATCGCATCGATGCGGGACTGGTGCGTCGCGATCCGCGAGACGCGTGCGCGCTACCAGGTGCCGCCGCGCGATCGCCTCGTCGCCCGGTTCTCGGCGGCCGGCGAAGCCGCGACGACGCTCCAGGCAACCGCCGCGCTGCTCGCGCACATGGGCGGCCTCGCCGAGGTCACGATCGACGCGAACGCCCAGCGCACGCCGGACAGCGCAACCGTCGTGATCGGCGCCTGCAAGGCGTTCCTGCTGGGCGTCGTCGACCTCGCCAAGGAGAAGGCCAGGCTCGACAAGGACGCCGAGAAACTGCGCAGCCAGATCGCCGCCATCGAGAAGAAGCTCGGCAACGAGGGCTTCGTCGCGAAGGCCCCGCCGGCGGTCATCGAGAAGGAGCGCGCCGCGCTGGCGGCGCTGCAAGCGCAGCTCGCCGGTGTCGAGCAGAGCCTTCGCGACCTCGCCTGATCCAGCGGACCGCGCCGATCAACGGATCTTGTCGTCGTAGAGCGAGGCGAGGTCCTGCAGCCGGGCGCCCTTCTCGTCGCAGACCGCGAACTGGTCGGCGTACAGCCCCGCCGACCCGAACTGGCCGCTCTTGTCGATCCCGTAGAACTTCACCTGGAAGGCGGGCCGCCCCTTGTCGTCGAGCAGTCGCTTCACCTTGGTGAGTCGCAGCACGCGTTTCACGGCCTCCATGCACGCATCCGTCGGCGACTTGCCGAGCGCCATCTGGTGCACGACGAACGCGCCGCCGTTCGAGAGGATGCACGCTTCGCCGCGGCCCGTCGAACCGCCGGTGCCGACGTCGTTGTCGCAGTAGTTGCCGCAGCCGAGCAGCGGCGAGTCCCCGA
>CAZIFB010000014.1:0-96055 GCA_964538915.1 uncultured candidatus Brocadiaceae bacterium | reverse complement strand
GTCGTAGATCGACAACGGCAGGCCGACCGGCAGCGGGAACACGACGCCGATGTGCCGCCGCAGTGCGTAGAGGTTCCTGACGTCCCGGACGTCTCGCCCCGCGAACGTGATCGTGCCGTCGACCCGCATGCCCGGAACGAACTGGTCCATCCGGTTCAGGCTGCGCAGGAAGGACGTCTTGCCCGCGTTTGCCGGGCCGATGATCCCGAAGATCTCGTTGGTGCGGACGTCGAGGTCGACCCCCTGCAGCGCGACCCTCTCGCCGTAGCGGATCGTGAGGCCGCGAACGTCGAGCAGCACCGGCGTCTCCGTCGCGGTCACCACTTCTTCCTCCCGCGCAGGCGCATACGGAACGCGATCGCGATCGCATTCATCGCGAGCACGACGCCGATCAGGACGAGAGCCACCGCGAAGGGCACGTGCCGCGGCACGTCGGTGACCTGCGTCGACACCGTGTAGAGGTGGAAGCTCAACGCCATCGTCGAGTCGAAGACCGTCTCCGGGAACGGCAGGCGGAGGAACACCGCGCCGGTGAACATGATCGGCGCCGTCTCTCCGACTGCCCGACACACGACGAGGATCAGGCCCGTCAGGATGCCGCTGCCGGAGTTCGGCAGCACGATGCGCCAGATGGTCTGCCAACGGGTGGCGCCCATGTTCCAGCACGCCTCGCGGAACGACTTGGGCACGGCCTGCAGCGACTCGCGCGTCGCGACGATCACGACGGGCAGCGTCATGACGGCCAGGGTGCAGCCGGCGGCGAGGATCGACTTGCCCATGTGCAGGAAGTGCACGAACGCGCCGACGCCGAAGAGCGCGTGGACGATGGACGGGACACCCGCGAGGTTCACGATCGCCATGTTGATCGTGCGCGTCAGCCAGTTGTCGCGTGCGTACTCGCTGAGGTAGATCGCAGCCGCGACGCCCATCGGCAGGGCGATCGCCAGCGCGGTCGCGGTCAGCCAGATCGTGCCGACCAGCGCCGTGGAGATGCCGCCGGCCTTGCCGAGCTGCGAGGGCTTCTCGGTGAAGAACGACCAGGACAGGCCCGGCGCGCCCTCGATGACGAGTTCCGCGAGGATGCCCGCGATCGGCAGGAGCAGCAGGACGGTGACGACGAGGAACCCCTGCTGCACGACGCGCTCGGTGGCGAGGCTCCGGCGTTCGTGGTTGGTGGCCGAGAAGCGACGCTCCGTGGCGGTCATCGCTTCCTCCGCCGACCGCGGATGATCCGGTCCGCGAGAAGGTTGATCGCGAACGTGACCAGGAACAGCACGCCGCCGAGGACGAAGAGCACCTGGTAGTGATCGCTGCCGACTGCTGCTTCGCCGAGTTCGGCCGCGATGGTCGCCGTCACGGTCGCGGCGGAGTCGAACACGCTCTCCGGCGCCATGAGGCGGTGGCCGCTCGCCATGAGCACGGCGATGGTCTCGCCGAACGCGCGACCGATGCCGAGCAGGATCGCGGCGGACAAGCCCGGTCGCGCGTGGGGCAGCACCACGCGCCACACCACCTGCCAGCGCGTGGCCCCGAGCGCCTCGGCGGCTTCGCGATAGCTCTCGGGCACGGCTTTGAGGGCGTCTTCGGCGATCGTCGTGATGATCGGTGCGGCCATCAGGCCGAGGATGATCCCGGCGTTCAGCACGTTCAGTCCGACCGGGACGCCGAACACGTCCTGGATCACGGGCTTCAGTACCTGCAGGCCGATCACGCCCCACACGACGGAAGGGATCGCGGCGAGCAGCTCGATGAGGATCTTGAGCCACTCGCGCCGCCGGCCCCGCGCGAACTCGCCGATGTAGATCGCCGCGCAGAAGGACAGCGGAACCGCGATCGCCATCGCGACCGCGGTGATCCATGCGGTGCCCGCGAGCAGTGGAACGGCGCCGTACGCCGGCGGATCGGACGTCGGTTCCCAGCGCGTTCCGAACAACAGATCGCTCCAGGACAGGCGGTGCCACGCGAACTCGGCGCCCTGCGACGCGATGAACACGAAGATCGCGACGATGAAGAGGATCGCGGACACGCCGCCGGCGAACACGGCTCCGCGCATCACGAAGTCGAACCACCACGAACGATCGCGGCGGTCGAGCGTGCTCGCCCATGCAGGCGGCGCAGCCACGGGGCGTTCGGTCGTCGGTTCCACGCTCAACTCGCCTGTTCGCCGCGGAGGCGCTCCATCAGCTCGCGGATCCGCGGAGTGAGCTGGCGGTAGACCGCCTCGGGGCCCGCGTTCGTGTCGAGCTTCCAGACGAGCACCGTCGTGTGGAACGGTACTCGGCCGATCCTCTCCCGTGCGTCGGCCCCGATGCCGACCACCAGCTGGTAGTCGTCGAGTTGTTCGCGCAGCGTCGTGAGTGGCGTCGGCCACGCCTTGGCGAGGTCGATGCCTACCGACTGTGCGAACTTCGAGTACGCGCCGTCGATCTCCTCCGCCGGGTTCCAGCCGGCGCTGCGGTAGCGGCCGCTCTGCGGGAAGGCCTTGCGCGTGAAGTGTTCCGCGATCTGGCTCGGCCCCGAGTTGTCGGCGTCGACGAAGAGGATGTGGAACGTCTTCTCACCCTTCATCCGGCCGGTCGCCACGAAGATCGTCTCTTCGCAGATGTTCTTGGCCTGGTGGATGACGCGTTCGAGGCGGTTGAACGTCGCCATCAGGGAGAAGAGGTCGTCGACCGGACGGCTGTGGCTCTCACCCTCCCGGACGAGGTCGGCGAACACCTTGTCGAAGTACTCGGCGAACTGTGCGGCCGCGACGAGCGTGCCCTGCGCGAGGTTCGTGTCGCGCAGCTGGAAGCTGCGCAGCGAGTCGTCGAGCATGCGCCGCGCGTGTTCGGCCATCGTCTCGATGTCGCGGGCGACGATCTTGGGCGGGGTGGTCGAGAGCTGCGAGACGGTCCGGGAGATGGTTGCGGCGTAGTCGCCGATGCGTTCGAGTGCGATCGCGAGGCGCAGCACGGAGGACACGTAGCGCAGGTGCCCGGCGCTCGGCAGGTGGCGGGCGACGAACGCGTGGCACAGCCGGTCGAGTTCGCGCGTCTGCCGGTTGATCGTGTAGTCGCCGATGACGGTGTTCGCGGCGAGGTCCTTGTCGAGCTCCATCACGGAGCCGACGGCGTCGCCGATCGCCTTGGTCACCGCCGCGCCGACGATGCCGACGAGATCCTGGATCCAGGCCAGGTCCTTCTGGAGACGCTCTTCGTAGTGGGATGGCACGGGATGTTCGAGGGGCTCGGGGCCGTGCGCCATTCGACCGGCGGCGCCGCCGCCGGTCCATCGCGACGCGACGGCACGGGTTCTTCGGGGAGGGGTTCAGAGTGGTCGAAGCGGCGGGTAGCCGTGCGCCTGCAGCACGCGTTGGCCCGCATCGCTCTTGATCCAGTCCATGTATTCCTTGACCGGACCGACCGGCTCGCCGTTCGTGTACATGTACAGAGGGCGTGCGATCGGATACGTGCCGTCCAGCACGGTGGAGTTCGACGGGATCACGGGCGCTCCGCCGGCCTTCTTGAGTACCGGGACCATCCGCACCTGCGCCGTCGCGTAGGCGAGGCCGCTGTACCCGATGGCGCTGCGCGTCATCGCGCAGAACTCGACGACGTCCTTGCTGCCGTTCAAGTTGACGCACTCCGGCTTGAAGCGGCCCTTGCTGCCGCCGAGCACCGCTTCGCGGAAGTACTCGTAGGTGCCGCTGTTGTTCTGGCGGCTCGCGAGCACGATGGGATCGAGCGACGGGTCGTGGAGATCGACTCCCAGCTGCGACCACCGCACGACCTGCCCGCCGTCGCCGAACATCTGCTTCAGCTGATCCAGGGTCAGCGATTCGATCGGGTTGTTCTTGTGCACGTAGATCGCGATGCCGTCGTAGCCGACGTGGTGCTCGACCGGGTTCTGGCCGTGCTTCTTCGCGCGATCGAGTTCCTTCGCCTTCAGTTTGCGCGAGCTGTTCGCGATGTCGACGTCACCGGCGATGAGCGCAGCGATCCCGGTGCCGGAACCACCGCCCGAGACGGTGAGAGCGATGTGGTCCTGCTCCTTGTCGAACGCTTCCGCCCACGCGCCCGCGACCTCGAGCATCGTGTCGGAGCCGAGGTTGTCGAGCTCGACGTGCTTGCCGCCGCTCCGCCAGCAGGCGGTCAGCGTGAGGACGAGCAGGACAGGGAGCGCGTGCCGCATGGATCCTTCGTGAAGGTGGGGCGGGGACTCTGTGCAGGATCGGTGAAGGTGGCGGCAGAGCGCAATCAAGGAATCATGAAGACGCCGGCGCCGGCACCAGCGGCGGCAGGCCGTCGGGGCCCGCCTCTTCCCCCGGAGGGCGATGGCGGAAGCGTCGGCTCTGCCAGAACCACTGCTCCGGCGCCTCGACCACCGCTTGTCCGAGGCCGCGGTTGATGCGCGCCGTGATCGCGACCAGGTCGGCGTCGCGGTCGGGGCCGGGTTCGTGCCGGATCACGTCGAAGACGCGCAGGCGGTACTGCATGCGGCCCGTGCGCAGCACGGCGACGACGGCGATCGGCGCGCCGGTGAGAAGGTGCAGCAATGCCGGCGTCGCGACGGTGCGGGCGGGAGTGCCGAGGAACGGCGCCACGACCGAACTGTGTTTGCCGCCGCCGTCGCTGAGGAGGCCGATCACGCCCTTGTCGGCGAGTACCTTCTTCAGCGTCCACATCACGTTCTTCCGCGCGACGACGGTCTGCCCGGTGCCGGTGCGCAGTCGCGCGATGAGCCGGTTCAGCGCGGGCAGCGGGCTCGGTCGGAACACCGAAGTGATCGGCAGTCCGAGGATGCCGGCGGCGTAGCCGGAGACATCCCAGACGCCCATGTGACCGGTGGCGAAGATCAGTCCCTTGCCTTCGGCGAACAGTCCGGCGAGGCGCGGGTACTCCGCGAGATCACAGTGGTCGCGCAGGTTCGCCGCCGTGATGCGACGCATGCGGCAGAAGTCGATCGCGATCCACGCGATGTGCCGCGACCAGCGCCAGAGGTGGCGCCGCGGCCGCACGGCGCCGAGCGGGGAGCCGGTGCGGAAGCCGATGCGGCAGTTGCGCCAGTAGCCGCTGCTGCGGCGCCCGCGGCGATCGTGCACGCACCACCACAGGAACCACGGCACTGCGCACAGGTCGCCGAGCGAGTACGCGAGCCATGCGGGCAGCGCGCCGACGGCGTGGATCACCGCGGCGAACACGCCGACGACGAGCCGCTGCCACAGCGCTTCGCGCGGCGGAGGAGCCGGGTCGGGATCGTCTTCGCTCATGCGTGCGATGAGGTGGGGCGGGTGGCGGGCAGGCGCACCATCGCGAGGCAGGCGAGTCCGATCAACAACGGAACCGCCTGCACGACCATCGCGGCGCGGTGGCCGTAGCCGTCGGCGACGACGCCGTAGATCGCGCCGCCGACGACGGAGAGCTTCAGCGTGATGCCGTAGAGCCCGAAGTACTGACCGAAGCGTTCGCGCGGCGCCAGTGCGAGCACGACCTTGCGACCCGCTGTCCACACCGCCGCGAGTCCGAACGATCCGGCCACCGCGAGGGTCGCGACGTAGCCGAGCAGGGATGTGCCGCCGAAGGCCGCGCCGCCGCCGAGTGCGACGAGCAGGGCGAATGCCGCGGCCTTCATCACCGTCAATGGCGCACGATCCGTCCATCGCCCCGCGACGATGCCGAACGGCAGCGCGAGGCCGTTCAGCACGAGGCCGACGATGACGACGAGGTCCGTTGCGCCGGCGTCGCCCGCGAACGTCTTGCCGGCGAGGCTCAGCGTGCCGTCCCCGAGTGCGTTCGCGAACAGGGCCTTCGTGAAGCTCGCGAAGAAGAGGATCGCCGTGTTGAGCACGTCGACGAGGCAGAAGTTGCCGAGGAGGAACCACAGGAGCGGCGGGTGGCGCGGCAGGTCCCGCAGGGTCGCCGACAGTTCGCGGACCGCGGCGCGGACGGCGCCCGTGTGCGATCCGGCCGCCGGCTGGCGCACGTCGCGCACCAGCACCATGCACGGCGCCGCCGTGACGAGGAACAGCGCGGCTGCGGCCAGGAACGTCGCCTGTGCGGAATACCCCGGGAGCACGAGCGCGACCAGGACGACGATCGTGCCGACGTAGCCCGTGCCGACACCGAGTCCGCTCACCTTCCCGGCCTCGGCGTCGTGCGCGACCGACGGCAGCAGCATGTTGTAGAAGAGCAGGCCGAGGTTGTAGGTGACGTTCGCGACGAAGAACCCCGCGAGCAGCACCGGCGCCCCCGCCTCCCCGGCCGGAGCGAGACCGAGGCTCGCGAGTGCGGCGATGCAGAGGAGCGTCGAGACCGCGAGGTAGCTCCGTGCTCGTGCGGTCTGGTCGGCGAGCGCTCCCAGCGCCGGCACCAGGACCGCGGCGAGGATCATCGACACCGACTGGACGACGCCGACCGGCGCGCTCCGGTCGCCGAGAACGGCGGTGACGTGCGGCGTGAAGACGTACGTGACGACGGCGGCGTAGACGGTGTTCGCGAGGTCGTAGACGACCCACGACGCGGTGCGCAGGCTCTTGCCGGGTCGGTCGATCGCGGCGATGGGCGGCGTCTCGGCGGGCACGGCGAGAGTGTGGCGATCGCCGCGGAAATTGCTCGCGCCGATCGGCGCCGGTCGCGAGGATCGGCCGCATGAACGTCAACGAACTGATGAGCCGGGAGCCGCGTGTGGTCCGCATGGGGGACCGCCTGGACGCGGTCGCCCGTGTCTTGTGGGATCACGACTGCGGCGCGGTTCCGGTCGTCGACGACAAGGGGTTGCTCGTCGGAGTCGTGACGGACCGCGACGTCTGCATGGCGGCCTACACGCAGGGACGCGCTCTCGGTGACATCCCCGTCGACGCGTCGATGGCGCGCAGCGTCCGCACGTGCCGACCCGACGATGCCGCGGCGATGGCGATGGCGACGATGCAGGAGCACCAGGTCCACCGCCTGCCCGTGGTCGACGGCAGAGGAGCACCGGTCGGCATGCTGTCGACGAACGACCTCGTCCGTGCGGTCGCGTCGCGGCCGGCGGCGATCGACACGGGCGCCGTCGTGAAGACCCTCGCGCGCATCGGGGCCCCTCGCAATGCGGCGCCCGCGGCCGAGTCGGCGGGCAAGCGGTCTCCGGCAGCGAAGGCCGCGGCGGCCGACAGCGTCGCGAACGTTCCGGCGGCGTTGCCCAAACCGGCGGCGCCCGCCGCTGCGAAGGAGAAGCCGAAGGGCAAGGGTCGCAAGGCCTGACCGGCTCCGCGGCCGCCCGATGGCTGCACCGTCCTTCACGCTGTCGTCGGATTCATCGGCGAGCGGCCCCCTGCAGGTCCGCCTCGCCGGCAGCGTCGTACTCGACGACGGCGCGGAGCTGTGGCGTGCGTTGCGCGGGGCGCTGCGGGCGGCGACCGAGGTCGACGTCGATCTCGCGGCGGTGGATCGCCTCGACGGCGGCGCCGCGGCGCTGCTCGCGGCGATCGCGAGCGAAGTGAACGACCGCGGCGGCACGATCCAGTTCGTCGGCGCCGGCCCCGAGGTGGTGCGCCTCCTCGATCTCTACGACTGTCGCCGCGGCGGACGCTGCGAGAAGGGTTCTCCGGTGCAGCCCGGGATGTTGGAGGAGATCGGTTCGTTCGTGCACGAGGCGGTCGGCACGACGAAGGCGATCCTCGCGTTCGTCGGTGACCTCGTGACCGGCGTGGTCCTCGCGATCCGCCGGCCACGAACCGTGCACTTCGGCGAACTGGGTTCGCTGATCGAACGTGCGGGTGCCGACGGGCTGCCGATCGTCGTACTCATCAACTTCCTCGTCGGCGCGATCCTCGGCCTCCAGGGTGCGATCCAGCTCCACCGCTTCGGCGGCGACCAGTTCCTCGCGAACCTCGTCGGCTTGTCCATCGTCCGCGAACTCGGACCGCTGATGACGGCGATCCTCGTCACGGGGCGTTCGGGCGCCGCGTACGCCGCCGAACTCGGCACCATGACCGTGAACGAGGAGATCGACGGTCTGCGCACGCTCGGCCAGGACCCGCAGCGCTTCCTCGTGTTCCCGCGCGTGCTCGCCCTGCTCGTCGTGCTGCCCGTCCTCACCGTCGTGGGGGACCTGGTCGGCTCGCTCGGTGGCCTCGCGATCGCGATGACCTACCTCGACCAGCCGACCGTCGTCTACCTGCAGTCCCTGGAGCGCGCCGTGCACCTCGACGACGTCGGCACGGGCCTCCTCAAGAGTTTCGCATTCGCCGTCGCGATCGGTCTGATCGCCTGCCAGCGCGGCCTCGCGACCCGCGGCGGAGCGGCCGGTGTGGGCCGTTCGACGACTTCGGCCGTCGTGGTCGTGCTGTTCGCGCTCGTCGGACTCGACGCGGTGTTCACGTGGATCTTCTCGCTGCTCGACTGGTGACATGGGCAAGGTCCTCCAGGTGCGTGACGTGTCGGTCGGCTACGGCGAGCCCCTGCTCGAGGAGATCTCCTTCGACGTACAACGCGGCGAAGTGTTCGCCGTGCTCGGCGGTTCGGGCTGCGGCAAGTCGACGCTCTTGCGCACGCTGATCGGGCTGCAGGAACCGTTGGCCGGCCGGGTGCACTTCACCGGCATCGGTCCGCCGGCGCGCGCGATGGAGCCGCCGTCGTTCGGCGTGCTCTTCCAGTCGTCCGCACTGTTCGGTTCGTCGACGCTGCTGCAGAACGTCCTGCTGCCCCTCCAGAAGTGGACCGATCTGCCGCCCGATGCGGCGACCGCCGTGGCCATGGGCCGCCTCCGGCTGGTCGGGCTCGAGCAGTTCGCGAACTACCTGCCGTCCGAGGTCTCGGGCGGCATGCGCAAGCGCGCCGGCATTGCGCGCGCTCTCGCGCTCGACGCGCCGATCCTGTTCTTCGACGAGCCGTCGGCCGGCCTCGATCCGGTGACCTCCGCCGAGCTCGACGAGTTGATCCTGACACTGGCGAAGGGTCTGATGGTCACCATCGTGCTGGTGACCCACGAGCTGCCGAGCATCCTGCGCATCGCGGACCAGTGCATCATGCTCGACCGCGACGCACGCGGCATCATCGCACGCGGCTCGCCGAAGGACCTCGCCGAGCGCTCGACGGATGCGCGAGTCCGTGCGTTCTTCCGGCGGCAGCCGCTCGCGAGGTCGCGGTGACGGCGCCGGCCAATCGCTGGAAGCTCGGTCTCTTCGTCGTCGCCGGCTGCGGCGCGACGATCGCCGGCATGACCTGGATCGGCATGCGCGAGCTGAAGCGCGCCTTCCACACGGCGTACGCCTACTTCGACGAGGCGCTGACCGGCCTCGAAGAAGGATCGCCCGTGAAGTTCCGCGGCGTGACGATCGGCGTCGTCGCGCGGATCCGCGTCGCGGACGACAAGAAGCACCTGAAGGTGCAGGCGCACCTCTACGACGACTACCTGACCGACCTCGGCCTCGACGCCGGCGAACTCGGCGACGACTGTCCGCTGCCGGCGAACCTGCGAGCGCAGGTGGTGATGTCGTGGGTCACGAGCACGGCATTCGTGCAGGTCGACTTCTTCCCCGATCCGCCGAGCGGCCCGCAACAGCTGCCGTTCCCGGTCGGTGCCAACACGCTGCGAACGGTGCCGAGCACCGCGAAGAGCCTCGAGGACGCGAGCCGCGAGTTCCTGAACGAACTGCCCGCGATGGCCATCGCCGCGCGCGAGCTGATCGAACTGCTGCGCGCCGATCTCGACGGTGCCCGCATTCCGGAGCTGGTGCGCCGCCTGCAGGGTGTGCTCACGGGGCTCGAACGCGAACTGGACGGCCTGCGGGACGCGCACACCGTCGCGGGTGCCACCGCGACGCTGGATTCGGTGCGCGGGGCGGCGAGCTCGCTGCGCGATCTCGCGGACACCGTGCGCGGCCAGGTCGAGTCGGCCCAGTTGGCGAAGACGACCGAGTCGTTCCGCGGCTCGGCAGACTCGCTCGCGGGTCTCGGCACGGACGTTCGCGCGGAGCTGGGCCACCTCCGTGCGGCCCTCGCGTCGATCGAGCGACTCGCGTCGATGCTCGAGCGGGATCCCGCCGCGCTCCTTCGCGGACGCGGCCAACCGGCGACGTCGCCGCTGCAGGAGGGCAATCGATGAATCCCCTTGGAGGCGCCCTGTGTGTGCTGTTGCTCGCGTTCGCTGCGTGCATCGGTGCATCGCCTCCGGCGGCGCCCGTGCGGTGGTTCGACGCGACGCCCGACGTGGTGACCACGCGCGACCCGGCCTTGCCCGTCGACGTCCGGGTCGAGGCCGCAGCGCACGTCGCGCGCGAGTTCCTCGTGCGCACGGCGCCGCGCGAACTCGTGGTCGACGCGCAGAACGCCTGGCTCGCCGATCCGCGGTCCATCGTCGCCGCGGCGGTCGAGCGTGCGTGCGGCGGCGGTTCGTCCTCGGGTGCGATCCTGCGGATCGAGATCGAACGCTTCGAACTGGACGTCGCGGTCGCGCCAAGGGTCCACGTTCGGCTCGTCGTCCGCGGTACCGGTCCCTCGCGCGTGGTCGACCAGATCGTCGACGCCGCGGATCGGGCGCCGGAGTCGATGGCTGCAGCGATGGCGATCGCCGTCGCGCGCGCGGCCGAGGACGTGGCGTCGAAGGTGTCGCCGGTCGAGACGCGCTGACGCCCGCTGTCAGGTTCCGAGAAGGGCGACGAGGGCGGCGGGCGCCTGGCCGGCGATCGGTCGGGGCACGTGCAGGACCCGCGCGCGGCGCCACGCCGCGAGCGCGGCGGCGCGGCCGGCAGCGTCGCCGCTCGGATCGGACAGGCGCTGCAACAGCTCGCGTACCGCGACCGGGTGTTCTGCGCCCAGCAGGGCGCACCATCGCTCGGGCTCGAGGCGGGCGTCCGGAGTTCCCTCGAACAGGCGCGCGAGCGGCGGCGCGTCGCCGCCCCGGAGCATGTCGGTCGCGAGACCGGCGAGGGAATCGTCGCGTCGCGCGCCGCGGAACAGGTCCCGCAACAGGGGCCTTGCGCGTTCGGGTTCGGCGCGCGCGAGCATGCGCGTCGCGGCGACGCGCAGCGCTTCGGGTTGTCGGGTGTCCGCAGCGAGTCGGCCGGCCTGCGCGAGCAGCGCCGCCGACGGCGGCGCGTCGAAGCTCTCGAGCATCGCGGCCTTGCGGACCGCGTCCGTCTCGTCGACGACGCGCTGGTCGAGCACGCCGCGCATGGGGGCGCCGCCGATCGTGAGTACGGCGCGCATCGCCTGGCGGCATTCGGCCGGGTTGGTGCTGCGCAGTGCACGGGCCGCGATCTCGAGCGCAGGCAGGTGGTGGAGGCGGGTCAGGACCGCGAGGGCGCGTGCACGTTCGTCGGCGTGCTCGCTCTCCTCGGCGATGCGCTGCAGCGCGCCCGCGAGCGGCGCGGCGAGTGTGCCGCCGTCGTCGGAGAGCCAGGTCAGCAACGTGACACGCTCTTCGCGGGAGCCGCGTTCGAGCATCCGCCGCGCCTTCGGCTCGTCGAACGTGCGATCGACGGGGAGCAGGAGCTTCAGCGCTTCCGCGCGCACGACAGGATCGCGCAGCGAGTCGTCGTTCAGCAGTTGCCGCAGCGCAGCGGTCTGCTGGATCTGCGGCTGACTCGCCATGCCGAGCAGGAGCGCCAGCAGTGCGTCGCGCTGCCGGCGCAGGTTGCCGTGCAGGAACGAGGTCAGCACCCGGCTCGTGGTCGTCGGCGAATGATCCGGCGGCAGGAGTCCGAGGGCGAATGCCGCGGCGATGCTCTCGGGCTCGCTTCGCGCGGAGAGGTCCGCGAGCTGTTCGTCGAGCACGGTGGTGACGCCCGCCGTCGCCTGCAGCCCGAGCGCGACGAGGCCACGCTGCCGCGCCGCCGGGTCGCGGTCCTTCGCGATCGCCACGACGACGGCGTGGTTGGCCGCGTCGCCCATCTGCGCGGCGACGATCGCGGCTTCGCCACGGACACGCGGGTCCGCGTCGTCGAGCAGGCGCGTTGCGGCGGTCGCGACGACCCTCGGCACCCCGCCCGGTTCGGACTGTGCAGCCGCGAACATCGGGAGGGCGAGAACGCACAGCGCCGCGCGCATGTGTGCGGCGGCAGCGCTCCTCCGCACGGTCGGGCCGCGGACGCTCGCTCGGGGCAGGGGGGTGTTGGTACGAAGGACGTTCACAAGCCGGTGGCAGCGCGCATAGTATGGCCGCGAGCGACGGCGGCCGGGAGGCAGCCCGGACGGTTCCGGGCCCGCACCGCGATCGGTACCGTGCGGTCAGCAAAGCCCGTTCCTGCCTTTTCCATGCGCATCGCTGTGTTCGACGGTTGGTCGGGGGTCGCCGGGGACATGTGGGTCGGCGCGCTTCTCGACGCCGGCGTGCCCCTGGCACCCTTGGCGGCGGCGGTGCGGTCGCTCGGCCTTCCGGGTGTTTCGGTCCGGGCGACGAAGGTGCTGCGCGCCGGTCTCGCGGGCACCCACTTCGTCGTCGACGTCGCGTCGTCCGCCTTCGTACCGATGGCACCGACGGGAGCCGGTCCGCGCCTGCCCCTGGCGTCGGGGCATGCGCATCGCGGGCTCGCCGAGATCGAGGCGATCGTCGCGCGCGCCGAACTTCCCGCGGCGGTCGTGGCCGATTGCCTGCGCGTGTACCGCGCGATCGGCGAGGTCGAGGCTGCGGCGCACGGGTGCCCGATCGAGAACGTGCACTTCCACGAAGTCGGTGCCGAGGACACCATCGTCGACGTCGTCTGTGCCTGCCTCGCGACGCACCTGCTCGGCGTCGAGCGGGTCCATGCGAACGGCATCGAGACGGGGTCGGGCACGGTGCACACCGAGCACGGGCTGTTGCCCGTGCCGGCTCCTGCGACCGCGGCGCTGCTCCGCGGGATTCCCGTCCGCTCGGCCGGGCTGCCCGGCGAACGCACGACGCCGACGGGCGCCGCACTGCTTCGCACGCTCGTGCACGCGTTCGACACGCCGGTGCGGCTGGTCGCCGAGTCGATCGGCTACGGCGCCGGCACGCGCGACGACGCCGAAGTGCCGAACCTGCTGCGCGTCATCGTCGGCGCGACGACGGGCGCCGCGGCGAACGACCCGACGCAGCTCGTCGAGCTGTCGTGCCACGTCGACACCGCGACCGGCGAGCAGCTCGGCTGGCTTCTCGACGAAGTGTTGCGCACCGGCGCGACCGATGCGTTCTTCGTGCCGGTACAGATGAAGAAGGGCCGCCCCGGCTTCCTCGTCACGGCCCTCGTGTCGCGTGCGCAGGAGGAGGCGATCACGCGGCTCCTGCTCGAAGAATCGTCGTCGCTCGGCGTGCGCCGGCACGAGGTGCAGCGCAGTGTCCTCGAACGGTGGCAGGAGACCCGCGACACGGCGCTCGGCCCCGTTCGCTTCAAGGTCGCCCGGCTGCCCAGCGGTGCCGTGACCGCGCGCCCGGAGGACGACGAGCTGCGCCGGCTGTGCGCGGCGCACGGACTCGGCCGCGCCGAAGTGCTGCGGCGGCTGCTCGGCTGAACCTGATGCGGGCGGGTCCGCTACGCGCGGCCCATGAACTCGCCGGTCTCCGTGCTGACGCGGACCTTCTCGCCCTTCTTGATGTGCGCCGGCACCTTGATCTCGAGGCCGGTGTTGCAGGTCGCCGGCTTCTGCACGCTGCTCACGGTGTCCCCGCGCGCCGCGTCCTCCGTCTCGACGATCTCCAGCTCGACGGCCGGCGGCAGCTGCACGGTGAGTGCTTCGCCTTCGCAGAACACGACGGTCACGGTGCTGTTCTCGGTGATGAACTTCATCGACTCGCCGATCACTTCGGCGTTCAGCACGAACTGCTCGAAGTTCTCGTTGTCCATGAAGGTGTAGCCGAGCGAGTCCTTGAACAGGTACTGCGACTCGCGCGAGTCGAGGAAGACGAGGTCGAGCGTGTCGCTCGTCTTCATGCGCACTTCCTTCTGCCGGCCGTTCTTCAGGTTCTTCAGGTAGACGTGGTGGATGGCGCGCAGGTTGCCCGGCGTCAGGTGGTCGTACCGGGTGATCTGGTAGAGGTCGTTCTCGAAGCGGACGACCATGCCTTTCTTGGCCTCGGTTACGCGGATCGCCATGGCGGTGCTGTGGAGTCTCGGTCGGGGTCGGAGGGCGAGCAGGATAGCGGGCGCCGAACCGCTCCGCGAGGGTTGCCTCGCCGCCGCCGCGATCCTCCAATGCCGCGGCATGGATGCATCTCGCCACACGCAGGGCCTCGACCGGCGCGCGTTCCTCGGCGGCACCGCGATGGCGCTGTCGACCGTCGTGCTGCCCGCTGCTCGGCCGTTGCGCGTTCCGCTGTTCGGCATCAGCCTCGCCGAGTGGTCGCTGCACCGTACGTTGCGCAGCGGCAAGCTCGACAACCTGGACTTCCCGAAGAAGGCGCGTTCGTTCGGCATCGCCGCCGTCGAGTACGTGAACTCGTTCTGGAAGGACAAGGCCGACGACGAGAACTACCTGGCCGAGCTGAAGAAGCGGTGCGACGGCGAAGGCGTGAAGAGCCTGCTCGTCATGTGCGACGGCGAGGGTGCGCTCGGCGATCCCGAGCCGAAGGCGCGCTCGATGGCGATCGAGCGGCACCAGCGGTGGGTGACCGCGGCGAAGGCGCTCGGCTGCCACTCCATCCGGGTGAATGCGCAGAGCGCTGGCAGCGCCGAGGAGCAGCAGAAACTCGTGGCCGACGGGCTGCGCCGGCTGTGCGAGTTCGCGGATCCGCACGGAGTGAACGTGATCGTCGAGAACCACGGCGGTCTGTCGTCCGACGGCAAGTGGCTCGCGGCGACGCTCGCCGCCGTGAAACACCCCCGGTGTGGTGCGCTGCCCGACTTCGGCAACTTCCGCATCGACGACGCCCGCGAGTACGACCGTTACCAGGGCGTCGACGAACTGATGCCCTTCGCACGCGGCGTCAGCGCCAAGTCGCACGACTTCGACGCCGACGGCAACGAGACTCACACGGACTACCGCCGCATGCTGGACATCGTGATCGGCAAGCACGGCTATCGCGGCTTCGTCGGCATCGAGTACGAAGGTGGCTCGTTGGCCGAGGACGCCGGCATCGCGGCGACGAAGGCACTGCTCGAGCGCGTGCACGAACGCATGCAGGCCGATGCGGCAGCCAAGGACGCGGCGGGGGCGGCGAAGGAGACGGGACGATGAACGAACGCCTTCGCAAGCTGCCGACGTACCCGATGGTGCAGCTGGAGCAGTGGAAGCAGGAACTGCTCGCGAGCGGGGTGCGGGTGTTCGACTTCGGCACCGGCGATCCGCGCGAACCGACGCCGGAGATCCTGCGGAACGCTCTGCGCGCAGGCGTCCCGGAAGTGAGCCAGTACCCACCGACGCCCGGAACACCGGCGCTGCGCAAGGCCGTGGCGGCCTACATGCAGCGGCGCTTCGGCGTGAAGGTCGACCCGGACGCCGAGGTGCTGGCGACGTTCGGGAGCAAGGAGTGTCTGTTCCACCTGCCGATGACCTTCGTGCAGGTCCCGAGCGACAAGGACCTCGTGCTCTACGGAGAGCCTGCGTACCCGGTCTACGAGATCGGGGCGCTGTTCGCGGAGGCCTGGACCTACGCGGTACCGCTCGGCGTGCACAACGGCTACGCGATGGATCCGGACGCGCTCCCCGAGTCCGTGCTGCGGCGCGCGTCGGTCGTGTTCCTCAACTACCCGCACAACCCGACCGGCTTCTGCCTGCCCGATGCGCTGTTCCGTCGCTGGGTCGAGGTCCGCGAGGAGTACGGCTTCGTGCTCGTCAGCGACGAGTGCTACGTCGACCTGCACTACGAAGGCGCGCGGCCGCGGAGCATCCTCGAGTTCGGCCGGAAGGGCTGCCTCGCGGTGCATTCGCTGAGCAAGCGGTCCGGGATGACCGGCTACCGCTCGGGTTTCGTCACCGGTGACCCGGAGCTGATCGCGGTCTACCGCCGCTTCCGCGCGAGCATGGGCACCGCGCCGCAGGACTTCGTACAGGCGGCAGCGGCGCTGGCGTGGACCGAAGAAGGCCACGTGGCCGAGCGTGTGCGCTGCTTCGGCCAGAAGCGCGCGGTCCTGCTCGACCTCTGCAAACGGCGCGGTCTGACGGTCCACGGCAGCAAGGCGGGCCTCTACGTTTGGATCGAGGTGCCGGCCGGCACGACCGACGTCGACTACGCGGCGCGCTGTCGCGAGGTCGGGATCCTGGTCGCGCCGGGCAGCTTCTTCGGCAAGGGCCAGGAGCGCTTCGTTCGAGCGGCGCTCGTGCCGAGCGTCGAGGAGTGTCGCGCCGCCGCGGCGCGCTGGCCGGCCTGATCGCGATCAGCGTTTGCCCTGCTCGAAGGGAAGGCCGCAGCCGGCCCAGTGCGCGAGGCCGCCGCGCAAGTTCGCCAGCTTCGTGAACCCCGCGCGCGCCATGATCTCGCAGGCGAACAGGCTGCGGCGGCCGTGCTCGCAGTGCACGAGCCAGTTCGTGTCGCGGTCGAGTTCGTGGAGGCGGCGCTCGAGTTCCTGCACCGGCACGAGGGTCGAGTTGGGCAGGCGGTGGCTCCGGAACTCCTCGTCGGTGCGGACGTCGAGGATGCGCAGCGTCGGGTCCCGCTGCAGTTCGCCCTGTGCTTCGGCCGGATCGAGGTCGCGGTAGGTCATCGCCGCGATCGGAGCGCCGCGCCCGGTGCGGGTCAATCGAGGTGCGCGCGGTCCGAGTCGCCCATCTCCACGCCGCCGCCGGGGAAGTACTCGCGCCAGCGACGCGACACCAGGGATGCCGTGCCGGGGTCGCAGAACAGCTCCTTCGGGTACGACGGCTTCATGCGCGCGTCGATCACGATCGGCGGCGTGTGGCTCGGCTGGCTCCGCACGAGGTCCACGGCACGGGAGTGCACGTCCGCCGCCGGTTCGAAGCGGGTGAACGTGGTCCACAGGAAGTTCACTGCCGACTTCGCCGCCTTCCGCGCGTCGTCGACGAGCACGACGAGCGGCCAGCGGTCGAGAGCCGCCGCGGCGGCGAGGTGCTTCGGCGCATCGCGGTCCGTTGCGAACGCGGGCCCTTCGACGACGAGGCAGCCGGGGCAGAAGACCTCGGCGCGGGAGAACGGCGCCGGCAGATCGCCTTCGAAGCGTTCCGGCAGCGAACGCACCGGGTCCCCGAGACCGATCAGCACGCCCTTGCTGCCGCGGTTCACGGCGGGACCGCAGTAGTCGAGCGTGTCCATCGCGAGGGAGCCGAAAAGGTACAGGTCGGTGCGGAAGTCGGCGCGCGCGAGAACGTGCTGCAGCGTCGCACGGAAGTCGCGCAGGTCCACCTGCCGGTCCGTGAGCAGCAGGAACTTCGTCAGCGCGAGCTGGCCCTCGCCGAGGATGCGGAACGCGCTCGTCATCGCTTCGCGGCCGTGGCGTTCGCGCACGACGGCCGCGGCGAGCGAGTGGTAGCCGGTCTCGCCGTACGACCAGAGGTCGCGCACGGTCGGCATCGCGACCTTCGCGAGCGGCAGCAGCAGTTCCTGCAGGTAGTCGCCGAGGAAGAAGTCCTCCTGGCGCGGTTTGCCGACGACGGTGGCGCACAGGATCGGGTCGCGGCGGTGCAGCAGCGTGTGGACGCGGATCAGCGGGTAGTCGTGGCGAAGCGAGTAGTAGCCGTAGTGGTCGCCGAACGGGCCCTCGGGCCGCCGTTCGCCGGGTCGCACGTCGCCGACGAGGCAGAACTCGGCGTCCGCGAAGACGGGCAGCGGCGACCTCGCAGTGCGCGCGCTTCGCAGCCGGCGGCCGAGGAGCAGCGAGGCGAGCAGCACTTCGGGCACGTTCTCGGGCAGCGGCGCGATCGCGCCGAGGATCAGTGCGGGCGGGCCGCCGATCGTCACGTGCACGGGCATCGGCCGGCCGAGGCGTTCGTACTCCGCGAGGTGGTGGCCGCCACCCTTCCCGATCTGCACGTGCAGACCGGCCTCGTCGTCGGAGAACCGCTGGATGCGGTACATGCCGAGGTTGCTGCCGAGGCCCTCCGGGTGCTCCGTGTAGACGAGCGGCAGCGTGACGAACGCACCGCCGTCCTCCGCCCACGTGCGCAGGAGCGGCAGGCGCGAGAGGCGCGCCGGCGAGTCCTGCTCGGCGAGCACGGGAGCGCGGAAGGGGAAGGAACGGCCGACCTTCAGCAGGTCGCCGATGGTTCCGCGCTGGCGCCACAGCTTGCCAGGCGACGGCGGCAGCATCGTGTGCGGCGCCTCCGCGAGCCGCTGCACGAGTTCGATCGGGCGCGAGCCGAACGCCAGATCGACGCGGCGCTTCGTGCCGAACAGGTTCGTGACGGCGGGCCACGGCGAGCCCTTGACCCGGCGGAAGAGCAGCGCGGGTCCGCCGGCGGCGATCACGCGGCGGTGGATCTCGGCCGCCTCGAGGTCGGGGTCGACTTCCGCGCCGATCTCCACGAGTTCACCGTGGGCACGAAGCTCGGCGAGGAACGCGCGGAGATCGACGAGCGAGCGGGTCATGCGGTGACTCCGAGGAAGCGACCGACGATCGCGGCGACGCGCGCCGTGGCGCCAGGTTCGCCGAGTCGTCGCCGGACGTCGCCGAGGGCGGCGATCGCGGCGTCGCGGGCGGGGCCGTCGCGCCAGAGCTCGTCGGCGGTGCGCACGACGTCGTTCCAGCCTTCCGCGCGGTGGAAACAGAACTCGGGGACCGCCGCGCGGCCGGCGATCAGGTTGGCCGCGGCGATCCAGGGCACACTGAGGATGTTGTGGTAGCCGATCGTGTGGATCGTGCCGCGCAGCTGGTAGACGACGATCGTCGGGTTGCCGAAGAGACACGCTTCGAGCGAACCGGTGCCCGACTTCGCGAGCACGAGGCGCGCGCCGGCGAGCCACGGCGCGAGCGTGCCTTCGTGGTGTTCGACGAACGTCGCCTGTTCGTGGGCGAGCAGTTCCCGGATCAGCGCCGTGCGGCGCGTGTTCTTGTGCGGCAGCACGACGCGGCAGTCGGGAAACGCAGAGCGCAACGATCGTGCGACCCGCAGCATGCCGGGCAGGTTCGCGGTGATCTCGGCGCGGCGGCTGCCCGGGAGAAGTACGAGTGTCGGCCGCTCGCGCACGGTGGCGGTGGCCGCGGGCTCCGGCGGGTGTGCGGCGATGTCGTCGAGCAGCGGGTGGCCGATGTACGCGGCGGGAATGCGGAACCGACGGAAGAACGACGTCTCGAACGGCAGGATCGTCAGGGTGCCGTCGACCGCGCGGCGGTAGCGGCGCATGCGCCAGGGTCCCCACGCCCAATACTGGGGCGCCACGTAGTGCAAAACCGGGATCTTGCGCCGGCGCGCGGCCTTGGCCATCACGACGTGCAGGCCGGGGTAGTCGACCAGGACGACGAGGTCGGGCGGGTCGTCGCGCAGGACGCGCAGGTAGTCCGCGAACGCGCGGAGGATGAGCGGCAGCTGCCGAAGGACGCCGAAGACGCCCATCACAGCGTGTTCGCTGAGGCCGATGCGCACTGCCGCACCGGCGTCCGCGAGCAGGTGACCGCCGAAGGCCGTCGTGCGCACGGCGGTCGGCAGTGCTCGCACGAGGCGCGCCGCGTGCGCTTCGCCGCTCGCTTCTCCGGCCGAAACGAAGAGGTGCGGGCGTTCGCCCCGGGGCGGCCGTCGCCTCGCGAAGAACTCGCGCAGCGATTCGTCGGGCGATTCGGGGTTCGCGTGTGCCGCTGCGTCGAGCACGTCGCGCGCGACCCGCCTCCAGTGGTGGCGGAACGGCAGATAGCCGAGCAGACGGAGAGGCACGAGCAGCGTGCGCAGCACTTCCCGCAGCAGCGTGAGAACGACCTCGAGCGCGATCATCGTCACGGCTCCAGTCGTCGCAGCGCACGCCACGCGGCGAACCAGAAGGCGCCTGCGCCGAGCAGGAGCCACGTCGTGAACGCGGGGCCCGCGGTCGGGTCGAACATGTGCCGGAGGGGCAGATTGCCGGCGAGCAACGGTCCGTACCAGTCGAAGTCGACGAGGCGGAACAGGCTGTACGGGCGGATGCGCTGCGTGAGATAGACGCCGATCTGCAGAACGGCGACGGCGCCGACCCACGCGGCGACATGTGCCTGCACCCGACACTTCACGGAGACCCACGTCGTCGCGGCGAGGAAGAAGAGCGTGAACGCGGCGGCGTGCATCGACGCCCGCATCGTCTCCGCGAACGGCAGCTCCATGTCGATGTGTCCGCTCCACCAGATCGCCGACGTGTTGACGAGGAAGATCGGCACGACGAGCGCGATCGCCGCCGGCCACGTCTTCTGCCACAGGATCCGGCCGCGGGACACGGGCCTCGCGAGCAGGAACTCCAGCGTCTGCGCCTCGCGTTCGCGGGCGAAGAGCCCGGTCCCCAGCAGCACGGCGCCGGCGGTGCACACGAGGTTCGTGCTGCGGAAGAACAGCATGATCGCGCACCACGCGCGGTACGCGATGTCCTCGTCGCGGTTGCCGACTCCGTCGCCGATGCGTTTCACCCAGTCCATTCCCGGGTTCCGGAGCAGGGTGGAGCGCTGCAGGTCGGGATAGATCTCCGGCCACAGCAGGATCACCGGAACCGCGAGCAGCTCGAGGACGAGCAGGTAGGCGAGTGCCATCCAGCGGATCTCGCGCCACGTCTTGCCCGCGATCACGGCTCGACTCCTGCGACGCGGTCGTCGTACAGCAGGACCCGGTACAGGTCTTCGAGTCGCGACGTGCCGCACTCCACGGCGTCGAGCGTGTCGGCGGGCAGGGAACGGATCCACACGAGCGGATCGCCGTCCGTCTCGACGACGAGCGTGCCGTCGCGTTCGCGGCGTTCGACGCGGGTCGAGGGCGGGAGGGATGCACCGGCTCGAAGTCGCACGCGCGTCCAGCGGCGGAGGCGGGCCCGCGCATCGGCGAGCCGTTGTGCAGCGACCAAGGAGCCTTCGTGCAGGAACTCGAGGCGGTCGGCGAGGCTCTCCAGTTCGGCGAGGTGATGCGAACTCAGGACGATGGTCTTGCCGGCGGCTCGAAGTGCCATCAGCGCGTCGCGGAGGAAGAGGCGCACGCTGGCGTCCAGCGCCCGATCCGGTTCGTCGAGCAGGTAGAGATCGACTTCGGGAGCGAGCGTGGCGACCAGCGCGAGCTTCTGCTTCATGCCGGCGCTGTAGCTGCGCACGCGGGCGCTCAGCGGCAGCCCGAAACCCGCGAGCAGCGCGTCGCGGCGTGCGGTGTCGATGCGGCGGTGGAACCCGAGGGCGAACGCGAGGAACTGCGCGCCCGTCATCTGCAGGTACACGCCTGTTTCGCCCGGCAGGTAGGAGGTCCGGTGCCGCACGGCGAGGGAATGCCGGGCCGGGTCCATGCCGAGGACCGCCACGTCGCCGCCGGTGCGTGCGACGAGACCGACGAGCGTGCGCAGCAGCGTCGACTTCCCCGCGCCGTTCGGGCCGACCAGACCGAGCACCTCTCCGCGCGCGACCTGCAGGTCGATGCCGCGCAGCACGGTCCGCTGACCGTACGCCTTCGTGAGGCCGCGCAGAGCGACTGCCGGCGCTTCGCTCACGCGACCTCGCGCAGGAAATTGCGCAACAACAGCGTGCCGTCGGGCGTGCGGAACGACTCCGGATGGAACTGCACGCCGAAGGTCGCGTGCGTTCGGTGGCGCAGCGCCATCACGTTGCCGTGTTCGTCGTGCGCGGTCGCCACGAGTTCGCGCGGAAGGGGTTCGCGTACGTAGAGCGAGTGGTATCGGCACGCGAGCAGGGGGCGCGGTGCACCCGCGAAGAGCCCGCTGGCTTCGTGGTCGATCGGCGTCGCGCGGCCGTGGACCGGCTCGCCCCGCGCCACGATCGCTCCGAGCGCCGCGCCGATCGCCTGGTGACCGAGGCACACGCCGAGAATGGGGCGCTCGCCGGACCAGCGGCGGATCGCGGCGATCGAGTTGCCGGCGTCTTCGGGCCGACCCGGACCGGGCGACACCACCAGCGCGGCGAAATCACCGATGCGTTCGACGGGGATCGTGTCGCTGCGGATCACGTGCACGGCGGCTCCGAGTGCCATCAGCCCCTGCGCGAGGTTCCAGACGAACGAGTCCTTGTTGTCGAGAAGGAGGATCAAACCCGGCGCGCAGAGTATCGTCCCGCCCCGCGATGAACATCCTGATCGTCGGACTCGGTGAGGTGGGCTCGTACCTCGCCAAAGTGCTGTCGACCGAGGGGCACTCGATCACCGTGGTCGATCCGGACCTGAAGCGCATGCGTCGCGTCGCGGATCTGCTCGACGTGCAGGCAGTGCACGGCGACGGATCGCGCCCCGACGTGCTCGATCGCGCCGACGCACCGCAGACCGACCTGCTGCTCGCCGTGTCGAACGACGACAAGGTGAACATGCTGACGTGCCTCTTCGGGAAGCGGATGGGCGCGAAGAAGACGGTGCTGCGACTGCGCGACACCTCGGCCGTTCGGCGTTCGCGGACGTTCTACCGGAAAAACCTCCGGCACGACCTGCTCCTGTCGCTCGACGACCTCGCTGCCGAGGAGGTCGTGAAGACCGCGCGTCAGGCGCGCGGGCTCGGCGTCGAGAACTTCGCCGAGGGCAAGGTGCAGCTCCGACGGTTCCTTCTCGCGGAGGACGGGCCGTTCACCGGGCAACTCGTGAAGGACCTGAAGATCCCGCCGGGCATGCTGATCACCGCGATCGACCGCAACCACGACGTGCTGGTGCCGGGGGGCAGCGACGATCTGCGCGCCGGTGACGAGATCTTCGTTCTCGGTGAGCCCAAGGCGATCGCCACGTTCGAGAAGAAACTAGGCGGCGTGCAGCGCGCGGCGCGCAACGTCGTCGTGTACGGCAGCGGCGGCGTCGTCGTGCAGGTGTGTCAGGCGTTGCAGCGGGAGAACGTCGACGTGCGGGTCGTCATCGAGGATCGGGAGGCCGCCGAGACGCTCTCCGAGTCGTTGAAGGGGGTCGTCGTGCTGCACGCCGATCCGACGGACCTCGCGTTCCTGCAGGAGGAGCACATCGGAGAGGCGGACGCGTTCCTCGGCATCTCGGACCAGGACGAACGCAACCTGATGTCGTGCCAGCTGAGCCGCAACCTCGGTGTGAAGCGGACCGTCGCGCTGGTGCAGAAGCCCGACTACGTGTCGCTCTACCAGCAGCTCGGCATCGACGTCGCGGTGTCGCCGCGCCTCCTGTGCGCGAACCGCATCCTCGCGTTCGTGCGAAGCCGCAGCATCTCGACGATCGCGACGATCGAAGAGGGCAAGGCCGAGGTGCTCGAGATCGAGGTCCTGCCGGGCAGCCCGCTCGTGGGCAAGCAGATGAAGGACGCCGGTTTCCCGCGCGGCTCCGTCGTGGCGGCGATCACGCGTGAGGACGGGCAGGTGGTGATCCCGCGCGGTGACGACGAAGTCCGGGCGCAGGACCAGATGGTGATCTTCGTGCTCGCGGGCGTCGTGCGCGACGTACTGGACCTCGCCGGCATCGAGCGCGAGTGACCGCTTCGGCGGTCACTTCGCGGGCTTCAGCACGGTGATGTCGTCCGTGCGGTAGCGCGGCACCTGATCGCGCGGGTGCAGCTGGGGGACCGCGAGCAGTTCGCGCACCCGGTCGACGCCGGCATAGACGTAGTAGCGACGGATCGAGCCGCCGCACTCGACTTCGGCGATGCCGGCGACGAGGCCGGCGAACAGCACGCCGGAATCGCGGTGGCGGTGGAGGAGCGTCGCTCCGATCGGCAGCGCCACGCCGGGATCGATGAGTGCGTCGCCGTCGATCACGTCGTCGCGCGCGCGCTGCACGTTCACCGAGCGCGTGGTCGTGCCGTCCGGCGTCCACATCACGACCAGATCCTCGGTCTGGTCAGGGTCGTGATCCATCGCCCGCACGGCCATGGTCTTCAGGTCGATGTCGGCGCGCGCGAAGAGGCTGCCCGTGGGCGCGAGTTCCCCGTCCTCCATGACCGGCGTCGGGCCGAGGAAGTAGTGCACGCGGCACGGGCCGGTCGTCGCGGTGCGGCCGAGGGTCAGCACGCCGAACTCCGTCGCTGCACCGAGCTCCACGCCGCCGGTCGTCTCGACGAGCACGACCGGGTGCGAGCGATCGACAGCGTTCTCGCCGGAGAAGAACCAGACGCTGCACCCGCAAAACGCGAAGGGCAGCACGGAAGCGAGGACACGCCGGCGCATCGCCGAGCAGCGTAGCCGCTGCGAGTGTCGCGTTCACCCGATCTGCAGGCGGCCGCGGCGTTCGCTCACACGAAGGCGAAGGACGACGAGCAGCGCCCCTGCGACCGCGAACAGGCCGATCACGAGTCCCCACCAGAGTCCCGCGGGACCGGAGCCGAGCCCGAACGCCAGCCAGCAACCGACCGGGAGCCCGATCAGCCAGAACCCGACGACGTTGGCGAGCACGGGCGACCTCGTGTCGCCGAGTCCGCGCAGACACCCGATCGCCACGACCTGGATGCCGTCGCCGATCTGGAACGCGCCGGCGATCGGGATCAGGGCCGCAGCGATCTCGACGATCGGTGCGTGGTCGGTCATCGATCGTGCGAGCCAGTGCGGCACCGCGAGGAACACGAGCATGAATGCGGTCATCACGGTGGTGCCCGCGAAGAGCGCCGCGAGCACGCTCCGGCGCACTGCCGTGTGGTCGCCGCGGCCGACTGCCCAGCCGACGCGCACCGACGACGCGATGCCGAGTCCGAGCGGCACCATGAAGCTGAGCGACGCGAGCTGCAGTGCGATCTGGTGGCCGCCGAGCCGTGCGCCCGAGGCGTCCTTCGCGTGTGTGTCGAACGTGCCGATCAGCAGGGCCGTCGCCGCGAAGACGCCGATCTCGAGCAGGAACTGCGCCCCGATCGGCACACCGAGACGCGCCGCGTGCACGAGCGGAGTCCACGCACAGGCATTGCGGCGTACGTCGGCCGCGCGCAGCGCGCGGAGATGCGGCGCGATGTCGCGCCAGCCGAACCACGCGAGGCCGAACACCATGAGCCAGCGGTTCGCCACCGTGGCGATCGCGGCGCCGGACGCACCGAGCGCGGGGAAGCCGAGTTCGCCGTAGACGAGCACCCAGTCGAAGAACGCGTTCGAGACGTTGCCGACGACGATCGTGACGACCTGCGGCAGCACCCGCGCCTCGGCCTGGAGGAGACAGCGCAGCACCGCATAGGCGAGGAACGGCAGTACGCCCGCCGCCTGCCACCGCGCGTACGCCGCGGCGTCGGGGACGAGATCCGCGGGCTGGCCGCACCAGCCCATCCACGTCGCTGCCGGGAGCAGAACGAGTGCGCAGGGCAGCGACACCAGCAGCGAGAGCAGGAGGCCGCGGCCGAGCAGGCGGGGCACCGCGGCGGTGTCTCGGGCGCCGACCGCCTGGGACAGGAGCGGGTCGAGCGCCGTGACGATCCCCATGCAGAAGAACAGCGGGGCGTTCGCGATCGTGGCGCCGAGCGCCATGGCGGGCAGGGAGGCCGGGGTGTGGCGGCCGAGGATCGCGACGTCGACGAAGTTCATCGCCGTCATGCCGAGTTGCACGAACGCGATCGGGCCCCCGAGCCGGAGCAACTGGCGGAGCTCGTCGCCGAACGAGTGGCTCGGCTTCTGGCTGTCGTGCGTGGGGGCGTGCAAGGGCGGGCCGAGACTCTGCAGTTGTGGAAAGGTCGGTGGAACACCGCGCAGGCGGCGCCGGCACAACGGGTTCTGGTGTGGAGACGAACCGCTACCGCGGTCGGTTGTGGAAGGGCCGTGTGGAGAACCGGCGCGCGCGGAGCCGGCGACAGGATCGCGCGCCAGCAGTCGAAAGTCTCGCGGTTGCCGGGTCGACCGGCGAAGCGACGGTCAGCGAACGGGTCCGGCTCGATCAGCCTCGCCCAGCCGCGCCGTGTTCCTTGCCGTTGGTCGGTGTCGGGCGTTCGGCCCGGGAATTCGGTGCTGCCGTGTTCGCGAGTCCGGCCAGGTCGAGCACCCGTTCCACGAGTCGCACCCGCTCCTGCATCGAGAGCGATTCGACCGGGATGTACGGCACGTCGAACACCTCGAGGAGCAGCTTCACCATCCCGTCGATCCGCAGCACTTCCTCCCACTCGAGCCCGGCCCGCACACCATCGGCGACGACGAGTTCGCGGTGCGGACGCAGGAAGAACACGACGCCCTGGCGCACCCAGCCCATGTACTCGGCGAGCCGGCGATCGCGGAAGACGTCGCCGAGGATGGTGCTGTGGTGGGCGGCGTACGCGAGGTTGCAGAACGCGCGGTCGCTGACGAACGGCCCCTGGATCTTCTGTTCGCCCTCGATCTGTCGCTGGAACACCTCGCGCTGGTAGCGGTTCACCAGATCGATGTCCGTGCGCAGCGTCTCGAGCCGCGCCTCCATCTCCGCGAGCACTCCGCGCGCCACTTCCGCGATCATCGGAACGCCGTAGTGATCGCGAACCCAGCGTGCGAGCGTCGTCTTCCCGGTGGCGTGGGCGCCGACCATGTAGATGCGCATCGGCGTGCTCGAGACGTGGTCGCGGTGAGGGAGCATCGTCCCCGCAACGCTACCACGGGCCTCCGCCCGGACAAGGACGCCGCGATCAGGCGTCCGAAGGCGGTGTCGCCGCCGCCGCGAGAACGATGCGGGCGCGCCGCGCCACGGAGGGTTCGACGAACGCGCGCTCGAGCAACGACGTCGGCGCCCCGAGGGTCTGCAGCAGGAGGTCGGCGAGCAGGCTCGGTGACGCGGAGTCCGGCAGCGGCAACGGCTGCTTCAGCCGCGACGAGGTCGCGGCGCGCAGGTCGCGGGACAGATCCAGGGCTTCGTTCTTCGGCGCATCGATCTCGACGAACGGCGAGCACTGCACCAGCCGGTACGGGTGCGGACTCGGCACCTCGTCGATGCGGACCCGGCAGAGGCCGAGGACCAGCATGTGGTAGCGGCCGTCGTCCTGCCGCTCGTGCCGCACGATCTCACCGAGGCCGGCGACCGGCAACACCGCGGGCGGGTCCGCGTCGTTCGCACGACCTGCACGCAGCGCCCCGATGACGAGGCGGCCGGGGCCGTCGAGCAGGTCGCCGACCATCTGCCGGTAGCGCGGCTCGAAGACGTGCAGCGGCAGCATCTGGTGGGGGAACAGGAACCCACCAGGAAGCGGGAACAACGGGACCGGCGCGTGTGGGATCGAGACGTCCACGGCGCGCCGACCATACCACTGCACTCGATCCTTTGGCGCGATCGTCCGCAGGGCCGCGGGGTGCGAGCGACCTACTGCTGCCAGATTTCGGCGCCGGACGGGCCGCCGCCGACCACCATCACCGTGCCGTCGGGCAGGTTCACGGTCGTCGGGAAGAGGCGCGGCGCCGACATCGTGCCGGTCGGGGCGATCGCGTTGGGGCTCTGCGTCAGGCGATCGGCGGTCGCGGTCGGATTGAACGTGAAGGTCGACGTGGGCACGTCGATCACGAGCTGGAAACCGCCCGCGATCAGCGCGGCGCCATTGGGCAACTGCGCGACCGCCGCACCGGCGCGGCCTTCCTGCATCCCGTTCACCGTCGCGAACGTGCCGAAGCCGCCGACGAACGACGGAGTGAAGAGCTGGCAGTCCGTTCGCGTGTTGATCACGAGGTCCTGGATCTGGCCCGTCGTGAGGAACGTCGTGAAGTCGATGTCGAGGCCGCCGACCAGGAGGACCTTGCCGTTGCTCGTCGGCGCCGCGCTGTGGAGGAAGCGCGGGCCGCTGAAGAACGACGGCAGGCCGAAGCTGTTCGTCGAGGGATTGAAGCGATAGGCGGTTGCCGAGACGGTCGGGATGTTCACGATCGGCAGGAGGCTGATGCCGCCGGCGATCAGCACCTGACCGTTCGTCAGCGTCGTCGACGTGTGCAGCGCGCGCGCTTCGAGCATGTTCGGGCCGGCCGAGAACGTGTTCGTGGCCGGGTCGAAGACCTCCGTCGAGACGACGAGGCCCGTGAACAGGGACAACGGGTTGGTCAGGTTCAAGGCGGACAGGCCGCCCGTGATCAGCACCTTGCCGTTGCCCATCACCGAAGCGCCGTGGCCGGCGCGCGGCGTGCCCATCGCGAGCGTCGTCGTGGTGCCGGCGACCGGGTCGTAGACCGCGGCTGCAGACGTGGTCTGGCCCGTCGTGACGTCGAGGCCGCCCGTGAAGAGCACGCGACCGTCCGGCAGACCGGTCGTCTGCGAGAAGAGGCCGACACCGAAGGTGACTCCCGCGTTCTCCCACTCCTCGGTGCGCGACTTGTACCGCTGGGCGACCGGGCCCGAACCGCCGACGAAGAGCAGTTCGTTGTTCGGCGCGACCGCAGCACCACCGCCGGCGATCAGTACGGGCGGCTGGTTGAGCGGGGCCTTCCACGTGCCGACCGTCTGCGGCGTGACGCGCATGAGGTTGCTCTTGCGGTAGGGGCCGAAGCCCGCGAGCACCTGGAACGACAGCGGCAGGGATTCGAAGAAGATGTCGTCCGGGACGAACAGCTGCGGTGTCACCAGCCCCGAAGCGTTCGTCGTGCCGGCCCAGCCCGGGATCGCGAACGTGAAGTCGAGCAGGTGCAGGCCGACGTCCAGCGTGACGTTGTACGGTGCGATCAGCGTCGTCGGCTCCTCGATGATGTCGAGGATGAGGAAGTAGGGCTCGTTGGGCTGGCCGACGATCGGCATGTTGGTGAGCCCGCCGAGGGCTCCGCCGACCTTGTCGAGCGTCAGCGTCTGGCCCGGCAGTGCGGCGGTGGCGGCCGCGAGGGTCGCAGCGAGGGTCAGCGAACGAAGGGAGGTCGTGGTGGACGGCATCATGGGAAGTATGGCGCGCGTTGCCGTGCCGAGACACCGCGGGGACACCGCTCACGGGCTTCCTTCGCTGGCAACGCGCCTTGCGCCGCGCCGCAGTGGGACGGAAAGCGCCCGTCCTCGGGGGAGCCTTCGGTCAGCGCGCCTTCCACTTCGCCAGCAGCTCCTTCTCCCGCTCCGGCTTCATGCCGGCGCGCCACTCGCCGTCGCCGCGGCCCTCGCGGATCCACTTCGCCGTGTCGCGGATCGTCTCCGCGATCGGTCGGAACGTGGCGCCGGCCGCGATCGCACGGTCGTTCTTGGAGTGGCCGTTCTTCGCCTTCGGGGTCCAGCACCCCATCTCGCCCCACGACGACACCCCGTTCGCCTCGAGGAACGCGTCGTCGACCCAGGTGAAGGAGCACTTGTGGTTCAGCGTGCCCTTGCCCGTGTGCAGGAACTCCTCGGTAGTGATCGGTGCATCGAACCCTACCGCGTTGAAGGGACCGGCGTCGCCGGTGTCGACCAGGTGCACGATGAACTCGCCGAGGTCGCGCACGTCGACGAACTGCAGGTCGTTGTCCTTCGGTCCGGGAGCGAGGCACTCGCCGCCGCGCACGAAGCGAGCGGGCCAGTAGGAGAAGCGGTCGCTGGTGTCCCCGGGGCCGACGATGTAGCCCGGGCGGACGAGCGTGGCGTGACCCGGGAACGCGGCGCTCACGGCTTCTTCGCAGTAGCGCTTGAGCGCGCCGTACCGCTCGAAGTTCGGGCCCATGTCCTGCGCGTACTTGTCGTCGCATTCGCACAACGGACTCTGCTCGTCCACCGTCGAGGCGTCCTGTTCGAGCGACTTGTAGACCGAGAGCGAGCTGACGAAGACGTACTGGCTCGCGTTGCCGGCGAGGACCTTGCACACGTCCTCGACCTCGCCGGTGAAGTAGGCGCTCGGGTCGACGACCGCGTCCCACTTGCGGCCCTGCAGCGCGGACAGGTCCTGCGCCGGGTCCTTCGGGCGGTCGGGGCGAGGCCGGCGCCGTTGGCCGCGCAGCTTCTCCACGTTCGGGAACAGGCCGGGGTTCGTCTTGCCGCGGTTGAAGAGGGTCACTTCGTGGCCGGCGGCCAGCGCGGCCTCCACGACGGCCGGGCCGAGGAAACTCGTGCCGCCGAGGATCAGGATCTTCTTCTTGCCGCGAGTGCCGAACGGGCGGTGCGGTCGCGACAGCGGATCGCCGAGCGCCATCGCCGCGGCGGCAGCGGACGAACCGGCGAGGAAGGAACGACGCGTGGGGGAGTTCGCCATGCGCGCCTCTACGGAGCGGATCGTTCGCGCGCGAACACGAGCCCGCATCGCGCGACAAATCACGGCTGCGCCGCCGCGGTGCGATGCATAGAATGCCGCGCCCCGATGAGCGCCCCGCGGTACCACCTGACGAGCTACGGCTGCCAGATGAACAAGCTCGACAGCGAGCTGGTCGAGAGCCGGCTCCGTCAGCGTGGCTACGTTGCGGCGGCCTCCGAGGCCGAGGCCGACGTCGTGCTGCTCAACACCTGCTCGGTCCGGCAACACGCCGAGGACCGGGTGTGGAGCAAGCTCGGCAAGCTCCGGCAGCGGAAGCGCGGCGAGCCGGGTCTCGTCGTCGGCGTGCTCGGCTGCATGGCCCAGGAGCACAAGCGCTACCTCGTGTCCCGCATGCCGCACGTCGACCTGGTCGTCGGACCGTCGGCCTTCGGCGACATCGACGACACCGTGGAGGACGCTCGGCACAAGAACGCGCGCCTCGCGGCCCAGCGGGACCCGGCGCGGACGAAGCACGAAGTCGTGGGGGCCGGCGTCGTGACGGTCGACCAGGGCAAGAGCGGCGACACCATCCGCCGCGACGTCCGTGTGCGGCCGCACCGGTCGCAGGCGTTCGTGTCCGTGATGCGCGGCTGCAACATGCCGTGCACGTACTGCATCGTGCCGACGACGCGCGGCGACGAGGTGTCCCGACCGATCGCCGACATCGTCGAAGAGGCCCAGCGGCTGTGCGACGACGGCGTCACCGAGGTCACGCTGCTCGGCCAGACGGTCAACGCCTACGGGCGGGACCTGACCGGCCAGGACGCCACGCTCGCCCGGCTGCTGCGCGCACTGCACGAGATCCCGTCGCTGCGCCGGCTCGCGTTCATCACGTCGCACCCGAACTTCCTAGGGCCCGATCTCGTGGACGCGATCGCGGAGCTGCCGAAGGTCGCGCGCTACCTGCATCTCCCGGCGCAGTCGGGCAGCAACACCGTGCTGAAGGCGATGCGCCGCGGCTACACCGTCGAACGGTACCTCGCTCGCGTCGAGCAGCTCCTCGCGAAGGCGCCCGACGTCGAATTGCACAGCGACTTCATCGTGGGTTACCCGGGCGAGACGGCGGCGGACTTCGACGCGACGGTAGCGTTCCTCCAGCGCGTCGGCTTCGCGCAGAGCTACGTCTTCAAGTACTCGCCGCGCCCCGGCACCGTCGCCGCCGAACTCGTCGACGACGTGCCGGACACCGAGAAGGAGCGCCGCAACCAGGTCCTCCTCGCCGCGCAAGAGGTTCTCACCGTGGCGAAGAACCGCGCGCTCGTCGGCCGCACCGTCGAAGTGCTGGTCGAGGGCGACAGCAAGGTCGACGGGCGCTTCAGCGGCCGCACGGAGCATCATCGTCTCGTGCACTTCGCCGCCACGGACCGCGACCTCATCGGCCGCTACGTCCCCGTGCGAGTCACCGAAGCGCTGTCGCACTCCGTCGTCGGCGAACTGCTGCCCGAGAACGCGGCGGAAGCCGGTGCGCACGATCCTGCCGAGACGCACGCGTGAACTTCGACGCGTTGATGGCGGAGGCCGTGCAAGTGGCGCAGCGCGGCCGTGGCGAGGTCGAACCCAACCCGCGGGTCGGCTGCATCCTGCTCTCGGACGGCGAGGTCGTCGGCCGCGGTTGCCACGAGTGGTTCGGTGGCCGGCACGCGGAGGCCGCGGCGCTGACCGAAGCCGCCGCCGCCGGGCGGCGACCGGACACCGCGATCGTCACCCTCGAGCCGTGTTCGACGCCGAAGGGCGAGAACGGCAAGAAGACCGAGCCCTGCGCGCAGGCTCTCGTCGCCGCGGGAGTGAGGCGGGTCGTGATCGGCAGCCTCGACCCGGATCCGCGCCATCGACGACACGGGATCGAAGTGCTCGAGAACGCGGGCATCGAGGTGATCGACGGCGTCGCCGCGAGCCTGTGCGATCCGATCCTCGGTCCGTTCCGCAAGGCGCTCTCGCTCGATCGCCCGTGGATGCTGTGCAAGTGGGCGATGACCCTGGACGGCAAGACCGCCGCGCCGACGGGTGAAGCGCGCTGGATCTCCGGCGCCGCGGCGCGACGGCGCACTCACGAACTGCGGGCGCGTTGCTGCGGGGTGATGGTCGGCTTCCGGACCGCGCAGATCGACGATCCCGAACTGACCGTGCGCCTCGTCGAGGGCAAGCAGCCGATCCGCATCGTGGTGGACCCGCTCGGTGAGATCGACGACGACAGCAACCTCGTCCGCACCGCCCGGCAGGCGCCGACGTGGCTGCTCGCGAGCGAGGACGTCGATCCCCGCAGGAGCGGGCACCTGCAGGACCTGGGTGTGCAGGTGGTGCACGTGCCGACTGCCGAAGGTCCGCGCCGTCTGCACCTCGGGCGCGCGTTCGCCGAGCTGCGCCGCCGCGGCCTGCGCCGCGTGCTCGTCGAGGGCGGCGGTGGGCTCGTTGCGCAGATGTTCGCCTGGAACTGCGTCGATCAGGTGCTCGCGTTCGTGGCGCCGAAGATCATCGGCGGCCGGTTCGCTCCGACGCCGGTCGCAGGGGAAGGTCGCGCGTTCATGGCCGAAGCGTGGCGTCTGCACGACGTGCGGTACGAGACGATGGGCGAGGACTTCGCGATCTCGGGGTTCGTCGGCGGCGAGTGACGCGTCACTGCGCCGTCGCCTGCACCGTCTTCCCGGCGATGCCCGTGCGGCTGATCGCGGTGAGTGCGACGCTCGTCGTGCCGTCGGGAATCGCGCACGAACCGACTTCGGAGCCGACGATCGCGAGCGTGCGCCAGCCGCCGCCGTCCTGCACCTGGACGACGACGAAGCGTGTCTCCGGATCGCGGCGCCACTCGGCGAACAAGCGCCCGCGACGCGCAAAGGCCGCGTCGGGCGCCGCCGGCGGCGCGTCGCCGAGCCACGGGGAGGGCGGCGCGAGTGCGGGCTCGAGCCAGAGCCGCGTGCGCAGCAGCGTGGCCGAGCGCGAGTCGCCCTGCAGGAGCTTGAAGCTGTAGAGCACGCACCCCGTGGTGTCGTCGGCCGCGCGCACGAGTCCGAGCTGGTCCTGCAGTTCGTCGCGGCGAACGCCCTTGTCGCCTTGGATGCGGTTCAGGTCGAGCCCCGGCCAGACGTGTCGGTTGCGCCCGTTCTGCTGGTGCCACCATGGCAACAGGACCGCGAAGCTCTGCTTCGTCTGATCGATCGGCCAGTAGAGCTGCGGGGACACGTAGTCGTACCAGCCCTCGCGCATCCACTTCACGACGTCGGCGGCGAGGTGTTCGTACTGGTCGACCCCGGCTTCGATGCCGCGCGGCAGCCCGGGACGCGCGATCCCGAACGGGCTGATGCCGACCTGCACCCACGGCTTCACCGCGTGGACCATCGCGTACATGTCGCGCACGAACGCGTCGACGTTGGCGCGCCGCCAGTCGCTGCGGGACGCGTTCCCGCCCCTGTCGCGATAGCGTCCGTAGCTCGCGTCGTCGGGGAACGGCTTGCCGCGGTCGGGGTACGGGTAGAAGTAGTCGTCGACGTGGATGCCGTCGACGTCGTATCGCGTGACCACGTCGCGGATCACGGCGAGCGACCATCGCGCGATCCGTTCGTCGCCCGGGTCCATCCAGCGCAGGTTGCCGTAGCGGACGCACGCGTCCGGGATGCGGCTCAGGACGTGGGCGGGAGCCGGGGCCGATCGACCCGAGTGGTGCCACGCGCGGAACGGGTTGAACCACGCGTGGAGCTGGAGACCGCGCCGGTGGCAGGCGTCGATCGCGTGCTGCAGCGGATCCCACGCTTCGTCGGGGGCGCGACCCTGGGCGCCGGTGAGCCATTCGCTCCATGGCTCGAGCTTCGACGGGTAGAGCGCGTCGCCGGCGGGTCGCACCTGGAACACCAGCGCGTTGAGGCGCAGGTCGGCAGCGCGCGAAACGATGGCGTCGAGTTCGGCGCGAGCAGCCGCGGTCGGCAGGCCGGGTCGGCTCGGCCAGTCGATGTTGTTGACGGTCGCCACCCACGCCGCGCGGAACTCGCGCGCGATCACGGGCGGCGTGTCGCGCGTCTGGGCGGGCAGCACGGCAGCGAACGTGACGAAGAACGGGAACAACAGGGCGAACGCGCGCCACCACCGGTGCGGGCCTGCCGACGAGACGCATCGAGCCATCGAGCCCATAGCATGCCGGGTTCCGCGACGGCAGCCATCGCGGAGTGGCGGCGATCCGTCCGATCCCGCGCCGGGGTGGCCTGCCCGACCCGGATCCGTGGTCGTGCGGGAAGCGAGCGCGCTGGCTACGTTGCGGGACCCGTCGCATCGAATAGTTCGGTGCGCGCGCGAAGAACCCGTGATGCCCGTCTCGCTCCGTGCCCTCGTCGCCGTCGCATTCTCGGCGGCGTCGCTCCTCGCCCAGGAAGACCGGCCGCCGGAGGCGTTCCAGATCGCGCTCGGACTGCAGCAGCGCGGCCTGCACGACGAGGCGACACGTTACTTCCAGCAGTTCGTGCAGACGGACCCGCGGCATCCGATGGTGCCCGAGGCGAAGTACCGGCTCGCGATCAGCCGCATCGAACTCGGCCAGGCCGACCCAGCCAAGAAGTCGCTGGAAGAGGCGCTCGCTGCCGGCGGCGACGCGTTCCGGCTCCGCGCCGAGTGTCGCTACCGGCTCGGTGGTCTGCTGGAGGCGGCGGGCGATCACCGCGGCGCGTGCGAACAGTTCGCGGCGCTGGCCAAGGAGGTCCCGGCCGACCACTACCTGCTCGCGGCCGCGAGGTACGCGGAGGGTGAGGCGTGGCGCGAACTCGGCGACGACGACAAGGGCGTCGCCGCGTTCGCGGCAGCCGCTGCCGCAGCCAATGGCGAGCGCGCTTCGTTCTTGTTCCCCTCGCTGTACCAGCTGGGCTTCGCGCAGCTGCGGCGCAACCTCCCCGCGGCCGCCGAGTCGTTCGCCAAGGCCGCCGCTGCGGCGCCCGACGACGCCGGCAAGGGCGAGTGTCTCTACCTGTCCGGCGACCAGTCGCTGCGGCACGGTGACCACGAACGAGCGGCGCGGGCGTTCACGCAGGCGAGGTCGATCGCGAGCGAGTTCGCCGACGACGCGGTGCTCGGTCTCGGGTTCGTCGCGCTCGCGCGCGGCGATCAGGCCGCCGCGCTGAAGGCGTTTGGCGAACTGCTCGAGCAGTTCCCCACGTCGCCGCTGGCCGCGAAGGCGAGCCTCGAGATCGGGCGTTCGTTGTACGGCGCGGGCAAGCATGCGGAGGCGCAGCAGATCCTCGGGCCGCTCGTCGCGAACGAGAGCGACTCGGTGATCCGACAGCAGGCGCGCGAACTCGTCGGCTTGTGCGCGCTCGCGAGCGGCGCCGGGGAAGCGGCGGTCGCCGAGCTGAAGCGGGCGTGCGCCGAGGCGCCTCCGGCGGACAAGCCGCGCTTGTCGTACGCGCTCGGCGAGGCGTACGCGAACCTGTCGCGCTGGGACGAGGCGCTCGCCGCGTACGAAGCCGTGCCGGCCGACGCAGCGGCCGAGTTGCGCGGGGAAGCGGCCTATGGCGCGTGCTTCGCGCTGCACTCGCTCGGTCGCCACGACGAATCGATCGCGCGCGCGGAGATCGTCCGGAAGATCGAGCCGCCGCACCGGCTGCGCGACCAGGCGACGTTCGCCGTGGCCGAGAACCGCTTCGCGCAGCGTCGCTACGACGACGCGGAGAAGGAGTATCGGTCGCTCTCGGGCAGCAAGCCGCACGCGGAGAGGGCGGCTTGGAAGGCGTGCTGGTGCCGCTACCTGCTCGGCGACAAGGCAGCGGCGAGCCGGCAGTTCGCCGCGATCGCCGGGAACGAGAAGTCGTCGTTCGCCGACGAGGCGCTGTCGATGCACGCGCTCGCCGCGCTCGAGGCCGGCAGTCCCGACGAGGCCCTCGCCGCAGCCGACCGCTATCGCGTCCGGTATCGCGACGGGAAGTTCCTCGATCGAACGGAGCGCACCGCCGCACGCGTGCTGCGCCAGAAGGGCGATCTCGCCGCGGCGCAGAAGCGGCTCGAACGCGCGGCCGCGGCGGCCGCGGCCCACGGCGCCGCCGTGGAGGCGACGGCGGATCGCATCGAGCAGGCCGAACTCGCGTACCAGCAGGGCGACTTCCGCGGAGCCGACGGCTTGTTCGCGGCGCTGGCCGACCAGGCGGATGGGACCGGCGCACGCGCAGCGGCCGGGCGGGCGTGGTGCGCGTTCGAACTCGGCGACGACGCCGCGTGCGCGCAGTGGATCGGCAAGGCGGAGACGAACCCCGCGATCGGGGACGACCTCGCCGGCCTGCTCGAGCTGAAGTCCGCACTCGCGCATCGCATGGAGGCGTGGCCCGACGCGACCGCCGCCGCGAAGGCGTTCCTGCAGCGATTCGCCGGTCACCCGAAGGCGAAGGCGATGCGTTACGCGCTCGGCGTCGCCGAATCGCGGGGTGGCGATCCGAAAGCGGCGCGGAAGACGCTCGATGCGCTCGGCAAGGACGGCGGGTACGAGCGCATGGACCGGGTGTTCTACGAACTCGCGTGGGCGTGCCGCGCCGCCGGTGACGAACCTGCGGCCATCGCGGCGTTCGAGCGGGTCGCGAAGGACTCGGCGGACCAGGAACTCGCCGGCGAAGCGCGCCTGCACCTCGGCATCGCGGCGCTCGAGCGGAAGGACCTCGCCGCGGCGCGCACGCTGCTGCCGGCTGTGGCCGGCGCGCATCGCGGAGCGGCGCTGTATCGGCTCGCGTACGCCGAATTCGAAGGTGCAGCGGACGACGCGAAGCGGCTGGCAACCGCGCGCGATCTGTTCGCGGAGGTCGCGGGCATCCAGGGTGAAGCCCTGCGCGGCGAAGCGCTCTACCTCGGCGCCGAGTGTGTGCACAGGCTCGGCGACGACCGTGGGGCCGTCGAGCGGCTGAAGGCCCTGCTCGGGCAGGAGCCGAAGCACGTCCGTGCGGCCAGGGCCCGCCTTCTGCTCGGCGAATGTGCGGTGCTCGTCGGCGACGGCGAAACTGCGGCGCCTGCACTCGAGGAGTTCGTGCGCGATGCCGGGACCGGCGGCGATCGGGGTGATCTCGCGCGCGCCAACCTTTGGCTCGGCCGCGCGCGCATGCTGCGCGGAGAGCACGAAAAGGCGGAGGAGAGCCTGCGTCGGGTGACGGAGCTCAGCGAAGGCCCGCTCGCCGCGGAAGCGCAGTTCCGGATCGGGGAGAGTCGCGCGCAGCGCGGCGACCTCGCTGCGGCGGCGGACGCATTCGTGAAGCTGCCGATCCTCTACGGGCACGTCGAATGGGTGCGCCGCGGACTGCTGCAGGCCGGACTCACGTACGAGAAGCTGAAGCAGACCGAGAAGGCGCAGCGCATGTTCCGCGAACTCGTGCAGCAGCACGAGAGCAGCGAAGAAGCGAAGACCGCCCGGCAACACCTGAACGAGCGTTGAGAACCATGCCGATCCTCCCGTCCATCCAGGACCAGAACGTGATCGCGACGGTCGGCGAGTTCTTCTCGGCCGGCGGCATGCTGATGTGGCCGATCCTCGGCTGCAGCGTCGTCGTGGTCGGCCTCGCGATCGAGCGCTATTCGAGCCTGCGGCGCGCGCGCGTCGCTCCGCAGGTCGTCGCGGACGCCGTCGAGCAGGTGGTGCAAGGCAACACCGACGTGGTCGCCGCGGGCATCCTCGAGGCCGAAGCGCCGGCGGCGCGTGTCCTCGCGGCGGGGCTGCGCCGTCGCGGCTACCCGCTCGCCGATGTCGAGAAGGCGATGGAGGATCGTCTCGCGGCCGAGTCCGCGCGGTTCCGCGGCAACGTGCGGGGCATCACCCTGATGGCGGCGGTGGCGCCGTTGCTCGGACTGCTCGGGACGGTGCTCGGCATCGCGGAAGCGTTCGCAGTCGTCGAACAGACCGGCCTCGGCAAGGCGCAGAGCAGCGAAGCGCTCGCTGCGGGCATCAAGGTCGCGCTCTACACGACGATCTTCGGTCTGTTCGTCGCGATCCCGGCGACGCTCGTCGCGGCACACCTGCATGCCCGCGCGCGGCGCCTCGCGGCGGGAATCCTCGCCGTCGTGGCTCCGGCGGTCGAGGCGCTCGCGCAACGTCCCGCGCAGGATCCTGCGCGGGGTCCGGACGGAGCCACGCATGCGGCTTGACGACGAAGAGGACGATGCGAACCGCGACGACGTGATGAACCTCACGCCGATGGTCGACGTCACGTTCCTCCTGCTCGTGTTCTTCCTCGCGGCGACCACGTTCGCGAACGACGAGGTCGAGCTCGACCTCCGCCTGCCGGAAGCGCGCACCGGCCAGGCCGGCGAAGTCGGGCACCAGCTGACCGTGAACGTGATGGCGGACGGTCGCATCCTGGTCGAAGGGCGCGAGGTCACCCTTGAGGCGCTGCGGCAGAAGCTCGTCGCGGCGCAGCAGCGCGATCAGAAACAATCGGTGCTCGTGCGCGGCGACCGCGAGGCGCAGTTCGGGCTCGGCATGCAGGTGCTGGACGCGTGCCGCTTCGCGCGGATCACGAAGGTCGACTTCGCGGCGCTGCCGGTCCAGACTCGGTGAACGATGGCGATGCGTGAACGCACCCGGCGCGTGGCGATCCGCATCGCGTGGGCGGCGCTGATCGCCGCGGTCGCGATGCTCGTCGGACTGCGCGTCGGGCGGCCGCTGTACTACACGGACGGGCAGCGCCCGTTCTCGGCGACGGAGCTGGCGGCGTCCGGCATGGTGCGCTGGTCGTCGCCCGAAGCGGAGTGCGAGCTGCCGGGGCCGGTGATCGGGCGTGTCGCCGTGCTGCCCGACGGGCGGCTCCTGTACGGCCGCGGCACGGCCGACGGCACGACGGACCTCGTGTCGTTCGACCCGGCGCGTCCGACCGTGCCGCCCGAGCCGGCGTACGGTCTCGACACGGAATTCAACGAACTCGCGCCGGCGGTCGGAGCCGACGGGCGGATCTGGTTCGCGTCCGACCGACCCGGTGCGGGCGGTTACGACCTGTGGGAGAGCCGCGTCACGGCAACGGGCTTCGCGCCGCCGACGCCGCTCGCGCAGTGCAACACCGCCCGCGACGAGACCGATCCGGCGCCGCACGGCAACGGGGTCGACTTCGTGTTCGTGCGCATCGATCGCGCGGTCGACAGTCGCGGCGGCACGCTGTTCCAATGCCGGCTCGGTGCACCCGAGGACCCGGCTCCCGTCTTCGCGAACGCCGCGAAGCTGCGCAATCCGCCGGTGGACCGCGATCCCGCATTCGCTCCGGACGGCGGTGCGCTGTGGTTCGTGCGGAAGGAGAAGGCCGGGCCGCTCCGCGTCGTGCGCGCGAGCCGTCTCGGCGTCACGTTCGACGAGCCGCGGGCCATCGACGAAGGCTGGGCGTTCGCCGATCTGCGCGGTCCCTCGCCGTCGCCCGACGGCATGCAGCTCTTCCTGCTGCGGCCGGCGAAGGGAGCGCCCGGCGAGGCGCACGAATCGGACCTGTGGTACCGCGCGACGGCGAGCGAGCTGTATCCGTGGTGGCCGGGACAGCGCTGGCTCGAACTGCTGCTGCTCGGCGCGGCGTTCGTATCGGCGCTGCTGCTCGTGCTGCTGCACCTGGGCCGGCGCTGGACCGCGCTCGACTTCCTCGCACAGTGCCTGCTGCTGTCCCTGCTCTTGCACGTGCTGCTCTTCCTGTGGTTGTGGGGCGTCGAGATCTCCGGGGCGATCGTGCCGGGCACGGCCGACGACGGTGCGCTCGAGGTCTCGGTCGTGGACGTCGCGACGGCGTCCGCGACGAGCGCGGCGGTGCCCGGAGCCGGCGAGGAGATCGCGGCGCGGGTCGCCTTCACGCCGGCGGAACGTTCGCTCGCACCCGACGCGCCGCAGGCGGCCGCGGATCGTGCGATCGACTCCCCGGCTCTCGCCGCGAAGGCCGCGGAACTCGATGCGAAGGCGACCCGGCGCGAAGTCGACGCCGCGACCGCGGTGAACGACGCGGCGGCGCCGATCGCGCAGCGTTCCGGCGCGGATGCGGCAGCGGTTACCTCCCGTGCGGAGCTGGGAGAGGTGCGGGCTGCGGCGACTGCCAGCGCCGCCGCGGCGGCCGCGGACATGGCGGTGGAGGCGCCGATGCCGGTGAATGCAGCGGAGCCGACCGCCGCCGTGGAGCGGGTCGCCGTCGCCGCGCCGCTCGTTGCGGGCGCTCCGACCGGCGCTGCCGTGCCCGTAGCGGATCCCGCGGCCGCGCCGGTGCGGGACCCCGGACTGCGCGACGCCGGCGCCACGGCCGTCGTTCGCAGCGCCGCGGACGCTGCTCGGAGCGGCCCGGAAGTCGTGCGCAGCGAAGTGGCGCCGGCTCCCGCCGGCGGCGATGTCGCGACGAAGAGCGAGGCCGCGATGCCGACGGTGGCGGCAGCCGATGCGCCCTTCGCCGGAATGGCGCACGAACGATCGGAGCCGCTCGCGGCGCCGCGCACGGAGGGCGTTCTTCCGGCGGCCGCGGCGCACGAAGTGGCCGCTCCGAGCACCGCGCTGCGCGAACGACCTCAGCACGACCTCGAAGCGGGTGCACGACGCGGCGTCGACGCTCGGGGTCCGCGCATCGAGGCCGTTGCCGGTGACGGACCGCAGCCTCGGACCGAGGGTGCCTCGGGTGCCGCGCGCGAAGCGGCGGCCGCGTCGCGGTCCGCTCAAGCGGAGATCGCCGTGCCCGTCGCGCGCCTCGACGCGACGGCACGCACGGCGTCCGCGCCGCCGACCGTGCTGCCTCCGCGCGCCGGAACGGGCGGGCCGAGCGACCGCGTCGCTGCGCCACCGGTCGGCGCACTGCGCGATGCGCCCACGACGAGTCGTGCTCCGGCTGCTCCGGTGGCGAACGAGAGCCACGGCGTGGCCCCGGCGACTCCGGTTCCGGTTGCGACGGGTCCTGCGGCGGCCGCACCCGCGGCGGCGCATCGCGCGGCAGGCAGTTCGGCGGACACCTTCGAGGTGACGGCGCCCGGTGGGGCGCTCGAACGGAATGCCGGGGCGCTGCCTTCGACCGCGCCGTCGACCTACGAGCGTGCGCCGGTCGCCGGCAAGGGACCGCGCGTCGCCGTGCAGTTGCGCGAAGGGTCGACAGCGCCCGCCGGCGCGGCTGCTGCGGCCGCTGTGGCGACGCCCGTGGCGAAGATCCCGGCGCCCGATGCACTCGCAGCGCTTCCCGGGGTCCCCGGCGCGACGGAGGCGGCACGTGCCATGAGTGCTTCGCGCGAAGCGGGCACGAAGCCGGAGCCGATCCCCGTGGTCGAACCGCCGGCGGTCGCGCTCGATCGGGTGCACAACCTCGTCGCGTCGGAGCGCGGCGACTTCGACGTTCGCACGTCGGCGCGGGCGCGGCCGCCGCTGCCGACCGCGTTGCGCGACGGCGCCCCGTCCGCGGGAGCGCACGAACGTGCGTCGCCGCGCGTGGGCGGCAGCGGATCGCGGCTCGCGGCGGCCGTGGTGCCACGGCCCGAGCGACGAACTGCGGCGATCGAGGCGCCGGTGCGCTCCGTCCGGCCCGTGCTCGCGCCGATCCCCGACGAGCGCGTCGAGCAGCCGGTGTCACTGCTGGAGCGCGCGGTCGTGACGCCTCTGGCTCCCGTCGCCGGGGGCCCGGACGGCCCGTCGGCGTACAGCAACCGCTTCGGTCCCGCGAAGGCGAAGGCGATCGAGAAGTTCGGCGGTACGGCCGACACGGAGCGTGCGGTGGCCAACGGCCTGCGCTACCTCGCGAGCATCCAGTCGGAGGACGGTACCTGGGGCGATCGCGACCACTTCGACCAGAAGTACGGGAGCGTCTACGTCGGCAAGACCGCGCTGTGCGTGCTCGCGTTCCTCGGCGCGGGCCACACGCCGACCTCGCGCACCGAACACAGCGCGGTGGTGGCGCGGGCGATCGGACACCTGCTCGCACTGCAGGACCCGGACACCGGCGCCTTCGGCCCGAGTTCGTGCTACGGCCACGGCATCACGACCTACGCGCTAGCGGAGTGCTTCGGGATCACGAAGGACGTCCGGCTGAAGCGTCCGGTCGAGGAGGCGCTCAGTTGGATCCTGCAGAACCAGGGCCCGCGGCGCGATCGGCGCAATCGCGGCGGCTGGGGCTACTTCTCGCCCGGCCTGCGACCGGAGGACGACTACGCGCGCGTGTCGGTGTCGTCGTGGATGATCATGGCGCTCGAGTCGGCGCGTCTGTCCGGCGTCGAACTGCCGACCGAAGTACTGCCCCGCGCGCGCGAGTTCCTCGAGCTGTCGTTCGACCAGCAGAACGGCTGGTTCCGCTACAACCACAAGCCCAGTCGCCTCAACTCCGCGTGGCCGACGCTGCCGGCGAGCACGCCCGCGGGTGCGTTCTGCCTGATGCTGCTCGGTGCCCCGGCGGACGACGCGAAGGTCTCGGTCGCGGTCGACTACACGGTCGAGCGGCGGCCGGAGGCGTACCGCCGCTACGAGGACGACGACTTCGTGCTGCGCGGCCAGGGCAACGTGTACTTCTGGTACTACGGCACGCTCTGCTGCTTCCTCGCCGGCGGTGACGCGTGGACACAGTGGAACGCGCGGCTGCGCACCGTGCTGCCGGCGGCTCAGGCCGCCGACGGTTCGTTCCCGCCGATCGACGTGTATGCGCGCGAAGCCGGGGATTCGCGCACCGACCGCAGCTACACGACGGCGATGTGCGTACTGAGCCTCGAGATCTACTACCGCTACTTCACACCGCTGCTCGTCGGGCGTTGAACGTGCCCCGGGCGTCCTCGTCCGCTACCGTGCCGCGCATGGCGCAGCCGATGCCGACGACGATCCTGAAAGCCCTCGTGTTCGCGACTGCGGGGGCGATCCTGACGTTCCTGCTCGTCGGCATGGCCCTCGCGAAGAGCTGGCGGGTGGACACCGAACGCACGGTCGCCGCGCCGCCCGAACGGGTCGGCGAACTCGTGAGCGACTTCTCGACGTGGCCGCGATGGTCGGCGATGCGCGCCGATCTCGGGCCGCAGACCTCGCAGACGGTCGCGGGGACGCCGCGCACCGCCGGGCAGACGATCTCGTGGGCCGGCGTGCGAGGCCGCGGCTTCCTCGAAGTGACCGGCATCGGCCCCGCATTCCTCGAGTACGTCGTGCGGAGCCAGGCGCCCGGCGACGCGCCGATCGAGGAGTTCGCGCGCGGCCGCGTCGAGTGGAGCGCCGACGGCGATCGCACGAGGGTGCGCTGGCGCGAAGAACGCGAATGCGAGGGCACGGTCGAACGCTGGTTCGCGTGGTTCGGCGCGATCCAGGAGGGGGTGCGGCGCATCCAGGTCAGCAGCCTGACGGGACTCGCGCAGGCAGTCGAGACGACGGCCGCCGAGGCGTCCGCGACGACGGGGGCCAAGTGACCGCGCGGACTTCTGCGGCTCTCGCCGGCCTTCTCGCGGCCGTCGCCGCCCGTGCCCAACAGGAGCCGCCCGCCGTGCCGAAGGACGCACCCAAGTCGAATCGCCTCGCCGCTGCGGCGTCGCCGTATCTGCGCCAGCACGCGACGAATCCCGTGGACTGGTACCCGTGGGGCGACGAAGCGCTGCAGCTCGCGAAGAAGCTCGACCGGCCGATCTTCCTCAGCATCGGCTACTCGGCGTGCCACTGGTGCCACGTGATGGCGAAGGAGAGCTTCGCCGATCCCGCCATCGCGGCCCTGATGAACGAACGCTTCGTGTGCATCAAGGTCGACCGCGAGGAGCGGCCCGACGTCGACGAGATCTACATGGCCGCAGTGCAGGCGATGGGGCAGCAGGGCGGCTGGCCGCTGTCGGTGTGGCTGCGTCCCGACGGCAAGCCGTTCTACGGGGGCACCTACTTCCCTCCGGCGGACGCGCACGGTCTGCCGGCCTTCCGTCGGGTCATCGAGAGCCTCGACAAGGCGTGGCGCGAGAAACGCGCGGAGATCGACAAGGGCGCGGACGAACTCGCGGACCACCTGCAGAAGGCGCTCGCGCCGACGCTCGTCGCGGGGGAGCCCGACGCGTCGCTCGCCAAGGGCTTGCTCGCGCGCAGCCGAACGCGCTACGACGCCGCGAGCGGCGGCTTCGGCGAGGCGCCGTCCTTCGCGCCGAAGTTCCCGCCGTCGCGCGAACTCCAGGTGCTGCTGCGCCTCGGCGACGACGGCGCGGCCGCGATGGCGAAGAAGACGCTGCTGGCGATGCAGTTCGGCGGGATCCACGACCAGCTCGGCGGCGGCTTCCATCGCTACAGCACGGACCGCGCGTGGCTCGTACCGCACTTCGAGAAGATGCTGTACGACAACGCGCTGCTCGTGGGCACCTACCTCGACGCGTTCGAGGCGACGGGTGAGCCATCGTTCGCGGCCGTGGCACGCGACACGCTCGACTGGATGCTGCGCGACATGCGGCACGAACGCGGCGCCTTTCTTGCGAGCCAGGACGCGCAGAGCGACGGCGTCGAGGGCAAGTTCTTCGTGTGGACCGCCGCCGAGTTCGACGCGGTGCTCGGCGACGACGCGGCGTTCGCGAAGGAGTGGTTCGGTGTGACGCCGGGCGGCAACCACGAGGGTGCGAACGTGCTGTCGCTGCCCCGCGGGCTGCCCACGGAAGCCGCCGACCGCGACCGCTTCGCGCGGGTGAAAGCGGCGCTGCTCGCCGCTCGCGACCGCCGCACCCGGCCCGCCTTCGACGACAAGGTGCTGACTGCATGGAACGGGCTCGCGATCGCCGCGTGCGCGCGCGGGTTCCGCTCGCTCGGCGACGAGCGCTACCGCGAGGCCGCCCGGCGGGCCGCCGACTTCGTGCTTCGTGAGCTGGTTCGCGACGGCCGCTGTTCCCGGCACTGGCATTCGGGCGCGGCGCAGAAGGCCGGGTTCCTCGAGGACCACACGATGCTCGCGGAAGGGCTCGTCGCGCTCTTCGAAGTCGACGCCGATCCGCGCTGGCTCGCTGCGGCCCGCGAACTGCTCACGACGGTGCGTGCACACTTCGCAGCACCGGACGGCGGCTTCTGGAGCACGGCGGACGACGCGGAGCAGCTGCTCGCGCGGACACGGTCGCCCTTCGAGTCGTCGACCCCGTCGGGGGTCGCGAGCGCCGTGCACGCGATGCTCAGGGCGGGGCTCCTGCTCGCCGACTCCGGCCTGATCGACGCGGGAACCGCGGCACTGCGCGCGAACCACCAGGCGATGAAGGATGCGCCGACCGCGACGCCGTCGCTCGTGCTCGCCGCACAGTTCTGGCTCGCCGATCCGCGCGAAATCGTGGTGGCCGGCGAGCCCGGTGATGCTCGGACGCAGGCGCTGCTCGTTGCGGCGTGGCGCGCCTTCCCGCACCACCGCGTCACAGCCCTCGTGCACGCGGGGAATCGCGGCGAGCTCGCGGCGATGTCGGCGGTTTTCGACGGCAAGGTCCCGCTCGACGGGGTGCCCGCGGCGTACGTGTGCCGGCGCGGAGCATGCCTCGCGCCGGTCACCGATCCCGCGGCGCTCGCGAGGGCGCGATGAGCGCGCCCGACTTCACCGACGTCGTCGACCGGCTGCGCGCAGTGCACGAGGTCCGGCGCGACGCGCGGCACGTCGCCTGGCTGGCGGAACGTCCGGTGCGGCCAGGCCACGTCATCGTCGCCACGGTGGCACGCATCGACGGAGTCTTCGACCTGTCACCGGAGGCGAACGCCGCGCTGTGGTCGTTCGTGCACGAGGTGGGGCGCGCGATGCGTGAACGCCTGCCGTGCCAGCGGGTCTGCGTCAGCGTGATCGGCTGGGTCGTGCGTCATGCGCACGTCCATCTCGTGCCGACGGATGCGGCGGGGCAGGTGCCGGGCCTCGACGGGCCGCCGTTGCCGCAGGCGGAGATGGCGGCGATCGCCGCCAAGCTTCGCGCGGGGCATTGATCGCCACTGCCCGGGGCGGCGCGGATCAGGCGCGCAGCCGGTGGTCTGGTGAGAAGACGTCTTCGCCGTCGCTCGTCCGGAGGTAGTCGCGGAAGACCTCGAGGAACCAGTCGAGCTCGTCGGCGACGGCGACCGGGAGCTTGCGTCGATCGGTCGTGTCGCCGATGCGGCGTGCGAGATCGGCGAAGTGCGGTGTCGCGAGCAGGAACGCCGGGAAGTCGCGGTCGGGGGCGGGCGGCTCGGCGAGCTTCTGCAGCCGCGGGAGCCAGTGGGATTGTTCGTCGTGCATGCTCGCGCAGGTGGCGCGGCGAGCCTGCAGGGTGATGGCGCGCGGGTCGGCGAGGAAGTCGTAGGTGTCCAAGGCTCGTTCCGTGAGTCAGAAGGCCTGTTGCTGATCGGCCGTCGCCATCGGATTCTTGAGCGCGATGCCGACGCGACGAGCCTTCACCACCCGACCGCTGCACCTGGACGATCCGGCGGCGGAGGCGATGGCCGATCGTTCGGGCTCCCACGGCGTGTACGTGCGCAACGCGCTGGCGGCAGGCGAAGGCGAAGGTGTCTGGGTCCGCGAAGGCGAACGCGAACGTGTGCTCTGCTGGTTCGGTCCGCGCGGCAACCTCGTCGTGCTCGACGACGGCGCGGAGCTCGGCGCGGCGCTCGCGGCGGCGGTCGTCGAAGCGATCGGCGTCGAGCGCATGCCGTGGCGCATCGTGATGGGACCGACCCCCGTCGTCGACGAACTGCGGGGTCGCGTCGCCGGCAAGCCGCTGGTGCATCGCGACCAGGTCTACTACGAGGGAACGGCAGCCGACGCCGCGGGGCCGGCCGGCGCCGTGGTGGTGCGCAATGCGGAGCGGGCGGATCGCGACCGTCTGGTCCAGGCGACCCTGCAGCTGAACCACGCCGACCTGTCGATCGACCCTGCGCACGTCGATCGCCGGTGGCTGCGCGACACGATCGACGAACGCATCGCCGACGGGTCGACGCGAGTGGTTGGCGCGGTCGGAGCTCCGCAGTGCAAGCTCGACTTCGGCAGCGACGGACCGGGCGGTGCGGTGATCGAGGGCGTGTTCACGTTCCCCGAGTACCGGGGTCGCGGTCTCGCGACGGCGCTGGTCGCGGCGTGCCTGCGGGCGGCTCCCGGGCGTGTCTGCCTGCACGTCGGCCGCCACAATGCTCCCGCGCGGGCGGCGTACGAACGCGCCGGCATGCGCGCAGCCGGCGGCTGCCGGCTGCTGCTCCTCGGTTAGCCCGGGCGGCGCTTCACTCGCATCGCCACGCGAACGCGAGCTCGGGTCCGAGGACCGGGTGCCGCATGGCCTGGCGCAGGTCGATCACCGTCAGCTCGCGCCGGATCGCGGCGCAGAGCGCGTCCGCTTCCCCGGCGCGGCCGGCGCGCCGCAGGCCGCGGGCCACCAGCGCGCGGGTCATCGGCGAGTCGGTGAGGCGCGACGCCCTCGCGAGCGCATCCTGCATGTCCGCGACCTCGCCGCGCACTTCGTGGCCGAAGGCCTGGAGCAGCGACGTCCACGCGCTGTCGCCGCCGTGCGCGAGGCGCTTCTCGAGTTCGAGGGAACGCTCGCGGCGAACGGCGACGTCGGCGAGGCCCTGCGCGAAGGCACACGCGTCGGCGACCGCGGTCGACGGGTGTTGCGCCTGGATCGCGGCGAGCAAGGGCGCCAGGTCCTTGCCGCCGCCGAGCCGCACGAGGACCGCCGCCTGCTCCGCGAATTCGCCAGCACGCTGCTCGAGCGTTGCGGGGTTCTCGAGCAGCCAGCGAAGGTCCGCCTCGAGGAACCGGCGCGCCTCGGCGGCGTCGCCGGCCAGGATCGCACAGGCGGCCTGCATCCGGAGCACCTCGTGCCGCACCGGATCGCGGCCGTTGCGCAGGCTGTCGGCGATCCGGTCGAGCCGCTCCGTCAGTTCGTCGACGCGGCCGGCGACGAAGCACGCGATCGCCTGCGGCACGACGACCCAGGTCATGGGCAGGCGGACCGCGGCGTCGTCGAGGTGGAGGAGGGCGTTCGGCCCATCGCCGGCCGCGATGCACGTCCAGCCCAGGTGGTAGGCCACGATCGCGAGATCCGGGGCTTCCGCCCGCAACCGTTCGAGCAGGGGACGCGCGGTCTCGAACTGCCCCAGGAAGTCGCGGGCGATCGCTTCGCTGAGGAGCGGCTGCAGGTCGAACGGGCGTTCACGGCGTCCGGCTTCGGCGAGGGCGAGCAGCTCGCGGTCGCGCTCCCGCGCCCGCGACGGATCGAGCGACGAACGGGCGAGCAGCAGCGAGCGCGCGAGACGGTGCTGGACCGTGGGCGAGAGCCGCGGTTCGTAGCGCAGCGCCTCGAGGCAGAGCTTCTCGGCCGCGGCCGCGTCGCCGCGCATCAGCTCGACCGACGCGAGGCCGTCGAGCACCGCGGGTGCGGCCCCGTCGCCGCGCCGCGCGGCGAGCAGCGCCTTGCGTGCACCGTTCACCGCTCCGTCGCGCAGCAGCGAGCCGGCGTCGTCGATCGCGATCGCGACCGCCGGCTCGGGCGACACACACCGCGCCACGGGCACGGGCGCCGCGCCTCGTTCGCCGAGGGCGAGGCGGGCGCGCCAAGCGAGTCGGTCGATCGCTGCGGGCAGGTCACCGTCCGCGAAGGACTCTCCGCCGAGCACCGTCGGATCGCCCGCGCGGTCGAGGAACGCGGCCGCCGTTCGCGCTGTCGCATCGAGCGACAGCCGCAGCGTGGCCGCGCCCTTCGGCACGGTGTCGCGCACCGCGAGCCCGGCGGACTGGCGCAGGGCCTCTCGCCACCACACGGCCGCGGCGCGCCACTCCGGCGCGTCCGGCAGGTCCCCGCCGACAGCCGTTCCGACGACGGTGCCCGCTGGCAGGCTCGCAGCGAGGGGGGCGTCGGTCGGGAAACCGGGCGGGAGCTGGTCCTTCGGGCCGGCCGCACAAGCGGCGATCACGACGGCGAACGGAAGCGACGGGGTGCGCACTCGGCGCAGCATTGCCGCTGCCCGGACCGGGCTCAATGGCGTGAAGCTCAATGCGTGGGGGCGGGAATGCCGATGGCACCGGGACATGCTCGCCCGACTGCTCGTTCCGTGCCTGTTGTCCGGCCTCGTCGCCCAGGCTCCGAAGCCGGGATCGAAGCCCGTCGCCGAGCCCGCCGCGAAGCAGGAGCCCGCGCCGAAGCCGGCTCCCGCCGAAGGCCCGCCGGTTCGCGTGAACCCGGTGCAGTTCGACAGTTCGGGCTGGCCGATCGTGGACGAGCCGCCGGTCACGAACGTGCCGCCGCCGGCGCCCGCGGCCGAGACGAAGAAGGCCGAGACGAAGACGGGTGACACGAAGATGGCGACGAAGACGCCGCCGGCGTCGAGCTCTCTCGTGAAGGAAGCCGAAGTGCCGGCGGAACCGGCGCCGAAGCTCGTGTCGGGCACGCAGCTCGGCTCGCCCTTGCTCGACGTCTACCAGTTCGCGCACGCTCCGGCGGCCTTCCGCGAACTCGCGGGGGTGCAGGCATGGTGGCGCCTATCGACCTACGGCGCGCAGGGTGAGGTGATCGGCGTGCGCGAGATCACGCACACGGCGGACTGCGCGTTCGCGGAGCGCGATCGGCTCGAGTTGCCGGACGGCCGCGTCTACGGGAGGTCGGGTGCGTCGGTCTTCGCGGAGCGGAACGGCATGCCGTGGCCGACCCTCACGGAGACCGCGCAGCAGGACCTCCTCTTGTTCGGGCTGCACCTGCGCATGCCGTGGTGCTTCGGCGACGCGACGACGTTCGTCGTGGTCGGAAGGGACAACGTCGTGCGCAGCGGCGAGACGTTGGCGCGCGTCACGGTCGAACGTCGCCCCGCGATCGAGAACGACACGGTCGGGCCCGAAGTCGATCCGTCGCCGCGCGACCGCTTCGAACTCCTCTACGAGCCCTCGAACGGCGCGCTGCGGGAGTTCGTGCACCGACTCGCGTGCAGCAAGGAGACGCGCCGGGTGCTGCTCGAGGACTGGCGCCAGATCAACGGCGTGAAGATGCCGTTCCGCCGCGTCTACGTGGACGACGCGCTGCGTCAGACGACGACGATCGAACTGCTGCGCATCGAGTCGGCGCGCACGAGCGACCGCGACTTCCGCCTCCGCTGAGCGACCGCGCGCCGTGTGCCTCAGAACTTCGCGCCTGCGGCGATCCACGCGCGCAGTGCCGCGAGTTCTTCCTTCGTCGGCTGCGGCTTCTCCTCGGGCGGCATGTGGTCGTCGTGGTCGAGCGGCAGCTCGCAGTTCGTCAGCATCGGGCTCTCGTCGGGCTTGCCCGGGACCAGCACCGGGCCGTTCTCGCCGCCCTTCAAGATCTCCTCGATCGTGGTGAGCCGGAGGTCGCCCTTGTGCTTGTCGGGGCCGTGGCACTGTTTGCACGTGCGGGCGAGGAACGGTGCGATGACGCGCTCGTAGTCGCCTCCCGGGGTCGCAGCCCGCGCCGCGGGACCCGTCGGCGCAGCGGGCGCGGACGACGTCTTCTTCGCCTTCGGGAACAGGAAGTCGTCGCCATGGGTGAGCGTGCCGCCGAGGTGGCCCGCCGGCACCATCACGCCGAGAGCGAGCAGCAGGACGACGCGGAACGCCGCGCGACGTTCGCGGAACGCGAGCAGCGCCGCGACGAGCGACAGCGCGGCGAGTGCGATGCCGAGGATCTTGTGGGTCCCGAGCGTCGAGCCCGTGTAACCCTCGCGCGCGAGCAGCAGTCCCGATGCGGCGGAGAGCGCGGCGGCGAGTGCGTTCGCGACGGCGAGCGCCAGGACCGATCCTCGTGGTGCTGGACGGCGCAGGAGAGCCGAGCCGAACTCGAGCAGCGCGATGCCGGGCAGCAATCCGAGCGGGGCGTGCAGCAGCAGCGGGTGCGCGCGGCCGAGCAGGTCGAGCAGCGAGAACGTGTCGTCGGGGACTGCCATGGCCGGAGAGTACAACGGGGCGCGACGCGCCGACCAAGTCGAGTTCGCTTCGCTCGCATCGAGGGGTATCCTCCTCCGCCCTTGCAACCCTCCGCTTCGCCAGCCAGCGCGGAAGCGCACGTGAAGGTCGTGCGCACCGCCCCCGACCTCGAGCGCACACGTTCCTTCTGGCAGCAGTGGGAGTCGCATCCCACGGTGGAATGGCGCGCCTGCGAGGCGCTCGTCGCCACGGGCGGCGGCTCGACGAAGACCGTGGCCTTCGTGCACGGCGAAGCGACCGCGCCGAAGGCGATGGTCGTCGCGATGGACGCATGGACCAGGACGGCCGTGCAGCTCGGCTACTGGCGCGTCGCGAATCCGCGGGTCCGCGTGCTGTCGGTCAAGCACGGCGGCGGCTGGCTCGGCCCGGCCACCGACGAGAGTGCGCGCGCCTTCGTGGCCGCGGCGAGGCGCGAGATGCGCAACGAGGGCTGCACGATGCTCCACCTCGAGCACTTCCCGATCGACCATCCGCTCGTCGCCGCGGCGATGGCTGCCGGGGCGTCGTGGATGCGGCCCGAGCCCGACGTGAACTGGCGCGTCGCGATCCCGGCGTCGTGGGCGGACTTCGCGGCGGCGTGCAGCAAGAACACGCGGCGCAACCTGAAGCGCTACCCCGAGCGGTTCCTCGAGGAGTTCGGCGCTCGCGCCGAGGTGAAGTGCTGGTCGAAGCCCGAGGACCTGGCGCGCATCGTCGACGAGATGGACGCGGTCGCACGGCACAGCTACCACCGCAGTCTCGGAGCGGGGTTCCTCAACGCGCCGGAGCAGGTCGCCTTGATCGACGCGGCATTGCGGAACGGCACCTACCGCTGCTGGGTGCTGCACATCGACGGCGCCCCCGCGGCGTTCTGGGACGGACGGCGGTCGCGCGGCACGTTCTTCACCGACTTCACCGCGTACCTGCCGCAGTTCCGTGATGCACGGCCGGGCTGGTACCTCCTCACCAAGGTCATCGCCGACCTGTGCGACGACCCGGCGGTCGATGCGATCGACTTCGGTCAGGGGGACGCGCAGTACAAGCAGATGCTCGGCACGGAGTCCGCACAGGAGGTGTCGCTCGCGATGTACGCACCGACGTTCCGCGGGCGGAGTCTCAAGGCGCTCGTCGGCGTCACCGCGGGCGGGACCCGGGTTGCGCGGCGCGTGCTCGATCGGCTTGGCCTCCTGTCGCGCGTGAAGCGGTTGTGGCGGCGTCGCCTCGCCGACGAACCCGGCAAGCCTGTCGAGAAGGGCGCGGAGAAGGAAGCGGACAAGGGCAGCGGCGGAGCGACCGGCTGACCCTCGGCGGTCCCGGGCTCCGACGGGCCCGACGTCAGAACGAGTTGCCGAAGGCGAGCGTGAAGTTCGTTCCTTCGTCGCCGTAGCCCCAGTCGACGCGGAAGACGGCTTCGCGCGAGAACGCGATGCGGAAGCCGAACCCGTAACTGTCGAGGAACTTCGCGTCGTGCAGGTCTTCGAGGCCGCCGGCCACGGTGCCGCATTCGTAGAAGAAGCCGAGGCCGATGCGCTCGATGCGGATCGTGTCGCTGAACGTGATGCCGCGCGGGATCAGGCCGATGCGGTACTCGATCGACGCGTGGGCGGCGCCCCGGTCGGTGAAGCGGTTCTGGATGTAGCCGCGGAGCGTGTGCGTGCCGCCGAGGGTGGGCAGGCTGTAGTACGGCAGGTCGCCGACGGTGTCCTGCACGAAGCCGCCGATCGCGAGCACGTCGGTCGGCGGGTTCTCCTCGACTCCGTCGGCGCCGCGGTGCAGGAGCGGCGGCAGCACGAACACCTTCTGCGCGTCCACTCCGATCGTGCCGCCGAACTCGTTCTCCGTCTGCCACGCGAGGTTCGCGAAGGTGCCGACGCGGCTGCCTTCGTACGGCTGGTGCAGCGAGTCGCGCGTGTCCCATCCGAAGTTGAGGAGCAGCCAGAGCTGGTCGTCGCCGTCGCCGTCGTCGACGAGAGCGGGGAAGATCTGCTCGGTGCTCGGCACGGCGCTGACGCGCCCGCGCGAGAGGCCGTGGTGTTCGCCCTGGAGATCGGCGCGCAGGAGCCAATCGCTGCCGGAGTCGGGCAACGACGTGCGCACGCCGAAGCCGAGCGTCGTCGTCTCCTCCGTGTAGCTCGTCTCGGCATTCTTCTCGGTGCGGCTGCCGAGGCCGAAGAAGCGGCGGGTCAGCGTCTTCTCGTAGCCCGCCCGGCCGTAGAGCCGTTCGCGTTCCTCGCGCAGAACGCCGCCGTCGGGCATCTCGCGCACGGAGAGCCAGCGCGACCAGTTGATCTTGTACGCCTGCTGACCCTCCTCCGAGTAGGTGAGGACGATGTTCGCGAACTCGCGGTAGCGCTGGCTGCGGAAGTCGACGTCGGTGAGTGCGAGGCCGCCACCGAACCCGATGTCCTCTTCGTGGAAGACGATCGGCGTGAGGAAACTGCTCACGAGGAAACGGTCGAGCACGCCACCGGGTTTGATGCGCCCGGGCGGCGTGTAGCGCCAGCGTTCCGGGTGCGGGACGTCGCTCGGGTACTGCGGCTTCGGGATGCGGCCGTCGGGGTCGAGGCCGCGCAGCGGGTCGTACGCGGACACCGGTGTCGGGTCGGGTTGCTGCGGCTGTTGTTGCGCAGGAAGCGCCGCAGCCAGGGCGACGAACACGAGAAAGGGGAGCCGGCGCACGGCGCGCATCGTCGCGAACGAGCGTCTTCACGCAACGACGTTGGCTCGGAAGCGGGTGCGTTGTCGCGGCGGCGGAGCCGTTATCCTGCCCCGCCATGCGCGTCGTCGATGGCGTGTGCGTACTCGCGGTCCTGCTCGCGCGGCTCCCCGCGCAGGAGCCGTCGTCGCGACCGATCGACCAGCTCGCGTTGCTGCGGCGCATGGTCGACGTGGACTGGCTGTGGCAGCTGCCCGTCGCCGGCGAGCGGTGTCTGCAGTGGAGCAGCTTCGACCGATCGAGCCTGCGCGGTCCAGGCGACCCGGGCGCATGGTTCGCGAACGACGATCGCGGCAAGTACCTCCGAACGGAGGATCGGTCCGGCGTGCAGGAGCACGTGATGGTGGAGACCGAGGGGCCGGGTTTCGTGGCCCGGATCTGGACGGCCAATCCGTCGGGCACTCTGCACTTCGACATCGACGGGGAGCGAGTGTGGAGCGTCGACTTCGCGGCGTTGTGCAGCGGCCAGATCGACGGTGTGCCCGAGCCGCTGGCCGGCATGCGCAGCAAAGGGGGCAACTGCCACCTGCCGATCCCGTTCGCGAAGTCGCTGAAGATGTCGGCGACGGCGGGCGACCTCTACTACCACGTCGATGTCGTGCAATGCGCGGCGGGTACGAGCGTCACGAGCTTCTCGCCCGCGCGGATGGGGAGCGGTCGCGAGGCCGTACTCGCCGTGACGCGAGCCTTCGCCACCGAGCCAGCGCCGCTGACGGATCGCTCCCGCCCCACGACGACACGGGTCGAAGTGCCCGTCCCTGCGGTCGTGACGGGCTTCGAGATCGCCATCCGGTCGACGATGGGTAGCACTGAGCTCGCAGGGGTGATGGCGAACGTTCGACTCGTGGTGAAGGAGACGGTCGAGGGCCGCGTCGACGTGCTCGTCGACGTGCCGTTGCCGGCGTTCCTGGCCGCCGGCACGGAATGGCGTCCGTGGCACGGCAGCCTGCTCGGGGTGCGCGAGGATCGAAGTGCCTGGTGCCGCTGGCCGATGCCGTTGCCGTTCGGTGGTGTGATCGAGCTGGTCGCCGACGGGGACACGTCCGGCGTGGAGATGGCGTTGGATGCGCTCGTCGACGCGCGCGCTCTCCGCTGGCCGTTCGATCACGATGCGCCGCGCTTCCGCGCCGGCTACCACCTCGTGAAGGGCATGCCGACGCGTCCGTTCTCGGACCACCTCGTGCTCGACGCCAAGGGGCGCGGTCGCTTCGTCGGGTGTTCGCTGCTCGTGCGCAACCCGTCGCGCATGTGGTGGGGCGAAGGCGACGAGAAGGTCGTGGTGGACGGCGAATCGTTCCCGTCGTGGTTCGGCACGGGCACCGAGGACTACTTCGGCTACGCCTGGTGCGACCCGAAGCCGTTCGCCGCGCCCTTCCACGCCCAAGTGCAGTGCGACGGCCCCATGAACTTCGGGTTCACGCAGCTCCATCGGGCTCACGTGCTCGACAGCATCCCGTTCCAGGGCTCGCTGCGGTTCGAGTTCGAGCGGTGGCACTGGGTCGACTCGATCGCCGTCGACTACGCGACGGTCGCGTACTGGTACGGGGAGAAGGACGCGTTGTCGGGACTGCCGCCCGTGCCGCCCGCAGCGGAGCGTGTGCTCGAGAGGCTCGCGGGGCCGCCGATGTGGATCGCCGAGAACGTGATCGAGGCCGAGTCGTTGCGGGTCGTGTCGTGCAGCGGCGGTGCGCACACGGTGCAGGACACCGGGCTCTACGAGAAGGTGTTCTCGAGCGACGCGGTGCGCTACTGGCGCGGCGGGCAGATCGGCGACGAACTCGTGCTCGCGCTGCCGGTGAAGGCGGCGGGGCGGTATCGCGTGTCGGTCGCGTTCGGTCGGAACGACGAGGGCGTCGTAGCGCAGTGCGCGCTGACCGGGCGCTCCATCGGCGCGGCGTTCGACGCGTTCGCCGAGCAGCCGTCGACGAGCGGCCCGATCACGCTCGGTGACGCGACGTTGCCTGCGGGGGAGACGGAACTGCGCGTGCGGATCACCGGAGTCAACACGGCGGCGAAGCCGGCGCACGTGCTGGCGATCGACTACGTTCGTCTGGAGGCCATCGAATGAGCGCGAAGAAGCGGGCGCGGCGGGAGATCTTCGAGTGCCCCAACTGCGGCGCGGATGTCGCTGTCGGCAGCAAGGCGTGTCGCGAATGCGGTAGCGACGCGAACACCGGTTGGCAGGACCCTGGGGAAATCGAGTACGCCAGTGTGGACATCCCTGATGGCTGGGGCGCAAACGGCCCTGCCAGCGCACCACGACGCCGGTGGTGGGTCGCGGTCGTGGCGGTGTTCGTCGCGATCGCGCTCTTCCTGCTGAGTGTGCTGCGCTGACGCGCTCAAGAGCGAGGCCGTGGCGCGACGAAGCCAGCGGCCATGATGCACGTCGCCGGAAACGGGAAGCGGTCGATGCTCGCGTTCGCGCTCTGCAGCGTCGCGAGTGGTGTGTTGTCGGCGCAGGAGGGAACGGAAGCCGGCGAGAGCGGGACCGTGGCCGCGGAGCGCGAGTGGATCGGCGGGATGCCGTTCGTGCAGTGGTCGCGGCTCACCGGCGACTGGGGCGGCTGGCGCAGCGAACTCGAAGCGGCAGGAGTCGAGGTCGGCGCCGGTGTGACGTGGGACTGGTGCGCGGCGTGGCACGGCGGTGCCAGGAACCGCGACAGCCTCGACGCGCTGCTCGACGTCAACGTCGCGTTCGACCTCGAACGCATCCTCGGGCTCCCGCGCACGCTCGTGTGGTTCGACGTGTACTCGGTGCAGGGTCGCGATCCGAGCGACGACGTCGGGGACGCACAGGCCTTCACGAACCTGCAGGCGCCGGACACCGACGAAGTCGCGGAGGCATGGATCGAAACGTGGCTCTGCGATTCGTTGCGCCTGAAGTTCGGCAAGATCGACTGGAACAGCGAGTTCGCGTTCACCGAGGAAGGCGGCGAGTTCGTGAACAGCTCGGCCGCGATCACGCCGACGATCGTCGGGTACCCGACCTACCCCGATCCGGCGACCGCTGTCGTGGTCGCGTGGCAGCCCGACGAACTCTGGCACGTCGGGGCGGGCGTCTTCGACGGCGCCGGTGCGTACGGCGTGCGCACCGGCCGGCACGGGCTGTCGGGCTTCTTCGACGCGGAGCACGGTGACGACTGCATCAGTGTGGTCGAGATCGGTCGCGGCTGGACCGGCGGCGGGACATGGGGCTCGGGCCGTCTGGCCGTGGGTGCTTGGTACCACTCGGCGCGGTTCGATCGTTTCGACGGCGGCAGCGAACGTGGCGTCGTCGGCGGCTACGCGGTGCTCGACCAGCGGTTGTGGCGCGAGAACCCCGACGACGCGGAGGATCGGCAAGGCGTCGGCGCGATGGTCTACGTCGGGCTCGGGGACGGCGACGTCGCGGACGTCGCGCAACACGCCGAGTTCGGCATCACGTGGACCGGGGCGCTGCCGCACCGGGACTTCGACGTGGTCGGGCTGCTCGTCACGCACGCCGTCCTGAGCGGCGACGACGGCGCCGGTTTCGTCGGCGACGAGACCGCGATCGAACTGCTCTACAAGGTGCAGCTGACGCCCGCGATCAGCGTGAAGCCGGACCTGCAGTACATCGTGAACCCGGGGGGCGATCCGTCGCTCGACGACGCGCTCGTGGCGACGCTGCGCGTCGAGATCGTGCTCTGAACGCGCGCCGCTCCGTATGTGGTACCCTGCTCCGTCCCCGTTCCCGAGAGGTCCGATGCGTCCCTGGTTCCTGATCGTGCTGCTCACCCTGACCGTGTCGCTGTCGGCCCAGTCCGGCCGAACGTTCCGGCGCGAAACCCGCATGCCGGCCACTCCCGCGGCGAGTCACGCGGTCGATGCGGTTGCGAAGGGCGTCGCACGCGCCGAGCCTCTTCGCCGGCTGCGCAGTGGCCGCGCGTGGAGTGTGCACCACTTCGCACGGCGGCCAGCGGAGACCGGCGCGAACACCGCGACGCCGGTCGATGCTTCGAGTCGCGGCGCGGTGCGACGGACGCCGATGTGGGGCCGCCTCGTGCGCGCGTCCGCTACGGGACGCTGATCCAGGCGATCGCGGCCCAGGGGATCGCGCGCAGCCCGTTCGGCTGTTCGACGACGACCCAGCCGCCGGGACCTTCGGGAAGCGCGCGGGCCAGCTTGCCCGCGGTCTGCAGGCTGCCGCCCTCGGAGGAGTGCACGACGACCTCCGTGCCCACCGCGGGAGGCCACGTGCCCTTCGCCGGAGCGGCTGCGTTGACCGCTGTCTTCGCACCGGGGAACGCGACCTGCGGGCGGTTCTTCGGCGGCAACGAGCGGTCGTCGCCGCCGTGCGCGAACGTCGCGTCGGGATCCTCGTCGAACGCGGCGACCACGTCGATCGTCACCGGGTAGTGGTCGCTGTAGATCTTGCGCCACGCGTCCTTGCTCAGTTCGCCGTAGTCGCCGTGCACGGTGAACGAATCGGCGCGCACTTCGCCGAAGCCGGGGCCGACCACGATCTGATCGATCGGCTCCGTGAAGTGCATGATCGTCGGTGTCGGCGCCTTCGTGCGCAGGTACGCGAGGAGGCGGTCCTTCTCGAGGATCGTCTCCGGTTCCGCGCCGTACGTGCTGTTGAAGTCGCCGAGCAGCACCCGGTCGGCGTCCTCGCCGTTCGCGTTCTGCAGCTGTTCGAACCAGCCGCGCAGCTCGGTCGCCTCCAGGCGCCGCTTCTGTTCGTCGGGCGCCTTCTGGCCGGCCTTCAGGTGCACCGTCGTCGCGCGGAAGTCGAAGCCCGTCGCCTTCACCTTGAACGCGGCGGTCACCGGCACGCGATGGAAGATCGGCACGCCGTCCTTCTCCCGAGGCAGCTGCAGCAGCTCTTCGGCGAACAGGAGGTCGACGACCGCGGAGTCGTAGAGGAACCCGATCTGCTGCGACGTCTTGCCGTCGTCCCACGCGCCGCTCGTGCCGAGCACGAATCGCCAGCTCTCGCCGGCGCCGGCTGCGACCTTGCGCAGGGGCTCGGGGCCGCAGATCTCCTGCACCGCGAGCACGGCGACGCCGAGGTCCTTCACCTTCCGGCCGATCTTCGCGAAGTCCTGGTCGTTGCGCGGCGGGAGGTTGCTCCGGAAGTTGCCGTCGGCACCGAGGAATTCGAGGTTCCACGTCCCGATGCGGATCGTGAGCGCGTCGGTCGGGGTCTGTGCGGGAAGCGACAGCACGAACGCGAGCGAAGCAGACAGCGCGAACTTCATGCGGCACCTTCGGCCCGGGCGCGGATGCCGCGCATCAGGTCCTGGAGGAAGTGGATGTTGTGGATCGACAGCAGGATCCCCGCGAGCATCTCGTCGGCGACGGCAAGATGCCGCAGGTAGGCGCGTGAAAACTTGCCGCAGGTGTAGCAGCGGCAGCCCTCGACCAGCGGGGCCGGGTCGTCGGCGTACTGCGCGTTGCGCAGTTTGAGCGACATGCCGTCCGGGCCGAAGGCAGTGTGGTTGCGACCGTGCCGCGTCGGGATCACGCAGTCGAACATGTCGACGCCCGCCGCCGTCGCGGCGAGCAGGTCCTCGGGCTGGCCGATGCCCATCATGTAGCGGATCTTCGTGGCAGGCAGGTGCTGCACGCACGCGTCGAGTGCGACGGCCATCTGCTGTTTCGTCTCACCGACGCTGAGGCCGCCGATCGCGTAGCCGTCGAAGTCCATCGCGGCCATCGCGCCGGCACTCGCGGCGCGCAGGTCCGGATCGATCCCGCCCTGGCAGATGCCGAACACCGCCTGGCCGCGCGCACTGCCGCCCCAGCGGTCGTGCACGTCGCGCGCCGTGCGGGCCCACCGCAGCGTGCGTTCGTGCGCCGCGCGCTGTGTCGGCAGGTCGGCGTCGCCGGGCGGGCAGTGGTCGAGCACCATCGCGATGTCGGGGCCGAGCTGCTTCTGGAACGTGAGCACCGATTCGGGCGTGCAGCGATGCGTGCTGCCGTCGATCACCGACTGGAAGGTCACGCCGTCGTCGTCGACCCTGACCTTGCCGCCGAGCGAGAAGACCTGATAGCCGCCGCTGTCGGTGAGGATCGGGCCGTCCCAGCCCATGAAGCGGTGCAGTCCGCCGAGCCGCTCGATGCGTTCGGCGCCGGGTCGCACGTGCAGGTGGTAGCTGTTCGCGAGGATCAGCTCGGCGCCGGTGGCCTTCACCTGTTCGGGCGTCAGGCCCTTCAGCGTCGCGTAGGTGCCGACCGGCGCGAAACAGGGCGTCTCGAACGTGCCGTGAGGCGTGTGGAACCGGCCGCGCCGCAGCGCACCGTTCGTCCCGAGCAGTTCGAAGCGGAACGCAGTCACGCGAACGGCAGCTCGCCGGTCCGTGGCCGGGGCTCCGTGAGACCGAGGTGCGTGTAGGCGGCGGCGGTGGCGACGCGGCCTCGCGGCGTGCGCGCGATGAGTCCGCAGCGGAGGAGGTGCGGCTCGAGGACGTCTTCGAGCGTGTCCTCGGCTTCGTCGATCATCGCAGCGAGTGTCTTCAGGCCGACGGCGTCGCCGCGCTGGATCAGCGCACGCAGCAGCTTGCGGTCGACCTCTTCGAGTCCGAGGTGATCGATGCGCAGACGGTCGAGGCCCTCGCGCGCGGTCGCGGCGTCGATCGTCGCCCGCTGCTTCACCTGCGCGAGGTCGCGCACGCGGCGCAGGATGCGCAGGCTCATGCGCGGTGTGCCGCGGCTGCGCTCGGCGCACAGGGTCGCCGCGTCGGGCTCGAGCGTGACCGCGAGACGTTGCCCCGCGCGGATCAGGATGCGTTCGAGGTCGGTGGTGGGGTACGGCTCGAGGCGTTCGACGATGCCGAAGCGCGAGCGGAACGGCGCGGTCAGCAGGCCCTCGCGCGTCGTCGCGCCGACCAGCGTGAACGGCTGCACGCCGAGGCGCACGCTGCGTCCCCCGGGCCCGGGATCGAGCACGACGTCGATCGCGTGGTCCTCCATCGCGGAGTACAGGTACTCCTCGAGCGCCTTCGGCAACCGGTGGATCTCGTCGATGAACAGCACCTGGTCGCGGCGCAGTCGCGTCAACGTGCCCGCGAGGTCCTTCGGCGCGCCGAGCGCCGGGCCCGATGTGACGACGACGTCCGTTCCCATGCCCTGCGCGATCAGGTGCGCGAGGGTCGTCTTGCCGAGGCCGGGCGGTCCGCACAGGAGCACGTGGTCGAGCGGCTCGCCGCGTTCGCGCGCGGCGCGGATCGCGATCGCGAGGTTGTCGCGGATCTGCTCCTGCCCGACGAACTCCTGGAACGACGCCGGCCGCAGGCTGCGGTCGAACTCGCGATCCGTTGGATCCGGTTGCTCGTGGAAGACCATCGGGGGCGGGATGGTACTTGCCTTCGCGGCGCGATCCACCACGCTGTCGCGGTGCCCGAGAACGAAGAGCTGCCGATCCACCGTCTGCTCGGCGAAGAGACTCTGGTCGCGATCGTCGCCGGCTTCTACCGGCAGGTGCCCGAAGACCCGATCCTCGGACCGATGTATCCGAAGCAGGACTTCGCCGGCGCCGAGCAGCGTCTTCGGTCGTTCCTGGTCTACCGTTTCGGCGGACCGCCCGACTACCTGCGCGACCGCGGACATCCGCGGCTGCGCATGCGGCACGCACCGTTCGTGGTGGACCAGGCGGCGCGCGATCGCTGGATGGAGCTGATGATGCGCTCCGTGGACGAACAGGTCGCGATGAAGAAGGTGTCGGCCGAACATCGCGCCTACCTCGCGACGTTCCTCGGCGACATCGCGACGTTCCTGATCAACCGGGCATGAACACACGCATCGCGGCACCCTGCACGTTCGTCGTCTTGCTCGCCGCGGCCGGGGCCCAGCAGGGCACCGCCGTGGCTCTGTGGAACGGCGCCGACCTCGCGGGCTGGCACGGCCAGCGCCACACGAGCCCGTACGACCTGGCGGCGATGCCCGCTGCCGCGCGCGAGAGGCTGCGTGCCGAGGACGACGCGTCGGTTGCCGCCCACTGGCGCGTCGAGAACGGGGAACTCGTCAACGACGGGGACGGTGCCTACCTGACAACCGACGCGGAGTACGGGGACGCGGAGTTCTCGCTGGAGTACCGCACGGTGGCCAAGGCCGACTCCGGCGTCTATCTGCGCGGTTGTCCGCAGGTGCAGATCTGGGACTGCACGGAAGCCGGCGGCAAATGGAACCTCGGCGCGGACAAGGGCAGCGGCGGCCTCTGGAACAACGAGAAGCACGAGCGCTTCCCGCTGCGTTGCGTCGACAGGCCGTTCGGCGAATGGAACCGCCTCGTGATCACCAGCATCGGCGCGCGCGACGCTGAACGACGTGCTCGTGACCGACGGGGTCGTGATGGAGAACTACTGGGACCGTGCCCGGCCGCTGCCTCGAACCGGACCGCTGCAGCTGCAGACCCACGGTGGCGAGATCCGTTTCCGCAATCTGTCGGTGCGCGCGATCGGCGCGGCGGACGCCAACGAGCGCCTGCTCGCTCGCGAGGGCACGGGCTTCGCGCCGATCTTCGACGGCAGGACGTTCGACGGGTGGCGCGGCGACCTCTCGAGCTACGAGGTCGTCGACGGCGAGATCCGTTGCCGGAAGGGCCGCGGCGGCGTGCTCTTCACGAAGGAGACCTACTCCGACTTCGCGGTGCGGCTCGCGTTCCGGTTGCCGCCCGCCGGCAACAACGGTCTCGCGATCCGCTATCCGGGCGAAGGGGATCCGGCGTACGCGGGTTTCGAGGTGCAGGTGCTCGACGACAGTGCTCCGCAGTACGCGAGTGCGAAGCCCTGGCAGTACCACGGCTCGGTGTACGGTGTCGTGCCCGCTGCGCGCGGCTACCTGCGACCGCAGGGCGAATGGAACGTCGAGCAGGTCACGGTGCGCGGTTCGCGCGTCGTCGTCGAACTGAACGGCACACCGATCGTCGACGCCGACATCGCCGGCCTTGCGAGCAACCTCGGCGAGCGCCACGTCGGCAAGGACCGCAAGGACGGTGCGTTCGGCTTCTGCGGGCACGACGATCCCGTCGCGTTCCGCGACGTGCGGATCAAGCGCCTGTGATCCCGCGTCAACGCACGAAGATCTCGGTGCCCTTGCTCGCGGCGAGGCCCCACGGCGCGTGCGGGTCGAACGCGATCGTCTGGAAGTAGAACGGCACCTGCGCGAGCCACGGCGCGTCGGGCAGCGGCAGCCGCCACGTGCCGACCGCCGGCCCGGAGAGTTGTCCTTGCAGGACGAGCAGCTGGCCGACGAGCGGCTGCACGTTCCAGGGCACGCCCAGCACGTGCACGGGTGGTTCGAAGGACGACAGGCCGATGGCGACGAAGGCCAGCGTCGGCCCATCGCTCGCGGCGACACCGAGCTTCCAGTTCGTGTTGCCGGGGAAGCTCGGCACGGTGTCCACGAAGAACGGCTCGACCGACCCGGCGCGGCCCTGGCCGAACACGCGCGGCGGCGGCTCGACCGTGCTGCGCAGATCGGGATGATCGAACGGCGGCAGGCGCAGCGCCGCACGCTGGTCGGTGAGCGCCGTGCGTACGAACTCCTGCATCGAGAGCAGATCGCTCGTACTGACGCCGAGCTGTCCCAGCGGGAGCAGGAAACCGTCGAGGAAGTGCGGGTCCGTGCCGCCGCCCTCGAGGTAGACGTTCAGCGTCGACGCGGGGTCGGTGAGCTGTGCGGGGTCCCCGAGCGGCGGACTCTGGCCGTTGTGGAAGAGGCGCGGCCGCAGTCCGGCGTTGCGCAGGGTCGGCGTCTTGAACGCACCGGGGTCGCCGACGACGCCGGCGTCCAGCGCGGCGCCCGGGTCTTCGACGGACGGGCGCAGGCCGAGCACGTGACCCTCGTCGTCGGAGAACGTGCCGGCCCAGTGGCACGCGATGCAGCGGCCCGACGTCTGGAAGAGCGTCCAGCCGTCCTTCTCGGCCTGCGTCATCGCGTTGGTCTGCCCGGCCATGAACCGATCCCACGGCGTGTCGTCGGGGAGCAGCGTGCGTTCGTACGCGGCGATCGCGAACGCGATGCGCACCGCGGTGATCGTGGAGTCACCGAACGCGGCGGCGAAGAGTCCCGGGTAGCCGGGACTCTGCTGCAGCGCGGCCTGGACGTCCGCGGGCAGCGCCGACGCGAGTGCGAGCGGCTCGACCTGCTGGAGTTTCTGGCGCACTTCGGTCCAGGTGCGGCCTTCGTGTCCCATCTCCGCGGCGCTCATGATCGGAGCCAGGGCCTGCGTCTCGAGTGCCGCGCCGAACGGCGCGACAACGACGCCGGTCTCGGGGTCGACGAGCTCGCCGGTTGCGCGCATGTCCCAGAACACGCGCTGATGCCAGGCAGCGCCGAGCACGGTGTTCGCGACCCGCGGCGTGACCTGGCGGCCGAGGCCGAAGAGCGCGTCGCGCGTGAAGTCGCCGTTCGTCTTCTGGCGCACCACGCCGAACGACCCGCGCACGTCGTCGGCCGTGCCGAAGACGCGGTCGGCGCCGGGATGGATCGACGCGGCGGCGCGCGGGTCGGCGCCGCCGAACGCGGGCTGGTGGCACGTGCCGCACGCGACCGAGTCGTCGCTCGACAACTGCTCGTCCCAGAACAGGATCTTCCCGAGCACGACCTTCTCGGGCGTCGTCGGGTTCTCGGCGGGCGGGATCGCCGGTGTCTGGGCCGGGGACGCGGCGACGAACGCAATGGCCGCGAGGAGCAGCTGCGAGCAGGGAGAGCGCATCGGGACGTTACCGGCAGGCAAGTCTACCGCGCGCGCCGGGCCCTTGCGGCTGCGTCGTGTGGGCTCCCGGAGGCGCGGGTCGGTGCCGCCACCCGGGACGCGTCGGCTCATCCGAACATCTGCGTCCAGGTCTCTTCGCTGCGTCCGAGTCCGGTGCGTGTGTGTCCGGCGCCGAGCATGTTCTTGTGGTGGCCGGGGCTGTACCACCAGCCTTCGATCGCGCCCTCGCCGGTTCGATGGCCCTGCGCGATGTTCTCCGACGACGCGCTGGTTCCGGCGCGGGACGCGCGGTCGCCGAACGTCTTCTTGCCGGGCACCGGCGACACGTGGTCGAAGAAGTGCAGCGTGCGCATGTCGTTCGAGTGATCGCGCGCGGCATTGCCGAGGCGTTCGTCGATGCGCACGGCGGGAAGGCCCAGCACCATGCGGATGCGGTTCAGCTCGAGCGTGCCGGCGAACTCGCCCGGATCGGTCTTGCTGCGCAGCGCCTCGTTCGTCTGTAGCGCCTTGCTGTCGCGGGCATCCAGCGGCAGGCCGAAGATGCAGTCGTTCTCGAACTCCGTGTCGACGCGCAGCGAGCCGGGGCCCGTGGGCAGTGCCGCAGCCTTCGCCGCGTGTGCACGGCCGGCGGGGTCGTTGTCGACGTGCTGGGTCGCTTCGAGACAGAGGTCGAACCAGCTGTCGATCTCCGCGACGCGCTCGCCGAAGGTCCCGACCGCCGCGGTGATCTCGGGGTCTTGTTCGAGGATCTGCTTCGCCGTCGGGAACAGCGCGGTGCGCAGCTCCGCGACGAGCGGGTCCATCTCACCGTGGATCATCTCCTTCGTGAGGCCGGGCCTGCCGCTCACGTCGAGCGCACGCTTCCGCAGGTCCGCGATCTTCGACTCGCCGAGCTTCTGCACGTTGGCCTTCTGCCGCGCGGCCACCGCCTTGGTGAAGTCCTTGTGCAGCTTCTCGCGCTCGCGTTCGAGCTTCTCGACCCGTTCGGTGTACGCGCGGCGGATCGCGTCGAACATCTCGATGCGCACGGCGATCGGGCGCGCCTTCAGCTCGTCGGCGGTGCGGCGTGCGTCCGCGACCGACAGGTCGCGATTGCCAAAGCGCGCGAGCAGCGTCGAAGCGGGGACCTCCTGGGGTTCCTGCGCCGCGAGGGGCTTCCCGGCCGACAGGACGAACGACACCGCGACCAGGATCGTCGCGGCGGCGAGACGACTCATTTCCCGCCCCCGGCCGGAGTCCAGTTCGGGTTCTTGTTGAGCCAGCGTTGCCAGTCCTCGAACGTCGAGTGCGACAGTCCGGTCTGCTTCTTCAGGGTGTCGTTCCACTTGCCCTCGACCGCCTTCAGCGTGCGGCGGGCGTTCTGGGGCCCCATGTCGATGGGGGCGTTGGGGTCGTTGCTGTCGCGCTGGGTCGCGAGGGAATGCAGGCTGCCCCACTCGCGCAGCATGGCCTTCACGATGTCGCGCCGCACCTTCACGTCGAGCGACGTGAACGACCCGAGCGCTTCGCCGGCGGCTGCACGGATCTCGTCGTGCGGAGAGCGGACGGCCGTGTCGAGGAGCCAGTCGACCTGGCGTTCGTCCTGCGTGCGGCCGAGCGCCAGCAGCAGCTGCGCCTGCAACGGCAATGCGTCCTTGAAGCGTGCGTCGGTGAGGGCCTTCTGCAGCTCCTTGCCGCCGTCGGCGCCGAGTTTGGCGAGCGCCTCACCGGCTTCGCGGTAGAGGATGTCCTTGTCCGCTCCGCGCAGCTTGCCCGTCCGGAACACGTCGCCGAGCGACTTCGCAATGCGCTCGCGGTCCTTGGGGTTCTTCTGGTCGGCGCCCTGCACCAGCTTCTGCATGAGACCGATGGCCTGGAAGTCCATCAGCATCTTCGGATCCGCCACCATGTCCTTCAGGGTCTTCAGCTGTTCGGGCAGCGCCGGGTCCACCGGCGGCGGAGCCGGTGCCTGCGCCGACACAGCAGCGGCGAACAGCGCCGCCATCAGGGTCGCCACGTGGATCGAAACCATGCGCGGAAGCGTAGCGAGGCGCCTGGAAAGCGGGTGCAGGTTTGGATTCACCGGGACTTTTCCGGTACCACACTCGCCCCTCGTTCGATTCCCACGTGCGCACGGTTCTGGTCACGGGTGGCGCCGGCTTCATCGGCTCGCATCTCGGAGCAAGGCTCCTCGCCACCGGTGTGCGCGTTCGCGTGCTCGACAACCTCGACCCCTTCTACGACGTCGGTCTGAAGCGACGGAACCTGGAGGAACTGGCCGCCTCGGGCGCGGACCGCTTCGAAGTGATCGAAGGGGACCTGCGCGACGCGGCGACGTGCCGACGCGCCGTCGCCGGTGTGCACGCGGTCGTGCACCTGGCTGCCCTCGCCGGCGTGCGCCCGTCGATCCTGGACCCGGTTCGCTACATGGACGTCAACGTCACCGGCACGGAGGTGCTGCTGGAGCAGATCCAGGACCGGGAGACAGTGTTCGTGTTCGGCAGCAGTTCGTCGATCTACGGCGGCAACACCAAGGTGCCGTTCGCGGAGACCGACCCGGTGGACCGGCCCGTGTCGCCGTACGCCGCGAGCAAGCGAGCCGGCGAGCTGCTCTGTTCGACGTGGCACCATCTGCGCGGCAACCCGGTGGCGTGCCTGCGCTTCTTCACGGTCTACGGCCCGCGCCAGCGGCCGGAGATGGCGATCCACCAGTTCGCTCGCCACATCACGAACGGCACCGAGCTGCCGTTCCACGGGGACGGTTCGTCTCGGCGCGACTACACGTACGTCGACGACATCGTCGCCGGCGTGCTCGCCGCCGCGGAGAAGAGGCCGCCCTGGGCGATCTACAACCTCGGCGGCAGTGCGACAACGACGCTCGCGGACCTCGTGCGCATGCTCGAGGAACGCCTCGGTCGCAAGGCGCGCAGGAAGGTGCTGCCCGACCAGCCCGGGGACGTCCCGATCACGTTCGCGGACATCGCTCTGGCGGAACGCGAACTCGGTTACCGTTGCACCACGCCGATCGCCGAAGGACTGACGAAGTTCTGCGCGTGGTACCAGAGAGAGAAGGCGGCGGGGCGGGTGGCATGACGGAGCGGGTCCTGGTCACCGGCGGCGCCGGGTTCATCGGGTCGCACGTCGTCGAGCACTTGTGCCGGCAGAAGCGTCCCGTCACGGTCCTCGACGACCTGAGCACGGGGCGGCGCACCAATCTCGACGGTCTGCCGGTCGACTTCGTGCACGGATCGGTCGCCGATCCGGCCGTGGTCCAGAACGCGATGCGCGACGTGAAGAAGGTCGTGCACCTCGCGGCCCTGCCTTCGGTGTCGCGATCCCTCGAGCAGCCGCTCGACACCCATCAGGCCTGCGCGACCGGCACGCTCGTCGTCCTGCAGGCGGCGCGCGCTGCGAAGGCACGAGTCGTCTACGCCGGCAGCAGCTCCGCGTACGGCAACCAGGAGACCCTGCACAAGCACGAGGGGCTGCGAGAGGATCCGCTGTCGCCCTACGCCGCCGCGAAGCTGTCCGGCGAGCTGTATTGCAGGTCCTTCGCGCGCGTCTACGGCATGCCGGTGGTGGTCACGCGGTTCTTCAACGTGTTCGGGCCGCGCCAGACCGCGGACAGTCCCTACTCGGGCGTCGTCGCGGCGTTCTGCCGCGCGCTCCTGAAGGGCCTCGCGCCGCGCATCGACGGCGACGGGCTGCAGTCCCGCGACTTCACCTACGTCGAAGACGTCGTCGTCGGCGTGATCCAGTGCCTCGACGGCGTCACGGCCGGGTGCGAGACGGTGAACCTCGCCTACGGCGACGCAACGACGGTGCGCGAACTGTACGAACGCCTGCGTCAGCTCGCGACCGACGCGGCCGGCGGTTCGCTTGCGGTGCCCGCGCCGATCCCCGCACCGCCGCGCGCCGGCGACGTGCGACACTCCCTCGCATCGAACGATCGCGCGAAGCGGCTCTTCGGGTTCGCGCCGCGCATCGGTTTCGCGGAAGGTCTCAAACGTACGTTCGACTGGTACCGGAGCCACTCCGGTCGGAGCTCTGAAGCATGAAAGGTGTCGTTCTCGCCGGCGGCCTCGGCAGCCGTCTCTATCCGCTCACGAAGATCACGAACAAGCACCTGCTCCCGGTGTTCAACAAGCCGATGATCTTCTATCCCATCCAGTGCCTCGTGAACGCCGGGATCACGGACATCCTGATCGTCACGGGCGGCAACTCCGCGGGACACTTCCTGCAGTTGCTGCGCAACGGGTCGGACTTCGGTCTGAAGCGTCTCAACTACGCCTACCAGGAAGGTGAGGGCGGCATCGCCGATGCGCTGAAGCTCGCGGAGCACTTCGCGGAGGGCGAGGAGATCGCCGTGGTGCTCGGCGACAACATCATCGAAGGCAACATCAAGAAGGCCGTCGAGGACTTCAAGAAGCAGGGCGGCGGCGCCAAGATCATGCTGAAGGAAGTGCACGATCCCGAGCGCTTCGGCGTCGCCTCGGTCAAGGACGGCAAGGTCCAGAAGATCGTCGAGAAGCCGAAGACGCCCGAGAGCAACCTCGCGGTGATCGGCATCTACCTCTACGACCCGTCGGTGTTCGACATCTGCCGCACGCTGAAGCCGAGCAACCGCGGTGAACTCGAGATCACGGACGTGAACAACGAGTATCTGCGGCGCGGCAACCTGACGTGCGAGATCCTGAAGGGCTGGTGGACGGACGCCGGCACGTTCGAGTCGCTCTACCGTTCCGCGACGCTGATCCGCGAGAACGGCGCGAACCGCATGGACATCTGACGAACCACCGTCGCCCTCGAGGACACCGATCGTGCCCACCGACTACCTCGTCACCGGCGCCGCGGGCCAGCTCGGCCGCGTCGTGACGGCTCTCGCCAGACAACGCGGCAGGACCGTCGTCGGCGTCGACCTCGCGGAGATGCCGCTCGACCGGCGCTCGGCCATCCAGGCCGTGGTGACCGCGAACAAGCCGCGCTTCGTCGTGCACTGCGGTGCGATCACGAACGTCGACGGCTGCGAGGCCGAGCCGCTCCTCGCGTACCGGATCAACGGCCTCGCGACGGCGTGGGTCGCCGAGGCCGCGGCGCAGAACGGCGCCGGCATGTCGTACGTGAGCACCGACTTCGTGTTCGACGGCACGCAGGACGGAGTGCCCTACGCGGTCGACTCGGCGCCGAAGCCGCTCTCCGTCTACGGCGCGTGCAAGCGCCTCGGCGAGGAAGCGGTGCTCGCGCACGCACGGCCCGACTTCTACGTCGTGCGCACGTCGTGGGTCTTCGGCCCGGGCGGCAAGAACTTCCCCCGCGCGATCCTCGATCGCGCGAAGTCCGGGCAGCCGCTGAAAGTCGTCACGGACCAGGTCGGTCGGCCGACGATGACGCACGACCTCGCCGAGGCGCTCCTGGACATCGCGGACAAGAGGCCGGCGGGCGGCATCTACCACGCCGCGAACGAAGGGCAGTGCTCGTGGCACCAGTTCGCGGTCGACATCCTGCGCGAATCGGGACTCGGCCACGTCGCCGTCGGGACGCAGACCGCTGCGGAGCTGAAGCGTCCGGCGGCACGCCCGGCGTGGTCGGTTCTCGACACGGACAAACTCGCGGTGCTGCGCGGCAAGCGTCTGCCGCACTACGTCGACGCGCTGAAGCGCCACCTGGTGCTCGATGCACAGATGCAGGCGGCGGAGGCGGCGGCGCCGCGCCCCGACGACAAGGGCGGCTCGGGTCCGCTGCGCGGAAAGCAGTACTGACGCCGACCGCGCGTCGTCGGCGCGCCTTCGCACAAAGGGACATCGCCGGCGAAGACGCTTGCCCGTGGGGATGCCGGGGGGTTTCCTTCTGCGCGTGAGCAAGATCCTCGTCACCGGCGGCGCCGGCTTCATCGGTTCGAACTTCGTCCGGATGCTGCTGCTCGGCAGCGACCACCAGGTCGTCAACCTCGATGCACTGACCTACGCCGGCAACCTCGAGAACCTGACCGACATCGAGCGCCACCAGCGCTACACGTTCTGCAAGGGCGACATCGCCGACCCGGTCGAGATGGAGAAGGTGTTCGCGGAGCACCGCCCCGAGGTGGTGGTGCACTTCGCGGCCGAGAGTCACGTCGATCGTTCGGTGCTGGACGCTACCGCGTTCGTGCGAACGAACGTGATCGGCACGCAGGTTCTGCTCGACAAGAGCCGCATCTACAAGGTGCAGCGGTTCGTGCACGTCAGCACGGACGAGGTCTACGGCTCGCTCGGCCCGTGGGGCTACTTCACCGAGGAGACGCCGATGCAGGCCAATTCGCCGTATTCGGCGAGCAAGGCAGGCAGCGATCTGCTGGTGCGCGCGGCGGTGCACACGCACCACATGGACTGCGTGATCACGCGCTGCTCGAACAACTACGGTCCGTTCCAATTCCCCGAGAAGCTGATCCCGCTGATGATCGCGAACGCGCTCGAGGGCAAGAAGCTGCCGGTCTACGGCGACGGCAAGAACGTGCGCGACTGGATCTACGTGACCGACCACTGCGACGGCATCCGCGCGGCGATGGAGCGCGGCAAGGCGGGCGAGGTCTACAACTTCGGCGGCGACGCCGAGCGCGAGAACATCTTCGTCGTGAAGGAGATCCTGAAGCTGCTCGGCAAGGGCGAGGACCTGATCGGGTACGTGAAGGACCGTCCGGGGCACGACCGCCGCTACGCGATGGACTCGAGCAAGGCCCGCGCGACGCTCGGCTGGACACCGCGGCACACGTTCGAAGAGGGTTTGCGCCGCACGATCGACTGGTACGTCGCGAACAAGGCGTGGTGGGAGCGAGTTCGCAGCGGCGCCTACCAGGCCTACTACCAGCAGCAGTACGGCAACCGCTGATCGCTGCGAGGGATCACACGGTCTCGGTTCGGCCCGACACGGCTGCTCGGTTCATCGCGGCCAGCACGCGCATGTCGATCACGGCCTGTTCGGCCGGGCACGGGAAGTCGTCGCGGTCGTCGATCCACCGCGCGAAGCGGCCGTGGAGTTCGAGATCGGCGGCGCGCCGGTGCAGTCGCTCGCCGAAGTCGGTGCGAGCCAGCATCACGTTCCGGCCGGCGTCGGGGTAGTCGATCAGGTCGCCCTGCCAGGGCTTCTTCCCGAAGAGCCACATGCGGTCGCCGGCGATCCGGACCCCGCCGTCCATGCCGTGGATCGCGAATGCGCGTACGTCCGTCAGGTGGCTCGCGGCGAACGTGCACAGCAGGTTGCCGCGCAGCACGGCGGTGGCGACTGCGGAGTCGTGGGGGAGCGAGAGGAAACCGCGCGTCGCCTGCGCCGTGACCTGCATCGCCGGTCGACCGGACAGCCAGCTCGCGAGGTGCACGTGGTGCGAAGCGAGCCGCACGAGCGGGCAGGCTCCGGACGCCTCGGGGCGCAATCGCCAGTCGTCCGGCGAGCGAGGCACGGTGATGAGGTCGTCCTCGCCCCAGATGCCCTGCATCAGGACGATGCCGCCGAACCAGTCCGCGGCGATCATGCGGCGCAATTCGTCGAAGACCGGGTCTTCCTGGCCCTGCACCGCGACGCCGAGCTTCATCTCCGCCGATTCCGCGATCGCGGCAATGGCGGCCGCTTCGCCGGCGTCGAGGGCCATCGGCCCGTGCAGGAGGCAGGGCACGGCCTGGTCGGTTGCCTGCTGTACCTGGTCGCGGCGCACGCCGCACGGGCCGGCGAGCACGACGAAGTCGACCCCGGTCGAGAGGAACTCGGCGAACGACGTGCTGCCGACCGCGATGCCGGTCCGTTCGCGCATCGACTGCAGCGCGACCGGATCGGTGTCGTGCAGCGCCACGATGTCGCAGTGGTTGTGCAGACGGGATTGCTGCACGGCGAGCATGCCCGTTGCTCCGCACCCGGACAGTCCCGCGCGCAGGCTCATCGGTGCGGCACGCTACCGCGTCGGCGCAGCAGGTCCAGTTGTCCGGTGAGGACGGCGAGCGCCGTCTCGGTCCGGAGCGGGAACGGCCCCGCGCCGACGGCGACGAAGCCGTTCGTGCGGAGTCCTGCGAGTTCGTAGTCGGTGAAGCCGCCGTCCGGGCCGATTGCGAGTGCGAACGGCTCACCGCGCGCGAGCGACAGCTCGTGCGTCGGCACCGCCGCGTTCGGGTGGCCGCAGAATCGGCGGTTCGGCAGGCTCATGCCGGGGAGCGTGTCCTCGACCATCGGTTTCCACAGGGGGTGGAACTCCACCGTCGGCATGCGTGTCCGGCCGGCCTGCTCGAGCCCGAGCAACAGTTGTTCGCGCTGCGCGTCGGCGCGCATCGCGGTGCTGTCGAGGTGGCTCTTCTCGACGCGCCAGGATCGGAACAGCACGATGCGCGCGAAGCCGAGGGCCGCCGCGTGCGCGAGCATTCGCAACAGGACCTTGGGCCGCGGAACCGCGAGGAAGAGAACGTCGTCGACGAGCGGCGGCGCCGCACCGAGCGTGCACACGAGCCGAACTCCCGACGCGTCGATCGCGTCGACGAGCCCGCTGCCGAGCGATCCGTCGACCACGCCGATTCGCAGTGTGTTTCCCACGCCGGCCCGCAGCACCGACGTGACGTGCTGTGCGCGGCGGCCGCCAACGAAAGCGACGCCGTGCGGGTCGAGTTCGTCGGGCTCGAGCAGCAGGATGTTCACCGCACGATGGTAGACGGGCGGAGCCCCGGCGCCACGCGCCCGGGAAACGTGCTACCGCGGCCGGGCGAAGGTGCACTACCATCGAGCGGGTGACTTCTCCCCGCGTCGAGGACGTGCCGGTCGTCCGCCGCCGCCGCGGCTTGCGGCGACTCAAGGACGTCCCGGTTCTGCCGAGCCTCGTGACCCTCGGCAACGTGTTCTGCGGCTTCCTCGCGATCTCGAAGGTCGCGGACGCGCTGCGTCTGGCTCACCCGGGAGCGCCGTTCACCACCGTCCTCCCGCTGTTCGAAGCGGCGACGCTGCTCGTCTTCGTCGCGATGGTGCTGGATGCGCTCGACGGCCGCGTCGCCCGCATGACCGGTCAGACGACGCCGTTCGGGGCGCAGCTCGACAGCATGGCCGACATGGTCACGTTCGGCCTGGCACCCGCGTTCCTCGCCAAGGTCCTCGTGGACTGGCACGCGCAGACGGACGACAACCGGCTCCTGCCCCTGCACCCGAAGCTGTTCTTCGCCGCCGCCGCCGTGTACGTGCTGTGTGCCGCGCTGCGGCTCGCGCGCTTCAACGTCGAGACGTCCGCGGACGAAGAGGACCATCGCGAGTTCAAGGGGCTGCCGTCGCCGGCGGCCGCAGCGGTCGTGTGTTCGCTCGTCGCCCTGTTCTGCGCGAAGCGCGACGCCGACTCCGACCTGCGCACGTGGCTGGCCGCGACCGGCGCGATCGACGCGATCGTCCGCACGATGCCGGTGCTGCTCGTGCTCCTCGGGCTGCTGATGGTGAGCCGGATCCCGTATCCCCACGCGCTGCACACGATCCTGAAGAAGCGGCACAGCATGCCCTTCCTCGCCGGCCTCGTGGTCTTCCTCGTCGTGGCGACGGTGGAGTGGCAGGTCGCCGCCGCGGTGTGCACGGTGGGCTACGTGCTGTCGGGGATCGTGGTCGGCGTGTTCCGGGCGGTGCTCCGTCGGCACGACGACGACGACGACGAGGACTTCGAGGACGAGTCGGCGTTGCGCCTGCCGCCGAGCCGGAACTGAGCTTGTCGCGCCCTGCCCAGCCCGTGCGAGCGTCCACGGTCCATCTCGCACTCGGCAGCAACGAAGGGGACCGCCGCGCGAATCTCGAACGCTCCCTGCTGCGGCTCCGCGCAGTGCCAGGCGTCGAAGTGGTACGAGTGTCGTCGTTCCGCGAGTCCGCGTTCGTCGGCGACGGCCCTGCGCAGGGACCGTACCTGAACGCCGTGGCCGAAGTGCGATCGACGTTGCCGTTGCCGGCGCTGCTCGCGGTGTGCAAGGCGATCGAAGCGGAGGCCGGCCGTCGCCTGCCCGCCGAGAGGAACCACCCGCGGCCGCTCGATCTCGACATCGTGCTCGCGGACGGCGAGACGTTCGACGGCCGCGACCTGGTCGTGCCTCACCCGCGCTGGCACCAGCGCGCGTTCGTCGTCGAGCCGCTGCGCGAGCTCGGCGTGGACGTGGAGAACGCGCCGCGCACGGAGCGACCCCTGCTGGTCGACACGCCGGGGGCGATCTCCGCCCTGGCATCGGGCTGGGCCGCGAACGGGTGCGTCGTGGGACTGGTGCCGACGATGGGGTCGCTGCACGAAGGGCACGCGAGCCTGATGCGCATCGCGCGCTCCGAATGCGATCGCGTGATCGCGACGATCTTCGTCAACCCGCTGCAGTTCGGGCCGCGCGAGGACTTCGCGGCGTACCCGCGCGACCTCGAGGGCGACCGGCGACTCTGCTCAGCAGCCGGTGCCGATGCGGTGTTCGCGCCGTCGGTTGCCGCGATGTACGACGAGGGCTTCTGCAGTCACGTTGCCGTGGGGGCTGCTGCCGAGGGAATGGAGGGTGCGATCCGACCGGGGCACTTCTCCGGGGTCGCGACCGTCGTCGCCCGTCTGTTCGCGATCACCCGCCCGCACCGCGCCTACTTCGGCGAGAAGGACGCGCAGCAGCTCGCGGTGATCCGCCGCATGACGGACGACCTCGGCTTCCCGATCCGCATCGTGCCCTGCCCGATCGTGCGCGAAGCGGACGGGCTCGCGATGTCGAGTCGCAACGTGTACCTCGGTGCCGACGACCGGCGTGCGAGCACGATCCTGTTCCGGGCCCTGTCGAGCGCGCAGCATGCGTTCGCGCGCGGCGAACGCGATCGCGACGGTCTCGTTGCCCGCGCTCGCGCGGTGATCGCGAGCGAGCCGCTCGCCGCACTCGACTACCTGGAGCTCCGCCGCGAAGGGGACCTCGGGCCGCTGCCCGCCGGACCGATCGCCGGCGGGCGCATGCTCGTCGCGGCGCGCTTCGAGCGCGGTGTGCGGCCGGTGCGGCTCCTCGACAACATGGCGCTCGCGGAGGGTTCGTGAGCGACGCTGGCTGGTCGCTGCCGGCACGGGCGAAGGTGAACCTCGTGCTGCGCATCGTCGGCCGGCGCGCCGACGGCTACCACCTGCTCGAGACGCTGTTCCACGCGCTCGACCTGCACGACGAACTGTGGCTCGCGCCAGCGGCCGAGGGCGTCAGGCTGCGCGTCACCGCCGATCGTCCGGAGCTCGTGGTCGATCCGGGTCCGGACAACCTCGTGGTGCGCGCGATCGCGCGCTTCGTCGGGGCGACGGGCCATCGCGGCGGCTTCGACGTGAGGCTTCACAAACGCATCCCGCACGGCGCCGGTCTCGGCGGCGGGAGCAGCGACGCAGCGGCGGCGCTGCGTCTCGCGAACGCGGCATGCGGCGATCCGCTCGACCTCGCGGCGTTGGCGAGCATCGCGGTCGCGCTCGGCGCCGACGTGCCGTTCTTCCTTCGCGGCGGCAGCCAGTGGGGGCGGGGCATCGGCGACGAACTCGAAGTTGCGAACGTGCCCGCGCGCTGGTTCCTGCTCGTGGTGCCGCCGTTCGGGTGCCCGACCGCCGACGTGTACAAAAACCATGCGGCGTCCTGGAACGCTGGTGCGGCCGACGGTACTGTCCGCGACCCGACGGGCCGATTCACCACGGATTCCGCCTTGGGCTACGTGTTCTGCAACGACTTGGAGCGGGCGGCGGAGCGGGTCAGACCTGCTCTCGCAGCGCTGCGACGGAGGATCGCCGACCTCGGATATCCGCAGGTTGCGATGACCGGCAGCGGATCGACCCTCTTCCTGGCGTTCGACACCGAAGGCGAAGCACGTCGGTGCGAGGACCGTCTGCGGGGGATCGCGGACGAGGGTTCGCGACTCCTGCAAACACGCAGCGCGGACGCGGGAGCGGATCTCCCGACGCGAGCGCCGCGGCCGGCCGGGTGACGGCGCGGCGCCGCGGTCCCGACGGGCCGCGCCGACCGCCGCCGTGACGCGACCGGACTTTGCCGGGGTCGTTCGTCAGGTCGGTGACGCGCGGCGGCCGGTGTCGGAAACCCAGGGAGGCGGCGATGCAACAGAATGGCGGCGGCGAACGCGTGCAGTTCCACATCACGGAAGTGCGGGTCAAGCTCACGGACGACCCGCGCAACAAGCTGAAGGCGTACGCCAGCGTGACGATCGACGACGCGTTCGTCGTGCGCGACCTGAAGATCATCGACGGGAACAAGGGGCCGTTCGTCGCGATGCCGAGTCGCAAGCTCGCCGACCACTGTGCGAAGTGCCACCACAAGAACCACCTTCGTGCGGCGTTCTGCAACCAGTGCGGCGTGCGCCTCGACCCGGATCGGGCGCCCAAGGACATGCGCGGTCGTGCACGCCTCCACGCCGATCTGGCGCACCCGATCAACAGCGCGACCCGGATCGAACTGCACAAGGCCGTGGTTCGGGCCTACGTCGAGGAGGCGGAGGCTGCGCGCACTGCAGGTGCGAGCTACCGACCCAAGGACTTCGACGACTTCGACGTGCTCAGCGAGACCATCGACGACGACTACATCGAAGAACTCGAGCGGCGTCAGGACGAACGGGATCGCCGACGCCAGGCCGATCACGGCGGCGGCATGATGTCGGGAGGTGCGGCGATCTGAGCCGCCTTTCCTCGCGGGCAACGCGGCTCCCGGGTCCCTCCCGCGCTGGTCCGGCACTAGGATGGGCGCGGTGACGCTTCGCATCGTGATCGTCGGACCCGGCCGCGTCGGTTGTGCGATGGCAAAGCGGTTCGTGCACGCCGGCGGCGAAGTCCTCGGCTTCGTGGGGCGCGGCGAAGCGAGCATCGCGGCGGCGATCCGGTTCTGCGGTCGCGGTCGTGCCCTCGGGTGGTCGGATCTCGCGCGCGCGCACGTCGTCGTGTTCTCGGTGGGCGACGGTGAGCTCGATGCGGCCGTGGCGGCCGCGGCGGCGAACGGCGGTGCGCGGCCGTGCGGCCTGTGGCTCCACACGTCGGGTCGCCGCGGGCTCGATGCCTTCCCGCCCGGGCTGCCGGGCATCCGCCGCGGCGCGTTGCACCCGGTGGTGCCGATGCCCGACGCGGAGACCGGGGTGCTCGCACTCGCGGGCGCACCCGTGCTGCTCGAAGCCGAGCCGCGCAGCGAACGTCTGCTGCGGCGCCTCTGCACGATGCTCGGTGTCGTGCCGTTCTCAGCCGGCGCTGTCGATCGGGTCGCCTACCATGCCGCTTGCACCCTGGCGGCGAACGGGCTCACGGCGCTGCGCGGCGCCGTCGACCGCGCGTTCGCGGCGTCGGGTGGGCTCGGCGACACGGAGCGGCGGTGCCTCGCGGACGCGCTGATGGCGGCAGCTCTACGTGCGAGCAGTGCGCACGGTGCCGCGGCGGCCCTGTCGGGCCCGGTGCGACGTGGGGACCTCGAGACCGTTCGTGCTCACGTGGCGCGGCTCGACGCGATGGCGCCGGGCGCCGCGAACGTCTACCGCGCGCTGATGCTCTCGGCGGTCGATCTCGTGCAGGGCCTCGATGGGAGCACCGCCGCGGAGCTGCGCAGGGCACTGGGCCCGCCCGGAGTCCGCTGATCGTGGCGCAGATCATCGCGAGCGTGTTCGCGGAATCGAGGGAGCAGGTCGCTCGCGCGGCGGCGCGCGCCGCGATGGCCGGTGCCGATTGGCTCGAACTCCGCCTCGATCGATGGTCCGCGGGTGCAGACCTCGCGCCGGCGATCGCGGCCTCGCGGCTGCCCGTGCTCGTCGCGTGCCGCACGCCCGAAGACGGCGGTCACTTTCGCGGCACCCTCGGCGAACGGCGCGAACTGCTCGTTCACGCGCTCGCGGCGGGCGCGGTCGGCCTCGATCTGGAGATGCACGAGGCCTGGGCGCCGCCGGCGGGAAAGACCCGGTTGCGCCTGTTCGTGCGCTCGTTCCACAGCTTCACCGGCGTGCCGAAGGAGCTGCCGCAGATCCGCGACCGTCTGCTGTCGCTGCCGGGCACCGTCGCGAAGATCGTCGTCACCGCGCACGATCTCGCGGATGCGGCGCCGGTCCTGGACCTGTTGCAGTCGACCGACCAGTCGACGCAGCCGACGGTCGCGTTCGCGATGGGACGAACCGCGTGGCCGACGCGCATCCTCGCGTGTGCCGCGGGTGCGCCCTTCGTCTACACGAGCGTCGACGGGGCGGAGGAGACCGCGCCGGGGCAGGTGCCGGTCGGGCTCGCCGCGGGCTTGCTGCGCGCGCACGGGCTCGGGAGCGGCACATCGGTGTTCGGGCTGCTCGGCAACCCGGCGCTGTCCTCGCTCGGTCCGTGGCTGCACAACCGCGTGTTCCGCCGGATCGGCCTCGATGCGGTGTACCTCCCGTTCGAGACGTCGCGCCCGGAAGCGGTGGTCGCGATGTTGCCGCGGCGCAGCCTGCGCGGTCTCTCGGTCACCGCGCCGTGGAAGGAGTCGATGGCGGGCGCCTGCCACCGCCTCGACGACGACGCCTCCGCGACGGGCGTCGTGAACACGATCGTCGTGGAAGCGCACGGCCAGCTCGTGGGACACAACACCGATGTCGCGGGCACACGAGATGCCCTGCAGCGCGCCGGGGTGGGCAGCGGCGACGGCCGCAACGCCGTCGTGCTGGGCGCCGGCGGCGCGGCGCGGGCAGGCGCGCTGGCACTCCAGCGCATGGGGTTCGCCGTCACGATGCTCGGGCGCTCGCTCGAGCCGTGCCGAGAGTTCGCGCGCGCTCGCGGGATCCGCCTCGGCAGCCTCGGCGTGCGCGTGATGGAGGAACTGGCGCCGGCAGTCGTGGTGCACGCGACGCCCGTCGGCAGCGCCGATCGCGATCCCGAAGAGCGGCTCGTTCCGGAGTGGTGCCCCGCGAAGGGCTCGGTCGTGCTCGACATGGTCTACCAGCCGCGCATGACGCGCCTTCTGCGCGACGCGGCCGCCGCGGGTGCCACCGTGGTCCCGGGCATCGAGATGTTCCTCGCGCAGGCGGCTGCCCAGGTGAAGTGGTTCACCGGGGTGGGCGTCGAGATCGACACGCTGCGTTCGTTCCTGGCGGGCACCGCGGCGGCCGTCGACGCCTGAACGGGGCGGTGCCGGCCTGGCTCCGGTGCCTTCGGCGATGCGGCGGTCCGCCCGCGTCGGCTATCCTCGTCCCGGATGCAACCGACCGACGAAGAACTCGAGCAGCGCCTTCGCGGCGGCGACGACTCCGTGATGGCCGCGCTGCTCGAACGCCTGCGCGAACGGCTCCTGCGCATGGTGCAGTTCCGGCTGGACCCGCGGCTCGTCGGGCGCATCGACGCGGAGGACGTGCTGCAGGAGTCGTACATCGAGGCGGGCAAACGTCTGCAGGCGTACCGGGACGACGACAAGCCGTTCCTCGTGTGGATCCGGATGATGACGCAGCAGACGATGATCGATCTGCACCGCAAGCACCTGGGCGCGAAGATGCGCAGCGCGGGGCGGGAGATCACGGCTCCGAGGAGCGGCACCCTGTCCGGCTTCTTCGTCGGCCACTACACGTCGCCGAGCAATGCCGTGATGCGCGAGGAGCTGCGGCAGAAGGTCGAGGAAGCGCTCGAGAGCATGGACGAGATCGACCGCGAGGTGCTGCTGCTCCGTCACTTCGAGGAGCTGTCGAACAAGGATGCTGCTGCGGTACTCGGGATCCAGGAGAACGCCGCCAGCAATCGCTACGTCCGGGCCCTCGTGCGCCTGAAGGGCATCCTGGGGAATCTGGAGATGCCGTGAGTTCGACCGACGAGTCCGTCGCGCGCGACCCGGTGGAAGCGCTCGTCGAGGAGTTCCTCGACCGCCACCGGCGCGGCGAGACCGTCGTGATCGAGCAGTTCGCCTCGGCCCACCCCGACCACGCGGCGACGTTGCGCGAGCTGCTGCCGACCCTGGTCGCGCTCGAGCGGGTGAAGCGCGAGCGGATGTCGACGACGGGACTCGGAACGCTGCGCGCCTCGGTGCCGGCGATGGAACGGCTCGGCGACTTCCGAATCGTACGCGAGGTCGGTCGCGGCGGCATGGGCGTCGTCTTCGAGGCCGTGCAGGAGTCGCTCGAACGGCGCGTCGCGCTGAAGGTCCTGCCGCAGGCGTCTCTCCTCACGCCGAACCAGCTCGAGCGCTTCCGTCGCGAGGCCAGGATCGCGTCGCAACTGCACCACAGCAACATCGTGCCGGTGTTCGGCAGCGGCGAGACGGACGGCTACCACTGGTACGCGATGCAGTTCATCGCCGGCGAGAGCCTCGAGCAGTGGCGGCAGGCAGCGTCGCGGACTCCGCCCTCGACGAGCGGGGCGTGGCGGGATCGTGCGCGTCAGGTTGCCGAAATCGGGCGCCAGGCCGCGAGCGCGCTGCACCACGCGCACTCGCAGGGCACGCTCCATCGCGACGTGAAGCCCGGCAACCTGCTGGTCGAGGGCGACGACCACGTGTGGGTGACCGACTTCGGTCTCGCGAAGGCGCTGGAGGCCGAGGGACTGACGCACTCGGGCGACCTGCTCGGCACGCTGCAATACATGGCGCCGGAGCAGTTCGCTGGCCTGTACGACGTCCGCAGCGAGGTGTACGCGCTCGGCATCACGCTCTACGAACTGTTCGTGCTGCGGCACGCGTTCGCAGCGCGAACGCGCAGCGAACTCATGGAGCGGATCCGTACCTCGCCGCCGACGCCCCTCGCGAAGGCCGCACCCGACGTGCCGGAGGACCTCGCGATCGTGATCGAGCGCGCGATCGCCCGCGACCCGGCCGACCGGTACCCGGATGCCCAGGCGTTCGCCGCGGACCTCGATGCGTTCCTCTCCGATCGCCCCATCTCCGCGCGGCGTCACTCGGGTCCGCAGCTGCTGCTGCGGTGGTGCCGGCGGAACCGCGGAATGGCGGCGCTGGCGGCGAGCACGATCGTCGCGGTGATCGGAGCCGCGGTGACGGGCTGGGTCGCGTACGCGGTGGCTGCCGATGCGCTCGGACGGGAACAGGCGGCGACTGCCGAGGCGCAGAATCGCTCGCGGGAGAAGGAGCGGAACCTCGAGCTGATGCGCAGCACGTTCGCGGTCTTCTTCGACCAGCTGGTCGGCCGCGACCCGGCGCAGGCGTTCGGGGAGGAGCAGGACACCGGGGAACAGACCGTGCTCGCGCGCCCGGTCGATCCTCGCGACATGTCGTTGCTGCAGACGATGCTCGCACACTTCGACCGTTTCGCCTCGGAGAACGACAACAACCAGTCCCTTCGACTCGAGACCGCGCGCGCCCATCGTCGCGTCGGTGTGATCCAGGCGCGGCTCGGCAACCTCGACGAAGCAGCGGCGGGATACGACAAGGCCCTCGAGCGCTTCCGTGAGATCACGGAACGCGACACGAAGGTCGAGGTCGCCGACGTCCTGCTCGCGTACGGCCAACTCGAGCATCGTCGCGGCCGGCCGGTGGAGGCCGAACAACGGCTGCGCGCTGCGCTCGAACTCCTCGGCGCGGATGCGACGACCGATGCCCGATCGCTCCGGTTCCGTCGCGCGGAAGCCCACTTCCTGCTCGCCGACGCACTGCTGGCCGGGGAACCGGGGCGGCGGCCACCGGAGCGCGGGAGGGAGGCGCTCCGCGGTCGCGGCGAGGGCCGGCAGGAACTCGCGGCTGCGTCGACGATCCTGGCCGGCCTGCTGGAGCAGAGTCCCGCTGAGCCCGAGTACCTGGCACTGCGCGCCAGGTGCCTCCTGGTCGGCGGGCGCGTGCGCGGCGGCCCCGGGGATCGCGATGGCGAACGCGAAGCCGAGCGACGCGCGGACCGCACGGCCGGGATCACCATTTTCCGGCAGCTCGTTCGCGACCATCCCGACGTCGATCAGTACGCGATCGAGTTGTGCAACGCGCTGCTCAACGATCGGCGGCCGGGGCCGCCAGGCCCCGACCGGGACGACGAACCCGCATCCGTGGTCGCCCGTGTGCAGGAAGCACGCGATCTCGCGGTGGCGCTGCTGGAGCGTCAGCCGGAGTTCGCCGAGTACAAGATCCTGCGCGCGCGATGCGGTGCGGCGCTCGGTCGACTGCTCCTTCGCGGCAGCGCCGGCGAGGGGGGCGCGGCGGCCGCTCGACGCGACGAAGCGGAGCGGGAACTCCGGCTCGCGCTCGCGATCGGCGACAGCCTCGGGATGAAGGGTGATCCGATCGATCTGCTGCGGGCGCGGGTGTCGCTCGCGAACCTGCTGGCGGATGCCGGCAAGCTCGACGCCGCCAAGGCGGAGGCTGCCCGGGTCGTGGCGGGACTCCGGCAGTTCGCGGATGCGCGCCGCAACGGACGGCCGCCTTTCCTCAGGCTGGAGCTCTTCGCGGAGGTCGAGGGGCTGGTGCGCCGGTCGGGTCCGGCGGAACTGCTGAAGGATCTGGCCGAACTGCGCGAGAAGATCCCCTCCGGTGACCGCCCGGAACGCGGCGGTCCGCCGCCGTCATCGCGCCGCCGCTGAGCGGGTTCAGAACAGGATCCAACGTTCGTCGTCGAAGCCGCGGTAGTACGACGTGATCTCGAGCAGACCGTGCGGCCGCCGGTGGCTCTGCCCCGGGGTGGGGCGGCGGTCGCCGAGCCCGCGGTAGCTCGCCGCGAGATTGCGCGAGTAGGCGCGCGGCGCGTCGTCCGGGTGGAAGAACGCGCAGTGGCCAGGGCCCGTGGCCGACAGAGGCCAGGCCATCGCTTCGAGGGCAGGCACGGTGCCGCGGCCGACGACGACGTTCGCCGGGACCGGCGACGGGGCGAGATGGAACGCGTAGTGCTTGCTCTCGAGGGTCAGCACGGTGCCGGGCAACGGGTCGCGCACTTCGAGGTCGAGGAGATGGAGACCGTCGCGAAGGGCGATGCGAAGGAAGCGGGCGTGGAGGACCTCGGAGTCGGGTGCGGCGGATCCGCCGAAGTCCCGCGCAGCTTCGATCAGCGCCTCGGCGATTCCGTCCGCGCGGCGTTCGATGCGCGCGGTGCGTTCCGCGGTGAACCACGGCACCCACAGGCTCGTGCCGAGCAGTCCGATCCCGAGCACGAGGTACCACGTCGCAGGGTTGCGAAACGGGGACGGCCGCCACGACGACATTGCGGCAGTATCCTGGCCCACCATGGGTGTTGCCAGGATCGAACTCGAGCCAGCCGTGCCGGACCCGGTCGCGTCGGTGCTCGAGGGCATCGAGCGGGCGGGCGGGCGAGCGTGGTTCGTCGGCGGCACGGTGCGCGATCTCCTGCTCGGCGATGCACCGCGGGACTTCGACGTCGCCACCGACCTCGAGCCGCAGAGCGTGCTGCGTGCGTTCCCGGACGCCGACGCACGGGACGCGCGGCTCGGCGTGTGTCGGATCCCGTCGATCGGTGCGCCCATCTCCGTGACGACTCTGCGCCGCGACGGCGGCTACGCCGATCGCCGTCGGCCGGACGCCGTCGAGTTCGTGACGGATCCGGCGATCGACGCGGTGCGCCGCGACTTCACGGTGAACGCGCTCTACCTCGACGTCGGACGGCGCGAAGTCTTCGATCCGTGCGGCGGGCTCGCCGACCTGGAAGCACGCTCACTTCGGTGCATCGGTGACGCCGGGCGGCGCTTCGAAGAGGATCCGCTGCGGCTCCTGCGTGCGATCCGCTTCGCGGCGCGATGCGGCCTGGAGATCGAGGCCGCGACGAGCGCGGCCCTGCGTGCGCGGGCCGGAGGCGCCGCGACCGTGTCTGCCGAGCGCACGTTCGCCGAACTGACGGATTCGTTCACAGGTCGAGGTCGCGGGCGCGCACTCGAACTGCTGGTGCGGCTCGGGATCGCCGCGGTCGTGTTGCCCGAGGTGGCGGCCATGGACGGTGTGACGCAGCCGCCGGAGTACCACCCGGAAGGCGACGTGCTGACGCACGTCTGCCTCGTGCTCGGCCACGTTCCCGAGGGTGACGCGGTGCTCTCGTGGAGTGCGGTGCTGCACGACGTCGGCAAGCCGCCGACGTGGCGCCAGGCCGAGGATCGCATCCGGTTCGACGGGCACGACACGCTGTCGGCGTCGATGGCCGACGACGTGCTCCGTCGTTTGCGCGCGCCGAGCGAGCTGCGCGAAGCGGTGGTGGAGATCTGCCGCGACCACATCCGGTTCGCGGCGTTGCCGAAGATGCGCCCTCGGCGCGCAGAGCGGTGGATGCGCTCGCCTCACTTCGCGAAACACCTCGCGTTCCACCGCGCGGACTGCCTCGGCTGCCATGCCGATCTCTCGTCCTGGGACTTCGCCCAGGCCAGGTTCGCAGCGTTGCCGCCGGAGACGGAGCCGCTCGTCACCGGTGCGGACGTGCTGGAACTCGGCGTGCCATCGGGTCCTCGCATCGGCGCGCTGATCCGGGCGGTGCACGAAGCGGCGGACGAAGCGCCGGCGGCAATGGACCGTCCGGCCGCCCTGATCCTCCTGCGGGAATTGGTCGAGCGCGATCGTCAAGGCGGAGCGGACCGGGCTCGATAAGGGGCAGGTGGCGGCGTTCGCGCTGCCAAGGAAGGAGATCATGCCCATCCGAAGCCACGATCAGTTCGACGACTTCCGCAAGGAGCGGAAGCGCCAGCAGGCCCGCGCTCCCATGAGCAGCGGTTCGGTCCTCTACGAGAACAAGGCCTTGCGCGAGCTGGAGCAGGTGGAAGCGCGCGAAGTGCGCGACCAGCAGTTGACCCGTGAGGTGCACGACTTCTTCGCGCACGCGACCCGTCAGGCCGCGAACATCGTCGAGAAGGTCGCACGGGACGCGCAGGAACAGGCGGGCGTCCGGGTCGAGCAGGAGATGGAAGCGTTCCTGATCGACGCCCTGGCCCGCATGAACTCGTTCGTCCTGACCGCGATGAACCAGCGTCGCGCTCCGGTCGCCGAAGCGCGCATCGAGCCGAGCATCGGCAACATCGTCGGCGACTCGCTGGACGAGTTCCGTTGGGAGGGAACGGCGGACGTCGGCGACAAGCACATCGGCCAGGACCCGTTCGCGACGGACGTCGACGAAGTGCGCCGCCAGTTCCGCGAGGAAGTCGGGACGACCGAGGCCACGCCGCCGTCGGTGCCGATCGAGGAGCACCTCGTCGCCGCCGTGGTGGACGAGCAGAACGACCAGGCCGAGGGCGACCGGTCCACTGACGAGGAGCAAGAGGCGGACACTGCGCCGCCGCCCGTTGCCGCTCGGGAGACCGCACGGATCAGCGCGGCTCCGTCGCCGCTCACCGCGCCGTCGCCGTCCGCGGAACTCGAGCGATTCAAGGCTGCCCTCAAGTCGCTCGTCCTGCAGGGCATGATGTCTCGCGACGAAGCGCGCGCTGCCTGGCAGACGCGGCTGCGTGCGATGGGACACAAGGTCTGACCCGTCTCACGTGAGGGCGATGCGGCGCGAGATCCATCGCGCCGCCGGAATCACGGTGGCGATGGCCGCCGCTTCGATCGGTCGCCCGGCCGCGAGCGCGAGGAGCGCCGTGAAGGCCATCGTGCCGAGCAGCAGGAAGGTCATGGATCGCCGGATCGCGGCGCGATCCCAGTTCTTCCGCCGAGAGTTGCCGCGAAGGAACAGGATCGCCGGGAGCGCCGCGATCGCCGGCGCCGGCCACAGCCCGTTCTGCACGGTCCACAGTCCGCACAACGCGAGCAGCGGAGGTGCCGTCTGCACGGCGGCGACGGCGCGTGGGCGCACGTTCGGCGTGTCCTCGAAGATGCCGAGGATGGTCACGGCGACGATGTAGCCGCCGTAACACACGGCCGCTACCACCAGGGCGTGCCGGTGCTCCGCGGCGATCGATGCGCCGCCGATCGCGAGGGCGGTGGAGAGGTTCAGGCCGCGCAGTGCGCCCATCACGATCGGACCGAGCCAGCCGGTTCGTTTCGCCCCGAAGTCGTACGCGAGGACCAGTGCCGCGATGAGCCCGTGGTGCGCGATGCAAGGGGAGAGGAGGACCCCGGCGGCGATCAGTGTGGTGCCGAGCGCGATCGCGAACGCGGACGACAGGTCGCCGCGCGGAAGTGGTCGCTCCGGCCGCTGCACCGTGTCCTCGCGACGATCTGCGACGTCGTTCCACACCATCCCGGCGGCGTAGAGCAGCACGCTCGCCGCGACCGCACGCCCGACGTCGGACGACCACGGCAGCTGCGCGATGGCTGCGGAGGCGACGACGTCCGCAGCGGGGGAGAAGAGCGTGCCGACGCGCAGGAGGCGCAGCACGGGCATCACGTTGGGCACAGGGCGATTCGACGCGAAACGCGCCGTGCGGGCAACGTCAGAGCAGGCGCAGGATGTCGTTGTAGGTGACGAACAACACCAGCAGCAGCACGAACACGAGACCGACGACCTGGCTGTAGCCGAGCACGCGGGTGCTCACGGGCGAACCCTTCACCTTCTCGATCAGCAGAAAAAGCAGGTACCCGCCGTCGAGCACCGGAATGGGCAGCAGGTTGACGAACGCGAGGTTGACGCTCAGCAATCCGAGGAAGAACCAGAACCAGCTCGCGCCGCGTTCTGCCGCCTGGTAGCTGAACTGGCTGATGCGGATGATGCCGCCGAGGTTCTTCGCGCCGACTTCGCCGGTGAAGAGCCGCTTCATCGTCATGTAGAGCTGCTTCACGAGGTCGAGCGAGCACACGAAGCCGAGGCGGATCGCTTCGCCGAACGACTCGGCCTTCACTTCCTGCATCAGCGTCCGGAACTGCGGGTTCAGGCCGAAGTCGAGGACTGCCTTCTTCGCCGGCGTGACGGTGAGCGTGATCGTTTCCCCGGCGGTCGGGTCGGCGAGCGCATCGGCAGCGGCGCCGGCGGCAAGGCGGCGTACGACCATCTGCAGCGGTCGCTCGTTGGCGCCTTCGACGGCCGAAACAAGGTCTGCCCAGTCGTCGATCTTGCGCTCGTCGATGCGGATCACCCGGTCGCCGCTGCGCAGGCCGGCGTTCGCGGCGGGATCGCCGTCGACGGGATCTAGCAGCAGGCTCGCCGAGTCCCTGCCGAGGGCGACGTGGTCGCGGAGGGACCCGCGCTCGGCCGCGTCGGTCGCACCCTCGAGTACGAGGGTCTTGCCGTCGCGCTGCACGTGCCAGCGGGTGCGGTCGGGACCGGAGCCGAACGAGGTGAGCTCTCCGGTCGTGAACGGACGGTCGTCGATGGCCAGCACGGTGTCACCGCGTCGCAGTCCGAGGCGCTGGACGAGCGGATGGGCGCCGCGCAAGCCTTCGATTCGGCGGGGCAGCCCTGTGACTCCGATGCGCAACGGCTGCCCTTCGTCGCTCATCCGGGGCATCACCGTGGCCTCGACCGTCGCGTCGCCGCGGCGCACGCGGACCACCGTCGGTTCCTGCTGCAGCGGATGCGTGAGGAGGTCGTGGGGTGGGCGCCCCGCACACTCCTCCAGCACGTCCCCGGTCCGGAGGCCGGCCGCGAACGTGGGGCTGTCGGTCCCGACGAGAAGTTGCGGCAAGGCCGGATCGACGGCGCTCTGGATCCCGAGGCCGTAGAGGCCCGAATCCGCGTCGTAGTGGGGGACGACGGTTACGAGGCGCTCCTTGCCCCCAGCGTCCCGGACTCCGAGAACGGCGGCGCGGTTGCCGACCAGCGCGAGCTCGGTCGCGAGGGTCTCGAAGGAGTACATCGCCTTGCCGTTGACCGACAGGATGCGCTCGCCGGCCTGGAGATCCGCTTCCCACGCGGCGCCCCCGACAGCGACGCTGCCGATCACCGGGGCAGTGAAGTCCACGCCGACGCGGAACACGATCGGGAATGCGACGAGGGCGAACAGCGCGTTCATGACCACGCCCCCCGACCAGAACAGAGCGCGCTGGCCGATCGACTTGGACCAGAGGGACTGTTCGCGCGGATAGCGCCGGTCGCCCGGGTCCTGCCCGGCGACCATCACGAATCCGCCGAACGGCACCGCCGAAAGGCGGAAGTCGGTGCCGCGCCACACGAACCCTGCGACGCGCGGTCCGAAACCGAGCGAGAACACCTCGACGTGTACGCCGGCCATTCGTGCCGCGAGGAAGTGGCCGAGTTCGTGGACGAAGATCAGCAGGCCGATGCCGATCGCGGCGAGGAGGATGCTGCCGAAGGCCATCAGGAGGGAGCGGTGCGGGGAGTGGGGAGCGGGGAGGCGGCCGCAGCGATGGCGTGTTCGGCCAGTCGTCGCCCTTCCGCATCGGCATCGAACACGTCGCGGAGCGAGTCGATCCGGCGCGGCTTCCGCCCGGCGAGGATCGTCGCGGTCGTCGCGGTGATCGACGGGAACGGGATGCGACCGTCGAGGAACGCGGCAGTAGCGACTTCGTCGGCGGCGTTCAGCACGGCGCCGCTGTCGCCGCCCGCCCGCAGCACGTCGTACGCGAGCGGGACCGCGGGATAGCGAGCGGGGTCGAACGGCAGGAACTCGAGGCTGCGCCAGCGAACGGGATCGAACGGCTGGAAGGCCGAGGGCAGGCGTTCGGGGTAGCCGAGACAGAAGAGGATCGGCACCCGCATGTCGGGCACGCCGCACTGCGCGAGGATCGATCCGTCCACGAACTCGACCATCGAGTGCACGATGCTCTGCGGGTGGATCACCACCTGGATGGCCTCGGCGGGCAGGCCGAACAGCCAGTGCGCTTCGAGGACCTCGAACGCCTTGTTCATCATCGTGGCGCTGCCGATCGTGATGCGCGGACCCATGTTCCACGTCGGGTGACGCAATGCCTCGGCGGAGGTGATCGTCGCGAAGGTGTCGAGCGGGCGGTTGCGGAACGGGCCGCCCGATCCGGTCAGCCAGATGCGACGGACTGCGCGAGGCGACTCGCCGTCGAGGCACTGGAACACAGCGCAGTGTTCGCTGTCGACCGGCAGGATGCGGGCGCCGCTCTTCGCCGCGAGGGCCATCAGGTGCTCGCCCGCCACGACGAGCGACTCCTTGTTCGCCAGCGCGAGCGTGCGGCCCGTTCGCAGGGTCCACTCGGAGGCCGCGAGACCCGCGGCCCCGGTGATCGCGTTCAACACGACGTCGGGCGCGGTCTCGTCGAGCGCCGCGAGCAGGCCGTCGGGCCCGGCGTGGAAGCGCGTGCCGGCGGGTAGCCCTGGAGGTGCGGCGTCGCATCCGGTGAGGCAGGCGGCAGCCGGGCGGTGCCGGGTCGCGGCGCGCAGGAGTGCGTCGGCGCTGCGGTGGGCGGCGAGCAGACCGCATTCGAAGCGCGCCCCGTGTTCGGCGACCACGTCGAGGGCTTGTCCGCCCACCGAACCGGTGCAACCGAGGATCGCCACGCGCCGTCTCGACACACGAGGATCATCGACGGAGAGTGCGCGAAAGCAACCGGAAGCAGTTGTTGCCGGCGTTGCCAGGCGACCCGATGATCCGCCCGCCGCGACGGACGTGCCGTTCGCGTGCCATGAGACCCTTCGGCGACGCGGTGACGCGTCGCCTGTTCGGAGCAGAGACGTGACTGAGCCTTCCTCCGCGTACCAGCGCGCGGGCGTCGACATCGACAAGAAGTACGCAGCGGTGTCCGGCGCCGCGGCGGCGATCCGTTCCACCTACACGAAGGGCGTCGTCGGCGACGTCGGGATGTTCGGCGGCCTCTTCGACCCGGTGGCCGCGGGCGCCGGTGGCAACCTCCTCGTGGCGTCGACCGACGGCGTCGGCACGAAGGTGATGATCGCGCGCCAGCACGGCCGCATGGGGAGCGTCGGCGAGGACCTCGTCAACCACTGCGTGAACGACATCCTCGTGCAGGGTGCGCGGCCGCTCTTCTTCCTCGACTACATCGCGATGTCGCCGATGCAGCCGAGCCTCGTCCAGCAGATCATCGACGGTCTCGCTGCCGCGTGCCGGGAGAACGGTTGCGCGCTCATCGGCGGCGAGACCGCGGAGATGCCCGGCGTCTACCGCGACGGCGAAGTCGACGTCGCCGGCACGATCGTCGGATGCGTGCCGCGCGAGCAGCTGCTCGACGGCTCGCGCATCCAGGTCGGCGACAAGCTGCTCGGACTGCGGAGTTCCGGGCTGCACACCAATGGCTACTCGCTGGCGCGCCGCGTGATCTTCCAGGATGCCGGGCTGCAGCTCGGCGATCGTCCGCCGGAACTTCAGGGCAAGTCCGTGGCGGAGGCGTTGCTCGCCGTGCACCGGAGCTACCTGCGCCAGTGCCTGCCGCTCGTTCAGCGCGGCCAGTTGACGGGCATGGCGCACATCACGGGCGGCGGCCTGCCCGACAACGTGCCGCGGGTCCTGCCGAAGGGCACCGGCGTCCGGATCGACACGGCGAAGATCCCGCCGCTGCCCATCTGCGAGCTGATCGTGAAGCGCGGATCCGTGTCCGCCGCAGAGGCCTACCGCGTGCTCAACATGGGGGTCGGCATGGTGCTGTTCGTGCGGCCGCAGCACGTCGCGGTGGTGACACAAAGTCTGCGAGAGCTCGGCGAAGAGGCCTTTGCGCTCGGCGAAGTGACCACCGGCGACCAGTCGGTGGTCCTCGCGTGAGCGGCGGCCGGCGGCGGTCGTTGCCGGGCGCTCGTGGCCCGGTGGCTCCGTTCGCTTCCTCCCGATAACCTCCTCATGCCCCCTGATGCCGCGCGGTGTCCGCGCGCCGTCCGTTCCTGAACCGAGGATCCGATGCCCGTACTGGTCTCGCTCGTGCTCGCCCCGCTCACCTTCGTGTTGCCGCAGGGCGGCGCGCCTGCCACGGGTCAGGACCCGAATTCCGGGGGCAAGGCGCCGTTGCTGGCGCCGGCCGAGCAGGAGGCGCTCCGCGCCAAGCTCGTCAAGTACATCGACGCGACCGAGGCGTTCGACGCCGCGACCGGTGTGAGGCCCCGCGAGAAGACCGGGCGCGCTCGCGACAAGGCGCGCGACGAGTTCGACAAGGAGTGGGCGAAGTTCGAGAAGAAGGGCAACCTCGTCGCCTCGATGGTCGACATGCGCGCCATCTTCGACAACTGCTTCGTCGTCGCGCCCCCGTCGTTCTCGACCGGCCAGCTGCGGACCGAGAAGGCCAAGGACGACGGCACCGAGTACGCGGTCTTCCTCCCGAAGGCCTACAAGGCGGACAAGGCGCACCGCACGGTCATGGTGATGCCGGGCACCGTGGCTGCCGACGGCACCGGGCCCTGGACGAAGCCGGCGGACTACTTCGCCGCGGTGTGGGACAAGACCAACCTCGTCACGTCGTCGATCGTGCACGTGTGCGCGTTCCCCGCGGAGCTCGAACTCGACACGATGCCCGACTTCAGCCGCGAAGGCGACGAGGCGGAGGAGGAGCGTCGCAACCGCGCGGTCTTCAGCGGCATGCGGGAGCTGACGATGAACTTCAACGTCGACCGCAACGCCGTCTTCCTCGACTGCGGTCGCGGCTCGTCGGGCTTCGGCCTGCGGTTCCTGTCGATGTTCCCCGACCGGTTCGCTGGCATCGTGCTGCGGCATCCGGTCGCGGTCGACGACCTGCGCATCGGCAGTCTGTTCGGCAAGCCGGTGCTGATGCTGAAGACCGACAAGAACGGCGCGGTGGTCGACGCCTTGAAGCAGCGCCTCGACGCGGTCTCTCCCGGCACCACGACCGTTCTCGATGCGACGGACGAGTATCCGCACAAGGCGTCCGCCGGCGCGATCGAGGAGTGGATGGGCAAGCAGCGCCGGACGATGTCGCCGCCCAAGGTCGTGATCGAGCCGAACCACGACCGCTTCAAGCGGGCCTATTGGGTGAGCATCGACGTCGCGGACCCGCTGCTCGGCGTCCCGGTGGACTCACGCGCCCGGATCGAAGTCGAAGCCGAGCGCGCCACGAACCGCATCGTCGTGAAGTCGCGTGGTGTGCAGAGCTTCGTGCTCTTCCTGAACGACGATCTGGTCGACCTCGACAAGGAGTTCACCGTCGTCATCAACGACAAGGCCGTCCCCGAGACGCGCAAGCGTTCGTTCCGCGACATGCGGGACCGCATGATCGGCCGCCGCGACTGGGACTTCCTCTTCCCGGTCGAGTTCAAGAGCACGGTGCCGAAGCCCGCCGCCGAGAACGGCGAGAAGAAGTGACCGCGCCGGCCGCAGCGCCCGCCGCCGGGAGCGCGGGCGCAGGGCGCGTGCGCTCCGTCGCCGCGGCCGGCGTCGCCGGGTTCTCGTGCATGGTCACCGAACTCGCGGCCGTCCGGATCCTTGCGCCCCACTTCGGCGACAGCGCCTACGTCTGGACGAACGTCATCGGACTGATCCTCGCCGCACTCGCGGTCGGAGCCTGGATGGGCGGTCGCCTCGCCGGCCGTCGGGACGCCGCGAAGTGGCCCTCGCGCCTGCTGATCGCCGCGGGCACCGTCTTCGGCGGAGTCCCCTTCGTGGCGCCGACACTCGGCGCCTGGCTCTTGCCGGCCGACCTGCCGCTGGATGCCGCGATGCCCGCGCTCGTGCGCGGATCGTTCGTCGCGACGGGAGTGTTGTTCGCGGCCCCGATGGTGCTGCTCGGCGCGGTGTCGCCGCTCCTGGTGTCGCTGCTCACGCGGCGCGGCACGGACGTCGGACGGGCTGCGGGTGGCGTGGGTGCGGCCGGCACGGTCGGCAGCCTGGTCGGGACCTTCGCGGCGACACACTGGCTCGTGCCCGGGTTCGGCTGTCGCGTGACCATGGTGGGTGCGGGTGTCGCGTTGGTGCTGGCCGGTGTCCTGGTCGCCGTGTCGCGACGGTCGTCGGGGGCCGCCGCTGCCGCGGCTCTGGCCGTCGGGATCTCGGCCGCCATCGGGCTCGATGGTCCGTTGCGCGCGGCGCCGCCTGGTCGCCAACTTGTCGCCGAGCGGGAGAGCGTCGTGCAGTTCCTCCAGGTGCAGCGTGAGTCGCCGCCCGACGGGGCGCCGCGCACCCTGCTCGTCGTGAACGAAGGGCTCGATTCGTTCCACTCGATCCACGTCGAGGGCTCCTCGCTCACCGGCGGCGCCTACTACGACTGGCACGCGGTCGGGCCGATCCTGGCGGGCGACGGTGCGCGACCGGAAGGGCTGCGGGCCTTGTCGATCGGTGACGCCGCGGGGTCCCTTCGTACGGTCTACGCGGGTTGCCATCCGGGGGCGGCTGTCGACGGCGTCGACATCGACCCAGCGTGCCGCGAACTGGGGGACCGCTTCTTCGGCGCCGAGAAGGCGCCAGGGGACGCCTTCGTGGTCGACGGGCGGGTGTTCCTCGAACGGGCGGCGCGCTCGTGGCACGTGATCCATGTCGACGCGTACGCGCACCAGGTCTACGTGCCCGCACACCTGGCGAGCCGCGAGTTCTTCACCGCGGCGAAGGAGCGCCTCGTCGACGGCGGTGTTCTCGTGTGCAACGTTGGAGCCCTCGAACGCGACGATCCGGTGTTGCGCGCGATCGGGGAGACGCTGGCATCGGTCTTCGGCGAGTCCATGGCGTTGCCCGTACCGTCGTCCCGCAACTTCCTGCTCGCGGCACGCCGCGGTCGGCCGCTGGCTCCCGAACGACTGACGGGATTCGTGTTCGGCGGGGAGCGGCTCTCCGCAGACGATCTGCAGCAGTGGCGCCGTGTCGTTTCGTTCGCGGCTCAACCCGCCGCTTGGGCGCGGTTCGAAGGGGCGACGGAAGTCCTCGTCGACGACCGCCCGGTGCTGGATCGCCTGCTGCTGGCGAGCTACGTGGAAAGGCGCGATCCATGCACGCTCGTCGTCTGTGACGGCGATCGGGACGCCGTTGCCGCGGAGGCGGCTGCGTTCCCCGCTGCGACCCTTCGCGACTGGGGTGCCGTGCTTGCCGCAGTGCGCACCAGTCGTGCGGAGTCGGCCTACCTGCGCGAGATCGCCGGTGACGCGAGGTGGTCGTTGCGCCACTTGCACGCCGCGGCGCTCGAGTACGAAGCGGCACAGCGGCTCACCCCGGACCAGGCGGCTCGCGATCGCGTCGCCTCGAAGCTCCGCACGGTGACGGAGGAGGCGCTGCCCGTGCAGCGGGCCGCCGACGTGGCCGCACGCGCGGCCTGGCTCGAGGTGGCGTTGCTGCTGGCGTTCGCGACGGGCGTCCTCGTCGTCCGCCGCTGGTCGTGAAACGACCGGGGCTCCCGAGCGAGAACGCTCGGGAGCCCCGGTTTGCGCGACGTCTGGCCTCGCCAGATCACCGCCGCATCTCGATCACAGGATGTCGAGGATGCCCGTGTTCTGGTTCGTCAGCGTTTCGACCGACGCACGGTAGTTGATGTTCGTGCCGATCTTGCTGTTCCACGGCAGCGACTCCTTGTCGGCGATGCCGCCGAGCGCGACCGCAGCGAAGGCGCGCGACAGGTGGCCGAGCTTCTCGTCGAAGAGCATCTTCTTGAGCGGCGAGATCGTGCGGCTGTCGCCGATGAAGCCGAGCGCCGACGCGATCGCGGAGAGCTTCGCGAGGTTGGGCTCACCGTCCGTCATCAGCTTCTGCAGTTCTTCGGCGACGGTCTTGTCGCCGAGCTTGCCGAGCGCGATCGCCGCCTGCGGCAGCAGGTCGTAGCGACGGACCGACTGGGGCACCAGGCCGCGGATCGACTCGGTCGACCGGGTGTCGTTCATCAGCGCGAGGCCGATGCAGAGGTAGCCGCACATCGTCTCCTTCGCGATGCTCGACAGCATCAGGTCGCGCATGAAGTCGGCGGCGTCCTTCGCCTGCGCGAGTCCGAGCGAGATGCCGAGGGCGCCGATGACCGTCGGGTTCTTCTCCGACTTGATCGCGTCCAGCAGGTATTCGCTGATGGTCGTCTCGGGCTCGGGAGTGGTGTTGGTGTTCTTCGCGTGTTCGGCGCGGTTGAACGCGTAGACGCCGAGGCCGAGGGCGCACCACGGCTTCTCGACCGCCTTGGCCCGCTTGAACTCGATCAGGAGCGTGTCGCGGTTCAGCTTGCCGCCGACCTGGCCGAGGGCGAGGGCCGCGAAGTTGCGAGTCTGCACGTCCTTGTGGTCGTGGAAGGTGTCGAGCAGCAGCTTGCTGTACTTCGCGTCCGGGTTCTTCTTCTCGTCCTTCTCGTCGTTCGGCGCCACCATCTGGCCGAGTGCGACCACGCAGGACTGGTAGATCTGGTCGCTCGAGCGCTTGATCTTGCCCTTGCCCTGCAGGTCGTCCGCGAACAGGGTCTTGAAGCGTTCGCTCTCGTCGCCGCCCTCACGGCCGAGCAGCTTCGCAATCGCCGGCGGGCAGTGGGACTGGATCAGCTGCTCGCCCGCGCCGAGGCTCTGCATGTAGTAGTCCTCGAGCGCCTTGAGGGCGTCCGCCATGAGAGTCTTCTCGGCGTCGGAGGAGGTGCCGATGTTGAGGAGGCTGATGGCGTTGATCGCCGCGACCTTGATGTTGCGGTCGCCGATCTTCTTGTCGTTGAGAAGCTGCTTCATCGCCTGCAGCACGCTCGCCTTGAGTTCCACGTTGTCGTGGCGGTAGGCGATGAGCCCGAGGCCGTAGCACGCGAACGAGCGGGTGCGGTTGTCGATCCCGCCGCCGGCTTCCTTGCGCCCGTCTTCGTTGTCGAGCGCGAGGCCCGTCAGCAGCTGGACTTCCTTTTCCTTGTCGGAGGCGATCGCCGCGATGCCGATCGACAGCGCCGCCGTCTCGCGGATCTCCTGGTCGGGCCGCTTCAGGCGAGGCTTGAAGATGCTGATGAGGCTGAAATCGGGGTGGTCCTTGCCGATCTTCGCCATCGCGACCATGCACGACGACTGCATGTCGCGCTGGTCGGTCGAGTCGATCGCCTTCTTCAGGGCGGGCAGGATCTCACCGGTGATCTGTTCGTCGGTCGGACGCAGCGAGTTCTTCGCCTCGGAGCGACGATTGCCGAGATAGAAGTCGTCGGAGCCCGTGACCGTGCCGCCGGACTGCACGGCGTCCTTCAGGCGGATGAACGGGTCCTTGTTGAACTCCCACCAGAAGTTCCACTGGGTCAGGTCGTCGTCGAGCTGCGCGCCGCGACCACCCGTCTTCGGGCCGCCAGCACCGCCGCCCGGGCCGGACGGGCCACCGGTGCTCGGGCCGCCGCC